>PBDY01000008.1 GCA_002717445.1 Gammaproteobacteria bacterium | reverse complement strand
TAAGATTATAAAAAAAGAGCACGCCCGTGTTGACTGGAACGAGTCGTCTGAAACCATAGACAAAAAAATTAAGGCTTACTACCCATGGCCAGTGGCCCACACTTATTTGGGCGAAAAATATATCAGAATATGGGACTCTGAAGTCTTGTTAGGGAATGGAGAGGGTAACAGGCCTGGAAGGGTGGTGTCTGTCTGCAAAGAGGGGGTTATCGTTAAATGCAAAGAGGGCAAGATCGCACTCAAAGGGATTCAACCAGAGGGAAAAAAAGAAATGCTCGCAACAGACTTTGCAAGAGGAAACAAACTAGAGGGCAGGCTCTTTTCATGAGTAAAAAACTGCAATATTCAGCCACAATTGTTTTAATTCTGCTTCTTTCAGGCACGCAAGGCTTTGCAAAAGGAGGGGGTGGAAAGTCTTATGTCAGAGACGGTGTTTATTACAGTGATATCCAACTCCCTTTTAGGCTCGAGCAACAACAAATTGAGGCGCTGGACTCTGGTGTGACACTAAGCTTTCAATTGGATTTTTCAATTGTTGATGTAAGGAGCTGGAGGATAGACCGCGACATAGGAACGCTGAGCCAAGCCTATTCAATCAGACTAAACGCATTCACGGGCAGATACTCGATAACAAACCTAAACATCGGGACAAAGTTTGCCCTTTCCTCAACCCAAGAAGTAGAGAGCTTTCTTTCAGAAATCAAAAACATACCCTTGGTTGACGACTCAATTTTAGACATTGAACGGAACTACAGCGTAATAATGCAAGCAAGCATAACCGCAGAAGGCATATCGCAATGGATTAAAACCCTATCCTTTTGGAGACAAAACCTAGATACAGAATTTGAGACAATAGAATGGATGCTTTTGGATTAAAGGCTTTAAATATAAGGAGATTGGTTTCCGCGCTCATTTTCTTAAGTGTTGTATCCTTGGCCGCACTTTTGTTTTCAGACGATGACCCAAGCGAGCTTAACAGAATCCAAGTTTCGTTGCTCGCCATTAACCTGGCTTCATTCTTAGTCTTGTTGCCAATCGTTGCGTTGAGCGTAAAAAAACTATTTTTTGATTACAAACAAAAAAAACTAGGCGCAAAATTGAGATTTAGGCTGGCCTTGGCTTTTTCAGGCTTAGCGCTTATTCCGGCGATTGTTATATTCTTTTTTGCAATCAATTTCATGAATAAAGGCATCAGCGTTTGGTCAGATGCGGATGTCGAGAAAGGCTTAAGCGATGCTTTAATGCTAGGAAGGTCTGCTTTGGACGAGAGAATCCAAGACGGCTTGTTTGCTACATCAAACATATCCATCCAACTCAAAGGAATGGAGAACATAGCCCAGACACTTGAAAAACAGAGAAAAGAAAATAATGCACTCCAACTCTCTTTAATTGACTCGGACCTACGACTTTTAGCCAATAGTTCGTCACAGCTCGATCGGTCATCGAGCAGGATTCCAACAAGCTTTGAAATAAACCAGGTTGCGCTTAAACAATCCTGGACCAGCTTAGATTCAACCGCAGACGATCAGTACCTAATTAGGGTCTTGGTCCCCGCAGTCAACTTCTCATTGAACGAAAAACCGATTTATTTGCAAGCCCTTTACAGCGTTGATCCGAAACTAAGCATGATGGCCTATTCTGTTGAGGAAACCTATGCCAGATATGGAATGCTAAGCTTCATGAAAACGCCAATACAATATAGCTATGCGCTGACTTTGGGCATCGTCGTGCTGTTGGCTCTTTTGTTGGCAATCTATGGTTCCTTTGAGTTTGCAGACAGGCTGGTGAAGCCAATTGAGGCTCTAGAGAAACAGACGGACAAAAAAAGCAGCCCAGAAAAGAAGCTCTCCTCAACCAGCGACGGCGAAGATGAAATCAGCATTCTTGTTAACTCTTTTATGGCAGCCCAAAAGGAAGCTGCTTGGAGCGATGTTGCCAAACGGATGGCGCATGAGATCAACAACCCGCTGACACCTATTCAGCTGTCGGCCGAGAGAATCCAAAAAAGGTTTAGCGCCTCAGCCGAGGAAAAGGAGTTTATTGACTCATCAACCAGAACAATCATAAACCAAGTGGATGTGCTCCGAGACCTTGTTAGCGCCTTTAGTAATTTTGCAGAACGCGAAAAACTCAACTTTAAAAAAACAGACATAAACAACCTGATTGACGAAACCATACAGCTCTTTTCTATACAACATAAGAATATTTCTTTTGGCTTAAACAGAGGCGGCTTAGATTTGATTGAGGTGGATTCAAACAAGATTCAACAAGTGTTAAACAACCTGCTGCTAAATTCAATCGATGCTTGTCAAGACACAAAAAATCCAAAAATTACTATTGAAACAGAACCAAAGAAAGCCGATTCTGCAACCTTCTGTGAGGTGACATTGAGCGATAACGGACAAGGTTTTGGCGAGGATATTATTGGCAATGCTTTTGAGCCTTACCAAACATCAAAAAAGGGTGGAAAAGGCCTTGGATTAGCCATTGTAAAAAGCATCATTGATGAACACAAAGGAGAAATAAGTATAGAAAACAGCAATCGGGGCGCAAGCATAAAAATCATTTTGCCAACAAAACAAAATAAATCGAAGGAAGGCATTTAGTGAAACAAACAAAACAGCACATACTCATCGTTGATGATGAGCTCGAAATACGAAAAATTATCCAAGAGATTCTAAGCGACGAAGGGTACTCAACCGCAACCGCTTCGTCTGCTGAGGATGCAAGAAACCAGGCAAGGAGCAGAAAACCCGACCTTGTTTTCCTCGATATTTGGATGCCAGGAGAGGATGGCATAAGTTTGCTGAAGGATTGGAAAGATCAACCAGAAACAGATTTTTCTGTCGTCATGATATCGGGGCACGCAACGATTGAGACAGCGATTGAGGCCACCAAACTTGGCGCAAAAGATTTTATTGAAAAGCCCGTCTCAATAGAAAAGCTGCTCGCAGCAGCAGAAGGGGCGCTGCCCCAAAAGATAAAAGGAGAGGATGTTTTTTCTCATTTGATTCAAAACACACAACCATTTAGCAAGAGACTAGAGGGCCTTGAACAAGAGATGATAAAAAACAAGATATTTGTGATGCAGTCTGAAGAGGGCCAAGAAAAAGTGGCTTGGGCCAGAGCTCTTCATTTAAAACACTATAGCGAAGTGGGTGAGTTTAAGCAGCTTCAAATCAAACAAAAAGAAACCTCTATAGAGCAGGAACGAAAGGATGTGTTTGAAACACTAGAGGATCAAAAAAATGCGACGATCTTTATCGAGAACATAAAAAACCTTTTCGAAGAGAACAAAGCACCTGTTTCAAAAAAATTAATTGCGTGCACACACAATCGGCCGATAAAGATATTTGTTAGCGCTACTGATACCAATGAAATCAGTTTTTTGGAGGAGAAAAACATTGCTGTGCTAGATATTTCACCCTTGCGAAACACGCTCAAAGAGGTGCCACAAATACTAGATACAACAATCAAGTTTTTCGTCGAAAGAGATGGACACGACTATAGAAGGGTTAGTCTGGCATCTCAAAATATGCTCTCAAAATACCAATGGCCAGGAAACCTTCGGCAGCTTGTAGATCTAGCCCAGGCACTCCTTTCAAGAAAAGACAAAGAAATAGTAAACGTGGACGAGATTCAAGAAATCATAACTCTACAAGGACCAAGCGGAAACATACTTATAGAAAACAACCTCCTCTCCTTGAGCATGAAGGAGGCTAAAAAGCTTTTCGAAAGAGCCTATCTTACTAGGCAGTTAGAGCTTGTCGGCGGAAAGATAAGCGAACTGTCTAGAAGGGTGGATATGGAGCGTACAAACCTATATAGAAAATTACAGTCGCTAGACATTGAGTATAAAAAGAAGAAAAAGCCTACATCTTAACAGGGGATGAAACCCCTAAAATTTCAAGACCATCCTCAATTATTGTCGAAACACAGAGCAGCAGAAGCAGGCGAGCATTTCTGGTCTCTTCGTCATCCGAGACAAATTTGGTAGACCCATAATAGGAGTGAAAAAGCTGCGCCAACGATTTCAGGTAATTTGCAATTTTGTTAACAGACCGAGAGTCAGCGCTTTTTAGAATGGTTTCCGGATATTTGCCCAAAAATGAAACAATGTCTTCCTCAATAGGCAAACCAAGCTTCCCAAGGTTTAATTTTTCTGAGCCCTCATCAAAAACATAGCCCCTCTTTTTTATTTCCTTAAACACACTTTTAATTCGAGCGTTTGCATACTGAATATAGTAGACGGGGTTATTATTGTTTTGTTTTGTTGCAAGCTCCAAGTCAAAATCTAGATGTTGGTCATGGGACCTGCTGACATAAAAAAATCTTGCTGCATCGACACCAACCTCTGAATACAAGTCTCTCATAGGCACAAAGTTTCCTGATCGTGTGGACATTTGAAGCTTTTTCTTGCCTCTATAAAGGGTTACAAACTGCATTAGTATTACTTCGAGATCAGAAGGGTTGTTTCCTGTTGAGGCAAGCCCGGCCTCAAGCCTAGAAACGTAACCATGGTGGTCTGACCCCAAAACATTAATCAAAAGATCAAAGCCCCGAAGTTTTTTATGCTGATGATAAGCAATATCGGATGCAAAGTAGGTAGATCTTCCATCTTCTCTAATCACCACGCGATCTTTATCATCGCCGTGTTTTGTTGATTCAAGCCAAAGCGCACCATCTTTTTCATACGCATTACCTGTTTTCTTTATGGCTCCACAGGCGTCTTCAATTCTCCCCTCGGAAAAGAGAGATTTTTCTGAATAGAAGTTGTCTTGAGCGACCCCAAAGTCTGCCAGATCGCTTTGAAGTAATTCCGTCATCTGTAAAACGGCTTTATCTGATATGGCCGCAAAAAGATCAGGCCCGACCACTGTCTTCATTTCAAGTATCAGAGCGTCAACAAGCTCATCCGTCGTCCCGCTTAGCTTAGGAAGCGAAAGTTTCTCGTTGATTTCAAGACCCTGATCACGGAGTTTCTCGGCAATATCTTTGATGTATGAGCCTTTATAAAGGCCGTCTACCTTTTTTAAGGCCGCCCCTTCTGTGATCAATACCTCAAACAGAACACTCGCACAAAGAATATCAATCTGTCTCCCGGCATCGTTCAAGTAATACTCAGTAAAGACCTCGTGACCCGCTTTTTTGAGAAGCCTTGCCAATGAATCACCATACGCAGCATGACGGCCATGCCCAACATGCAGGGGCCCTGTCGGGTTTGCAGAAATAAATTCCAAAAGGATTTTCTTTCTCTGTTTGACGCATAATGACCCAAACCCTCTGCCTTGGTTGGCGATGACCCGAAGAACCCCATGCTTTTTTTCTGCAGAAAGATAGAAGTTTATAAAGCCCGGTCTTACAAACTCTACTCGATCAAGCTCTTCGGAAGTCTCAATTGAGCCGCTGATTTCTTCAGCAACTTTCAACGGAGATCGTTTAACCCTTCCTGCCAGTTTTAGTGCGATGTTGCTGGAAAAATCCCCATGCTCATTATTGCTGTTCCTAGAAAGCTCGAGACCGATCTCGTTAACCTCTTTCTCATTTATGCTTTGGCTTTTCGACAAGGCACCCACAAGCAGGTTTTTTATTTTTTCTTCGATTGTCATGAGTGATCTGTAGGGTCTACATCAATTGACCATTTGAGCTTTGTCCCAAGTTTTTTTTCATCAACAAAGCTTAACAAGCGCCCACCCGTGATGTGTAGTTTTTTTCTACTCTTGCTTGTAAGCATAAGCTGCCCTCTTTTTCTTCCTCGAATTTTTCCAATTGGAGAAGGAATTGGGCCAAGCACCCTCAGCGAGCTTAACCCCTCAGAGTTTTTTATAAACGCAGCCACAGCATCTAAAAAGTCAAATACCCTGTTCTCATTGGGCGACTCTGCTCTTACCAAAACAGAATATGTATACGGAGGCCACCCCAAACGCTTTCTGTCACCTTTGTTTTCCTCGTAGAACTCCCTATAGCTTTTATTTAAAAGAGATTTCAGGGCTTCGTTATTCGGGTTATGGGTTTGAAGCAAAACCAAACTTTTTTTGTCTCTTCTTCCACACCTTCCTGAGGCTTGGTAGTACTGCTGAGCAAAGCGCTCTCCACTTCGGTAACCACTTCCGAAAAGACCCTGGTCAACATTAATAAAAGCCACAAGCGATAGGTTTGGAAAGTCATGGCCTTTGGTGAGCATTTGCGTCCCCACGAGAATCTTTGCGGCACCTGATTTGGCGTGTTCGAACACCTCTTCCCTTTTTTTATTACTCCTTGTTGAGTCACGATCAATTCTGATAATCAACTCTTCCGGAAATCTCTGTTCGAGCTCCTCTTCGATTTTCTCAGTACCATGACCAATGGTTATTTTCTTTCCCATGCAGGCCGAGCAATTTTTTTCTGCTGTTTTTCGGTAGGAACAATGGTGGCACTTTAATTTTTCCGAGCCTTTGTATGAGACGAGGTTGCTTTCGCATCTTGGGCATTCATCTATTTTTCCGCAAACCTCACACATTGTCACAGGCGAGTACCCCCTTCGGTTTATAAACAAAAGGGACTGCTCGTTTCTCTCCAAGGAATTAGAAATGGCGCTGATCAAAGGGCTACTCAGGCCTTTGTTGGATGGGTTGATATTTAGATTGATAAGTTTTTTTTCGGGTGGCTTCGCAGAAAAAACCTTTTTGTTCAGTTGTACCTCGCTGTATTTCCCCCGCTCTGAATTCAATAAGCTTTCATAAGAGGGAGTCGCCGACCCGAGAATAAGGCCACAACCGACCTGTTTTGCTCTTATAACAGCAAGGTCTCTAGCAGAGTACAGCAGCCCAGACTGTTGTTTGTATGATTCATCATGTTCTTCATCAACCACAATCAGGCCAAGAGAGCGAAAGGGGACAAATATAGAAGAGCGTGTACCAAGAATAATTGAAACCTCGTTTTCTTTTGCAGCAAGCCACACCTTTGCCCTAGATTTTTCTGTAGTGGACGAGTGTATTATGCCAACAGAACCCCCAAACCTTGAAGTTATTGCTTCAGACAACTGCGGGGTTAGCCCGATCTCAGGAACCAGAAAAAGAACCTGTTGCCCCCTCTTAAGAGCGCCCTCCATTAGTTGAAGATATAGTTCTGTTTTTCCGCTACCAGTAACTCCGTTAAGAAGAATGGGCACGGGATTTTTGAGCAACTTGACGCATTTGTCAAAAGCCTTTTTTTGATGATTGGTCAGCTTTTTTTTGCCAGAGGATTTTTTAAACAACATGCTTTCAAGCTCTGGAGTTTTTCCTGACCGAAGGTATTTTGGAATTGCTGCGGCATAAGCTTTTCCAATGGGGTAGTGGTAGTAGTTCTTACACCATGAAATCAGATCGCTGGTGTTTTTATCAACCAGAGGGGATTGATCGATTATTGATTTACAGAGCTTAATTTTTTTCTTGGGAAGCGTGGTTTCATGAGAAATGGCATGAATAAACCCAACCACCTCCCTTCTTCCAAAAGGAACCAAGACTCTTTGGCCAATTTCAGGCTTATGATCCAGGTCTTTGGGAGGGTAATAATCAAAAAATTGTGACACCGGGGTGTCAACAACAACATTTAAAATTTGGGGCTTCAATAGCCCAAGGATTTTATACAAGCGCTGACCCGATCCAGACCCTCCGCTAGATAGTCCTGGTTTGCACCGATTCCAAACCTAAGATATCCATCCATCCCGTAGCAATCACCAGGGACAATCAACACACTTTGTTCAACCCGTAGTTTATGAACAAGCTCAGTGCTATTGATGTTCATGTTGTAGCCCACAAATGCCATCCCACCAGCCCTTGGCGGAACAAAGGTGAATAATTCGCCATGACTATTAACCCAATCTTGGAACAACACTAAGTTTTCTCTGAGCATCTTGCTTGACCGCCCCAAAATTTTCTTTCTTGTTGGCAGGGTCATAATTTTGGTTCCGATTTCTTGTGAAATCACAGAAGCGCAGAGGGTTGTATAGTCTTTTCTGGTCCAGACGCTTTGAATAACCTTTGGCGAGGCAACAAGCCATCCAATTCTTAACCCTGGATGAGCAAATGACTTTGATAAACCACAAGAAATAAGGGACCTATCGTAAAAGTGAACAAAACTTTTTGTTTCATTGCCGTCAAGTTCTGAGCCCCTATAAACCTCGTCAGAGTGGATATATGCCCCGTGTTTGTCCGCTATTGCAGCAATTGATTTCATTTCCTCATCGGTCATTACTGCACCGGTTGGATTGCTTGGGTTGCAGATAGAAAGCAACTTTGTTTTCTTGTTGACCACCGATGCAAGCTCATCAAGATCCAAATGCCAACCCAGGGATTCTTTGAGACGAATGGTCTTTACGGACGCCCCTAGGTTTTTTGCCAGTCCAGGCACTTGCATGTAATTTGGCAGAACCATAACAACCTCATCACCAGGCTCAACCAAAGTCCAACCGATCAAAAAATTGGCTTCAGCAGAGCCGTTCGTTACAAGAACATTGTCCGCATTAATTTCCCCCGGATACCACGATGCAATAGCAGAGAGGAGCTTAGGATCCCCAGTCGTATAGCCATAATATATTTCCATGTTGAGGATTTCTTTTATCTCCTCAGCGGACATCAAGTCGTTCATCGATAATGGATGGTTTCCGCTATCGCTCAGGTTGTACTTCACTTCATTTTCGTAAAGCGATTGAAGGCGTTCCATTTCAAATTCTACAAACATGATGGTGAGAATAGCACAACTGTTGTGATAGGAATACGAGGCGTAAAGTTATTTTTCTTAGAGCTCTTTGATAGAGTTCACGAGGTCCGTAGCAACGGCTTGTCCATCTCCATAAAGCATCCTTGTGTTATCAAGGAAAAACAAAACATTTTCAATGCCAGAGAACCCAGTCCCTTGACCTCTTTTGACCACAATTACATTGGACGCATAGTCGGCATTAAGTATTGGCATACCATAGATTTCACTCGACGGATCCGTTCTTGCGATTGGATTCACAACATCATTTGCACCAATAACCAGCGCCACATCACAACTCTTAAACTCTTGGTTTATCTCGTCTTCATCAAATATCAGCTCATAAGGCACACCAGCCTCTGCCAGTAGAACATTCATGTGCCCAGGCATTCTTCCTGCTACTGGATGAATGGCAAACTTTACATCAACACCTTTCCCTATAAGAAGTTGGCTGAGCTCCCAAACTTTCTGCTGAGCCTGGGCAACAGCCATACCATACCCAGGGATGATAATAACTTTTTGTGCAAACGCCATCATAATCCCAGCATCCCCTGCCTCAATGGGCTTCATTTCTCCCTCAGCCTCGCCTCCGCTTACTTGTGCGGTTTCACCAAATGGAAAAAGCACACTGATGAGTGTTTTGTTCATTGCTTTTGCCATCAACTGTGTAAGCAATGTTCCCGCAGCACCAACCACCGTGCCCGCAATGATCATCGAGTAGTTTTGCAAAACATATCCCTCAAACCCGACTGCTAAACCGGTGAGCGCATTATAGAGCGAGATAATAACCGCCATATCCCCTCCTCCGATTGGCATTGTCATCGCGATACCCAGTATTAGGGCAATGACAAAAACCATAATTACCAAGGTTGCATCGGCGTCGAAACCTGCAACTACGAGAGCAGAAAGCACCACCGACCCGAGCAAAAGCACTAGGTTAATTTGGTGCTGTCCTTTGAACCTAAAGGTGCCTTTGATCATTCCCTGAAGTTTTCCAAATGCGATTAGGCTCCCGGTGAAAGAAATTGAACCAATAATGCCCCCAATTAAAGCAAGAGTGGCAACACTGATCGACAAGTGGTGATCTTTAAATAATTCAACGGCCGCAATGGCAGCCGCCGCTCCTCCTCCCATGCCATTGTACAATGCAATCATTTCTGGCATTTCCGTCATCCCGACCTTTTTTGCCGTATATCCTGCTATGACTGTGCCCAGGAGAATGGCGACAGCAATTAGGACAAAGTTTTCAACACCAGGGTAAAAGAACGTGGCAATGGTGGCCATGAGCATTCCAATCCCAGCCCAAATGATCCCAGTCCTTGCGGTTGTCGGCGAGCTCATTCTCTTTAGGCCGACAATAAAGAGGACTGCAGCAACCACATATATGCTTTGTATTATGGTTTCTACGCTACTCATTTTCTTTTTTAGACTTAAACATTTCCAGCATTCTTTCAGTTACAACATAACCACCAACAGCATTGCCAGAGGCGAGAAAAACGCCAAAAAACCCAATTGTCTTTTCTAAATTTGTTTCAGCCATTCCCAGAGCAATAATGGCCCCGACAAGCACAACGCCGTGAATAAAGTTTGACCCCGACATAAGCGGCGTGTGTAAAATTGCCGGCACCTTTGAGATTACCTCAAGACCTGTAAATGCGGCCAACATAAAGATATAAATTGCAATAAACGTTTCCATATCAATCAACCCTCTTGGCTAAAGGTTGCCTCCCCATTTCGAGTTATGTTCGCGCCCTTAAATATTTCATCATCCCAGTTTATGTTAAGCCCCTCGTCAGAGATGGCAGGAGAAAGAAAGTTTAAAAGATTTCTTGAGTAAAGTTCACTTGCATGCCTTGGCATGGTTGACGGTAAATTTGTAGGCCCTAAGATTATTACCCCTCCATGATCCACAACATCGTCTGGCTTGGTGAGTTCACAATTGCCTCCAGAGACTGCCCCAAGGTCGATAATTATTGAGCCGGGAACCATTGATTCAACCGTTTTTTTGTCTATGAGTTTTGGCGCAGGTTTGCCAGGAACCGCTGCCGTTGTAATGACAACATCCGACTGCCCCATGGTTTTAGAGAGCACCTCTTTTTGGGTTTTAAGCTCTTCAACAGACAACTCTCTAGCATAACCGCCTTCTCCCTCTGCGGTTATTCCTGTATCTAGAAACTGAGCCCCCAGGGATTCAATTTGTTCTTTTGTGCTGCCTCTAACATCAAATGCAATAACCCTAGAGCCAAGCCTTTTTGCGGTTGCAATGGCTTGTAGTCCCGCCACACCGGCACCAATTATCAATGTTTGTGCAGGACGAACAGTCCCGGCAGCCGTGGTGAGCATGGGGAAGAATTTATTGGCATGGTTTGCTGCTAAAATGACCGCCTTATATCCTGCTATCGATGCTTGAGATGACAGTGCATCCATGGATTGAGCACGTGAGATCCTTGGAATTAGCTCAACTGAAAATGCATCAATGCCCGAGGAAGCCATTGTTCTTATGAGTGCATGATTTTCAAAAGGATTCATATAGGAGATTGCTAGCGCGCCTTTTTTCATAAGAGCAACCTCATCAGGGGTCGGTGGATTGACCTTGAAGAGCACATCGGCATCGCTCAATGCATCAGAAGAGGAATCGACAAAAACACAGGCATCTTTAGGATAGTCTGAGTCTAAAAACCCCGAGGCTTCACCCGATTTCTTTTCTATTGAAAAAACGACATTTTTTGAGGCAAGTTTTTGTGCAATTTCAGGAACAACGGCCACACGTGTTTCATGGTTTTTGGATTCGTTTACGACTGCAATTTTTATAGCCACGCGCTTATTCTTTGATAGTTATATCCAGTTGGTGCAAGAGACTACCATGCCTGTGAAAAAATCCAAACAAAAAAGCTCAGATTTTTATTATTTTTGTCATGAAAAGTCTTTATAGTATTTTTAATGGAATACTTAATGAATTTCCCCTACAGAAGCTTGAGAATCGACTCAACCGGACTTCCGCTTGAGTGGATTGACTTTAGGGAGGCAGCTAAACTCTACTCTGTTGGAGACGTGGTTTATACCTTGGGGGATCACCTCTATACAATCAGAGGAGGGATTAATGCTCAGTCAGGCTTAAGGAGCGAGATAAGCATTAACTCAATTATTGCCACCAGGGGTCGGTCTAAGCATTTTCAACAAAAGCTTGCAGACTTCACGCCACCTCTAAACAACCAAACCCTTTTTAAAAGAGACAATCATTTGTGTCTATACTGCGGGTCCCAACACAGCAAGAGAGAGTTGACCAGAGACCACGTGACGCCCATAAGCAAAAACGGTCAAGATGTATGGCAAAACGTGGTCAGCGCTTGCAAGCGCTGCAATAACCTCAAAGGCGGAAAAACCCCTGAAGAAGCAAGCATGGGGCTTTTGGCAATCCCTTTTGCACCATCTTATGCCGAGTATATTTTGCTTCAGGGCAGAAACATTTTGGCTGATCAAATGAAGTTCTTGTTAAGTCATATTCCAAAATCCAGCCCCATCATTGAGCGCATACAGTCCATAAATACATCTCCGCCGGTATTTAAAAACTAATTTTCAAGGAGCAGACATGACCGATGAGCTAATAGAGTCAATATTGAATGAGTCAAGAAGTTTCCCCCCTCCAAAAGAGTTTGCCGACCAAGCCAATATTGATGAGAAAAAAGCCGAAAAACTAAAACAACTAGCTGCAGATGACCACATAGAATATTGGGCAAAACTAGCAAATGATCAACTCCATTGGTCTCGTCCATTCAGCAATACGCTAGATGAATCAAATGCACCTAACTATGAATGGTTCAACGATGGGGAGATCAACGCATCATATAATTCATTGGATATAAACGTCAGTAAGACCCCCGATAAAACGGCAATCATTTTTGAAAAAGAAAATGGAGAATCTGAGCGCATCACCTATGAAGAGCTGCTTTTAAGAACATCTCAATTTGCAAATGGGCTCAAAAAGATTGGTGTTGAGCCTATGGACAGGGTTGTGATTTATATGCCGATGTGTCCCGAAGCCGTGATTGCGATGCAGGCGTGTGCAAGAATCGGAGCAATACACTCCGTTGTTTTTGGCGGGTTTTCTTCAAATGCTCTCAAAGACAGGATTGAGGATGCGCAATCAAAGGTTGTAATTACTGCTGATGGCGCCTATAGGGGCGGCAGCATTATCCCATTAAAACAAGCAACGGATGAGGCGGTCTCAAAGTCTTCATATGAGGTAAATAATGTGGTGGTCTTTAAAAGAACGGGAGTGAAGGTCGGGTTCAACAAAGGGAGAGATGTTTGGTGGGAAGACCTTGTGTCGGATTGCGATCCTGTTTGCGATCCCAGCCCATTAAATGCTGAGCACCCACTTTTTATCCTTTATACGTCTGGCTCCACTGGAAAGCCAAAGGGTATTCAGCACTCAACAGCGGGGTATATTTTGCATGCAAAAACAACGTTTTCGTGGATATTTGATATCAAAAATGACGACATTTTTTGGTGTACTGCGGATGTGGGGTGGATTACAGGACACACTTATGTTGCCTATGGACCATTGCTTGCAGGAGCAACAATTTTAATTTATGAGGGCGCCCCAACCTTCCCTGATGTGGGAAGGTTCTGGAACATTTGTGAAAAACATGCTGTGACCATCTTTTACACCGCCCCCACTGCAATCAGGGCCTTAATGAAACACGGCGATGAAATACCTGCAAACTATGATCTATCAAAGCTCCGTTTACTAGGAACGGTGGGCGAGCCCATAAATCCTGAAGCTTGGATGTGGTACCACAAGGTAATCGGAGAGGAGCGCTGCCCCATTGTTGATACTTGGTGGCAGACCGAGACTGGTGGCGCAATGATCAGTCCGCTTCCAGGCATCACAAGTACGAAGCCGGGATCATGCACGACCCCCATGCCCGGAGTTGACATTGGTATTGTGAATGAATCTGGAGATCCGGTTGATGAAGCAAATCAGGGCGGCTATCTCGTCATCAAAAAACCTTGGCCATCAATGTTAAGAACCATATGGGGCGATAACCAAAGGTACATTGACACTTACTGGGAAAAATTTGACGGCAAATACTATGTTGCTGGAGACAGCGCCTACAAGGATGAGGATGGGTGCCACTGGATTATGGGTAGAATAGATGATGTTTTGAATGTTTCAGGCCATCGGTTGGGCACAATGGAGGTTGAGTCTGCGCTTGTTGCGAATGAAAAGGTTGTAGAGGCTGCTGTCGTTGGAAGACCCCATGAAGTCAAGGGCGAGAGCATATTTGCATTTGTTGTTACAAAAGGAGAGAGACCAACTGGGGAAGAGGCAAGAAAAGCACAAGAAACACTAAGAGACTGGGTTGGCGATCAAGTGGGCGCAATAGCAAAACCAGATGAAATTCGTTTTTCAGACAACTTGCCAAAAACACGCTCTGGAAAAATTATGCGGAGACTGCTTAGAGCAGTTGCTCGACAAGAGGAAATCACACAAGACATATCCACTCTTGAAGATGAATCCATCATCAAGCAGCTCCAAGGAGAAGAATAGGTCACGCAGTGACTTGGTTGAAAATTTTTCTATACCAGATAATCGCGACACATCCGGCAAAAATATTCGCCAAAACTTGTGCGATGAATATTCCTTGAAACCCAAAATAATGGGCGAGAGTGTAGGCGAGAGGCACATAAACCACCAGTGTTCTTGAAATTGAGATCGTCATTGCTGGCAGAGGCCTTCCAAAAGCATTGAATGAACCATTGCAGATAGACGCCACCCCAAGAAAACCATACCCCCAAGGACAGATCAGGAGCTGTATCATGGCCAACCTAATCACGTCATCATTGTTTGTAAAAACGCTTAAAATAGAGGCAGAAAAGAAATATAAGAATGCAATACAAAAAATGGCATAAAACAATGCAAAACGTGCAGAGAACCGAAACCCGTCAACAAGGCGCCCATATTTTTTTGCACCGTAATTTTGACCCACATATGGCGCGGTTGCCCCCCCTAATGCCATCAATAAAACAATAACAAGGGCCTCAATTCTTCCAGCCAAACCAAATGCAGCCACAGCCTCTTGTCCATAGGTACTGACAAGGGCGGTAACCAATGCAGCCGAGAGCGGAGCAATCAAGTTGCTGGCAATTGCTGGCAGCCCTACATGTAGGACCTGCTTCCATGACGAGATCATTGACGAAGCGCTGTGACCGATCGATGTCAGCAAATCATCACGAATGATCAGCACCCACAGAGAAGCCAGAAGGAAAGTAATTGTTGAAATGACACTTGCAAGCGCGGCTCCAGCAACCCCCATTTCTGGAAACCCAAACCACCCAAAGATCAATATAGGGTCTAAAATAGCATTAACAACGGCAGATGAAGCGACCAGTAATGAAGGTGTCTTGGCATCTCCATTGGCCCTCAAGATTGAATTACCGATGAATGGTATGCCCAAAAACAATGACCCCCAGTAGTAGATCGTCATGTATTCTTTGACATAAGGCATGGATTCTTCGTTGGCCCCAAGCAGACCGAAAAGAGATTCAACAGTCAGCAAGCCAATGCCCGTGACCACTGCACCTGCAAATACTGCAAGGACCATGGAATGAGTCGCTATTTTTTTTACGCTATCAGTATCCTCAGCACCAATGAATCTTGACAAAACAGATGAGGTTCCCGTACCAAGACCCATGACGATCCCTGCCGAGACAAACCAAACAGGGAACGCATAACTGACAGCAGCTAGTTGTGCGTAACCCAATTGACCAATGAAGTAGGCATCAACAAGACCATTGCCTATCATTACCAAAATGCCCAAAGCCATGGGCAGCATCATTGATAAAATGGAACCTGAAACAGGACCGACTGTTAATTTGGGGGCGCTTTTTTCCATTGGGTTATGACCGATAGGAGTGAATCATACAAGGGGTTTCTTTTAAAAACAATTACTCTTCGATGCCGGCCAGAGAGATGTACTTCATCTCCAAATAATCATCCACACCATATTTAGAACCTTCTCTCCCAAGACCAGATTCTTTTATGCCTCCAAACGGAGCCATCTCAGTGGAAATTATTCCAGTATTAAGTCCGACCATCCCAAATTCTAGTTGTTCAGAGACCCTCCAAGACTTGCCTAAGTCAGAGGTATAAAAATAAGCCGCCAATCCATAAGAGGTGTCATTTGCTCGCCTTATTACTTCTTGTTCGCTTTCAAAACTGAAAATTGGTGCAACCGGACCGAATGTTTCTTCTTTCGCGATCAGCATGTCGTCCGTAACCCCTGTTAAAACAGTTGGCTCAAAGAAAAGCCCCCCCAAAGCATGAGGATTGCCACCGGTTGCAATCTTTGCGCCTTTATCTTTTGCATCTTTGATATGTAGAGATACTTTTTTCATTGCGTTGTTGCTAATCAATGGACCTTGTTGGGTTTTTTCCTCAAGTCCATTACCTACCAAAAGCCCAGATGTTTTTTGGGTGAAGCGCTCACAAAAATCATCATAGATGCTTGACTGAACGTAAATTCTGTTGGCACAGACGCATGTTTGACCACTGTTTCTATATTTTGCTATTAAAGCACCATCAACTGCAGCATCCAGGTCTGCATCATCAAAGATAATAAAGGGCGCATGACCGCCTAACTCAAGAGATACTTTTTTAACAGACTCGGCAGATTGCTTAAGCAGAAGCTTTCCAACCGAAGTCGAGCCGGTGAAAGTTATTTTTCTAATGTCTTTATGTCCGGTCAGGGCGGCACCAATTTGCTCAGCATCGCCGGTGACAATATTCAGCACGCCTTTAGGCAAGCCTGCTAGCTCTGATAAGTATGCCATTGCAAGTGCTGAGAATGGAGTTTCAGGCGCTGGCTTTGAAACAATG
Organism: Gammaproteobacteria bacterium; assembly: GCA_002717445.1. Taxonomy (GTDB): domain Bacteria; phylum Pseudomonadota; class Gammaproteobacteria; order Steroidobacterales; family UBA11654; genus CACPJA01. The sequence continues at coordinate 122,368 of PBDY01000008.1, read as the reverse complement.
CTGCAGCCAACAGCTATTGCAGGAGCAATTTTTCTTGCCAGCATTGCCGATGGAAAATTCCATGGCGTGATGCACCCTACAACACCTATGGGTTGTTTTATGACAAGCGTTCTTCGGTCGTATTGATGGCCCGGGATTACATCGCCATAAACTCTTTTGGCCTCTTCAGAGAACCACTCAAAAAAGGAAGCTGCATAGGCAATTTCGCCAACCGATTCAGAGATCGGTTTGCCTCCCTCGAACGTAATAATTTTTGCTAAATCATCCTGGTTTTCAAGCATCAGCCGATGTAAGTTTCTAAGGACCAATGCCCTCTCTTTTACATCTGCTTTTGACCATTTGGTCTGAGCTTTTGTCGCAGCCTCGATTGCTGCAACCGTTTCACTTGAGCCACAATTTGGGACAGAGCCCAGTGATTCAGAGTTGGCTGGATTTAGGATTTCTGTTACAGACCCATCGTTTGCATTAATCCACTCACCATCCACGTAGCTGAGATTTTTCAACAGGCTTTTGTTCTTGATATCCATGTCTTATCCTCCGCTTCTAAATCTCTCCATGACTTCCGGATCCATGCCAACTGACTTTGCCAATTCCTTGAATAGCTCTCCACTGACTTTGTTTTCATTCTTTTCTACCGCAAACTCTTCGGTGTTTTCAATTACCATTTTTCTCAAAGGCGGCGGAACGCCCATCAGCATTTCAGTGGCATCATTGTCCCAATCCATCGATGTTTTTGCGTCTGCTCCTTGCATGGCGGTTTTTGGTTGCCCAAGGTCGTGTTTAATAAGCGTTTCTGCAGTCGTGTGATAATAAGTTTGTCTTGCTTCATCCCCCATTCCAATAGGAAGATCCATCGCTTTTATCCTTTGCTCTCTCCCCATAGAAACCAATTCTTTGTCAACCACTATGGCCTCAATTTTACCAATCACAATGCCAGTACTTTTTTCCAGCTTGATAATTTCATCAACCGTGCATTCAGCTATTTGTGGACATTCTTCAAGGCTTGGCGGTGAAACTTTCTTGGATGGAATCTGAGTGAATTTTGTAAACTCTAGCTCATTGATCCCCTCTGGATAAAATTTTGCGGTCTCCATCATGTCATCCAAGTGGCTTGCGCTAGGGCAGTTGACAACGAACTCGCCGGTTTCTTCAATGTTGACGAACGTATGTGAGTCCTGCCTAAACCCTATCAGCATTCTTGGATTTTTCGTCATCACATCATACTGCATGATATGAGAATAAGGGCCTGCATTCACAACCCCATTTTTGTCTAATGTAGTGATGATTGTAATTAGTTTTGGCCAAAGCCAGATATCGGAATACCAAAAAGGCTTGATCTTGATTTCTTTTTTACGGCTCATTTTTTATACCTTTGTAAATTCACCGGCCTTTAGTTTTGAGATGTACTGCTTGTAATCCCGCATAGCCTGATATCCAAAAAGCCACAATATTGGAAGGTTTGCCATGATGCAGAGCCCGGTACCCAGGTTTGCAAACAGATTCAGCTCCTTATCGGTTTGTATGAAGCCAGTTGTTGAAAAGATTGCCAAAATGCAAAAAGATAGCTTATAGGCTAAAATTGCCTTTTCTCCAAGCAGGAATGACACACCTTTTTCCCCATAATAGCTCCAAGAAATCATTGTAGATATCGCAAAAAGCCAGGACGCAAGAGTTACTAGCCACTTCCCAAGCCCAGAGGAAACCTTATCGAATGCTGCAGCAGTCAGGTTGGCTCCCACATAATCAAGATACACCTCACCATTTGTTTCGGGACGCTTTTCCGAAACAATCGCATTCCATGCAACGGATTTTGTAGGACCATCGACCACAACCGTTCCATAGACTTTGTGCAAATCATTACCGGCCTCTTTGTTATCGGTGCCCGAATAGATCATGAAAACCTTGTTACCGTTTTTTAAACTTGGAGCATCTTCGATGACGCCATCAATAGACCAGCTTTGCTCCATTTGGCTGATTGTAAGATCGGAAAGCTGAACTTCTGCAGGGCGGTTCCAAATGCCTGTAACCAGAATGACCAAGGCACTCATGGTGCAAACAACCAGCGTATCAATGAAAGGCTCTAGGCCAGCAACAACACCCTCTCTAATAGGCTCATCTGTTTTTGCAGCAGAATGAGCAATGGCTGATGAACCCTGTCCCGCTTCGTTTGAAAATAAAGCCCTTTGCATTCCAAAAATAAAAGCCGAACCAGCAGTGCCCCCAAGGAAAGCATTGCTCGATTCCATTGGAGAAAAAGCGGCGCTTACAATCAGCGCTAGCATCTCAGGAATTGCTGTAAGGTTAATGGCCAGAACGTAAATGCATGCCATTACATATATCAGTAGCATTATCGGAACAAGCTTTGAGGTCACAGCGCCAATTCTTTTGATGCCCCCAATGATTACGGCGCCAACCACTACAGCAAGAATGGTTCCAGTAGCCAACGTTGGTACACCAAAATAGGCTTGTGTAAGATTTGCAACATTCCAAGCTTGAAACATGTTCCCAGCGGTGATCGTGTTCACTATGAGAGCGAAACAGAAAGTCCCTGCAATGAGCTTGCCCAGAGGCTTAAGTAGGCCTGCTTTATCTGAAAAATTCCTTTCAACAACCCACATTGGCCCACCGCTTGGATTGTCAGCTTCATCAATGTTTCTGTGTATCATTGAAAGCGAAACTTCACTCAATTTGATGGCCATACCTAAAAAACCAACAACCCACATCCAAAAGACTGCTCCTGGCCCACCAAGTGAGATCGCCAGAGCTACACCACCAATATTTCCTAACCCCACAGTGGCCGAGAGCGCTGTTGAAAGAGCCTGGAAGTGAGAAATTGCTCCGGGATCATCATCATTATCATAATCCCCTTTGATGACTTTGAACCCATGGGTCAACGCATAATATTGAGAAAAACCGCTCCAAATTGTGAAGACGATGCCTGTTACAACAACCGCATAGAGCGTATAGTTATTCCAAAGAAAGCCACCAATTGCCTCTATAATTAATTTAAATTCTTCCATTTTCTTTCCTTATTTAATTTGCATATAGCCTGCCGATGACTATGACATAGATATGGCCTGAGTAGTCATATAATAACGTTGAATGAGAAATTTCAATTCAAATTTGCTAAAATCCATTTTCAATTTCCCAGTGATTTTGAGCAATAAGTGACCCATCGGGCCACTATGAAATGATGGCGAGCGACCAAATAAGACTTGCCAACGGTTAAGAAAAGTAAAAAGAAGTAATTATGAGGCTGAAATCCAAGTCAAATATAGGTTTGTATGATTCTCGATTCGAAAGGGAGAGTTGCGGCATTGGGTTTGTGGCTAATATCAACAAAGAACCCAGCCATGAAAACATAAAAGATGCTTTAACCATACTCTGTAACATGGATCATAGGGGAGCAAGAGGAGCGGAGCCCAATAGCGGCGATGGCGCTGGAATCCTTACTGGGATGCCACATGCTTTTTTTACAGGCATTGCCAAAGAGCTGTATGGAGCCGATCTTGTGCCAGGAAGCTATTCAGCAGGAAATGTTTTTCTTCCCAATGATGAAAATGAAAGAAGGGCTTGCAAGTCCTGTCTTGAAGGGGCATGTCACGAGAATGAATTAAAAATAGTCGGCTGGAGAAAGTTGCCAATTGACATAGAGAAAGCAGATATAGGCCCCACAGCGCTGAAGGCAATGCCTCATATAGAGCAGGTCTTTGTCGTTGACAGTAGGCCAAATTTTGATCAAGAGGATTTTGAAAGAAGACTTTATCTTACAAGAAAAAAAGTCAGCAACCATCTTCGCGTCCAGCCAGACTTAAAGGAGTCAGACCTTTTCTATATCTGTAGCCTTTCTTCAAAGACCATTGTTTATAAAGGAATGCTGACCTGTGATCAAGTAGGGAGTTTTTTTATAGATCTAAATGAACCCAAATACGCCTCTCATCTCGCCATGATCCACTCTAGGTTTTCGACAAATACATTTCCGAGCTGGGACAGAGCAATGCCAAATCGATTCATGTCTCATAATGGCGAGATTAACACCATTCAAGGAAATATAAACTGGATGAGAGCCAGAGAAGGAAATATGAAATCACCTATTTTTGAGGACAGCCTTAAAGACTTGTTCCCAATCATTGAGCCAAATTGCTCTGATTCTGGAAATTTTGATAATGTACTCGAGTTTTTAACCTTATCGGGGAGATCTCTAGAAGAGTCAGTGCTGATGATGGTGCCTGAAGCATGGCAGAAAAAAAAGACCGTCTCAAAAGAGAGAAAGGCTTATTATGAATTTCAGTCTAACCTCATGGAGCCATGGGACGGCCCCGCATCAATCACATTTTCAAATGGCGATGTAATCGGCGCCGTATTAGACAGAAATGGGCTCAGGCCAAGCCGCTACTATCTAACATCAGATGGCAGGGTGGTCATGGCCAGCGAGGTGGGTGTACTGGATGTGCCTGAGGAAAAAATAATTAAAAAAGGAAGACTGGAGCCAGGAAAAATATTTCTAATTGATTTCAACAAAGGGAAGCTTCTCAGTGATTCCGATGTGAAAGACCCGCTTGTGCAAGAAAAACCCTATAGAGATTGGCTTCATGGCAATAGATTTGGGTTCAGAAAAATTAAGCAGCTTTCCAATGAGCCCCTGTATGGGAAGGAAGAGCTTCTCAAAAGAATGCGAGCATTTGGATATACGTCAGAGACGCTCGAATTTATGCTCCTTCCAATGGTGCATGACTTAAGAGATCCGCTTGGCTCGATGGGCAACGATACAGTTTTAGCATCACTCAGCGACAAACACAGACTCATATACGATTACTTTAAGCAACGCTTTGCTCAGGTTTCTAATCCGGCAATAGACTCAATCAGAGAAAAGATCGTCATGTCTCTTGAGTGCTATATTGGTCCTGAGGGAAATCTCTTAGAGCCTTCAGAAAAACACGCAAACAGAATCCTAGTTGAAAACCCGATACTCACAAACACCGCCATGTATGCCCTTAAGCATCTTGATTACCTCAATCACAGAAGCAAAGTGATTGATATCACTTACGATAAAGGGGTTGGGCTAAATAAAACAATCGATGATATTTGCAGTACCGCAGAAGAGGCCATTGATGACGGGATTGGGTTCATAGTGCTTAGCGACAGAGGCATGAGCGACAACAGAATTCCTGTCAGCGCTCTGATGGCTTGTGGCGCAGTTCATCATCGTCTGGTAAAAACTGCCAAGAGATCCAGGGCCGCAATAGTCGTCGAAACAGGTGAGGCTCGAGAAGTCCATCATTTTTGTCTGCTGTTTGGTTATGGCGCTGATGCAATCAACCCATATCTTACATATGAGATTTTAATGCAGGCAAAAAGCGATAATGTAATTAAACACACCCATTATAAGAGAGGCCCAGAAAACAGGGTGCCTCTGGATGAATATGAAGAGGTTATTGATGCTTATCGCCAAGCATCTGTAAAAGGCATTTTGAAAGTCATGGGGAAAATGGGCATTTCAACGCTTCAGTCCTATAAGGGCGCTCAGATTTTTGAGGCGATTGGATTATCAAAAGAAGTGGTTGAAAAATGTTTTGATGGAACCGTAAGCAAGGTTGGGGGAGTCAACCTTGAGACAATTCAGCATGAGCATTCACAGAGACATAGTCTTGGGTATCCAGAAGATCAAGGCGAAGTAGCCGCAGACCTTCCAAATCCAGGAGACTTTCATTGGAGAAGTGAAGGTGAAAAGAAAGGATGGGACCCAGAAACACTGTGGACATTGCAATTGGCAGCCAGAACCAATGACGAAAATTCATACGAAAAGTTTTCAAGACTTGTGAACAAAAAGGCGGAAGAGGCATTAAATCTTAGGGGGCTGCTTAAACTCAAATATCCAAGCGAGGGCGGAATCTCAACCAAAAATATTGAGCCAGCAAGCGAAATAGTCAAGCGTTTTTGCACTGGTGCCATGAGTTTTGGTTCAATTTCTCCAGAAGCCCATGAAACTCTGGCGGTTGCCATGAATAGAATTGGTGGGAAAAGTAACAGCGGTGAAGGCGGGGAAGACCCTGCAAGATACGAATTGATGAAGAATGGCGACTCCAAATCTTCAGCGATCAAACAAATTGCATCAGGCAGATTCGGCGTCACAGCAAACTATATTGCAAACGCAAAGCAGCTGCAGATAAAAATTGCACAAGGAGCTAAACCAGGCGAGGGAGGAGAGCTTCCTGGAAGAAAGGTTGACGAGAAAATTGCTTCGATAAGGTATTCAACCCCGGGAGTAGGTCTAATCAGTCCCCCACCTCACCATGATATTTATTCAATTGAGGATTTGGCCCAGTTAATTTTTGATTTAAAGAACTGTAATCCAGTTGCTGACATAAGCGTCAAATTGGTCTCTGAAAGTGGAGTAGGCACAATTGCAGCAGGCGTTGTAAAGGCCCACGCTGACCATATTGTAATTTCGGGCGATGTTGGCGGAACCGGGGCATCTCCATTGACCAGCATTAAAAATGCCGGCATGCCGTGGGAACTCGGTCTAGCCGAGACCCACCAAACACTTATCATGAACAACCTAAGGAGCAGAGTAACACTACAAACAGACGGCGGCCTAAAAACAGGTAGAGACGTAATTATTGCTGCATTGTTAGGCGCAGAGGAATTCGGTTTCTCTACAGCACCACTGATATCACTGGGCTGTGTCATGATGAGAAAGTGCCATTTGAATACCTGTCCGGTTGGAATTGCCACTCAAAATAAAATGCTTAGACAGAAGTTCAAGGGCCAGCCAGAGCACGTGATCAACTATTTATTTTTAGTTGCTGAAGAAGCAAGAAAAATCATGGCCAAACTGGGCATAAAATCGATTGATGAATTGGTGGGCAGAACAGACTTATTATCGACAGAGAGGGCAGAGAAACATTGGAAATCGAGCCAGCTAGATTTGAGCCCACTTTTGTTAAACCCTGATAGCATTAGAGATGGCGCCCAGACAAGAAAAACAATTAAGCAGGTTCATGACATTGACTCTGTGTTAGATCATGAGTTGATAGAAAAGTGTCAGGATGCCCTAGCTAAGATAAGTTCTGTAGAGCATGATTTTCCTATTTCAAATCTTAATCGGGCAGCTGGAGCCATGTTGAGCCACGAAATTGCAAAACGCTGGGATGAGGAAGGGCTCACTGAAGACAGTATTCGCATAAACTTTTTTGGTTCTGCAGGCCAAAGCTTTGGAGCTTTTTTAGCTAAAGGGGTGATGTTTAATTTAGCTGGCGATGCAAATGATTATGTTGGCAAGAGTCTCTCTGGAGGGAAGATCATTGTTCGCCCTCCTGAGGGTTCAATTTTTAAAGCAGAGGAAAACATCATTATTGGTAATGTGGCACTCTATGGCGCAACATCTGGTTTTGGATTCTTTAGGGGGATTGCAGCCGAAAGATTTTGTGTCAGAAACAGCGGAGCATGGTCAGTGGTTGAGGGCGTTGGAGACCATGGATGTGAATATATGACAGGGGGAAGGGTTGTAGTATTGGGAGAAACGGGCGTTAATTTTGCTGCTGGAATGTCGGGTGGAATTGCCTATGTTTATGATCCCAGGAATGAGTTTGGACCCAAATGCAATACCGGCACTGTGGAGCTTGAAACATTAGAAGATGAATCGAGCGTCGCTGAAATACTTCGATTGATCGAATTGCATCATGAATACACCGATTCGCCATTGGCAGAGTCAATAATGGATGATTGGGAAAACAGTTTGCAAAAGTTTGTCAAGGTCATGCCAGTCGATTATAAGCGTGTGATGAACGAGAGAGCCGAACACAATGAAGAGATTGAATCCATTTTTGATGTTGACGACAGAAAATCTCAAAGGAAGGGCGTTTAGATGGGTAAGCCAACTGGTTTCATGGAATTTCCAAGAAAAAAAACGCCCTGGCGTGACCCTGTTGACAGGGCATTGGACTATTATGAAATCTATGTTCCTGCTGAAGAAGGGCATTTAAAAAAACAAGGCGCAAGGTGCATGAACTGCGGCGTGCCGTTCTGTGAATCCGAACACGGCTGCCCAATTGATAATCTAATTCCAGAATGGAATGACTTGGTCTACAAAGGCAAATGGAAAGAGGCTTACGAAAGACTGACCAAAACAAATAACTTCCCAGAATTCACGGGCAGGGTATGCCCCGCTCCCTGTGAGGGAGCTTGTGTTTTAGGCATCAATGAGCCTGCGGTCACCATTAAAGACATTGAAAATTCAATCATTGATAGAGCCTTCGAGGAAGGTTGGGTTGAAGAGAGACAGCCCATAAAATCAACCGGCAAAAAAATTGCAATCATTGGTTCTGGCCCGGCAGGCTTGACAGCAGCAGACCAGCTCAACAAAGTTGGACACAGCGTCACTGTTTTTGAAAGAGAGGATAGAATAGGAGGTCTTCTTGTTTATGGAATTCCAAACATGAAGCTTTCTAAGAGTTTATTGGGCCGAAGGATTAAGCTTTTGGAGTCTCAAGGCATTGTATTTAAAACCAGCACTAATATTGGAATAGACGTAACTGCCGACGAGCTTCAAAATACATTCGATGCTGTTTTGATCGCGACAGGCTCAACCATACCAAGGGATCTCAGCATCCCAGGCAGAGACGCTGAGAATATTCATTTCGCAATGGATTTTCTTACTCAGAATACTAAAAGCTTGTTGAGCAGCTCACTGTCAGATGGAGATTATATAGAGGCCAAGGATAAAGACGTGATTGTGATTGGGGGCGGCGATACAGGAACCGATTGCATTGCTACTGCGATCCGTCACGGATGCAAAAATATGGTGAATATGGAAATCATGACTAAACCACCGGAAAGAAGAGGGCCAGATAATCCATGGCCCCTTTGGCCGAATATTTTAAGAACCGACTATGGGCATGAGGAGTCTGAAAAAAGATTTGGCAGTGACCCAAGAAGGTTTTCTTTGCTCAGTAAAGAGTTTTTAAGCAAGGACGGCGTTGTTTCTGGTTTAAAGACTGTTGATATTGAATGGACTCAAGAAAAAGGGGGAAAGATCCAAATGAAAGAAATTGCCAATACAGAAAAAATTTGGAAAGCAGATTTGGTGATGTTGGCACTCGGTTTTATGGGGCCAGAACAAGAAGTTCTAAACGGCTTTGGGGTTTCCATAAACACAAAGGGAAATATAGACTCAACCTATGGAGGCTTTTCTACCAACATTGAGGGTGTTTTTGCTGCCGGGGATGCAAGAAGAGGCCAATCTTTGGTTGTCTGGGCAATGAATGAAGGCCGAGGCGCAGCCCTTGCAATTGATAGGCATCTTCAAGGCACCAGCAGACTTTCGGCGCCCAACCTTAAATTGGGATCACTAAAAACCTAGGCCAGCAATTCATAAGTAAAGTCAAAAATCTCATGGCCGAGGGAAAGACCCCTTTTCTCAAATTTTGTACTTTCACATCTTGCAAGGGATGATTTTTTTACAAAATATTTTCTCTTTGCAAACAAATCTTCAATTTGCTCTGCATAATTCTCCCAGTCAGTGGAGATGTTAACCAATCCGCCAGGCATTAGTTTTTCTGACATAAGCTCAATAAATGCAGCATTGATGATTCGTCTCTTGCGGTGTCTTTTTTTTGGCCAAGGATCTGGAAAGAATAAGTTGATCTCATTTATAGAGGCGCCCTCTATGCCAAACTCCATTACCTCAACCGCATCGCCACTCACAAGCCTTAAGTTACGAATATTTTTTTGATCTATTAATTTCAGACAGTGCCCTATCCCAGCAGTATAAACTTCTATGCCAATGAAGTTTCTATGGGTATTGCCACTTGCCATTGATGCCAACAGCTCTCCATCACCAAAACCAATATCGAGGGTGAGGGGAAGGTCAGGATTTCCAAGTAAATTAATTGGCAGCAAGCCTAAGCCTGCCGAATATTGAATACCGTATTTGGGAAGAAGCTCTTCCAAAGCAGATTGTTGAGAGGGGGTAATCCTCCCTTGTCGCCGAACAAAGCTTCTGACAGGCCTACGAGCTGAGAAGTTGTTCACGGAGATCAAGGATGGCCTGTTCTTCGATTTGTCTTATTCTCTCCAGAGAAACATTGAATTTCTTTGCGAGCTCTTTAAGCGTTACTTTTTCATCGGCTAACCACCTGAGACGCAATATCTCTTTACTTCTGTTATCAAGCTTTTCCATTGCTTCAGACATTAACTCTATGTTGCTCTCGAGCCAGTTTTCTTCTTCCACGAGTTTTGAGGGGTCGCTGTTTGGAGCCGGCAAGAAACCAGCAGGGCTGACATGGGTGCTGCCTTCATCTTCTGGCCGATCAAACAAAACATCTTTGGAGGCTAAACGCTCCTCCATTGTTTCAACATCCTTTGCTCTCACACCTAAGTCATCAGCAATTAAGTTTTTCTCATCATTTGTAAGCCAGCCTATTTTCTTTTTTGAGCCTCTCAACTTAAAGAAGAGCTTTCTTTGAGCTTTAGTTGTTGCGATCTTGACGATTTTCCAGTTGTCGAATACAAATTCATGAATCTCTGCCCTAATCCAATGCACGGCATAGGTAACGAGCCTTACTCCTTTTTCAGGATCAAACTTTTTAACCGCCTTCATCAGACCAACATTCCCTTCTTGAATAATGTCAGCGAGAGGCAGGCCGTAACCGTTGTATGTTCTCGCTATATGCACGACAAATCTCAGCTGAGAGAGGATCAGCTGTCTGGCCGCATCAAGGTCATTGTTCTTTTTAAACCTTACAGCAAGCGCATATTCCTCCTCTTTGGTAAGCACGGGAGCTTGATTGACAATACTGATGTACGCCTCTAGGCTTCCAATTGGACCGAGAAGTTGTATTTCATTTTTGATTACTGCATCGTTCATAAAATTAACCCGAAAATAACTTCGAGGGAGTAAATATTAGCACTCTCAATACTTGAGTGCTAAAAATATACTTATTTATTTTAAAAAAACTATATATATCAATATATTATATACTTCTTAAAAAGGGTATTTTTGGTAATATTTGAGTTAAATTTGCGCAAAAACATATGTCAGCACAAAAAAACAGAAAGGTCAGAATAATTGGGGGCAAGCATAAAGGGATTATGCTTTCCGTAGAGGATGAGCAGGTAAAGCCGACACCGGACCGTGTTCGCGAGACTTTGTTTAATTGGTTGTCACCCAATATTGAAGGAACCAAGATTTTAGAGCTATTCGGAGGGAGTGGTTGCCTTAGTGTTGAATGCTTCTCCAGAGGCTCTAGCTCAGCGCTTTATGTTGACTCATCAAAAAAAGCTTGTGCCGCCTTAAAGGACTCTCTTACGCAGTACAAAATTGATGCCATAAAAATTTACTGCAGAGACTCAATCAAGATGATTCAGGAGGAGAACACGGAGGGTTGTTTCGACATAATTTTTATAGATCCGCCTTATGGAAAGTTTGAATTAAATGAAATCATTGAGAAACTCTATGAGAATAATTGGGCCAATGATGCCAGCCTGATTTATCTAGAGTCCAACAAATGTTTGGATCAACTGGTGTCTTCAAAATATCAATTAGTTAAGGATTCAAAGGCTGGAAATGTATATTATGGAATTCTTAAATTAAAAACCCCAAATAGCGAAAGATGATTGCACTTTACCCCGGAACCTTTGACCCAATCACAAATGGCCACTTTGAAATTATCAGAAGAGCCTCAACGATTTTCCAAATCTTGGTTGTTGGGGTCGCTGTGAGCGAAGAGAAGCAGCCTTTATTTGAGCATGAAAAAAGACTGGCAATGGTTAATGACGTTTTGAATGCATTCAGCAACATTGAAGTTCAGCCTTACGATGGGTTAACGATTGATTTTGCAAAAAAGATTGATGCAAGGGTTATAGTAAGAGGGCTTCGATCCCCGGCAGATGGTCAATATGAATTTGAGTTGGCCAGTATGAATAAAAAACTTGCAGATGATATCGAAACGGTTTTTCTTAGCAGCGGTGATCAGAATGCATTTTTATCATCTTCGTTGATCAGGCAAATTGCACAAGAAGGAGGAGACGTTTCAGACTTTGTGCACCCAACGGTGCATCAAGCTTTAGCCGAAGCCTATAAAAAATAAAATAGGCGGGAAAGGCCTCCCAGACTTATGCTTAATTAGGTTTGACAGTTTGGGCAGAAAAAACTATTTCTTCCACCAATGACCCGCTCTTTAATTTCTTTGCTGCATTCTTTGCAATTTTTACCTGACTTTCCATACACAAAGAGTTTTTGTTTAAAATAGCCAACTTGTTTTATTTCATTGTAGTAAGTGAAGTTTCTCAATGTTGTCCCACCCATCTTGATTGCTTCATTCAAAACCTTCTTGATTTCTAGAGCTAATTTTTTATATCGATCTTCACTGATTCTTTTCGATGATCTTGCTGGGTTAATGCCGCTCCTGAACAGCGACTCACTGGCATAGATATTGCCAACGCCAACAACCACGTTCGAGTTCATAATGTAGTTTTTTACTGCAGTATTTCGGTTTCTGCTCTTAGCGTATAAATACTCCCCCAGGTTCGGCTCTTCCAATGGCTCAACACCAAGTCTTTTTATCAACCTATGTTTTTGAGGGTCTTTATTTGCCCAAATCACACAGCCAAAACGCCTGGGATCATTTAAGCGTATAGCCTTGCCATTCCCAAGAATGAACTCAACATGATCATGCTTATGATATTTAGCATTGCAATCAAATACACCAATGCTTCCAGACATGCCCAGATGAAGGATTGCTGAACCATTTTGGCAGGAAAGAACAATATACTTGCCTCTCCGATATATTTTTTTGATATCGGAGCGGATAATTTTTTTGATTTCTTTTTCTTCGACAGGCCAGCGCAGTTGTTTGTTTCTAATGTTTACCGCTGTGATCGAGGTGTTTTTCAGGACCGATTCTAGCGCCTTTTTAGTGACCTCTACTTCAGGCAACTCAGGCATAAATATCGGTTAGCTAACTAGGGAGAATATTATTTAATTTTAGACTCTTTATAAAGAACATGCTTTCTGATTCTTGGATCAAACTTCTTTGTTTCCATTTTATCTGGATGTTCCTTTTTATTTTTTGTGGTCGTATAGTAATGACCAGTCTTAGCGGACGAAACCAATTTAATTTTCTCTCTCATTAGGTGCTTTCTCCGTATTCCTTGAGGTTCTCTAGCACGTGATCAATTCCATGCTTATCGATGGTTCTTAGGCCTTTTTTAGACAAGCGAAGCTTCACGAACCTATTTTGGCTTTCGACCCAGATTCTATGGGTATGAAGGTTTGGTAGAAACTTTCTTCGGGTCTTATTATGGGCATGCGATACATTATTCCCGCTGGTTGTCTTCTTACCTGTTACTTGACACACTCTTGCCATTTTGGTTTCACCTTTCAGATACTGATTTATTTTTGCTTTAGGACGGCTTTTATACCAATAGGTCACTTACATATCAAGACTTAATGAAAAATTAAATATCGATTGGTAACACATATTATGAAAAAGAATTAAACTAGCGGTATGAATAAAAAAGCAGACCCGATAAACATTGACGTAAGGGTTTTAGATTCCAGAATCGGCAATGAGTTTGACATGCCTGATTATCAAACGCCTGGATCTGCGGGCATTGATTTGCTCGCATGCCTTGATGCGCCACTCACACTGCATCCGGGTGACACTGAGCTTATCCCTAGCGGGATGGCAGTTTATATTAGAGATCCTAGTATTGCCGCTGTGCTTTTGCCCCGCTCGGGGCTGGGACACAAGAAAGGACTTGTTTTGGGAAACTTGGTTGGGTTGATTGACTCTGACTACCAAGGACAAGTCTTTATTTCATGCTGGAACAGGGGCAAAGAAAATTGTGTGATTGAACCCGGCATGCGTTTGGCTCAGATGGTTTTTCTTCCGGTTCAGCAGGTCAATTTTAATTTAGTGGACTCTTTCGATGAATCGGATCGGGGAGAGGGCGGATTTGGTCATACTGGAGAAGCCTAACCAAGGGTTAGACACCATATTTTTTCCTGTAGTTTTCTATTGCTTCCACATGAGCCTCAAGTTCACTGGGGTTGTTTTTCAAAAAAACGAGCACTTGGCCCAGATCCACTATAGAAATTACCGGCACCTGGAGATCTGAGGAGACTTCTTCCACTGCTGACAAATCACCCACACCTTTTTCTTGCCTATCAAGAGCGATAAGAATTCCTGAGATTTCAGCGCCGGCCCCCTGAATTATTTGCGATGCTTCTTTGATGGCGGTACCTGCAGTGATCACATCGTCGACGATGACCACTTTATCAGATAATGCAGGGCCTACCGTTTCGCCGCCTTCACCGTGATCTTTTTTCTCTTTGCGGTTGTATACAAAAGGAACATCTTTCCCATGATTCATGCTAAGGCTTGAGGCCAATACCGATACAAGCGGTATTCCTTTATAGGCTGGACCAAAAATCATATCGTATTCAATAACACTCTCTTCTAGTGCCGAAGCATAACAATCACCAATATTTTTTATCGCTTCCCCCGTTGAAAAGAGGCCCATATTAAAAAAATAAGGACTAACCCTTCCAGACTTAAGCTCAAACTCTCCAAATTTGAGAGCGCCTATCTGAATCGACATCCGTATAAATTTCTGTTTGTAGTTTTCCATTAACGCTAAACTAAGACTTGTCTTCTGCTAAGCATCTCACAGAATGACTCGATAATGAAGACAAGCATTAAGGTTGGAGAAAAACACATAAAAATTATTAGCTTAAATGTAAACGGCATACGAGCAGCAAACAAAAAAGGAGTGTTTAGTTGGCTCAATGACCAAGATGCAGACATTGTTTGCCTCAGGAAGTAAGAGCCCAGGTAGAGGACATTCCGGGTGAAGAATACTGGCCAGAGAACTATCATTGCTTCCACAAGCAGGCAGTTAAGAAGGGCTATAGCGGCGTAGCTATCTTCACAAAAAAAGAGCCTGAGACTGTCTCAGACTCTTTAGGCGCAGAGGAATTTGATCAAGAGGGTCGTTACATAGAGTGCACATACCAAGACCTTATAATTGCCTCAGCTTATTTCCCATCAGGGTCGTCTGGTGATGCAAGACAGGAGGCTAAATATCGTTTCTTAGATTTTTTCGAAAAAAAACTGGTTGAATACAATAAGAAAAAAACGGCATTTGTATTTTGTGGAGATATTAATATTGTTCACAAAGAGATCGACATTAAAAACTGGAAATCAAATCAAAAGAACTCAGGATGCTTGCCCGAGGAAAGAGCATGGCTGGATAAAATTTTTGAGGAGCACGGGTGCACAGATGCATTCAGATCCATTAATAAAGATGCCGATGAATACACTTGGTGGTCAAACAGAGGGAATGCCTATAATAATAATGTCGGATGGAGGATTGATTACCAAATATACAATAAGTTTTTTACCAAAACCCCACTTAGGGCATCGGTCTATAAGGTTGAGCGGTTTTCCGATCATGCCCCTTTAATCGTTGAATATGAATAGGTCGCTTTCAGAATTTAGTGAAAAGGGGCTTGGTATTTATACCAGCTCAGAGTCCATCAGAATGGTTTTCCTCGGGTTTTCTGCAGGCCTCCCCCACCCGCTTTTGTTTGCAACTCTGACACTTTGGTTGGCATCTGCCGAAGTTAAGATATCTGAAATCACCATGTTTGGTTGGGTTGGAATTATTTATGCCATAAAGTTTTTGTGGGCACCCATGTTGGACCGATTAAGACTCCCTGGGTTGACAAATATGATCGGACAAAGAAGGTCTTGGATGCTTCTTACACAAATGCTCATTCTGCTGGGCTTGGTTTTTATGTCCTTTCTTAGGCCGGAGCATGACCTTATTTATTTGGCATATTTATCAATCCTCGTTGCTTTTGCCTCAGCATCTCAGGATGTCGCCATTGATGCATACAGAATTGAGATTGCTGAAAGCAAGTTTCAAGCTGTTCTTGCTGCAAGTTATCAGCTGGGCTATAGAGTCTCAGCACTGACGTCAGGTGCAGGAGCCCTTTACATGGCTAGTTTTTATGATTGGGCGTTGACATATCAGGTCATGTCAATGTTCATGTTGGTGGGCATCATAACGGTCATTTTAATTCCAGAATCAAGCAAGCAAGCGGAACAAAATAACACCAAAGGCTGGCTTAAAAAAACCTTAGTCGAACCTTTTGCTGAATTTTTTAAGAGAAATGGATATTGGTCTCTCTTTCTTTTGATGTTTATTGCAGTCTATCGAGTCAGCGATTTAATCATTGGTATAGCTGCCAATCCATTCTACGCAGATCTTGGATTCAACCTTTCTGAGATTGCAACAGTGACAAAGGTTTTTGGCTTTACGATAACGATTATCGGCGCAATCGTTGGCGGCCTATCCGTGGCTCGTTATGGGATTGGCAGGCTTCTGATTCTCAGCAGTATTTTGCTGACAGCGACCAACTTATTTTTCTTATTTTTGAATAATGCAGGACCGAGCCTCTCTGCCTTAGTATTGACAATAAGTGCAGATAATTTTGCGCTTGGATTTTCAGGAACAGTATTCATCGCGTTCCTCTCAAGCCTGACAAGTAGAGACTTTACTGCTAGTCAATATGCACTTTTTACATCTGTTATGTTCCTGCCCGGAATTACACTCAGTGGGTTTTCTGGACTGATCATTGAGAGCAGTGGTTGGGCTACTCTATTTATATATTCTGCATTGCTGGGAATACCCTCAATACTTTGTTCTTTTTTAATTGTTAGAAAAGGTTGGAAGGAACAATAATCAGCTTTTAAAAATAAACATATTCTCTTTAATGAATGCTTCAAGAGATTTTGGACTCTCGCCCATTAATTCTTGGTAGGTGTCTGTTTTATCTTCAATGCCGCCCTCAGCTATTCCTTTGAACAGATCAATGACGGCATCTAAATGCCACTGATTTGTCAGAAATTGTCCAAGGGTTTCTTTGTAGGCAGCTAAGGGAACATCTATATAGTCAACTTTTTGACCAAGCGCTTGACTAAAGATTTCTGCAACCTCATAGAAAGATAAAATATTTGGGCCTGTTATTTCATGATTCATTGATTCATGGCCGTCCTCAGAAAGCACTTTTGCGAGAAAGCTTCCTACATCGGTTGTGTCAATCATGCCTGTTTTTCCTTCACCCATGGGCAGAAAGATCTTGCCCTGATCCTTGATTGTGGCGGCCGATGCAAGCAAGTTTTGCATGTAAAAATTTGGTTTAACCATTGTCCAGTTCAGCCCCGATTGCTTAATGTATTCTTCTGATTCAAGGTGTAACCTTGGAATGGGGCTCGTTGCATCTGGGGTGGCCTCAATCGATGAGACTTTAACAACCCTTTTTACGCCCGCCTGTTTTGCTGAATCCACAAGCCGCCTCTCTAGATTGAGTTGGCTTTCTGAGTTTGGAAGCAATATTAAAGCTGTTTCAACGCCTTCCATTGATTGATCAACAGACTCTGTGTTATCAATTGATCCCATGATCACTTCCGCGCCTAACGACTCTAAACCCGCTCTTTTCTCCTCATTTCTTATCAAGGCTTTGAACTTTATGCCGCTCTCATTAAGGGATTTAGCAGTCGCAGAGCCTGTTTTTCCTGTGGCACCAGTGAGTAATATCATTTCGTTTTCTCCAAATTTAGTTTTTTTAAATAGAGGCCATGAAAGAATGAGACCCCAGTTTCATATTTTTTGCTTAGCGGCCCTTCATTATATATGCCTGTTTGAAGATTTTGCTGTATTTCTGGCACCAATTTTTGGTCTTCAAGGCTTACCTCTAGTTGATATTTACCCTCTTTATTTTCAAAATCATTCTCGCTAACATCGGACGGGCGAAAGAGGTTGTAAACAACCCTGCACCACTTAGGCTTGAGCGGCTCAATTCTTTGAAACACAATCCCTCTTCCGTAGATATTGAATATGAAGTTTGGAAAGTGCCAACCGAAACTACCGGGCTGATTGCTTCCCCTTCTCTCGGGCACTGAATGGATGCTATATTCATCCTTGTTTTCAAGCGCATATTCTTGCCATACCACGTCTCTGTTTAGTTGTGGATGAACGATTGGAATGTGGTAACCCTCTTGATAATTATCCACATAAGTTTTCCAATTAGCATGCACATCGAACCTCAGCTCACTATGGTGAACCAAGTTACTTTGGAAGTATTGACTAATGACTGCATCAAACCCCCCTAACCAGTGACAAAGGTCTTGAGAGTTTGTATTAAGGTTAATAAAAATTAAACCAAAGCGCTCTTCTATTGATATGTCAAAAAGCGAATGCTTTTCTTGATTAAAATCATCATGGGCAAAAAACTTAGGGGCATCCATTAGTTTGCCATTAAGATCATATTTCCAACCATGATAGGGGCATATCATATGTTTACAGGCGCCGCTTTTGGCGGAAAGAACTTTGGCAGCTCGATGCCTACATACATTATGGAATGCTTTAAGATTAAATGATTGGTCTCTAAGGATAATGATAGGATAGCCAATAATATCCGTGGTTATGTATGATCCAGCTTGAGATAAGTCGCCCGACCTAGCTACCCATAACCACTCATTTTTAAAAATATTCTCAATCTCTTGACTAAATATTGATGATGAGTGGTAGAAGTCAGAGGATAAAGTTTTAGTCCGTGCCATAAAAATGATTCAAATACTTATTATGATCTGTAATTATATTAAATGAAAATAGATTAAGGACCATCCATTAAATTAGATAGAAAAGTTGCATTGATTACTGGTGCCTCTGCAGGGATCGGAGCCGGCGTAGCTTTGGCATATGCAAAAGAAGGTGCTCAGGTAATAGTTAATTACCCCAATGAGCAAGAAGAAGAAAATGCAAGACAGGTTCTGAGCGAAGTATTGGCATACTCAGAAACATCAATCATTCTAAAGGCAGATGTATCTTCGCCAGATCAGGTAAGCAATATGATCGATACAGTTAAAGAAAAATTTAAAACAATTGATATTCTCGTCAACAATGCAGGTATCGCAACGAGCGCACCGGTTCACGAAATGGAAACAGAAATGTGGACGGAGTTATTGTCCATTCATCTCAACGGTACATTTTATTGCACAAGAGAATGCTTAAAGATCATGTATGAAAATAACTATGGGCGAATCATTAATACGGCTTCTCAACTCGCATATAAAGGGAGCGCTGGATTTTCACACTACACTGCTGCCAAGGGTGCAATCATTTCATTTACAAGGTCTTTGTCTCTCGAAATTGGTACAAAAAACATTAGGGCTAACTGTGTTGCCCCGGGCGCAACGATGACTAGAATGCTTTCAGAGGTGCCAAATGACATATTAGACGGCATCAAAGCATCAATTCCTAAAGGCACTATTGCTGATATCAGCGATATTATTCCAGCATATGTGTTCCTTGCATCTTCAGACGGTGATCATTTTGTTGGGCAAACGATTAGCCCTAATGGTGGCGATCACTTCTTATAGAACATAATATTATATAAAAAGTATTAATTTCAATAATACTATTAATATAGTATATATATTAAACACTACTCACTATATATGTATGCTATATGAGAATTAATAGCAAAATAATTACGATTGATTTTCTTGACGCCTTAGATGTCAAAGACAAGCCATACTTCATTAAAGTAATAGAATTCAAAGGGCTCAGAATTAAAGTAAATCCAAATGGAAGAATTAGTTATATCACCTATGCACGGTTACAAGGCGGAAACCCCAGGACAATCACACATGGAACAACAAAAAGCTTAGACTTTCCTAAAGCTGTTGATCTCCATATAAGGGCAAAAAAACTTTTAGAGAAAGGAATTGACCCAAATCTACTAAAGAAGACCAAAAAGAAACAATTTTATAATTCAATTAAATTTATAGATATTGCGAATGAATATCTAATAGGAAAAAAATCAGCAGGCGATCACTCTTTTGAACATTCTAGACACAATCACAATTATCTTTTATCAAAAAAACTGAGGTCATTTCACAATGATTCTATGGAAAGCATTACAGTAGAAAAATTAGAAATCTGGTATAGAAATAATAAACATACACCGGCCGCCACTAAAAATGCATTGATGCTAATCTCAAAAATATTCAAACATGCAACGATGACTGGCTTCTATCATTTACAGAATAATCCAGCAATTGAATTGAGATCTAAGCTTATTATTACAGGCCAAAAAACAACTAAAAAGCAATTAGATATTAATGATGAATATCCAGAATACTTGTATCATCTTTGTGATCCTATGAATGAGCACAAAATAAATATCATTACTCGTAACATCATTTATCTAATGACGATTACTGGCATGAAAAAGAATGACTTGTTGATGTTAAAAAAAGAGCAAATCACTGGTAATAGTCACATTACTATAAAGAAGAGAGATAACTTTATTCAAATCGTTCCGATTACAGATGACATCCAAAGATCACTAACACACACAAATAAATATTTAAAAGCATACAAAAATGGTTTTGAAAGCGATTTCATTTTTTATAACCCTAAAACAAATAAACCAATTAGTAATTTAAGGAAATCCTTATCCAAGCTGTCTTCGTCCTTTGAATGGAATATATATCCAGAATCAATCAGAAAGAGTTTCTCCAACATGTGTGATCAATCGTCAATACCTAGAAAACATTATTATCAACTCTTAGGCATCAGGGAAAGTTATATACCCCATGCCGACAACACAATTGAATATGAACAAATTCAGAAATTACGAGAATCATTGACCACTGTTCAAGACAATATCAATAAACTGTGTCCAATGATAGTACCAGGCAAGTATGACAGGATATCTGACNTAATATTTCAGTAATATCTGTATGNTATAACAATTAAATATATAANATATCCAATATACTATTGATATATGGNTATATATAAAGAGNACATAATATTAATATATTACAACCGATCTAATAGATTTGCCCTCATGCATTAGGTGAAATGCTTCATTAATTTGATCAAGCGGCATGGTGTGAGTGATTAAATCATCGATATTAATTTTCCCATCCATATACCAGTCTACTATCTTGGGGACATCTGTTCTTCCTCTCGCACCCCCAAATGCTGATCCTCTCCAGACCCTTCCTGTGACTAGCTGGAATGGTCTTGTGGAGATTTCTTGCCCTGCGCCTGCAACCCCTATGATTACAGATTCTCCCCAACCTTTATGACAACACTCTAAAGCCTGCCTCATTGTGTTTACATTACCAATACACTCAAAAGAGTAATCAGCGCCTCCATCTGTGATGTCTAGAATATTTTCTACAACGTCATCCGAATTAGTGGGATTGATAAAATCAGTCATTCCAAAGCTCTTTGCTAGCTCAACTTTTTGTTCATTTATGTCTACGCCAATAATTTTGTCAGCGCCAACCATTTTTGCACCCTGTATTACATTTAGACCAATTCCACCTAGTCCAAAGACCACAACATTTGAGCCTGGTTCAACCTTAGCATCATAAACCACTGCCCCTATGCCTGTCGTAACGCCGCAACCTATGTAGCAAATTTTATCAAAAGGAGCATCTTTTCTTACTTTAGCAACGGCAATTTCTGGCATTACTGAATAGTTAGAGAATGTTGAACAACCCATATAATGGAATATAGGATCCCCATTAAGAGAGAACCTTGACGTTCCGTCTGGCATGAGTCCCTGTCCCTGCGTCTCTCGTATAGACTGACAAAGATTGGTTTTCGGGTTCAGGCAAAAGTTACACTCTCTGCACTCCGGCGTATAAAGAGGTATCACATGATCACCCGGCTTCACTGAGGTAACATTTTTGCCAACTTCCATGACTATGCCTGCGCCTTCATGACCTAGAACAGACGGAAATATACCTTCAGGATCGTCACCTGAGAGGGTAAATGCGTCTGTATGACAAACACCCGTGGCTTTCATTTCGACTAATACTTCATTGTCGCCTGGGCCTTCTAAATCTAATTCTTCGATGATGAGATCTTCGCCGGCTTTCACTGCCAAAGCTGCTTTTGTTTTCATTTTTCCTCCTAAAGATAACCAAGACTTAGAATATCAATTATCTTAGCTATATCAAACAATCGAAGTGATTAGATTATTTTTAAACCGAATGCTAATGTAGTTAAAATTTTTAGATATTGGTATGTATAGATCTTTCAGGCAAGTTATCGAATTACTGGACTCACAGGGAAAACTGATAAGGGTAAGTAAGCCAGTTGACCCCCGGTTTGAAATGCCAGCACTTATGAAGGCCCTTGAAGACGACTCCAAAGCTTTCATCTTTGAGAACGTTAAAGGTTCCGACTATAAAGCTGTTGGAGGACTATTTACTTCGATGAGTCGTTATGGCCTTATATTTAATGATGATGGAAGTGAAGAGTTTACTTACGAGCAAGCAGGACAAAAGGTTATGGGCGGCATTGCTAATCCCATCCCATATAACAATGTTGAATCTGGGCCAGTCATTGAAAATGTATTAACCGGCAGTGATATTGACTTAACCTCATTGCCAGCTCCCACTTTCTTTGAGCTTGATACTGGGCCATTTTTAACCGCAGCTGTAGGGATATTCAAAAAACCAAATGGCACGATTAATGTTGGTTTCTATAGGTGCCTGATCATTGATTCTCAAAACCTACTGATTAATGCAAGCGGGCTAAGCGACCTAAGAAAAGCATATGCTTGGCACAAGGAAAACGAACAAGAGATGAGGGTCGCAATGGTCTTAGGTGCGCCACCTGCTTTATTGATGGCTGCAGCATCAAAATCTCCAGATGATATATCTGAGCTGGATGTTGCTGGGGGAATTAATGGAGATGCAATCGATGTCATTTTTGGGCCTGAGTCTGGATTGCCCATACCTGTTGACTGTGAAATGGCATTCGAAACAATCGTTGATTTAGATAATATGGTAGAAAACACACTTGGTGAGTTTGGTGCGCAGTATGGAACTGAGCATGCTCCGATGTGTAAAGTTACCAGTATGCTCAAAAGAAATGACGCCATGTTTTACACTCTGATGGCAGGAAGAGCAAAAGAGCACAATAATTTAGGCTATCTAACTGTTTACGGTATTATTAAAGGCCTAGAGCAAAAAATTAAAGAGACATACTCAAACGTTAGAAACCTTACGGTTCATTTTGATACAAAGATTGGCCCTCTGATGCATCTTGTTATTGCCATTAAAAAGAATGATGATGATGAGCCTGGCCGCATGATAAAAGAATTATTTGAAATGAACATGGGATTTTTCAATTTAGCTTGGATGGCAAAAAGAATCATCATTGTTGATGATGATGTTGATCCGAATGACATGGATGATGTCGAGTGGGCCACATGGACCAGGATAGGAAGAGCCGAAAAGCTTCATACATTTTCAAACTTCGTAACTTGGGAAGTTGATAGAGCCGCCTTACCAGACGGAACCTCAGTTCGTATCGGTGTCGATGCCACCAAGGACATGGACTATGCCGATGATTTGGTGAAACCGACAATCCCAAATGAAGATGAAATTAAACTAAAAGACTATTTATAAGAGTGCTGTGATGATCGATCCTTATTTGGCCGTTGCCCTTCAAACCAAAGTAAAGCATGTAAAAACCAGGGATGAGGTTCAGACCAATCTGGACCATATTGGGAATATGATTGAGATGGTGACTCATATGTGTTCACTGGAGCTGCCCGTTAAGATAATTGCCCTTGGCGAGGGAGCGATTCAGGGTTTTGTAGATGAGATACTTGATATGAATCAGGCTGAATATGCAAAGACAATGGCAGCAGAAATACCTGGCCCTGAGACAGATTTCCTTGGAAAGCTCGCAAAAGAGAAAGGGACTTACATCATCGGACAACTGAAGGAAAGATTGCCAGAGTATAAAGACAGGTTTTTTAACACGATATTCATCATTGATGACAGTGGAGATGTCATATACAAACATCACAAGAACATAGTGGTTTTTGTTGAGCACTCTACAACACCTCATGATGTCTATGATCAATGGGTTGAACAGCATGGCGATTCCATTGAAGCATTTTTCCCAGTTGCAAAAACCCCAATAGGCAATATTGCAGGCACGGTTGGTGTCGAGGGATCTTTTCCAGAATCATTCAGAGCTTTTGCCCTAAATGGAGCTGAGATTCTCTATAGGGCATCCTTGCCAGAACCATGGGTTTCGAGAGAAATCTTTGAGGTTCAGAACCGATCAAGAGCAATTGATAATACGGCATATATGATTGCCCCCAATACAGGATCGCTCATCATGCCCTCAAACAACGGAGGAGAGCCAACTGTAATTGATGGTGCGCTTGGTGGAAAATCATCCATTATTGATTATAAGGGCACGATTCTTTCAAAAACAGATACCGTTGGAGATGCCTATACTGCAAGCGAGATAAACATTGAAGCCTTAAGGCACTATCGTCAGAATGCACGATTCCAGAACTGGATACCTTATCTAAAAACCGAGATTTTTAAAAAACTCTATGACCAATCTATTTGGCCAAGGAACCTCCCCCCAATGAACCATGAGGATGCCGGGAAGGTCTTTAGTGACTCAATAAAGAAACTCATTGAGTCCGGAACGTTTACTGAAAAATCAAGCAAATAAGTGCTTCCTCATAATTTCAAGCCTGACGGTACATACGACCTGATCAGACTCGGTAGCGATCATGATGGCGGCTACCTTATAGATCCCAACTCCATTGAGCAAGCCAGCGCACTGCTTGCATTGGGAATAGGTAAAAACTGGAGCTTTGAAAAAGATTTTTTAGAAAAGAAAAGTATTGAAGTTCACGCTTATGATCACTCAGTTGGGGCAGTTTTTTGGGCTAAGCACTTCCTGAAGAGAGTTTTAGCTATTCTTATTGGCAGGTTCAAAGACCCAATTGATGCTGTGAAATTATTTCTAGAATTTAAATCATTCTTCAAAGAGCAGGCAGTTCTATATTTAGAAAAAGTTGGAACTGCAGAAGACTGTGACACTAACCTGAATCAGGCACTAGAGAAATTAAATGAAAAGCCACTTTTCTTAAAGGTAGACATAGAGGGTTTTGAATATCAAATTCTAGATGAGATCATCGAATGCAAAAATAATTTGTCGGGATTAGTGATTGAGTTTCATTCGGTTAGAGAAAACAAGCATAGAATTGAACATTTCATTAAAGAGATAGGTCTTAGACTTGTTCACATTCATCCAAATAATAATCGTTTGGACGAGGAGGGTGACCCAAAAGCAATTGAGCTTACTTTTTCAAGAAACCCAACTAAGCTTGAGGACAAATATATACACCCTCATGCACTGGATCAAAACAATGTCCCGAGAAAAGATTCGGTCACATTAAGATTCACTGAAATCTAGCTCTATCAGCACCATCCTTTTTGCAGCCCCTTCTGCATCTTCCTTAATAGGCTTTCCATTTTTGTACCCAACTTGTCCGAAAAAACCGTCAATTCGGCTATGTGTGAATAGGGCATTAAGCTTAGGGAAGATGTACTCAAAATCATCGGCTTCAATGTTTATTTTTGAGCAAACCTCTTTTCCTTTAAACAAGATTTTTATTTCCTCAACATCCGTCAAGTTTCTCCACCATATGTTGGGTTTGTCGGTTACACAGCTAAGCAACCCTTTTTTATGTTCGAAAAAGCTGACAGGTATGAAATACTTCTTCCTGGTTTTCTTGCCTTCGACGTGGAGCACTATAAAAAAGTGACTTAAAAGGTAATGAAGAGGTGACTTTAAAATAAATATCGTAATTGGGTTGATAAATAAACGCCAAATCATTCTGAGGACTTTTTTTCAGTTTTTTTAATTCTTTCGAGAACAGATTCTTTCACATCATAGGGTTCCCAGTTTTTTGGAGCAGCATAAATACCGAGTTTGACCATTTTATTCACTTGATGCTTGACCAATTCGAGCTGATCTTCTTCTGTGAAAGGCGGTTCATCAAGGCATAGATTTTTCGGGTATATTCCACCCTTTGCCATCATTGCATCATAGATGACCTTATACTCCTCGACTCTCATGTCTTTGGTTAGGTTTTGCCACTGACCTCTTAATCTAAAATCCCTTAACCCATCTATATTTACTATTGCGCTAACCAGTGCTTCGCCACCGGAGAGATACTCAGAGATGATTTGGCCCCTATAATCAATGATCTGGCTTTTGCCATTACTGAACTTAAAGTCTTCTCCGCCAGGCATATAGATTCCGCCAATATTTGGGGCAAGAACATAACAAGTATTAAAAATCGCATGAGATTGATTTTGTATTTGGTTCATGTTATTTCCCATCCAGGGTTCTGGATACTGCGATCTATAAATGATTTCAGCACCATTCATAGCCAATCCTCGCGCGGCTTCAGGGTAACTTCCCTCGGCACAAATTAAAGTTCCAATATTTCCAATTTCGGTTTTAGCAACGGGGTATAGGGCATCGTGTAATTTTTCAGGATCATCCCCATATTTTTCTAAATAAACATTCCAAATATCGCTTGGAGCTGTATTGGTCTCTTTTTGATAGAAGGAGGTTTTAATATGGGTATGAATGAGTTCTCCTTTTGGATCAATAATGAAAGCAACATTGAAAATTCGATCTGGCATAAGCTCAGGAACCTTTGCAACCATCTGGGCGATAAGATAAATGTTGAACTGTTTACAAATCTCTCCCAGAAACTCAGTTTCCTTGCCTGGTATTTCAGGAACCACTTCGTTATAGATTCTTAAGTGTTCGTCTCCTCCACCTAAACACCAGCCTCCAATACCACCCTCAGAGATTGAGACTAGCTGTACAGGGAGATCCAAGCTGCAATTCCAAACAGCGTATCCGATGCTTGTTTCAAGTCTTTTCAGATCTTTCCAGTAATCATCAATACTGGTAGCCATATGCGATTCATTCTGAATACCTACAGCAGAATATTGTAGTGTCATAGTTTCTCCTTCTTTTTCAAAAAATCTAAATTATAAAAAATCGATTCAATCAATAGCATATTACAGTATATTTAATATTTAAAAATCAAATGAAAGGGGAGAGCATGAGCAACAATGAAAACCCAAATACCACACCCAGTGAAATATCTTTCAAGGATATCCCTTTTAACTCCTACAAAATTTTCTTTATTTGTTTGATCGGAGTCACTTTTGCAAACCTAGATCATTCAATTTTTATTCTGGTGAGTGAAAAATTTCAAAATGATTTTGGTTGGTCATTAACAGATGTGGGCTGGTATGTTGCGATTACATTTTTCATCTCAGGCATACTATGCACTCAGGTTGGTGTTCTCACAGATCGCATTGGAAGAAGAAAGTCTTTGTTGTGGTCAACTTTTTTGACACCTGTTTTTGTTGCTTTTTTGGCAATTGCTCCAAACACAATATCAGTACTTATTGCTAGAACACTGGGCTTCACTGCTGCAGGAGCACAATCACCGATTACATTGACAACAGTTACTGAATCTTCTCCAGCTAGATATAGGGGGCTTTTTACCGGCATACTGCAGATTGGTTTTCCACTGGGTTGGTTTTTTGCATCAATACTGGTTGCCTTCATGATCGAGCAACTTGGAATCAATTGGAGATATACCTTCTTGCTTGCTTTACTCTTTTTGCCATATGGGTGGATAATATATAAATATCTCCCTGAATCTGAAGCTTGGTTAAAATCTCAAGCATCAAAATCTCCAGATGAGCCATCCATTAGCACCATGATTTTGTTTCAGGAAAAATGGAGAAGAAAAACATTGCTGCTATTCACGGGACAGTTTTTATATGCATTTGCATATGGCAGCACATTAATGCTTGTGCTGTATTTCACTCAAGAAAGGGGTTGGGACATTGTCGATGCCATTAAGATTGTTGGTTATTCATACGGGATAGGCGCTTTTGGCTATATTGCAGCTGCCATAGTGGGTGAGTTTTTCTTGATTCGAAGAAACACAATCATCATTTGGGCACTCTCCGGCAGCCTCGCTTTCATTATGCTGATTTGGTGGGCGCAAGGATGGACACAGGTCTTATTTGTTTATGGGTTGATGACATTGTTTTTTTATGGCGCCTATGCAGTTATGGCAACTTTCATAGCAGAGAATTTCCCAGCAGAGCTTAGAGCTACAGCGGCTAGTTTTTCTGGGACATTGGCAATTAATCTAGGCTTTGGTTTAGGGCCGCTAGCCATCACATATGCCGCAACTAGTTTTGGCTGGAACATGGGATACACTTATGTTGGAATCATTCCAATCCTTCTTGCAGCGGTTATATTTATGTTTCTTGAGCCGGTTCCAAGAGAGGATGTTTTTTAGGCCTAGGCTTCTGAGTATTTCTCAAAGTCACAGGTGAAGTCATGAAAGGTATGGTTTGGCTCATATGCAAATGGCTTCCACCCCAATTGTTCATAATCGCCAGCCAGAGAAGTGGGCTTAATAAGCCCCCCTGTTTGAACCACAGCCCCAAAATTTTCTCTTCCTCTGAACATCATAGGATCCCAACCATGATACATATAGATCATATTTTGCCCCATGGATGAGGTCACATGCGCTTGAGCGATAAATGAGCCAGATTTACTGAATACCCGAATGAGCCCACCGTCTTCCACGCCTTTTTCTTTTGCATCATCAGGATTAATATAGACA
This sequence comes from Gammaproteobacteria bacterium, assembly GCA_002717445.1. Taxonomy (GTDB): domain Bacteria; phylum Pseudomonadota; class Gammaproteobacteria; order Steroidobacterales; family UBA11654; genus CACPJA01. The sequence goes on along the minus strand of PBDY01000008.1, from coordinate 93,768 downwards.
TCCGGTTCTCCACGCTGAAGACTTAAAAGGAAGCTGTCATCTCTCCACATACTATGAATGCCATGTCTGGCATGGCCCATCAGCATTTTCATAGGATATCCGTCATTGATGATAGGGTCTTTATGCCCAGGCAGTGCTTCATCAAACTTAAAAAACCAATCATGATCGATATAGAATTGTTGTCTATGGGTCAGTGTCTTATAGCCTGTCTTTTCTCTGACATTGTCATAGATCTCTGAGAAATAGGGAGACTCTTTAGAATGCAGTGTGGTTTCAGAACCTTTGTTTCTTATAAAACCTTTTGTTGCGAGTTCTTCGTATTTCACATTTTGTATTCCCGTGGTGTTATCGAGCAGAAATTGAATGACATCCTTTACAGACTTGATTGCTCCTTTGTCAGTGAAGGTGTCATGATATTTAGTAAAATCTCTGGCAAATGGAACACCAATCACATTGTCATTTATGGGCTTAATGCCTCTTTCGGCAGCCCTGATAGAAATGGCTTTTGTAAGCCGCTCATAGGCGGTCCAATCATCAACTGATTCACCCAGTGGTTCCACCGCCTTATCTATGACTTGCATGAAGGGTGTTCTGGGCTCCAAATGGAAATCATGTCGCTCATAATGATGAGCAATAGGCAAAACGTAGTCCGAATACATAGCCGTTGCTCCCATATCTGTAGCAAAGGTCACTATGGTTTCAAGTTTACTAAAAGCATTTTCTCGCCATCTTTTTCCTGATGATCTCCAACTGGCTGCATTGGTTCCTGAATATATTCCCATCTTCCAAGGTTTTTTTGAATAATCTGGAAACCATCCATTTTTCACCGATTCATTAAAATGATGATCGTATTCGTCAGCCAATTCTTTTCCATAAATATCTTCATTGAACTCTTTCATATTCGCATGAACATAGTCCCATCTTGAGAGTGTTGCCACACGAAAGGCTGCGATTGGATTTTTTAGAGCAAAAGGAAAGAGTGCACTTTCATCCTTTGCGAGATTTGTGATCGTAAGTCCTCCACCTTCTTTCCCTGTGTTTCCTGTAATGCATAGAAGTAAAAACAAAGCCCTTTGCAGTAGGTCACCATGAAGATATTTTGATGCACGATATCCTGCGTATATCATGCCTGGTTTTGAGCTTGCAAATTTTCTAGCCACTTCTCTAATGACCTTTGCACTGATGCCGGTTACTTTTTCGGCATATTCTGGAGTATGCTCAGACGACCTTTGTTTTACTAACTCAAAAACAGTGGTGACCTCTACAGGACCATCCTTTGTTTCCACAGTCCACTCACCTTCAATCGCCGGCTTTAGTCCTTTAAGGTCAATAGAGGGCATGGGTGGTATGAGATGCTCAGGGGTCCCTGGCGGCGGAGTGGGAGGCGTGCCCGTTCCTGGCGCTTCGGTTAATCGATTGTTTTCCTCATTCCAAAAATAAAACCTATTTTCTTTGGCGTCAGTATCGGCTTCAGGCAAGTCGGTTTCTCTTAGGTATTTTAGATTGTCTTTTCTCACTAAGAAAGGAAGATCAGACTGTTCCCTCATGTAATCCTCATCATAACTTTTGTCGCTTATGATGGTTTCTATCATTGCCATTGCCAAGGCAATATCTGAGCCAGGTTTGGGATTTAGCCATTTGCTGGCATGCATGGCGGTTGCATTAAAATCAGGCGATATTGAAATAATTTCAGTGCCATTATATTTTGCTTCCCAGAAGAAATGTGCATCAGGAATTCTTGTGACCGCGGGATTGCAGAACCAAACCAAACAACACTTGGATTTATAAATTTCCGCCATTGTATTGCCCAGCGTCACATGTCCCAATGTAATTTGGGCTCCAGTGAAACAGTCACCGACTCCAGCGAAGGCTTCTGGCATCTGCACCCCTGTAATGTTTGCAAACCTCATGATGCTGGCGTAAGACGCTCTTTTCATGACCATTTGAGTGCCTAAGCCGCATGTGATCGAATCTGGGCCGTGTTCTACAGAATGATCGATGAACTTATCTGCAACCTCCATCATGGCTTGTTCCCAAGAAATTCTTTCCCACTTTCCTTCGCCCCTCTCTCCAACCCGCTTAAGAGGGTAGAGTATTCTCTGCTTTCCATACATGTATCGCGAGTGACTCAACCCCTTTTGACAACCTCTTGGCCCGTAGTCAGGAGCATCCCCTGAAGAACTATATTCTCCTTGTTGCTCTTCTCTCCATACAACGCCATTTTTTACATAAATATTGAAAGCGCATTGTCCTGTGCAATTTGTTCCATGTGTCGATCGACTGACTTTATCCCAGGTCCATTTTTTTCTCGCAACATCTTCCCAAGAACGATATTGATTTTGAGTACTTGAGGCTAGGCTTGATGCCGAGTAGTTTAATGCCAGGCCCACCGATGCTGAGCCGCCAAGAAAGCTTCTGCGATTAACTTTGGAATCCGTGATCATTGAAATAATGTATCACAAAAGAGGCTAGGTGTTATGTTGTCCCGGAAGAACCAAAACCATGCCGCTTGCCTGGCCGATTGCAAACTCGACCAAATTCATTCGGTCATTGCCAAAAAACATTTTATCCCCAACAAACATTGTCGGACTTCCGTACCCCCCAAGTTCGGCAAGCTCTTTAGAGTTCTCTTCAACGATAAGATCGAGAGAAGCGTCATCCAAGGATTCTTCAAATTTTTCATCCAATTCTATTTGTTTCGCGATATTCAATAAGACCTCCTTATCAGAAATGTCTTTTGAGTCGCTGAAGAATGCCTTAAACACTTCCTCTGAGTATTCTTTTATAACCCCTTTTTCCTCTGCATATGCCACACCTCTGGATGCAGCCATTGAGATGCTATGATCAATATTTTCCATAGGCTTTATGATCACGCTGCAATAATTTGACCAGTCTTGAAGATCTTTTACCCTGTAATTTTTTTGATAATCAGCCGTTATCGTCTTAGTTTTTTTTAGGATTTTCTTCATTAACTCAAGATTAACGGGCTTCCAAACAATGTCCGATGCGGTTCTGGTTGTAGTTTGTATAAGCCTTCTAAAACCAAGATAAGTCCATGGGCAACTGTAGTCGAAGTAAAAATCAACGGCGATTCTTTTTTGATTCATGCTTCTCTCCCTCTCAATTCTCTTTTAAGTATTTTGCCATTAGCATTTCTTGGCAAGGCTTCAATTTTTTCAATGATCTTGGGCATTTTAATCGATGCGATTTTGTCCTTACAAAATTCCTGAACATCGTCTACTGATAATATGCCTTGCCCTTCGTAAACTATGAATGCTTTTATAATTTCACCCCATTTATCATCGGGATGGCCGATAACCGCAACCTCATTAATTTCTGGATGTTCTAAAAGAACCTCTTCAATTTCCCTTGGGTAAATGTTGATTCCACCTGAAATGATCATGTCTTTTTTTCTGTCCACAATGTATAGAAAGCCATCAGCATCTTTTTTGGCAAGATCTCCGACCGTGAGCCATTTTCCATCAAAGGCAGCGTCTGTTTCTTTTTCTTTTCGCCAGTAACCATTGAAAATATATGGGCTGGCGGTAAAAACTTCGCCAACCTCATCTACTGCACATTCTTCTCCGTCATCATTCAATAGTTTTATCTCTGTATAGGGGAAAGGCTCTCCAACACATTGTTTTTTTCGTAATTGGTCGTCCGGTCTTAGGTTTGAAATAATTCCACCCTCTGTAGATCCATAGCATTCATAGAGCAATCCCTCTCCAAAATGGCCAACAATTTTTTCTTTTAATGACTGAGGCAATGCAGATGCATTCGATATGATGGTTTTTAGCGAACTGCCAGGGCAAGCCTCAAGAGTAGACCGATCCACGTCCAGCATTCCATAAAAGTGAGTGGGGACGCCAAAAAATCCTGTGATCTCTCCCTCCTCGAGTGTTTTCATGACTAATTCAGGGTCAAAGCTATCCATTAGCTCTGCATATCCCCCAAAAAATATTGGGGCTAAAGAAAAGATCATGCCAGCACCATGACACATTGGAGCAATGGAAAGGAAACGATCATCCGAAGAAAAGCAGCCATACTCTTCAGCCATACCATAAAGCGTTAAGGATCTTGATCGATGCGGCACTAGAACTCCCTTTGGTTTCCCTGTTGTTCCTGATGTATAGGGGATGGTAAAGGTTTTTGATTCATGAATGGTTGGAAGGTTTAGCGATTGGCCAGCCCGATCTATTTCCTCCAACTCATCTATGCAAATGATTGCTTGAGCACACTGGATTGGATTCTCCTCAAGCAGAGAACAAACTCTTTCATCAGCAAAGATTAATTTTGACTCTGCATCTTTGCAAATGGAGACAATCTCTATTGCTGTCAATTTTGGATTGACCGTTGCAATGGGGTGCCCCAACTGAGCAGCTGCAAGAACAATTTCCATATATTCAATAGAATTAGACGCAACAATTGCAATGTTGGAATCCTGTGGGATCTCGAAAGATCCTATAAGACTAGCGATTGAGTTCATTCTTGTGCTTAGTTCACGATACGTTCTTGTTTTTTGTCCGTGCTTGTATGCAACCTTAGAAGGATTTTCTGAACAGACTGAGCGTATTCCCTCAGATATTGTTGTGTGTTTGAATGTTGAAGGTGCCTCGATGCTCATAAGAGTATGCTCTTAACCTAAATTGAAGACTTCTAAGGCATTTTCTCTCAATATTCTCTGAGATGCAGACTCTCTAAAATTTAGATCATTGAATTCTTCAACCGCTCTCACAGGGTCAATCACAGGCCAGTCTGTGCCAAAAAGGACTTTCTTCTGTCCATAAGAATTTGCATAGTGAACATATGACTCCGGCCAATATTTTGGCGCATAAGCATCGCCTGCTGTATATACATTTTCATGTTTCCAGCACATCGAAATCATTTCTTCAGTCCAAGGTATTCCGATGTGAATGCCAATCAATTTTAACTCAGGAAAATCAATCGCAACCTCGTCTAAATAAATTGGTCTACCCACGCTTGGTAAGCGTCTGTTCCTCGAATAGATAAGGTTGTGCCCTACCTGCATCATAATTGGTATCCCAAGCTCAGAGCATTTTGCATAATAAGGATAATATTTCCTGTGATTAGGTGGTAATTCACACCAATGAGGGTATAAGTGTGCACCGACAAAGCCCATTTCTTTCACGGCATATTCTAAATCCCTGAGGCCTTCCATCCCCCTGAAGGGGTCAATTCCCGCTAATCCAGAGAAACGATCGGGATAGTCTGTGCATACTTTGTGAACACTTTCATAGGGAACTTCAAAAGATTCTTGGACTCGTATGTCGCCTGCTCGGACTGCAATTAATAGTGATCGCTCAATTCCAGCTTTATCCATTTTTTTAATGTAGTCCGGGATCGTAACACCAGCTCTCATTTCTTCAGGCATGCGCACCTGTTTCTTGAACTCATCATCAAGACCGGTTTGCCCGAGCTCTACCTCTTGAGGAGTATAAAGGTTTACAACGATGTCAATGATTCCGCTCATGTTGTTAATCATGGGATTAAAACCCAAGTATCAAGTGAATAAAAGTTATAGTTTCTTACTGGCCGTCTAAGTCCCAGGGCCCTGTTGATTTTGATCTCACCGGCAAGCCAGATATAACCGCTGCTTGTGTTTTAGGATCATAATTGACAGCGTCACCCTTAACAATCACTTGCGAGTTGAGTGTTACCCAGTTAATCAATGATCCATCCAGCCTGAAAATCCAACTGGCCCCCATTTCTTCTCCGCTCACAAAATGTCCATGCTTCACTTTTGCAGGCCTAAAGAAATATGTTCCTGGAGTGAACCGACCAAAGTTATATTCCATGTGCCCTGTTAGTGTGTAGGCCTCTTCAAAAACAGGGTGATGAATAAGCCTATTGTCTGACCATCCGGGTGGTGCCCAGCCAAGCAATGTGATAAATCCTTTTTCATTTTCTTCTTCCGGAGAAGGATCATGGTATAAGATCTTTAACTGAAGAAATCTCTGAGAGTCTCCTTCATAGATGTTATCCATCCAATCCATTTTCGATGAGTCACAAATGGTGAGCTTTCCCGGTTCTTCAGATGCAGTGTTTCCCCCCTCAGGAATAAATTCGCTCTTGTCAGCTTCAGATACAGAGAAACCCCAATCACCATATTCCCTGAAAATAAGCACTTCCGTGCCCTTATCGACACTCATCTCTGGAATTCTTAGGCCCGCAGGAGCTCTCCAATACATGCCTGGCCCGAATATTTCGTTGCCCATTTTTACGCGACCTTCAAGAACAAACCATTCTGTATCAGCCTCATGGTAACCACCAGGTCGGTCCCAAACAGTTTCAAAGATTATTTTTGTTGAGGCAGATCCATCTTCTTCATCATAGGATAGATGTCTTTGCATCGCTCTTCCTGTGCCACCGTGAAGTTCAGCAGGGTGCCAGCATAGATCGCTTTGTTGTATTAGTTCTACGTGTGGCCTCATTCAAAACTCCTAATATAAAAAGATTATTGTCCCTAGAATATATATGAAAACAATTATCGGATAAAGGGAAAAACCTTAACCTTATAAAGGGTTGTCAAAATAATTTGATTTAATGATAATCTAAGTAATCTAAAACAAATGAGGAAGAACTGTGAGTGAAGTTAACCTTACATGGTCAGGCGTCAACGTAACCGTAACTGAAGAATACCTGGGGGAAATGAAAGTTGCTGTAGATATGCAGCAAAGCAAAGCATTCAGAGATTATAGAGTCGGAAGAGCCATTGAGCTTGCACAAGAGAATCTTGAAGCACTCGAGAGTGATAGCAGTTCGGAAGAACTCCAGTTTTTAGTCTCTCAATACATCGGAGAGCTATACTCGTGGCAAGAAGATGGAGAGATTGTTGAGCCCGAGGTTAAACGAGGCTAAATTATGGCTGAATACGAGATCTGGAAGTTTCTTCACATTTGTATGTTTGTGTTCTGGCTAGGAACCGATGTTGGTGTGATGCTTTGTTCAAAGAAGTCTGTCGACCCAAATCTCTCTATTGAGGCCAGATTTCAGATGTTAGAAATGGCATTGAAAATTGAACTGCTTCCTCGGGTAATGTGGGTCATGGCACTTCCTTTTGGGATCCACCTTTCATTGACACTTGGTTATATCAATCTTTCAATGGTTGAGATTATTCTGATATGGGGCTTTACCTTCACTTGGTTAGTGATCAATGTAGGTGGCGCTGCAAACCTCAATAAACCATGGGGCCAAAACCTGTCGAAAATCAATCGCTATATTGTTGCATTGCTCGGTGTTGGATTGATTTTTGTTTCTATAACATCATTCATGGGCAATGGTCCTTATGATGCTAATTCTGTTGCATTAAAGGTTGGTCTTTATGGGTTAGTGAATCTAACCATTCTTGGAATTGAGATTGCTTTTTTCCCTCTCGGGAAAGCTTTTGAGAGACTCGCAATAGAAGGCTCATCACCCGATTTGGAATCAGAAATCAGTGGCGGCATGAGTAAAACACTTCAGTGGGTTCATGCCACATACATGCTGATATTCATTGTGGCATTCATTGGTGCCACAAAAATTATTGGCTAGAATTGACCAAAAAAAATCCCCAAGAAATATTTACAAAGCCAATCCTGGAATGGTGGCATAAATCCGGAAGAAAAGATTTGCCTTGGCAAAAGGAGAAGTCACTCTATAAAACATGGGTTTCTGAAATCATGTTGCAGCAAACACAGGTTAAGACCGTCATTCCATACTTCCTTAAATTTTTGTCTGATTTTCCATCGATCAGCGGGCTTGCAAATGCAAAAGAGTCAGAAGTGATGTCGCATTGGTCAGGGCTTGGCTACTACTCAAGAGCAAGAAACCTTCATAAAGCCGCCACAATCATAAAAAAAGAATACGGTGGAAAATTTCCACAAAATTTTGATCAAATAGTTGCCTTGCCAGGTATCGGACCATCAACCGCAGGCGCAATTCTTTCGCTTAACAAGATAGAGCCTAGACCGATCATGGATGGCAATGTAAAGAGAGTGATCGCTAGGCATTTTTATGTAGAGGGTGATTTAAGCAAAGGAGATTCTAAAAATAGAATATGGAAACTCACTGAGAGTTGCATACCCGATAGCGAATTCGATGTATTCACTCAAGCAATAATGGATCTAGGGGCAACAGTTTGCCTGCCTAGAAAATACAAATGTGAACAATGCCCAGTGAACCAGAGCTGTATCGCGAAAAGAAAAAATATGGTGGAGTCTCTCCCCCAAAAGAAAGCAAGAAAACGAAAAAAGAAAACCGAATATAATTTCATGGTGATTAGATCTGGAGAAGATTTTTTATTGGAGCGCAGAGACTCAAATGGTATTTGGCCCGGCTTATGGTCTTTTCCAACTTTGGAGATTAATGAAAAGGTACGCCCCTGGATTAATTCATATATTGGAGTAAGTAACTCGTATGAGCTTAGTTATATGGATCCATTTATTCATTCGCTCTCGCACATTGATATAAAAATTAATCCCATTATCGTCGATGTGAATGATTATAAAACGGATACAATTAGTAAGGACATGATCTTCATAAAGCGACAAAAAATTAAATCATTGGGCATCTCAAAAGCAGTCAAAAAAATTATCGATGAATTATAATTTGCACATGAGTAAAAAAATATTTTGTAAATACTATAAAAGAGAATTGGATCAAATGGAAAGACCTCCATATCCAGGGAGTCTTGGCGAAAGGGTTTATCTGAATATCTCAAAAGAGGCATGGGATTTATGGCTAGAACATCAAACCATGTTGATTAATGAAAATAGATTATCAATGGTTGATCCTTCAGCAAGAGCATATCTTCAAAATGAAATGATTAAATTTTTATTTGAAGGAGGGTCAGAAAGGCCAAAGGAATACATCCCATTGACAGAATAATTTCTTCACAAATTTTGTTATTTTTCTATAGAATATGCGAACCGTGGCCAGATAGCTCAGTAGGTAGAGCAGCGGACTGAAAATCCGCGTGTCGGTGGTTCGATTCCACCTCTGGCCACCACAAAATACCAGCTCGAACACATAATATCTATTTTAGAATCGGTCTAAAATACGCAAATAAAGCTTTTAACTGCACAGATTTAAATATTTTTTCAAAATAAAATAAAATATATATATTATTCATATACTTATGACTGATATTAATTTTCATAACTTAAATCAGGTTTTTGATAATTTGCTGCATCCCATAGGGGGTAACTGATCTGACAGCAGTTCAATATGTTGTAAAAAAACAAAATACATGGAATTTTTGACCTATTTCAACAATTCTGACTACATGGAATTGTTCTTTATTAAACATGTCGTTTGATATAGGAACATTAATTAAATTAAACCTTAATTAGGGGAGGATTTTATCATGAATAAAATCAAAGGATGGATAGCAGAACTAACTGAAATCGCTGTTGCACTAGTAGCACTTGGTGTTGCTGCAGGCGTTGTATTTGGTATGGACGTACCATTTGTCGGCGCTGTACTTGGCAATTTGATCGATTTGATCAATACGCTGGGTTCTAACGGTGTAGTAGGTATCATCGTTCTAGCTATACTCTCAGGAATGTACGGCTCACGCGGTATGTAAATGAGAAGCAAGCCTTTTAAGTTTTTAAAAATTTAAAAGCAAAAGAAAAGGGCTCTTGCAAAAGAGCCCTTTTTCTTCTCAAATAACAGATATGCTCAATTCATTTAAAGATATCCTGACCAAGGTCACAGATCTAACGATCCTGTTTGCGTCAATTTTTACCTTTTTGGCATTCATCACACCAAAAGAAATCTCCATTGATCCATTGGAAAGATCTAGAGAGAGGGCATCCATCAGTCAATCAGAATTAAGGGATGCGAGAAATGCTTTATCAGAAAACGAGGCGATGGCTTCCACCATTCAGGCCTCTATTAGTGAATTCAATCAAAGACTGTCTGGTCTTGACCCAACCCTAGACTCAGCTGAACTTCAGGCTTTACTTAGCCAAATTGACTCTGCAGCAATTAATCTTGAGAAAGAAGAGTCTGAGAAAAAAAGTTTTGTTGAGCGTATTGAGGCACTCGAGGCATCGATTAATTCAGAGCGTCAAAAAATTAATAATCTTGAAAATCAACTCAATAGCAGCAAATCCATCTCGTGGATTCAGCCGGTAAGAAAAAACGTTGAAGCATTGGCAAATGCAGCCGGCATGGATGGTATTCTTGCTGGGTTTGCATCATTAATATTTTGCCTTGTCTGCAAAAGACGAAAAGAATGGTTTAAAAGAATTTTTAGAATCTTCTATAAATAAATATCGATCTATTTACAATATCCGCCATGAGCGAGATTGATTTCAGCGATAATAATTGTTTTGTGTGTGGACCCAATAATTCATCAGGTCTCAAAATCACTTTTTCAATCAATGACGACGATGTCTGCATGGCTGAGTTTACGCCTGAGGATCATCATGTAGGCTTTCAAAATACCACACACGGGGGGATTATTTTTAGCTTGTTAGACGATGTCATGGCTAATTGGCTATTTTTAAAAGATTTGCCTGCCCAGACTGCCAAATGTGATCTTCGTTATAAAAATTCACTGCAAACAGGGGAAACGGTTTTACTTGAGGGGCATCATTTAAAAACTAAATCAAGAATGGCCATGATGTACGGTCTTATGAAAACGAAAAAAGAAGAAAAAGTCATCGCCGAGTGCCATGCAAAATTCATGATTATGCCACGATGATTCGGTGTAACTTTTTGTAACGTCTATCCGCCAAAGGCACTAATTACATTAGCATTCGAGCAATAGAATAATTGTTAAAAGAATCCAATGGGTTTTTATCTACGAAATCCATGCCTGAGTCGACACATGAAAGAATATATAGATAAAATCAAGAGGGTCAATCCCACAGTGCTTCTGCTTGCGGGAACATTCCTGGTCATATTGCTTCTAAGGGCCACAAAGGATGACCCAGAGGTGCTTGTGATCCAAGAAAAATCATGGCCTGTATCGGTTGTTGAGGTTCAGTATGGCGATGTCCAGCCCATAGTCTCACTATTTGGAGAAGTGATTACATCCAGGAGAAGTGAGCTTAGAGCGCGCGTAGGAGGGCAGGTGATCCAAGTTGGAGAAAATTTTAAAGAAGGAGCGGTTGTCAAAAAAGGTGAATTACTCCTGAGGGTTGACAATTTTGAATACAAGAATTCAGTCACTGAAGAAACAGCTAAATTAGAGGTGATGAACAGAGACTTTGAGCGGGCAGATGAGTTATTTAAGCAGGGATCAATATCTGAGCAATTCAGAGATAATGCCTTACTGGAAAAAATACAACAGGAGCTTGTTTTATCTGAAGCTGAGAAAGACTTAAGAGACGCAGACCTTTTTGCTCCATTTGACGGTGTAATAAATGATGTTCAGGCGACGCTTGGAAAACAAGTAAGCACTTTCAATGACAAGATTGGAGAAATCATTGACATCAAAAATATGGAAGTTCGTTTTTCTATATCCAAGGCTCAATATGGAAGACTTCTAGAAGATGAGAGCCAAATCTTGGGAAGAGCCATTGAAATGAGATGGACCGTTGGACAAAAGGATTTGGTCTTTAATGCTTCTATTTCCAGGGTTGGCGCAGAAATAACATCAAACACAGGCGGAGTAAATATTTTTGCAAATATTGAATTGGATAAAGAACAAGAAACTCCTTTAAGGCCTGGAGCATTCGTACGCTTAAGGATGCCTGATAAATCATACAAATCAGTCATCAGCATTCCTGAAACGGCAGTATATGAAGATCAATATGTCTATATTATTAAAGACCAAAGGCTTAGGAAGGCGATGATAGAGATTTCTGGATATGACCAATCAAGCGTTCTTATTAGGCCAAAGGATAAGCTCATTATCCAAGATGGAGATTTGATTATAACTAACCAGCTTAGAGAAGCCGGCGAAGGTGTTAAAGTGGATATTATCTAATGGTTTTTAAGAATTATAGTCAAAAGAATAGACCCATTAACCCAAGAGATACCATGTCTCCAGACAGAGGCATTATTTCCTTCTTTGGCCGCCACAAAGTTGCGGCCAATTTACTAATGGCCATACTCATTCTCTATGGTGCATTTGGACTCACACAACTCAAAAGACAACTCATGCCTGATTTTGGCCTTGAGCTCATCAGCGTTCTTGTGGAGTGGCAGGGCGCAAGTGCTGAGGATATTGAAAGCAATGTCATCAATGCCATTGAGCCTGAGGTTCGCTTTATCAATGGAGTTAAAGAAGTCAATTCGACGGCATTTGAAGGAAGGGCTTCGATGTATATTTCATTCAAAGAGTCTGTCAGCATGAGCAAAGCTCTGACCGATGTTCAATCTTCTGTGTCAAGAATTACAACATTCCCAAAAGATATAGAAAAACCAATCATCACTCAGGTCTTACAAAGAGACGAGGTTTGTAGAATTGATATTTCTGGTCCTTTTTCAGAAAAAACACTGAAATATTTTGCAAAGCAGATTAGAAGTGACCTAATCAGCCTTGGACTTGCGAATGTCGAATTTGAAGGCGCTAGAGATAGTGAGATATGGGTAGAGATTCCATCGGATAATTTAAGGGAGCTAGACCTTACTCTCGGTCAAGTCTCATCAAGGCTTTCATCTTCAAGCATTGATATTCCGTCCGGCAGCATTAACAGCGGAGGCATATCAAGACAGATCAGAAGCGATCAGTTGGCTAGAAATCCAAATGAGTTGAGAGAGATTGAAATCGTCTCAAAACTGTCCGGAGAAAAAGTCTATCTCAGTGATGTTGCAAATGTTTATGAAACATTCAGAGAGAATTCTAGCTACCGGGTAAACACTGATGGCCCATCTATTGGACTTGTGGTCTATAGGACAAGAGGTGCAGACTCACTCATTTCTCAACAAACGGTTGAGAAATACATGGAAAAAATTTCAGGCAGTTATCCCGGATCACTTGATGTGGTTGTTTATGATGTCTTTGCAGATGCTGTGAAACAAAGAATCAATATGCTTCTTGAAAACGGCGGAACCGGACTTATTTTGGTACTCCTGGTGCTATTTGTTTTTCTCAATGGGAGAGTAGCGCTTTGGGTCGCTGTCGGTATCCCGGTCGCTTTTATGGCTGCTTTAGGAGCCATGAGTCAAATGGGGCTTTCACTTGATATGATTAGCATGTTTGCTCTGATCATGGGTATTGGCATTGTGGTGGATGATGCTATTGTTGTCTCGGAGCATACAACAACACTTCATCGAAGGGGCATGAATTATAAAGAAGCTGCCAGGCTTGGAGCGCAAAGAATGTTCCCGCCTGTTCTTGCAGCCATGCTCACAACGGTCGCGGCTTTTCTGCCGGTCTTGCTTATTCAAAATGATGTTGGAAACATTATATCCGCGGTTCCAATAACGCTCTCGTTAGTCATTATTGCAAGCCTGATAGAGTGCTTTTTGATTCTTCCGCATCATTTAAGGTCATCGCTCAAGAAAGTTTCAGAAGAAGAGAATAAAAAACCCAGAAAGTTTGATTTAATTTTCAATCGATTTAGGGATGAAAAAGTTCTTCCCATCATTGAAAAAACACACACAAAGAAGGGCTTTACTCTCACGGCAACGATTTGCATGTTGCTAGTATCAATAACACTTCTATCTACAGGCAGAGTTAAATTTGAATTTTTTGATACGCCTGAAGGTGATATTTTGCTTGCGAATTTCTCATTATCTCCTGGCACACCAGAGAAAAAAACAGAGAGCATGGTTAATGAACTGGCCAGGGCACTTTTTGAGACTGAAAAAAAACTAGGTGGCGACAAAGGGAGCATAGTAAAATATGGTGTTGGCAACATCGGGGTCAGTTACTCAGGAAAAGGATCCTCTTCTAATGACGTATCGGGCGCACATATTGGATCATTCGTGGCTGAACTTGTTTCTGGCGATGTAAGGCTCATAAGAAACCAAGAATTCATTGAAGCTTGGAAGGCTGAAATTCGACTAATGTCTGGCATTGAGAACTTTGTGATATTTGAAGGCGCTGTTGGGGGCCCTCCAGGAAGAGACATTGATATACGTATTGTGGGGAACAATCTATCTACAATGAAAAAGGCAGCTCTAGTCCTCAGGAATGAGATGAGAGTTCTCCCTGGACTATTGGCAGTAGAAGATGATTTGCCTTATGGCAAAGAAGAAATACTTTTGGAAATTAAGCCAGAAGGAGAGGCCATTGGGTTCACTGCCGAAGAAGTGGCAAGACAAGTCAGAAATTCATTTTCAGGCTCGGTGGCAAAGCGTTTTTCGCAGGATGCAGAAGAGGTCATCGTAAGGGTAAAACTGCCCAAAGACGAAACAGAAAATCAAACGATAAGAGACATTTATCTCACTTCTCCAGATGGAGGAAGTTTTGTTTTATCAGAAGTTGTTAGCCTAAAGAAAAGGCTTGGCTTTACAAAGATTCGGAAAAAAGACGGAGTGCGACAGGTTGCAATCACAGGAGATGTTGACCCTACAATCACAACCACAAGCATTGTTCTGGACGCTGTTCGTGCAGATATTCAACCCAAAATTGAAAGAGATTTTGGTGTTCGTTTGATGTATGACGGCAAAGCATTAGAGCAACAGGAAGCATTCTCTGGATTGAGGTTAGCTTTCATTATTACTTTTGCATCAATATTTATCATTCTTGCCTGGGTTTTCTCCAGTTATACAACGCCTTTTTTAATCTTGGCGGTCGTGCCATTTGGTTTGATTGGAGCAATTTTGGGCCATCTGGTGCTTGGTTTTAACTTAAGCATGTTCAGTCTTCTGGCCTTTTTTGGCCTCACAGGAGTTTTGGTTAATGATTCAATTATCTTAGTAAGAACAATAAAGGAACTCCAAGGCGATGGATATACTCTTCTTCGCGCCATCAATGAAGGTGTCCGAGAAAGATTCAGACCAGTCTTGCTGACTACTATCACTACAATTGTAGGATTGACACCAGTGCTTTTTGAGGGAAGCCTTCAAGCAAGACTAATACAACCACTCGCGATTACATTTATTTTTGGAATGATCTTTGTGCCTTATCTTGTATTGGTTTTTGTGCCTGCCCTGATTTGTTTTGTGAATGATATTCGTGAGGGTAAATATAATTTGAAGATGAAATTAAGTCTTACTCAAAAGACCACATAATTAGTACAATTAGTACTAATTATTTCTAAAAAACTGTATGTCTGATTCTAATAAGCCTCTTGTGGGCATTGTTTGTTGTCGTAAAGAAATTGAACGACATCCTTTTCACGTTGTGGGCGAGAAATACATCAAAGCAATTCATGAATTCTCAAATGTCACCTCTGTTCTTATTCCAAGCGATGATTTGACATCGATGATGCCAATCTTAAACCGCCTGGATGGGTTTTTACTCACCGGCAGTTTATCGAATGTCTACCCAGATCGTTACAAAGACTCCATTAGAGATTTCAACATGTTGTTAGACCCCGACCGAGATGAATACGTCTTCAATGCTGTAAAAAAGATCATCGATATGGAAATGCCCATATTGGCCATTTGTAGAGGATTTCAAGAGATGAACGTCATTTTCGGAGGCACATTATTTCAGAATCTTGAAAATGAGTCTGACTATGAAGGCCATGATTTTGATCGTGACGCATCTGTTGGGGATCAATACGATGTTAGCCACACCGTATCCTTTGAGAATGGCGGATACTTGCACCGCCTAACTGAACTAAGCGAAGCAGAAGTCAATTCACTTCATGGGCAAGGCGTAAAGGAACTCGGCGAAGGGTTGACCATTGAAGCTATTTCACACGATGGGCTGGTTGAAGCATTCACCGTAAAAAATGCCGATGGCTTTAACTTATCTGTGCAGTGGCATCCTGAATGGAAACCAGAGAAGAGCCTTGTATCGAGGAAGATATTTGAAGCATTTGGGGCATCTTGTCTGGAGTACTCAAAGAAAAATGGATGATAAAGCAATACAAGACTGGCTGTTTGAACATAATATTCAAGAAGTTGAAACCATTGTTCCTGACATGGCAGGGACTGCGAGGGGCAAACTCATACCGATTCAAAAATTTACTTCAGGCTCGGTGATCAGGTTGCCAGAGTCCGTGTTTACTCAATCTGTGACGGGAAAGTTTCTTCCTGATGGTTATATCAATCCTGCCGATAGAGACATACTCATCAGACCCGATCTAACCACTTTAAAAATTTTGCCATGGATGAAAGACCCCACAGCAACAGTTGTGAACGATTGTTACTATGAAGATGGATCTAATGTAGATATTTCTCCTAGGCAAGTTTTAAAAAACATACTTCAGCTATATAAAGATTTAGGCATGAAACCTATTGTTGCACCTGAGCTTGAATTTTATCTTGTGCAAAAAAACACAGACCCCAATCAAGCGCTTGAAACCCCGATCGGTCGGTCAGGACGACAAGAAACTGTCAGAAGGCCATTCAGTTTGGATGCGCTGGATGAGTTTGAACCAGTCATTGATCAGATTCACTCTTATGCAAAGGCCATGAATATCAAGATTGACACTTTGGAACATGAAATGGGAACGGCTCAACTTGAGATCAATTTTGAGCACGATGATCCACTAAAGATTTGCGATCAGGTGATGATTTTCAAAAGGCTCATCAGAGAAGCCGCCATGCAGCATGGCATATATGCTACTTTTTTGGCGAAGCCTCTGGAAGAACAACCAGGGAGTGCAATGCATTGGCATATTTCATTGGTTGATAATGAGTCTGGAGAAAATGTATTTTCAAACTCAAATCAAGAGACAGAGACATTCAAAGGTTTTATAGCCGGTTTGCAGCAGTTCACCTCTGAATCAATTTTATTCAATGCTCCGTATGTGAATTCATACCGAAGATTTCAGCGGTTCCAAAATGCACCGATCAATCTCTGTTGGGGTTATGACAATAGAACCACTGGACTGAGGGTTCCGACCTCATCACCCGAGAATAAAAGAGTTGAGTTTAGAATTGGTGGAGCAGATGTAAATCCATATTTATCGATTGCCTCTTCCCTTGCTTGTGGCTACTTGGGCATTCAGAAATCACTGCAACCAACTGCACCCGAAGATTCAAATGCATCCAATATGCAATTTAATTTGCCAAAGAATCTTTCAACCGCTATTGATGTTTTGAGAGACAGTGAGTCGATGCCTGCATTGATGGGAAATAGATTCTTGCAAATATATGTCGCAATGAAGGAGGATGAGTATAATGAGTACTTTCAGGTTATCAGCCCCTGGGAAAGAGAGAACCTACTCCTGAGTGTTTAAATATGCATAAAGAATTAAAAAACTGGCAAAAGCTTGATAGCGAGCATCATCTTCATCCATTCACAGATCATGGTGAACTGGCAGAGAAGGGCACCCGAGTCATCACAAAAGGCGACGGAGTTTATATTTGGGATGCAGAAGGAAACCAAATCCTAGATGGCATGTCAGGCCTATGGAATGTCAACTTAGGTTACGGTAGAGACGAACTATCTCAGGCTGCTTATGAACAAATGAAAGAGTTGCCATACTACAATAATTTCTTTCAATGCACGCATCCGCCTGCGATTGAACTCAGCAGAGTCATTGGAGAAGTTGCACCAGATCATTTAAATCATGTTTTCTTTACTGGTTCTGGTTCGGAATCAAATGATACCGTCTTAAGGATGGTTAGATATTACTGGAGTCTACTGGGTCATCCAAATAAACAAATTATCCTAGGAAGAAATAATGCATATCATGGCAGTACTGTAGCTGGAGCAAGTTTGGGAGGAATGACTGGAATGCATCAACAGGGAGGCTTGCCTATTCCGGGAATCGACCATATCAAACAACCTTATTGGTATGGAGAGGGAGGAGATCTCGATCCTGATGAATTTGGCATAAATGTTGCCAGAGATCTAGAAAGAGCAATTGAGGAACATGGAGTAGAGAATATAGCTGCATTTATTGCAGAACCCATTCAAGGTGCTGGCGGCGTGATTATTCCGCCAGATAGCTACTGGCCAGAGATTCAGAAAATATGTGACCACTATGGAATACTCTTGATTGCTGATGAGGTAATCACGGGATTTGGAAGATTGGGAGAATGGTTTGGGTCAACCTTCTATGAAATAAAACCAGACATGATTCCATTTGCCAAAGGAGTCACGTCAGGATACTTGCCACTCGGAGGAGTTCTGGTCAGTGACCGCGTAGCGGGAACCATTATTGAGGAAGGCGGTGAATTTGCTCATGGCTTTACTTATTCAGGTCATCCAGCAGCCTGTGCTGTGGCCCTCAAGAATATTGAACTGATTAAAAAAGAAAATATCTTGGACAGCGTAAAGCACTCAATTGCACCATATTTAAAGGATAAATGGTTATCGTTAGGAGATCATCCGATAGTTGGAGAAGCTAGGATAAAAGGATTAATGGGGGCAATAGAGCTTACTAACGATAAGGTAAAGCGATCCAGATTCCCCAGTGATTTCAATACGGGCTCCTTGTGCAGAGATATCTCTATAAAAAACGGTTTGGTCATGAGGGCCGTTGGCGACAGCATGATCATTGCACCACCTTTGGTGATCAATCATGAGCAAATTGATGAGCTTGTAGATAAAGCAAGAACTACTCTGGATGAGACAGAAGAAGCTATCCAAAAGCTATAGTTTACTGACATGAAAGAATCCATAGATTATCCCGACTCTTACTACTACCACACCGCAAATAACCTCAAAAAAAGACCATCATTAAGTGGTTCACATGCCACAGATATATGTGTCATAGGCGCAGGCTACACCGGTCTTTTAACCGCACTCAATCTTTCTGAAAGAGGTTACGATGTCACGATTTTGGAAGCAAATAAATTGGCATGGGGGGGCTCAGGACGAAACGGAGGACAGGTTGGAAGTGGCCATAACAAAAAGATTGATGAATTGGAAAAAGATTACGGTAAGTCACTGGCCAATGAGCTTTGGCAGCTCTCAGAATATGGAAAAAGGATCGTAAAGACTAGAATTGAAAAACATGAAATTGACTGCGACTTGAAGGCCGGCAATGCAAACGTTTCCAATGACAGGGATGATGATCATCATCATAAAGAATATGTAGAAAAACTAAACGCAGATTATGGCTATGATTTGATTCGTTACATGAACCCTGAAGAAGTGAGAGAAATGTTTCATAGCCCATTTTTTGATGGAGGCGGATCTCTGGACATGGGTGGAGCGCATCTTCATCCGCTCAATTATGCACTTGGGCTTGCTGAGGCAGCAGAGGACTCCGGCGTCAAAATTTATGAAAATTCTAGAGTAACATCATATTCAAACGGCTCCCCTTGCGTTGTTAAGACCAACCATGGTGAGATCAAAGCCGACCATGTTGTTCTCGCTTGCAATGGATATCTGGATAACCTAGAAAGAAAGTTGGCCGTTAAAATAATGCCAATCAATAATTTTATTCTTGCCACTGAGCCAATGAGCCAAGAGGAAGTCCAGTATATAAATAGGGACGATGTTTGTGTACATGACAATAAGTTTCACGTGCACTATTTTCGTATATCTCAAGACAATAGGCTCTTGTTTGGTGGAGGAGAGAACTACGCAAGAAACTTTCCAAAGGATTTGAAATCATATGTAAGAAAAACAATGTTAGATGTTTACCCGCATCTGCATGATAAAACGATTGATTATGCTTGGGGCGGGCGACTTGGGGTGACGGTGAATCGAATGCCGCATGTTGGCAGACTGCACACCAATGTATATTTTGCTCATGGATATTCAGGCCATGGGGTAGCAATGGCAAGCCTTGCAGGCACTGTACTTGCCGAAGCAATTGATGGCACAGTGTCTAACCTTGATATTTTCTCCAAGATTAAAATCCCGACTTTTCCAGGCGGAACTCTATTACGGTGGCCTGGATTTTATCTTGGCATGCTTTATTACGCTCTTCGAGATCGGTTATGAAGAAAACTCGAACAATGATCGCGGCATGCTTTTTTCTAACCTTTTCAGTAAACGCTGAAGAGGTAAGAGTCTACAACTGGTCCGATTACATCGATCAATCCGTCATCGATCAATTTGAGGAGTCAACAGGGATTAAAGTCATCTACGATGTTTTCGACAGCAATGAGGTGCTTGAGGGAAAGTTGCTTGCTGGGTCAACGGGGTACGACATCGTTTCACCAAGCATTGAATATCTTGGCAGACAGATCATAGCGAACATACACCTTGAGTTGGATAAAACTGCAATACCTAATTTTGATAATTTGGATTCTGCAATGATGGAGAAGTTAAGCACGATGGATCCAGAGAATAGATTTGCCATTCCATACTTATGGGGAACCACAGGCATTGGATACAATCGTGCAGCCATAGATGAAATCATGGGCATGGGTTTCAAGATGAATACTTTTGATATTTTATTTAAACCCGAGCTGATAAAGAATTTTGAACAATGCGGTATCGCTTTCCTCGATGCCCCAAGCGAGGTATTTAAGGCAGCACTTTTTTATATCGGAAAAGATCCCAATACAAAAGATCCATCAGATTACAGAGGTGAGGCTTATGAGCTTCTAAAAAGCATCAGGCCATTCATTAGATATTTTCACTCTTCAAAATATATAAATGACCTTGCCAATGGTGAGATATGTCTTGTATTTGGTTGGAGCGGAGATATTTTGCAAGCTGGCGATAGAGCAAGAGAAGTTAAGAATGATGTAATTATTGAATACGAGATTCCACAAGAGGGGGCTCAGATGTGGGTAGACATGATGTCTATACCAAAAGATGCACCAAACGCTCAGAATGCACACTTGTTTCTTGATTTTATACTTCAGCCAGAGGTCATGGCTACGATCTCAAATAAAGTCAAATTTCCAAATGCAATTCCAAAGTCTAAAAAATTCATTTCGCAAGATATCCTGAATAATAGAGCAATCTATCCTGGTCAACAGACACTGAATAAACTCTTCATTGCAGAGATTGCGAACCCACGCGTAGATCGAACGATGACAAGGCAATGGATTAATATTAAAACAGGGAAATAAGCATTGAATAAACACCGCTTCATCCTCGGAGTCTTAATCATTCTTTTTTGTTGGGATGCCTCAGGGGAAAATAATAAGATCTTTATCAACGGCAACATCCATACATTCGATCAAGAGTTAAGCGTTGTCGAAGCTATTTTTATCAGAGACGGATATATTCAGAAGGTTGGAAAACAAGAGGATATTCTTAAAAGTGCTGATGACGGTACAGAGATAATAGATCTTGAAGGCAAGATGCTGATGCCTGCTTTCCATGATGCGCATGCACATCCCATATGGAATGGAATGGATCAATATCAATGCGAAGTATTTGGTCTCATGGACTTAGAACAAATACAGGATAAAATTAGATCATGCCTGGAGGGCGATTATGCTAAATCTACAGGCTGGGTGATCGGAGCAGGCCTAAATGCTGCGCTATTTCCGGCAGCCAACCCCAGAAAGAATCTATTTGATGAAGTCAGTAAAGAGATACCAATATATATTGAGATATCAGATGGACACAATGCATTGGTTAACTCAAAAGCACTTGAATTGGCAAATATTACCAAGCAAACACCAAATCCAGATAAAGGCATTATTGAAAGAGACCCAATCACTGGTGAGCCCAGCGGTACCTTGAGAGAGCCATCAGCCATGAATCTTGTTGTCAATGTGGCACCAAAAGAGAGTGATGAGCTTCATCGAAATGGGCTTAGGTATGCTCAAGGTCTTGCCAATAGCTACGGCATTACTTCCATGATTGATACAGCAGTGAATGAAAAATACCTAGAAAGCTTCAACCATCTGGCAGAAAGAGATGAACTCAATCTTAGAATCATTGGATGCATTGAATATGGGAGAGAGCATTATGTTCAAGAATTTAGTGGTTTTGAGGATCTTTATAAAAGAAGATCAATGTTTGAGCACGAAAGGATCAATCCCAATTGCGTAAAAATATTTATTGATGGAGTGCTTGAAGGGCAAACGGGCGCAATACTTGAGCCTTATCTTGACTCAGGTTCATATGGGCAGTTGTATTTTAGCCAAGAAGAGTTGAACAAAGCGATTGCACGATTTGACGCTGACCACATTCAAGTGATGACTCATGCGATTGGTGATAGAGCAGTGAGATCGGGACTTGATGCATATGAATATGCTATTAATACCAATGGCATGAATGACAATAGACATCATATTTCCCACCTTCAATTGATTCATAAAGAGGACATACCAAGATTTTCTGAACTGAAGGTATCAGCAAATTTTCAAGCCACATGGGCATTGCCAGATGAATGGATTACTGAAATTAATATTCCAGAGCTCGGAATAGAGAGAGTCAATCGCATGTATCCCATCAGAAGCGTACATGATGCAGGAGGAACCATTGTTGGTGGAAGCGACTGGGCCGTGACAACAATGAATCCATTGGTCGCGATTGAAACCGCGCTTACCAGGCAAGACCCGACGGATCGAATTAAAGGAACCCTTAATGAGAGCGAACAAATGGAACTCACAGAAATGATCAAAGCTTATACAATCAATGCCGCTCACTTGATGCATCAAGATCATCTAACAGGAAGCATTGAAATGGGCAAATATGCGGACCTCATTATTCTTGAAGAAAATCTATATGAAGTACCTCATGAGAACATCGGCGAAGTAAAAGTTACTCAAACACTGCTTGAGGGCGAAACGGTTTTTCGAATAAACTAAAATATATGAAGAAAAAATCATCAATCACCAGAAGAGATTTCATCAATGGGGTCAGTTATGGTTTGGCAGCTTCGGCTGCACCCATTGATTTTTTGAAAGCAAAAGGCCTTAATCCCACTCAATACCCACCAGCGCTGACTGGCATCAGGGGAAATCATCCCGGTTCTTTTGATCATGCGCATAGGCTTGCATTAGGCGGAGGAGGGTTTCCCAATGATGTCATTGATTTAGGTGAGTCAAATGATTTGATAGTTGTGGGAGCAGGCATTTCTGGTTTGTCAGCATCACACTTTTATAAAGAACGAACAAACACTAATCAAAAGATTCTTATTCTCGATAATCACGATGATTTTGGGGGCCATGCAAAACGAAATGAGTTCCAGGTGAATGGAAGATTAATGCTTGCTTATGGCGGGAGTCAATCGATGGAATCTCCCGGTTATTATCAAGAGGTATCAAAAAAGTTGATAGTCGATCTTGGTATTGATGTTCAAAAGTTTTACAGCGCCTATGATTTTGACTATTTCAAGGAAAGAAATCTCAAATCATCATTTTATTTTGATAAGAAAACATATGGCCAAGACAAGATTGTTCAAAATGTGCCGAGTTATAGGTATGACATCGCCTATAAGGTAAATACTAGGCCTGAGAATATTGAAAAAGTTGTAGCAGAGATGCCAGTATCAGATCAAACAAAGAAAGAATTCAAAAAACTGTTTTTAGATAAAACTGATTTCTTACCGGAGATGACTCTAGAAGAAAAATATTATTATCTAGAAAATATCAGTTACGAGGATTACTTGAGGAAGTTTCATAACGTTGGCGATGAGACTATTGGGCTTTTTCACAGAATGATTTGGGCACTGTGGGGTGTTGGAACCGAATCCATACCGGCTTTTGGGTGCTTTTCTGACGGGTTACCAGGCTTTGCTGGTCTTGGCTTTACTCAGCAAGAAGACGATTCTGTAGAGTCTGAGAACGAAATGTATGATCTTCCTGCTTATGAAGAAACCATTGAAGAATACATGGGTAAGAACGAAACCTCAGAAGAGCCATATATTTTTCATTTCCCAGACGGCAATGCAACAATTGCAAGAATGCTTGTGAGAAAAATGATTCCAAATGCCATACCTGGAAATACCATGGAAGATATTGTGACTGCGAAAGCCGATTATTCTCAATTAGATTTACTCGGTCAAAATGTAAATATTCGACTCAATAGCACTGTTATATCTGTAAAGAATAAAAATGCTGGAGTAGAAGTCATTTATAGCAATCAAGGTCAGTTATATAAAGTCATTGGAAAAAAATGCATCTTAGCCTGTTACAACGGCATCATTCCTGACCTTTGTCCTGAATTACCTGAGAAGCAAAAAGAGGCTTTAAAACACAACGTTAAAGTGCCGCTGGTTTGGGTACAGGTGGCTATGAAAAATTGGCATATGTTTGCAAGAAATGGGGTTTCTAGAGCAATTTGTCCCAACTCATTTTATAATAATATGTATGTTGATTTCCCAGTCAGCATTGGTGATTATCAGTACCCCCAGTCTTTTGACGACCCCGTTGTATTTATGATGAACCACGTTCCAACGAGGCCTTATGAAGGATTAACCAATAGAGAGCAACACAAAAAGGGCCGATACGATATCTTGAAGCTGAGCTACCAAGATTATGAAGATAAATTATTTGATCAATTAAAAGGCATGTTCGGCTCAGACTTTAAGGAAGAGAATGTAGCAGGAATTACTGTGAATCGTTGGGCACATGGCTATTCATATGAATACAACAGCTTATTCGATAACGCTTATTTTGGGGGACGAATGCCCGACAGCATGGATGATGAGAGATACCCTCACGTGATGGGCAGAAAACCTTTCGGAAACATATCCATTGCAAATTCGGATGCTGGCGGCTCTGCCTATGTAGATGCTGCCATCGTACAAGCGGACAGAGCCGTCAATGAGTTGCTCTAAAGTCTAGCTACTTTGCTAGATGTTCTTTAAAAAAGCTCCCCATCTTCGTATAGAGCTCAACTTTATTTTCATAAAGCGTGAAGCCATGCCCTTCTTCTCTTTTAATCATGACTTCATAGGGAATGCCTTTTTCATCCAAGGCATCCATTAATGTCTCAGCTTGCTCAACCCTGACATTGTAGTCTCTTCTTCCATGCACAATAAACAGCGGCGCTTGAATCTTATCAATGTGGAAATTTGGTGATGTTTTTTTAAGTTGTGCTTCGTCTTTTTCAACATCAACCACATGATCTCTGAACCAACGAGAAAGTCGTTTATCAAACCGACCATCTTGCCTGTAGAGCATTGCAATATCCCAAATACCCACATAATTCACTCCGCAACTATATAACTCAGGGGTTAATGTGATGCCCGCCATCGTTGCATAACCACCATAACTGGCACCATAGATACAGACATGATCGGGATCGGCAACCCCTTCTGAGACTGCCCATTGAACAGCATCGCTTAGATCATCTTGCATCTCAAGGCCCCACCGCTTATAGCCAATTCGTTCATAGCGTTTTCCATATCCACCGGATCCTCTGTAGTTTACTTGCATGACCGCATAGCCTTGATTCGCAAAAAACTGAGTCTCTCCATTGAAGCCCCAAGTATCTTGAATGCCAAAAGGGCCGCCATGTGGATTGAGTATTAATGGTAAATCTTTGCCGTCGCTGTCCACGGGAACCGTTAGAAACCCATAAATGGTTTCTCCATCTCTGGCTTCAAAAGAGAATGGCTTCATTGGCGCCATTGTTTTTGGATCAATCCATGGCCTGACTGAACCAAGATAGGCAAGACTACTTTTATTTTGATCATAGAGATAATAGTCTCCAGGATTGGTATCACTTCCGACGGATAAAACCATTTTCATTTCGTCTCGTGACATGGATGCAATGCCGACATAGTCGCTTTGAAGTGCACCTTTTAGCATTTCTATAATGTTCTTCCACTTCTCATTGACATAGTGTCTTTGAGGTTTGGTATTAATATCTCTGTAGACGACCGTAATGGGCTCTCCATCGTCAGTAAAACCCATACTTGAAACTTCTGCACCTTCTGCTTCGAATACATCTTCAATGTCCCCTGTATTTGGGTCTAGCAAACCAATTCCATAGGTGTCTCTTCCAAGGTTGGATGTGATGTAAACTTTCTCCTGGCTCTCATCCCAACCAATGGCTCCCCAACCATTCTGCAAGCCTTCAAATCGATCAATCTCTCTAAATTCTTCATTCTCATTGTCTCTATAAATAATTTTAGTCTCATAAGACAATGATTCTTCATCTTGCAAAGCTGCCAGCCTTAAGACCCCGTCACGATCAGTGGCCCAACTAACGACTGGACCTGGAGAAGTAATTTGCCTGAAAAACTTTCCGTTATAGACATTCATTTTATAAACGTCTTGAAGGTATCTTTTTCGGTCATTTCTCATAACTAGGATATGGTCATTATCATCACGAAGTAAATTTATAGGAGTAACCCTTCCATCGGCATCTTCAGGTTTCACCAATTGCCTGCTCTTGTTGCCATCTTTATTCACAGCATAGATCCCTAGGGTATCTGCATAACCTCTAATTCCATTCAGTTGATCGCCACCGGTTGTAAAAATAATCCGCTCATTGTTTGCCCAGAAGAAGCTACTTACATTTTGACCACGAAGTTGTGTAACTCGAACACTTTTACATGCCCCATAATTTCCAGCCTGACAGTCTTTATTCTTATCACCAATATGAATCACTGTAATATTTCTTCTGCTGACATCGCAAAAATGAACTTCACCCTTATTATTTTTCTTGCCAAAAGGTCTATTTTTGCATTGTTTTTGCTCCTCTCTATTTACATTGTATGGAGTCAATGCTGCTAGGTACTCTCCATCGGGTGAGAGCTGTGGACCCAGCATTGTTGGGTCTTTAAAGAAATGTTCGACAGGAAATTCTTCGACAGCCATTGTGCTAATTGAGATGACAATCGCTAATATTGGGAGTATCTTTTTCATTTGTATATTCCTTAGGAAATAGTTTAATTTGATCTATATATAGGTCTCAGACGAATCATACTACCATGGAATCTAAAAAAATTAAGATCGTAACCAAAAAACTCACTCTATTGCTTTTAATTTTGCCAGCAACAATCTTTGCTCAAAGTGAATGCAAGAAATTAATCAAAGATAATTTGTGTTTAGAGGCCATTGCTGCATGTTCAGTGCCTGCAAAAGCTAATGATGTCAAAGCTCAGATTGCTTTAAGCCGCCTATACTCTGGAACGCTCTATGGAGATTTTAGAAGGAACTACAAAAAAGCCTTTGAATGGATGCAGGCAGCGGCGAATCAGGGAGATACAGATGCGGAGATTGCAATGGCTGAGATGTATATTCGAGGTGAAGTGGTTCCCATGAATGCTAAAAAAGCAAAGACATGGTATGAAAAAGGTGCAGCAAAAGGAGATCTTGATGGGCTCAATGGATTGGCAAGAATTTATCGATATGGCACTGGAGTGAGGAAAGATCAAGAGAAGGCATTTGAATATTATCAGCAAGCATCCTTACAGGGGCATACGAGATCACAGGTTGGACTGGGCATGGCATATCGAGATGCAAGGGGTGTAAAGAAAAACTTAGTGTATGCATATGCTTGGTTTTTAATTGCATCATCCCAGATTGATGATCAAGAGTACAAAAAATATCGAAAAGACTATGAGGATAAGCAGGAAGAATTAAATCGAGATGTTCCACGATGCGAGGACATTCTTGAGGGCAAATCTTTCGGACGTATTTTTGCAGTTGGATATGCAAAACAGATGCTTAAAGATCTTAAAAAAAGGCTCAGTGTTAAGCAGATCAGAAAAAGCGAAGCCCTTGCCGAAGAGCTGATTCTCACAATCCAATAAATTAGAAACCCCAAAAAAAAGAGCGGACCGAAGTCCGCTCTAATTTTATCTAACTAACTCTTAGATTAGAGGCTCTGTTCGTAGGTAAGGTAAACCGTTCTTCCTCTTGTATCATACAAGGAGAAGTCGAATGGATACCATCCATACCAACCAGAGTTTTGCTCAGGTTCTTCGTCAGTTACATTGATTGCACCGATAGAAACGGATGCATCCCAAGGCAATTGATAGCTAACCCTTAAGTTAAAGGTCATGGAATCACCAACTGAGTATGGAGTACCATAGTAGTCAGTTTCTTGCCCTGAAACGTGGTAGCCAGTTAGGCCAACACCCCAATCACCTTTACCCCATGTGAGGTAAGGAGTCATCCTGGTATCAGGCAATCCCATTTCACCTTCGTTACTCTCTACAGAGTCTGAGGCAAAACGTTGATATATATACTTAGTGATTTGAGCATAGTTTACGCCCATGTCAAAACGACCCGCGTTATCCGTATCAAGAACGTAGTTAATATCTACGTCAAGACCTTCCATTGTAACTCCTTTGTAGTTATTAGAAGTCAATGAAACATAGTTAACGGTACCTTCCTGACAAGCGTCAGCCGCAGTACAACGAGTAACATAGTTTGTTTCTCCATTCGCTTCAGCTTCGAACTCTCTGTTCAAAGTTGAAGTTGTAATGAGTCCTTCAAACTCTGTGTGCCAAACGTTAAGTTGAATATTCAACTCAGGAAGAGGAGAGAGAACTGCACCAAAAGTGTAATGCTCAGATTCCTCTGGTCCTAGTTCTGGGTTACCACCATAGAAAGCTCTGTATTGAGTGGATGGACAAGAACCGTCTGGTTGAAGCGGAACTGCACCAGTCGCACAACCTACAATATCAATCCCTGAAGGGAAGCTTTCTGATCGATTACCGAACAATTCATCAAATGCTGGCGCTCTAAATCCTTCACCAAAAGTACCTCTCAACAATACCCAACTAGTAGGCCTGTATTCAAAGTTAATTGAAGGCGAGAAGTTACTGCCAACACCTGTTGTGCTGTATTCGTCATAACGTCCAGCCATGCTGACTTTAAACTGATCAGTAAATGGTAGACCAAGCTCAAAGAATGCAGATTTTCTGTGTCTTTCAGCAGTAATGTTATCACCACCGGCAGAACCAGCGATCAAAAATGCGTTAGACTCAGGATCATTCAATTGATCGAATGAAGAGTGTGAATACTCAAGCCCCACAACCATACCGATTGCTCCACCTGCCAACTCTCCTACGTCAAACTTAGTAATTAAGTCAGCCATAGTTGTTTTAAGATCAGCTTGATAAAGTCCAGTGTGGTTAAAGGCAAGCATTTGAGCTGCCACTTCATCCAGAGTGCTGTTGATACCCCAAGGGTCAACATTACCGGCGTCTAGGCCTGCTTGAAGAAGTGTCTTGTTCACCAAGTTAATGGTTTGGTTATCAATGTCATTGATAGTTGTTTGAACATTGAGTTCCCACTCAAGGCCGCCCATCATGTCTGCAACACCTTCAAGACCGACTCTTACGTCAGTGATGTTTTCAGTAACAGTGTTGTCACGATATCCATTAGGCACTGATCTTAGAAGTAGTGTGGCACTTCCACATCCGTCAGCTTCATTTTCACAATCATAGCCATATGCTTTCAATGGATGATTAGGACTGAACGCTGGTATAACTGGATATGGAGCCGTGATTGGAGTTCCAGCATATCTTGAATCACCTTCAAGTTGTGAGAACATCACCACAGTATTCATAGTTACATCAGGCGAAAGATCGTATGAACCTTTCATGAGGAAAGCATTACGCTTAGCTCTTGGAATTGACATAATATCTTGTGCGAAGTCATATCCACATCGACCCAATCCAGTCTCTAAACCAGGACCTGCCCAGTAGTATGAATTTGGAAATGTTGAGTCGGTATTAGAACCATTGTCTCTGCTAGAGCCAACGTTTGCTTCAGGACACCTAGGATCAACGACGATACCAAGTTTTGTGATTGCTGCACCTGGATAACCAAATGAGCTGAAGTAATCATAATTACTTGCATGGCTCGCATAAGGAATTTCGTTATAGTATTGAGGTCTTCTATCGTAGTGTTGGAACGTATAGTAGATGTTTCCTTTTGAGTTTGAAACACCGCCAGTTATGTTCGCTCTAGTGTAATCACCGCCACCAACTTCAGTAGAACCAGATGTTATGGAAATATCCATTCCATCAAAGTCTTTTCGAGTGATGATGTTTACAACACCTGCGATTGCGTCAGAACCATAAACCGCTGATGCACCATCACGCAAAATTTCGATACGATCGATAATTGCAGACGGGATTTGGTTTAAGTTTTGAGCCGCACCACCAGATCCACCAGTGGAAGCAATTCGTCTTCCATCCAGCAGGACCAATGTTCTTTGAGACCCTAAGCCTCTGAGCGATATTTCATTAACACTTGCCTGACCATTTGCATATCCAGAGGTTTCTCTGAATGATCCAAATGAGTTGTAAGGAGTGTTTTGAAGTACCTCAGCGACAGTTGCGAAGCCCGATAACTCGATTTGCTCTCTTGAGATGACTGTAACTGGCTGAGCAGTTTCAATATCTGTTTGATTCAATCGTGAACCCGTGACTTCGATTTTTCCGAGCTCAGCAGCATCTTCATCTTCATCTTGAGCCCAAGTTGGAATGGCAAAAACCACTGCAACCGCACTCAGAGTAATGAAAAGATACTTGGCTCTTTCAAATAAAGAAGTATTCATTTATTTCCTCTCTTATTATTGAGTTAATTAAATATTAATGTCCAGGATGAAGGCACCTATAAGATAGATACGCCCCCTAAACGTAAATATGCTTGTATTTTCCGGTATTCAATGCACTTACGCAAGCTATAATTGAATTAAATTATATAAAAGAATTGTTTTAACATATTGATATATATAAATAATTAGAATAACTGTTGTCTATATACAACAAATAAACCCGAATTCTTTGAAATATATGACATCTGGAGGATAATTTTTCTTTCAAGGTTAAATCAGTGAATGTATGATTGGTAACAAACGAATCCTAGGAGCTTTCATGAAAGTACACAACATCATTGGCATATTTTTCTCGGCCTTTTTTCTAGTATTTTCAATCCCTTCAGAGGCTCAAACACTTGAACAAAAGCTAAAAGAGTGCTCTGAAATCTCGGTTTCTCTGATCAGGCTTCAATGTTATGACAGGATCACTGAAAACCCTGACGTTCAAAGTGCCAAACCCGCGAAAGAAAGAACGGGATTGCTTTCAAGACTGGGCAGAGGTTCTGAAAATAAAAAGAATGATACAGAAGTTGAAGAAGAGACTGAGGCTGAAACGATTACTAAAAGCAGCTCATCTGCTGAGACATCAAAGTCAGATGATAATTTTGGACTGATCATTAGGGACGAAAGAGAGAGCATACAGACAAAAATCAATGGTGAATTCAATGGGTGGGACGGTTATACCAAGTTTAACCTTCAAAATGGCCAGGTCTGGCAGCAGAACAGCTATGGTGTTCTTAAAGTAAAAATGGATAACCCAACAGTCACAATCAAAAGAAGCAGAGTGAGTGATACGTATGTGCTCAAGATTGAAGGCCTGAATTCCTCTGTCAGAGTCAAAAGAATAGAGTAGAAATCAGTGAGCTACCTGATCACTTTTTTGATCATCTTCTTAATCCTCTTTTTTCCTTCAATATGGGTTCAAAGGGTCATGAAGAAGTATCATGATCCTGAGGACAGGTATGCAATGACAGGTTCTGAATTTGCAAGAAAGCTCCTGGACGCCCTTGATTTAAAGGATATCAAGGTTGAATCTACAGAAATGGGTGACCACTATGATCCGATGTCTAAGACTGTAAGGCTGACTGAAGATAAGATGAGTTCTGGCTCTTTGACAGCGATCGTCGTAGCCGCACATGAAGTCGGACATGCTCATCAGGATTCTACAAAATACTTTCCCCTCTCGCTCAGAACAAAAATGGTAAAACTGATGGCACCTGCGCAAAGAGTCGGTGCTTTTATTCTCATGGCAGCACCATTTGTAACTCTTATTACACGAATCCCTCAATCCGGTTTGATTATGTTTTTGGGTGGATTTTTGACACTTGGCATGAGTTCAATTATTCATCTTGTTACGCTTCCGACAGAATGGGATGCAAGTTTCTCAAGAGCCATGCCAATGCTTGTGAGCAGCAATTTTCTAAAGAAAGGGGATTCTGATAGAGCCAGAGAAATACTCAGAGCAGCTGCATTAACATACTTAGCTGGATCATTGATGAGCTTGTTGAATATTGCTAGATGGTGGACTATTCTCCGTCGAGGTCCTCTATAGGTTTCAAGCTTACAAGATCACCAGTTTTGATATTTATGCGTTCTGAGAGGCCTCCATTCACTTCCAGAACCCAACTAATAGGCCCTCCAGAGGAAATTCCTTTTGTTGAATAAGGAGTCGTATTTTTTGCAATATTTATGATTTTTCCATCTCTGTCAATGAATATCATGTCTAATGTCAACGGGGTGTTTCTCATCCACATTGAGACTTTTCTTGCCGGCTTAAAAATAAACAACATTCCCTGATCTTCTTCCATGAATTCGATGTGCATCAGCCCCTGTCTTCTTTCTTTATTGGACCCAGCAATCAACACGTTTAATTCTAGGCCTTCATTTCCATCAACCTGAATCTTGACAGAGCCTTTTTTCCAGTGCTTGAGATCATCCATGCTCTTTGGGTTAAGTGACGTTACTGATGACGAGTAAAATAAAGATGAATAAAGGGTTATGACGAATATATAAAAATATGGTTTTCTTATGATCATTTGCTTTTTGGCATGTTCAGGCTTTATAAAGTCAACTATAATTCATCTAGATACTCACTATGGATAATAATACAACACTGAGGCCGGCCCCGGCTAGCGGCGAAAAATACGTTCATCGAAATGGCATAAAGGCCATCAAGGATGGCATCAAGGTTTCTGTTGAATATCCTCATCAAGAAAGCCCAAAGAAACCCAATTGGTTCAAAGTGCCAATTCCTTCAGGTGAGAGTTTTCTTTCGCTGAAAAGCAAAGTGAAGCAGCTTAATCTCAGCAGTGTATGCGAAGAATCTAAATGCCCTAATATTGCTGAATGTTGGAATCATAAGACTGCAACTCTGATGGTGATGGGCAGTATTTGTACTAGAGCATGCAAATTTTGTGCGGTTGATACAGGAAACCCAAAGGGCTGGCTAGATGAAGATGAGCCCAAGAATATTGCAGACACAATTGCCTACATGTCACTTCAATATGTTGTTCTAACATCGGTAGATCGAGACGATCTTTTCGACGGAGGATCGTCTCATATAGCTCGATGTGTATCAGCATCAAAGAGATTATCTCCGAACGTTGCCATAGAAGTTTTGTCTCCGGATTTCAGGGGTAATCTGAATCACCTAGATGTTCTTTTGGACAGCGGTCTGGATGTATTTTCACAAAACATAGAGACGGTCAAGCGTTTAACAGAAACCGTCAGGGACCCAAGAGCAGGCTATCAACAAACACTCGGAATGCTTTCTCACGCCAATAAGAAAGGATTCGTCAGCAAGAGCGGGATCATGCTTGGCGTGGGTGAAGAAAGAGATGAAGTGATTGAAACGATGAAAGATCTTTATGAGAACGGTGTAAAAATACTGACAATCGGCCAATACCTTCAGCCAACAAAAAATCATTTACCCGTTAAAAAGTACATCCATCCGGATGAGTTTACAGAATACTCTCATATAGGTAAGCAGATCGGCATTGATGAAGTTGTCGCTGGACCATTGATTCGCTCTAGCTACCGAGCCGATAGGGCTTTCATGAATTTAGAAGAGAATAAAAATGCATAAGTCGAAAACCCTCATTCGTGATTTAATTTGTGTGTTTGCATTGTCATTCATGCCCCAAACTGATGCTGCATTGCTTGTCAGTGAAAGAGAAGTTGAGATTGAGTCTGAGAAAGCTTGGGAGCAAATGAAGACATCATTGCCAATCTCAAGAGACCTCAGCAAGCGAACACAAGTCAATTGCATAGCCAAGAAAATCATCAGACAACTTGACGAGCCATTGGCCGATGAGGATTGGGAGATAGAGGTTTTTGATAATCCAGGCGTAAATGCTTTTGCCATGCCGGGAGGAAAGCTGGGCGTCTATACGGGCCTTTTTGCAGTTGCTTCAAGTCAAGACGAGCTTGCAACAGTAATCGGGCATGAGATAGCTCATGTCACAAATAAACATTCATATGAGCGTGCAAAGCGAGAAATGCGGACCAAGGTGGGAACCACAATTGGCATGGCTGTGATTGCTGGAAATATGGCCAATAGACAGATCACATCTCAAGCAGATATTTATGAAATGAATAATCAGATCAATGCGGTAAATACCATGTCACAGATACTCTCAACATATGGTCTTAACTTGCCTTTCAACCGGGAGCAAGAATCGGACGCCGACAAGACAGGTTTGAGATTGATGGCTGAAGCGGGGTTTAATCCTTTTGCGAGTCTGAGCCTATGGAAAAAAATGCAAGAAGACAGCAATCGACCCAATTTAGAGTTTGTCTCTTCTCACCCCTCATCCGAGACTCGAATCAAAGGCCTCTCAAGCCAGTTATCCGAGTCACTTGAACTATACAATGCTGTCGAGAGAAAACCTCGCTGCACATTCTGATCAATGATACCTCTCGCCGACGACAACCCGACACAGTCAACCCCGATCATTACATATATTTTCATTGCTTCCTGTGTGGCAATCTTTCTGTGGCAGTTGAGTCTTGGGTCTAATTCAAGAGTCGCAATATATGCACTTGGGGTGATACCTGCGAGCTTGCTTCAAGGCGCCTTGCTGCCGCAAGAATTAAGGTGGGTGAGCCCTGAGATGACGGTCATCACCTCGATGTTTCTTCATGGAGGCTTTATGCATTTAATAGGCAATATGCTTTATTTGTGGGTGTTTGGAGATAATATCGAGGACATACTGGGCAAACCAGCATTCATTTTCTTTTATTTGCTTTGCGGAATTGTCGCTGCACTCAGCCAGGCCCTACCAGATCCTTCATCAACAATACCAATGATCGGTGCCAGTGGCGCCATTTCTGGGGTTTTAGGGGCTTATATTGTATTTTTTCCTAAGCGATCGATAAGAGTTGCCATTCCATTAGGCTTTTTTCTACAAGTCTTAAGGTTGCCTGCTTTTGTGGTATTAATCTTTTGGTTTGTTTTACAATTAATCAACAGCTCAGTGTCAGGCTCTGATAGCGGAGTCGCTTTTGGTGCTCACATTGGAGGCTTCATAGCCGGAGTTATTTTGGCACCCATCATGGCAGTGCTCATGAGAAAGACAAGAAATTAATTTAAGAGGCGCGTTATTTATGAAAATAAGAAAACTATTTACCATCTTGCTGTTGGCATTATTCACCATGGGGCCAGAAGTTGCAGAAGTAAAATCTTTGGATAATGTAATTGCTGGCGAGCATCGATCTGAGCAGAATAAATCCAGGGATGCCTATCGAAACCCAAAAGAAACCCTTGAATTTTTTGGTATTCAATCGGACATGACCGTGGTTGAGGTTTGGCCATCAGGCGGTTGGTATACAGAAATTCTTGCGCCCTACCTCAACAAAGACGGGCAATACATTTCTGCCTCCTTTGATTTCAATTCTGACAGTGCTTTTGTGCAAAGGGTGGCAAAAATATTTCTCGGAAAACTCGAAAAGAGGCCTGATTTATATGGCAACGTAAAGCACGGCGTCCTCATGTTGCCCGACCAAATTGATGTGGCAGAACCGGGTTCGGTTGACATGGTGTTAACGTTTAGAAATATCCACAATTGGATGGCAAGAGGACAGGAGCGCATCGCAATCAATGCTTTTTATGACATCTTAAAACCCGGCGGTATCTTAGGAGTTGTCGAGCATAGAGGCAATGAATTGGTTCCTCAAGACCCAGCTTCAAAGTCTGGATATGTGAACGAAACTTATATGATTGAAATAGCTAAGGAGGCTGGCTTTGTGTTAGATAGGTCTTCTGAGGTCAATGCCAATCCGCTGGATACAAAAAATCACACAGAAGGCGTTTGGACACTTTCTCCCACATACAGAGACCAAAACGATGAGCAAAAAGAGGCACTCAGTAAGATTGGTGAGAGCGACCGGTTTACATTAAGGTTTAAAAAGCCAGAATAACAAAGACCAATCATGAGAACCATTCTTGGCATACTTTTTCTTGTTTTCTCCAGCATTTCACTGGCTGAAAAAGAGCAAACAGTGATTGTAATCTCAATGGATGGCATGACAAATAATGTCTGGGAAATGCCTGAGTTAAAATTCTTTCAGACCATCAAGAATAAAGGGATCAAGGCTGATTACATGACCCCAGTATATCAATCAACCACTTATCCGGGGCACGTCAGTATGGCTACCGGAGTGCACCCAAATCTCCATGGCATCCTGCATAATTCTTTTTATGATCGCAAAACTGGATTTCATCGTTACCCCGATGATGCAAATCTGATTGATGTGCCCCCGATATGGATTTTATCTGAGCAGCAGAATATTCGTTCTGGAATCTACTTTTGGGTAGGCTCAGAGACAGACTGGCATGGCTGGGAGGCAACATATAAGCACTCACCATTCGATGAAAAAATAACCGAAGAAGAGAAAATAAAACAAATTGCTTCATGGTTGGATATGTCTGACGAGATGAGACCAAGATTGATCATGACCTACTGGGATGGAATTGATTCGATTGGCCACACATATGGCCCAGACCACGAAAATGTCTATCACCAAATGGTTAGGCAAGATCAAATGCTAGGATTATTATTTTCTGAGTTAGAAAAAAGGAATGCATGGGACTACATCACTCTGTTGGTTGTCAGCGACCATGGAATGACCAGTGTTAATAAATATATTTCAGTCAAGTCAATTTTGGATGAAATAAAAATTGATTATCGTCTCTCATCAGGACCAGCGGTTGCCCATGTATTTATCAGTGATGAAAAAGAGAGGAGAGCGGCATTTAAACTGTTATCTGAAGAAGAAAATATAGACGTTTATCAAAGGGGAAATCTTCCCCGCTCATTCCATATGGATCACCCAAGCAGAACAGGGGATCTTGTGGTTACCACCGAAGCACCTTTCATGCTTACAAATTACGCAACAGACAGACCAAAAGGGATGCATGGCTATGATCCCAATCATAAAGATATGCATGCAATTTTTGGAGCCCTAGGATTCAACGTCAGCACTGGAAACATTGGACCTATTCATCAGGTGGATTTAGCACCCACAATAGCAAAGTTATTGGGAATCAATAATACCGATCATATGCAAGGCGAGGCTATAGAGCTGAGGCTCAGTGATTAGGTCATCACCCATCCATAAATATTATTACTGGGCTCACCGCCCTCAGCCAAATAGGCCTTTTTCAATTGAGTCATCCGATCGCCTGAAATTATATTCATGC
Source organism: Gammaproteobacteria bacterium (assembly GCA_002717445.1). GTDB lineage: Bacteria > Pseudomonadota > Gammaproteobacteria > Steroidobacterales > UBA11654 > CACPJA01. Next base: position 56,662 of record PBDY01000008.1, on the reverse strand, counting down.
TGGACTCAACATCTATCGAATAAAGTTTTGCCGCATTTAATCCAAGTATTTTTGCTTTGTCTTCCTCAGTGATCTTTGGATAACCAAACTTTTCTTGCATTTCCTCTGGAATTTGAAATCTTCTAAATGCTTCTATTTGCCACTGAGGCGAACCCCACCAAATTGAATCTGTACCAAATAATAATCGATCGACCCCGAAAGCATTAATGATTTGCCCAAGAAGGTGGGCACATATTTTTGGATGTGTGATAACCGTGTGACCAAAGGTAGTGCCCAGTTCCATATATACATTTCTCATATGTGGATTCTCGATTCTGTCCTTGCAGAGATCAGTGGTATAGGGCAGGTAAGCATTTTCATCCAAATAAGTATCTTCAGGGGGAAGATCCATGTTCTGATCCCTGAAGCCTGAGTGATAAACAACAAAGCTTAGCTCAGGATGATCTTTGGAGGCTTTTTTAATGTCTCTTGGATGCGTGAAATCTGTTTCGCCAGGCCTCGGCTGCCTGAAGGGCAATCCCTTATGAGCACAAACAATGTTTTTTCCCCATGATTTGATTTTTTCATAAAAAGGATAGATAAGTTCCTCGTCATCCATCCACCACTGATACTCTCCATCCATATTGAAGACGCCAGTATAGAATTTCCAAGCATCGATATTGAGTTCATTGGCTTGTCTTTCCGCCTCCTCTAAGAAATTTGGGATATAGGGAGCAATGGGCCCGTGACACACAAGGCGATTTGAGCCAGACATATTGTTGATTGTATTGCGTGATTCAACCATTTCGTCAACGTTAATGACATCCAGCACTTTTGATGCAACACCGCTCAGGCATGCAATTGAAACCTCACTGTCTAGGAAAATCTCTTTAACGTAGTTATTGAACCTCAAGTCATCCTTTGCAGGCTTTTTCCCTTTAAGGTGATCATTAAAAGGCCAAGCCATGATTCTAAAGCCCAGAGGCTCTGTTTTATTGGTTGCGACATGGTGTGTTTGAACATCAAAGATGAATTGATCTCTCGTCATTAACTCAGAAATCGCATCAATGTCTGTCAGCTCATCTGCATGTGCCTGAAAGTAGTTCCCAAAGACTTGATTCATTGCAACAAATGCGAGTGCCATTCCATTGCTTGTTTTTAGGAACTCTCTTCTTGAAAGGCCAACTTTTTTTCCATACTTTTCTGCCATTTCATGAATGATGGCTTCAACCTTTTTTTGGTCAGGCGTTTGAGGTCTAGGAAGGTATTCCTCATTCGAGACCACCTGAGTAGGGATTGGAGACCTTAAATCTTCTGAATCGTCTTTATGAAACTTTTTAATCCACATAATTAACTCGGTTTGGCTTCACCTTGGATTGCTACTCGATGCATGAGACGGCGATCATCTCCGAAATCAAAAATTCCCCGGTGTGCAGTACAACGATTGTCCCAGAAGGCGACCGAATTATTTTCCCATTTGAATCGACAAGCCAATTCTGGTTTTTTTATATGCTCAAGAAGAAAGCTCCTGAGGTACTGTCCTTCACTGGTGCTGAGCTCTTTAAAATGAGAAACCATTAGTTCGCTGTAAAAAAGACATTTCTTACCTGTCTGAGGGTGCGTGCAAACCAAGGGGTGCTCCATGGGAGGTGTAGCCTTTCTTGCCACCTCATATCCTTTACTGCCATATGTCTCAATCACGCTTAGAAGGTTCTTATGAAAGTTATCATGAACGGCTGTTAGATTAGAGCACAGTACTTTCATTGATTCTGACAGTGATTCATATGCTTGATATAGATTTACCCAGGTAGTGTCACCGCCGCTTTCAGGAACATCGATAGCATACAAAACAGCCCCTTTGAGAGGTTTTTCAAGGAATGATGCATCAATGTGCCAATCCACATCCGAAACAATGCCTTTAAAAAGATCAGGGTATTCTTGGACGTAAACATTAGGGTAATCATCCAATGTTGGCATATAACCAGGCCCTTGGAGCTCACCGAAGTTTTTTGCAAAATTAACATGCTGTTCGGGGGTTAAAGGCTGGTCTCTAAAAAAAAGGACTTGATGTTCTAGCCACGCTTTCTCGAGCAGTCCTTTTTGTTCTTGGCCCATGGGTTCAGAAAGTTTCAAACCAGAAACTAGAGCACCACATCCTCCTGACATAGGCATTATATTGAATGTAGCAGATCCCCCTTCCATATCACTACTAGGCTAGCGACAAATGATGTTGTTTACAAATTTGAATCCACTTTAGTGCTTTGATCTTCCAGCGGACTTATGAAAAGGACATTAATGATCGCAAAGAAGGTGACCGCTGAAACCACTCCAAACGGCAGAAAATAGCTACCCGAATCGACCGCTAGTTCGCTCAATAGCCGTGTGCCATAGGCTGCTCCAAGACCATCAATGAGGGTGATTATTCCCAAAATTCTTCCCAGATATGCTTTACCAAAAGTTTCAACGGCAACCAGTTGAATCATACTGAAGCTTCCGCCAAAACCAAGACCAAAGCATATTGTGAAAAGGCTCAATTGAGTCGTATTTCTTGTGAGTGCAATCTCCGGCCCTGTAAAATCAAATAACAACAATGACCCGAAGAATAGAACAATTGAACTAATTAACAACACAGTCCTTTTTGGCAGCTTATCACTCAAGGCTCCAAATCCAAATTTACCCAAAAAACTGAACCAAAAAAGGATTGAGAAGAGCAATACCGATTGTTGAGCTGTGAAACCAGCTTCTTGTTCAAAAAAGATTGAAATCTGACTGTTTAGTCCCTGAATTGAAAACCACAAGCAGGCCGAACCAATCCCAAGACACCACAAAGCTCTGGATAAAAGAGCTTTTTTCAAAGGAATCTTATCTTTGGCTTCAATTTCTATCTCCTCATTCGATTCGTCTCCGTCAGGACTTAGGCCGATTGATTCAGGATCAGGCTTTATGACCTTATAAACAGGTATCACAGCAAATAACCAGAAAAGCACCGAGAGTAATCCAAAACCCCAACGCCATCCAAGATCCGGATTATTCACAATGGGAGAGATGAGTAATGGCATGGTTGCGCCTCCCAAGCTCGAGCTTGCAACCACCATCCCAACCACTTTACCGCGGTGTTTTCTGAACCATTGAGACACAATGATCACATTTGGCCCAAGCCCAGACATGACTAAACCCAGAGCCATTAAGATATGGAGTCTGTATAAGGTGTCTATTGAGCTCGCAAATGGATAAAAACTATAGATCAGAGCCATGATGATGATGCCAATCCTTATGACAATTTTTACCCCATATTTGTCAATCAATATTCCAGAGAGAGGCGAGAGAAATGAAGCGTAGAAGAGAGTATTGGCAACAGTCAGACTGACCTCTGCCTGGTTGATTGAAAACTCCTCCATCAACCTTGGAAATAAGCTTTGAGGAACAAAAAGAGTCATTGAGTTTACAAAGAAGTAAACCAAACTGCAGGATATTGCTACATACCACCCATAAAATTTTTTAGTTTTTGCAAACATACTCAAGGTCAATCATAATCAATCCAATACATTCATGCATAATGATAACTTTATGACCAAGCAAGCGATACTAATTATGAATGCTGCCATCGTGAATGAAGGCAATATCTTAGAGGAAAACCTCTTGATTAAGAACGGAAGGATCGAGAAGGTTGGCAAGGAAATTTCTGCTCCTGATGGGGCTGAGGTGATTGATGCATCTGGCAAATGGCTCCTTCCTGGCTTGATTGATGATCAAGTTCATTTTAGAGAGCCTGGTTTGACACACAAAGGCGGAATTCGTTCCGAATCAATGGCTGCAATCGCCGGAGGTGTGACATCTTTTATGGACATGCCAAACGTTAACCCACCAACACTCAATAGAGAACTTTTATCTCAAAAATATGAAATAGCCAAAAATAAGGCTTATGCAAATTATGCTTTCTATATGGGTGCAAGCAATCACAACATCGATGAAATCAAATCACTTAAAACCGGTGAAGCATGCGGTCTTAAGGTTTTCATGGGCGCATCAACAGGAAATCTTCTGGTGGACGATGACAATGCGCTAGAACAGATTTTTGCGGAATCACCGCTTCTCATTGTCACTCATTGTGAGGATACACCGACGATAGAGGAAAATTTAGAAGCAGCAAGTTTAAAACACAATGGAAGCATTCCTGTTAATGAGCATCCAAACATCAGATCAGTTGAAGCTTGTTATAAGTCTTCATCAAAGGCAGTGAGTCTCGCAAAAAAACATGGGTCAAAACTGCATGTGCTTCATTTGACAACCGCTAAGGAAATGGAACTTTTTGAAGCCGGTGACCATGATAAGAGAATCACAGCTGAGGTATGTGTTCATCATTTATATTTCAATGACAGCGCATATGATCAATTGGGCAGTATGGTGGTTTGTAATCCAGCGATTAAAACCAAAGCAGATCAACAGGCATTGATTAATGCCCTGAATGAGGATCGGATAGATATTATTGCAACGGATCACGCACCTCACACGTTTGATGAGAAACAAAAGCCCTATCCCAGCTGTCCTTCCGGATTGCCACTGGTTCAGCACTCTTTACTTGCATTGCTAGAACTCGGCAGAAAAAAAGACATATCAATTGAGACCATTGTGAAAAAAACCAGCCATGCTGTTGCTGACAGATACGGCATTAAAGATAGGGGATATATAAGAGAAGGTTATTGGGCTGACTTGGTTTTGGTTGACCCTGATGGCAGGCATGAAGTGACTCCTGAAAGCATTATGTATGAATGTGGCTGGAGCCCGTTCCAGAGTCATTGCTTTGATTCCTCAATTGAGATGACATTCATCAATGGAGTGAAAGCTTATGAGAACGGAAATATTCTTACTGAACCAATGGGGATGAAAATCGAATTCCAAAGTTAATTTTTTGGAAAACTTGACCGAAAATTATCGTTTTTTCCAAAAACTCTATATATAATTTCATCTGTAAATCCAAATGGGTTGTTAGAGATAAATTAAAAAAACTTTTGACGTTTAAACCACGAATCAAATCACGTTTACAAAGACCCTAAAGTGTCAGATGCAACCTACCGATACAAAAAACCCAGATTACTACCATAAGGTCGTTGATTGTCAGTGGGGATGCCCTGCACACACAGATGTCCCAGGCTACATAAGGCATATTGCACAGGGAGAATATACTCAAGCTTATCTATTGAACAGGGAATCAAACGTCTTTCCTGGAATATTGGGCAGGGTTTGTGACAGACCGTGTGAGCCAGCTTGTCGAAGAGTAAGGGTTGATGAAGAACCCGTAGCAATTTGCAGACTGAAAAGGGTTGCAGGGGATCTCAAAGGAGATTATAAAGCATATCTCCCATCAGCCCCTTCACAAAAGAATGGCAAAAAGATTGCCATCATTGGTGCGGGCTGTGCTTCGCTTACAGTGGCCAATGACCTATTGCCACTGGGATACGAAATGGATGTTTTTGAGTCACTGCCTGAAATGGGAGGATTGATAAGGAGCAATATTCCAAAATTTAGATTGCCCCCAGAAGTGATTGACGAAGAATTTGATGCAATAGTAGAGCAAGGCATCAGTCTTCATCTAAACCATCGAATTGAAAGCATGACGAATCTTTTGGCAGAGTATTACGATGCTGTGCTCGTCGGTACAGGAGCTCCAAAGGGAAGAGAGTTAGATTTACCGGGTCGATACGATACAGAGCAAATCCATATTGGCATTGCATGGCTAGAGTCAGTTGCATTTGGTCACATTGATGAAGTAGGCGAAAAAGTTTTAATCATTGGTGGCGGAAACACGGCCATGGATTGCTGCAGAACAGCGCTCAGGGTCGGAGGCAGGGATGTAAAAGTTATTTATCGAGGCGAGAGACACGCAATGAAGTCTTCAGACTGGGAGCTAGAACCCGCTTTGGAAGAGAATGTTGATCTGGTTCTGTGTCATTCTCCCGAAGAATATATTGTCGAAGATGGAAAATTAGTAGGCATGCGTTTCTCTGTGATGGAATATTCAGTGGACGATGATGGGAAAAAGCAATCCAAAAAAGTTGATGAGGTAATCATTCCCTGCGATACAGTGATTCTGGCCATTGGCCAGGAAAATTCATTTCCTTGGATTGAGAGAGATCTTGGGATTGATTTTGACCAATGGGAAGTACCGGTAGTGGATCCAGTCACATATGAGTCCACTCGCCAGGGCATTTTCTTTGCAGGTGATGCAGCATTTGGACCCAAGAATATTATTGAAGCTGTTGAGCAAGGGCATCAGGCAGCGATCTCGATTCATAAGCATTGCAACAATGAATCATTGACTGATAGGTTACCGCATGGAATGAACTTAGTTACTGCTAAGATGGGCATTCACGAGTGGAGCTATAGTAATGATTTTGGTTATGATCAAAGACATGAAGTACCAACAGTTCCAATGGAAAAACGTTTTAAGAATATACATATTGAAGTTGAACTTGGCTATGAGTCTGGACAGTTTAAAAAAGAGGTAGAACGCTGTTTAAATTGCGACATTCAGACAGACTTTGTTGCAAGTCTTTGCATTGAGTGTGATGCGTGTATTGATATTTGTCCTGTGAATTGCTTAACCATCACTGAGAATGATGAAGAGTCGGCAATCAGAAAAAAGATTAAGACACCGGCAGAAAATTATGATCAAGATATTTTTGTCTCGAAAGATCTCCCTCAAACAGGAAGGGTGATGGTCAAAGATGAAGATATATGTATTCATTGCGGTCTTTGTGCAGAGCGATGCCCGACAGCTGCTTGGGATATGAAGAAGTTCACATTGAAGGTGCCTTATGCAAGCAACGAAGCATTTGATGCAACAAAAAAGAATAAACAGGCCGTTTAATGACTGGACCTTCAAATAATGACTTCACTGTAAAGTTTGCCAATGTAAATGGCACAGGCTCCTCAAGTGCCAATGGGATGTTTATGAAGAGCATCTTTCGAATGGGGGTTCCTGTTGTTGGCAAAAACTATTTTCCCTCCAATATCCAAGGCCTGCCGACATGGTATGAAGTCAGGGTTAATGAGAATGGTTATTTAGCCCCGTCTGGAAGCATAGACATCATGCTAGCTATGAACGCACAAACGTATGGTCAAGACCTGGATGAACTTGAGTCTGGCGGATACTTAATTTATGACTCTACTTGGCCAAGAGAAGAGCTAATGTTGAGAGATGATATAACCGTTTTGGGCGTGCCACTTGCGAACATGTGCAATGAAGCATTCAATACGGCAAGGTCTAGAACTTTGATGAAGAATACAGCCTATGTAGGGGTACTGGCGGCATTACTTGAGATGGATATGAAAGTCATTGAACAATTACTTCTCGACACTTTTGGAGCAAAGACCCATCTGATTGATGCCAATAAACAGGCACTCAAGATGGGATTTGAATATGCAAAAGAGAACTTTGATTGTCCGCTTCCATTCAAGACAGTTGCTTCAGATAAAACCAAAGATCATTTTATTATTGATGGAAACTCTACTGCAGCATTGGGTTGTGTTTATGCCGGAGCAACAGTTGGCTCTTGGTATCCAATTACTCCTTCAACGTCATTGATGGATGCATTTTCCAGATACTGTGGAAATTTCAGGGTTGACGAGAAAACGGATAAAAATAACTATTCAATCATTCAAGCAGAGGATGAGTTATCTGCCATTGGGATGGCTTTAGGTGCCGGATGGAATGGAGCCAGATCATTTACGCCCACAAGCGGCCCTGGAATCTCATTGATGAATGAATTTATTGGATATGGCTATTATGCTGAAATTCCAACCGTGATTTTTGATGTTCAAAGAACAGGCCCATCGACAGGAATGCCAACAAGAACACAGCAATGTGACATTCTATCCTGCGCATATGCATCTCACGGCGATACAAAACATGTTTGTTTATATCCAGCTGACCCAGAAGAAGCATTTTATTTATCTGTCAATGCATTTGACCTCGCTGAACAACTTCAAACACCTGTATTTGTTCTGTCAGATCTTGATATTGGAATGAATGATTGGATGATTAGAGATCTGGAATGGGATGATAAATATGTCCCCAATAGAGGAAAAGTGTTGGATAAAGATGCGCTTGAAGGCATGGAGCAATTCCATCGGTATTTGGACTCTGATGGAGACGGAATTCCATATAGAACAATTCCTGGGGTTCATCCCAAAGGCGCTTATTTTACCAGAGGCTCTGGCCATAATATGTTTGGTGGCTATACAGAAGACTCGGACGAGTACCAAGACGTCGTTGATCGACTGCTTATCAAATGGGAAACAGCCAAATCAATAGTCCCAAGCCCAATGAAGGATTTTAATAAGAAGAATAAAATAGCAATTCTAAGCATTGGCAGTTGTGATGATGCGATCAGAGAAGCAAGAGATTCGATGTCTAAGGATGGACATGATTTCAACTACCTTCGGGTCAGGGCATTCCCCTTTTCCAATGAGGTAGATGAATTCATAGATGCACATGAGACAGTGTTTGTAGTAGAACAAAATCGTGACGGTCAACTTGCAAAATTATTACAAGTAGAAACAAATTGTGACGTCAGTAAAATCAAATCGATACGCCTATACAATGGAATACCAATTTCCTCAAAAGATTTGGTAGAAAGAATAATGAAAGAAATTCCCTCAGGTAAAGCAGCATGAGTTATATAAAGAAACCAAAAATATATGGAGATAAATTTACCAAGAACAAACTTGGAATGACCTTCACTGATTATGAAGGCGCAATGTCTACGTTATGTGCGGGGTGTGGTCACGATTCAATTACTGGAGCAATCATTCAAACTGTTTTTGATTTAGATATCCCCCCACATCGGATGATTAAGATGAGTGGAATTGGCTGCTCCTCAAAGACACCAGCCTATTTTGCTAACCAGTCTCACGGATTCAACTCTGTTCACGGCAGAATGCCTGCTGTAGCTACTGGAGCCAATGCAGCAAATAGAGAGTTGTTTTGTATTGGTGTCTCAGGTGATGGGGACACGCTTTCGATTGGTATGGGCCAGTTTTCACATGCAGTTAGAAGGAATGTAAATATGTTGTATGTTATTGAGAACAACGGCGTATATGGGCTAACCAAGGGCCAGTTTTCAGCATCTGCAGATGTCGGGTCAACTGCAAAAAAGGGTGCAGCCAATAAGCATGTTCCTATCGACCCATGTCAGATTGCAATTACACTTGGGGCCACATTTGTTGCGAGAAGCTTTTCTGGCGATAAAGATCAGCTGATACCTCTTTTAAAGGCTGGCCTCATGCATAAAGGATTCGCAGTGGTCGATGTCATCTCACCATGCGTGACATTCAATGATCACGAAGGCTCTACAAAAAGCTATATGAGCACCAGAGAGTCTAAACGTGAAGCTGTATACACAGACTATATTCCTCCTTTTAAAGAGATAGAGATAAGTTATGAAGAAGGCTCAACCATTGAGGTAGACCTTCATGATGGTGGGAAAGTTATTCTGAGAAAATCCGATGATAGTTATTCACCTCAATCCAGGGGAGATTCAATAAAAAATATTCGGTCAGCGACTGAACGAGGAGAGCTTCTAACAGGCCTTCTTTATATTGATGAGTCCCAGCATGATTTCACTGATACTGAAAATTTGATAGATGCGCCATTGAATTCAGTAGATCACCAAATACTCTGTCCGGGTAAGAAGTCACTTAAGAATTTACTAGACAGCTATAGGTGATCTTATAGAATGTTGCGGATGCGCCTCCCAACTATTAATTACCAAATTCTTTCCAAGTTTCTCATTCTGATATGTAGTTTTTTTGCATCTTTATATGTTTTTGGACAAGATCCAGTTGAAGCATTGATCAAGAGACATCAGATCCCAGAGAGTAAACTTAGCATTATCTTAGAGGATGCAGAGTCTGGTAAGAGATTGATTGATATCAATTCTAATGATTCAAGGAGTCCTGGCTCAGTCACAAAACTTTTTACTGCATTTGCTGCATTAGATTTGCTTAGCAAGAAATATCAATGGAGGACGGAAGCCTATATCAGTCAAAATGCCAATGATCGAGAGAAAATAGACCATCTTTTAATCAAGGGCGGTGGCGATCCAAGCTTTTCAATAGACGACCTCGAGAATTTGATTCTCAAAATAAGAGCCACAGGCATTCAAGAAATCAGAGGCGGTATTTATTTGGACCAGTCTTTTTTTGGACAGCGAAAGAAGTCTACTGGATCATTTGACGAAAGCCCCTTGAGACCATATAACACGATGCATTCCTCACTAATTGTCAATTCAAATAAGCTAGATCTGAATTTTAATTTGAACCCTCAAACCAAAAAAATAGCCATAACCCCCTTATTTTTACCGAGAGGAGTAAAGATTCAAAACAACTTATCGGTTGGGTTTGGTGAGTGTATGGATTTCAGATCCCAGGTTGGTTTTGAAGAGCAGTTTAGTAAGAAAATACTCACGATCGTAATCAATGGGGTTTATCCAGACCAGTGTTCAAACATGGATCATGATTTAGCAATCACAAAAACAGAACATTACTTTTTTGGCAGCTTCAAAAAACTTTGGCTGGATTCCGGCGGAACCATCAATGGCTATTTTAAAAGACAAAAAAAATCTGAAAAGGATGCTCTAATTGCCCAAATATTTTCAGAGGATTTGAACAGTGTTTTGAAATTAATGTTAAAGGAAAGCGATAATCTAATATCAAGAAACATTTTTCTGAGTTTGGCTGAAAATTCAACAAGAAAAAAACTCCGTAATACAAGAAAGTTGGTATACAAATCAATGAAGGAAAATAATGTTTTTTGGCACAAACGCAACTTTATTGACAATGGATCGGGACTCTCAAGGAAATCCAATCTAAAACCAGACTCAGTCATGGGACTCATTGAAAAAATAGATCAAGACGCCAGATTTATAGAAATCAAGTCCATGCTTCCAATTTCCGGTATTGACGGAACATTGAAGAATATTTATCAATCAAGTCTTCTGCAAGGCCAAATGAGGCTTAAAACGGGAACACTGAATGGTGTGAGGTGTTTAGCAGGATTCATTACTTCAACATCAGGAAAAGACTACCGATTCGTATTCATGCACAACAATTTTGACGAATATGAATATGACATGCGATCATTTACAACAGACTTATTGAATGCAATAGTCAGCGAAGAGCTTATTGCTTCCGATTAGTTGATATTCTCAATCTCCAAAGAATCAGACCGGTCAGAATGATCGAATATATCAGTGACTCAAGCTCAACCACTTTGGCTTGCCAATAAAAATGCCATACACCCAGGATGGTCGCACCATATACAAGCCCACTGATTGTGGACCTGTTTTGATTGAACCAGTTTTCCAATCTTTTAAATGAGACAGAGGCCACACCAAGCAGACAAAGAAAGCCTCCCCAACCAACTATAAGATAGGGCGTTTCAATGATATCAACGACAATGACCCCTATATCTCCGGCTTGATCAATCATTGCATAGGACAAGAAGTGATTCAGCACATAAAAGAATGCCATCAAGCCAACAGGTTTCCCTAATTTTGCGATTGATCCAATCCCAGAATAATAAGCAATTGGCGTGATCAGCAGAGTCAACATCAAAAATCTTATGCTCCACAACCCTGTTTCATGAATGATGGTTTCAACGGGGTTAACCCCCAGGCCTGATAGATAACCGAGTGAACGAAATATCAGTAAAAAATAGGGCACCAACATCACCACGATGATCAATGGTGCTCTGAGAGCATTGAAAGTTGTGATTGCCTTAATAATATTTCCTTAGATCTAGGCCACTGTATAGGTCAGCCACTTCTTCGGCATAACCATTGAAGGGCATGGTTGGTTGTTTTGCTCCAAAAAAACCTGTGCCTATTCTTCGCTCCCTGGATTGACTCCATCTTGGATGATCAACCAAAGGATTAACATTGGCATAGAAACCATATTCCTTTGGTGCTGAAATATTCCAACTGGTTCTCGGTTGACGCTCTTGGAAGTGAATCTTATTGATGGATTTGATGCTTTTGAAGCCATATTTCCAAGGTATGACCAATCTCATCGGCGCGCCATTTTGATTGAGAAGCTCCTTTCCGTATATGCCTACGGCCATGAGTGCTAGAGGATGCATTGCTTCCTGAATGGTTAAGCCTTCTTTATAAGGCCAAGAAAGGATTCTTCTCTTTTGTCCTGGCATTTCATTGGGCCTATAGACCGTTTCAAAAGAAATGTATTTGGCAGATGAAAAGGGCTCAAACTTTTTTAGGATAGAGAACAGCGGTATACCAACCCATGGGATAACCATTGACCAAGCTTCCACACATCGCAAACGATAAATTCTTTCTTCAAGTTTATTGAAATCAATTAAATCTTCTAAGTCGAAAGTTCCAGTTAAATTGGCCTCACCCGAGACTTCCACACTCCATGGCTTGGGCTCAAACATTTCGCTGTTCATATACGGATCACTTTTTTGCATACCAAACTCATAGAAATTGTTATAAGTCGTAATATCTGGGAAGCTGTTCGGTGTTTCTTTGGTTGAATAATTTTCATTTCTCATTGATTTCAGCAATCGAATCTCTTGATTTTGACCGAAAGTTGATTCGGCGAGCCCAAGCCCCAATGAGAATAATCCGACCGACTGTATAAGTTTTCGTCTATTTAAATAGGCTGATTCTGAAGTAATCTCAGATGAAGGTATTTTTATTTTGGTTTCGTTTATTTTCATAACAAGTAAATGCAGTTTATCTGATTCATCGATAGACTCCAACATGCTCTGATGAGACAATCGTTGCATGTTTTTAAGCCCTAAAATTAATCTTTCGTTCGTTCTTATGGTTATGGTTTTCTTATTGAGTGCTTGTGATTCATCAAAAGAAGAAAATGACTTATCCATGACCGTTGGAGGAACCGGCATACCCAATACAGTTGGCGTTAAGCACTTTTTCGATTTTGAGCAGTCGGTCAAGGAAAAGCTTCCAGATATAGAAACAAAGATGTTGGTTTATGGACAACTGGGATCAGAAGAAAACCTAGTCTCTGGCTTAAGAAGAAATCGTGTTCAGTTTGCGAATTTATCAGCAATCATTGTCTCAACACTCGTTCCTGAGGCAGCACTGCTTTATGCTCCTTTTCTCTTTGATAGCCCTGAAGAGGCAGATTTTATTTATGATAATTATCTCACCCCAATTTTTACAGAAATGCTCGATCAGAAGGGTCTAAAGTTTATTGCTTGGAGTGAGATTGGTTTCCATCATGTCTATTCAAAAGCACCCGTTTTAAAGCCAGATGACTTAAAGGGGGTTCGTTACCGCGTTTCTGCCAGCTTGAGTTCAAGATACTTTGGTGAGGCCATTGGTGCTGATTTGATTCCAATGGGATATGGCGAGATTGTCCAATCACTGCAAACCGACCTTATCACAGCGGGAGATAACTCTATTGCCTTGTATGTCAAAACAGGAAAGGAGCAAGAGGCACCCCATTACACATTGACACAACACTCACTCGGTATGTCGATCATGGTAGCAGGAAAAGAATGGTGGAATAATCTAACGGCAGAACAGCAGCAAGCCATAGAAAGTTCTTGGCCAGACCCAATGAATGTAAGACTGGAGCTAAGAGAAGAAGAGGCACAGAACCTTAAAAACGCAGAAACCATGGGAATCAACGTATACAGGTTGTCAGACAATGAGAGGGACCCATGGAAGAAAGCGACAGCAGGGCAGGTTGAACGATTGGCAAAGGAAATTGGTGGGCGTTCAGGAGAAGTTCTTGCTTTGGTTATTCAGGGAAAAAGGGATTATCAAAACCTTTTAAATAAGTAGCTTAAATGAAGCTGCCTAAGAATTTTTTAAATCTTGTGAGAGTCATTCTTGCAATCTCACTCGCCGGAGTTGTAGCCGGAATCAATTTGCCACTCAGCACTCTGACCCTCAAGAGTTGGGGCATCAGCTCATCAGTGATTGGTTTGGCCGCATCGATGATGGGTTTGTCTGCAGCTGTTTCCACTCCCTTTCTGCCGAGATTGGTAAACCTATTTGGTCAAATCCAAGTTCTAAGAGCTGCCTTGATTACTCTGCCATTGGCGATACTTGCTTTGCCTTTGTATCAAAATCTATATGCCTGGTTTTTCTTTCGATTCATCATTGGATTGGCAGCGACGGTCATCTGGGTTTTGAGCGAAATATGGATCAATTCATTTGCGGAAGACAAAACTCGTGGCAGGATTATTGCAATTTATACAAGCCTTCTTTCGCTTGGTTTTATAATTGGCGTTATGATCATGTCATTCACATCTGTGGAGACATTCAGGGGATTTTATTTTTCTGCAACATTGGCAACAGTGGTTGCCGTGCCTTTGTGGACAATGAAAGACATTGGAGATTTTGAAGCTCCTAAAAATGTCTCATTCCTTAAATACCTTTTTTCTTCTCCAATACTTATGGGTTCCAGTTGGATGATGGGTTTCCTCTATGCGGCAAGTGCTGGATTGCTTCCAGTTTTTGCATTGCCTTACGTGAATGAAGACTATTCTGAGGCATCGAGAACTGTTGCCTGGTTAGCCTCAGGCGAGTTGATGCTTCCATTATTGATTGGATGGTTGGCAGATAAGTACGATAAAAGAAAATTAATGATCCTATTAACTTTTATTGCCATCCTGGTTTTATTCCTAATCCCAGTTTTTTTCCACCTGCCAATGATGAGGATACTGTTGTTGTTTCTTCTTGGTGGCGTCACGATGGGATTTTATGTATTGGGATTAACCATGCTTGGGGAGCAATTCAAGGGACAGATTCTTGTCTCAGCAAATGCGAGCTTTATCTTCTTTTTATCCATCGGTGAGATACTGGGCCCACCAGTTATTGGTCGAGCAATGGACGTTTTTGGAAACAGTGCCTTTGGGTGGGCAATGGGCTTGAGTGCTCTATTGTTTTTATCCGTGTTTTATTTCACTCGGACTTTGATTAATCGCAGCCACTAAAACTCCTCAATCAATTGGGTTTTCCAATGGCGCATCCGAAGGCTCTTCTATTATTTCAGCATCCCTTTCTCCGGTTTTTCCATCCTCAATGCCTGACAAACGGACATTGTATTCATGACGAATGCTAAGACCTTCTGTTAGCTCAGGCTCAGCATCGATATACTTGGGCCTGTAAATGACTCTATTGATGACTCTCATGGCTTGCCTATCAATGATGCCCTCTGGATTCGATTCAATGATTTCTATGTTGATCGTTTGACCATTCTCATCAACATCATAGTTAAGAGATATTGAGCCAGGGATGGTTTCTCCTATTTCTTCGCCAACGGGAGGAAGCGGGTAAGTTTTTGGAATTTGAACATTTCTCACTGGGACCGGCTTAGAAAACCTATCCTCAATAATCTTTCTCATCAACGCATCCTGATTGATCAACATCCAGCATTCCAAATAGACCTTTTTTGCAGACTGCATCCTTCCATAACTGATATATGTGTCACCGAGATCAAGCAGTACTTCGAATTTAAGGTTCAGATCAGGAGTTTCCATGAGGTTTATTGCCTCAAGTGCATCCTTAAGAGGATTAACGCTTTTAAACAAATCCACCCCTTCTCTTCTGTGGGAAAATGAAAGGTTTTTATATGTTTCAACCAGCGATGCTACGTTGCTTCCTTTTCTAAATTCTTGACGATTGAGGAGTTCTTTGTGGATTTCCCTTTCTGAATATATTTGTCCAGTTCGCTTATACCAGTTCGCCAATTTATTGAGCGACTCATCCACTTGAAGATTATTTATTCCATAATGTTTTTTACTGATAAAGACTTGAAAGGATTGATGATGGTTGGCTTTCTCCACGTCTTTGGCTCCAACATGGCTTTCAGAAAGACTGTCATGGATTTTCATTTGATCTGGGTTATAGAGGCCATTATTCACATGACTGATTCTAAGAGCTCTATCAAGGACTTTAATGGCATCTTCGTATTGTCCAAACTGGTTCAGGGTAAGTGCTATTCCATATAGGGGAGAAATAAGTTCAGGCGAGATAATGTTTTTATTTAGTTCAATAAGCTCAATGCACTCCTTGAATATCTCTTGCGCAAGTTCGTATTCTTCAATCATATAGTAAGCACTGCCTAAATTATTCAGTGGAGTGATAAGGCGGTAGCTATTTTCTCCAAAGATTTCCTTGGTGAGGCCAACAATTTCTTTTGCAGGCCTTAAACTTTGGAGGTAAAGCTTTTGATCGTATAGCTCAATGAACTCATTTTGATATTTATTTCTCAGCTCAGCTTTTTCTAAATTCTGATCCTCCTGAGAAAACACCCCAGTAATGCCAGAGAAGATGAGCAGTGGCGTTATAAAAATATTTAAATAAATAATTTTTAAGTCAGAATTCAATTTTTATACGAATATTTTATTTAATATTAATTTAACATAATTATTCTCGTTTAATATAAAGGGCGGATTTCTTAATGTTGAAAATTGCTGAAAATCACTTCGTCAATGGCAATAAAGTCAAACCTCCATACCCAGATAATCATGAGAGACTGATTGTGGGGATGGGCTGTTTCTGGGGAGCAGAGCGAATGTTTTGGCAACTTGAAGGGGTTTACTCAACAAGCGTTGGTTATTCAGCTGGAAAAACAACCGATCCGACATACAAAGAAGTTTGTTCTGGGACTACTGGCCATTCAGAAGTGGTTCTTGTCATCTATGACACTGAAATAATCAATTTGAGCGCTCTCTTGGCAATTTTTTGGGAAGGACATGATCCAACTCAATACATGAGACAAGGAAATGATATAGGCACTCAGTATCGCTCAATCATTTTTTATGATGATAAGACACGTCAAAAAATCGAATCTTCTCGAGACCAATACCAATCAGAATTAGAAAAAGCCGGTTATGGAAAAATTGTTACAGAGATCAAAGCTCCAGAAGAGTTTTTTTTTGCAGAAGACTATCATCAGCAATACTTAGCAAAGAATCCCAGCGGTTATTGTGGCTTGGGTGGAACAGGCATTAAATGCAGCCCAGGATAATTAGTTGAGAATCTTATAACCTCGACCACGGAGGCATTTTTTGACAATTCGTTCTTTTTGTCTCACGGATGTGATTCCTGATTTAGCACCTCCAGATATTGTTCCCAGTTCTATAGCATCTTCTTTATCGGTTAGTACCTCTATCGCTCCCCCAATGGCAGCACCTGCAGCAGAACCCTTTAAGATACTTTGACCTACAGAGATCTCATTTGCATATTCTGTGCATTCCTCAAGATCTACTTCATAAGCATTTAGGTCGACACCCTTTTTATCAATGATGGGCTTTGAGCCGGAAAATATAGGGTCAGAAAGTGTTGATACACAACCTGTGAGAATTATTAATGTAAAAAATAAACTAGCTACTTTCATTATTCTAAATCTTATTGCTAATGTACAAAGAATATTATCTTTCAAAACTATTAAATGTGAAGAAAACGTGAGGTTTCTCTGCTTCGCATGACACTGTTACAAATTGTATCTTACAATGCTTTTTCAAAGTGAACTCTATACAATGATGATGCAAAGTTAGGTTGGGTAAAAAATGACAAGAAATAAAAAAATCATCGGCGCGATTATTGCAGTAATAATTCTGTTTTCATTTCTATTTGGAGATGAGGAAAAGCCAATAAAAGTTTTATCGGTGAAACCCGAGATTCGAAATGTTGAAAAAACCGTTTCCAATACGCGTGCAGGAACCATTGATGCATGCAGACGATCTAAAATGTCCCCTGCTGCGGCTGGGCAGATATCAGTATTGCATGTAAATGAGGGCGATTCAGTCAGCAAAGGAGATGTTTTATTAGAGCTTTGGAATAAAGAAACCAAGGCAAGAGTCACTGCATCTGAAAGGTCTGCTGATCAAGCATGTGTCGTTTCTAGAAAAGCCCAAAGAGATGCAAGCAGAGCAAACGAACTATATGCAAAAGGTTTGACCTCTGAGGAAGCCAAAGAGGCAGCTGTTGCCAATGCTGAATCAACTATGGCCGCATGCAGTGCAGCAAGGGCTCAGGTTGAAGTCACAAAAGCCTCGCTCGAGAGGACCATGTTGATAGCCCCATTTGACGGCATCGTTGCTGAAATCGAAGGAAAGCTTGGTGAGTATGTTACGCCTTCTCCAGTGGGAGTTGCCACAAAACCTACTTTAGACCTTATTGATAATACCTGCCTATACATCAAGGCACCAATCGACGAGATAGACGCCCCCGATGTAAGGTCGGGCATGACAGCAAAGATCACCATGGATGCCTTTGGCGAAAAAGAATTTCCAGCAACAGTAAGTCGTGTCGCTCCCTATGTTTTAGATTTGGAAAGACAAGCAAGAACAGTTGAGATTGAAGCATTATTTGATGATCCTCAGAACTATTTGCTCCCAGGTTATAGTGCCGATGTAACAGTCGTCATTGATACCAGTGAGGAGACACTAGGGCTTCCAACCCAAGCAATTATGAGAGGAGACAATGTTTATGTCATCGGAGATGACAATATTATCGAAAAAAGACAGATCGAAACAGGCTTATCCAATTGGCAGTTTACAGAAATTCTTAGCGGAATAGAGCTTGAAGATAGGATTGTTTTATCTGTGGATAGAGCAGGGGTTAAAGACGGCGCAACAGTTGAAGTTGATAAGTCCACTGAGGATAAAGAAGAAGAGTCTGCTAACATCGACATTACTGTGGAATAAATTCGCATCATGATACGTCTCGAGAAACTGTCTAGAGAGTTCCAAGTTGGGAATCAAGTTGTTCATGCCCTTGATGAAGTGGATCTTGAGATTAAGGAGAACGAATATATCTCAATAATGGGTGTTTC
Source organism: Gammaproteobacteria bacterium (assembly GCA_002717445.1). Lineage (GTDB taxonomy): Bacteria > Pseudomonadota > Gammaproteobacteria > Steroidobacterales > UBA11654 > CACPJA01. The sequence goes on along the minus strand of PBDY01000008.1, from coordinate 37,846 downwards.
AGGATCAGGTAAATCAACCCTTCTTAACATTCTTGGCCTTTTAGATACTCCAACATCCGGAGATTATATTTTATCGGGCATCAATACTTCGAAAATGGATGATGACGAAATGGCTGGAATCAGATCCACAAAGATTGGTTTTATTTTTCAGTCCTTCCATCTCATACCTAGACTGACTGCATTTGAGAATGTGGAAATGCCAATGATTCTTTCAGGCATCAACCCAACAGAACGGAAGATGAAAGCCAGTTCTGCGCTTGAGAAAGTGGGTTTAACGGATCGATCTGATCATAAGCCAGAACAACTTTCTGGAGGGCAAAGACAAAGAGCTGCCATAGCAAGATCCATTGTAATGGAGCCGGATGTGCTTCTTGCAGACGAGCCAACAGGAAATCTGGACACAACTTCAGGCAAAGAGGTTGTAAAATTAATTGAAGAGCTTAACTTATCTGGCCTTACCCTGATTATGGTCACTCATGATAGGGAAATGGGTGATAGATCAAATCGTTTGATTGAGCTAAGGGATGGCAAAATTATTAATGATCAGAGCAACAATTAATCATGCGCCTTAAAGACATTCTTTTTTTCTCTTACACCACTCTCATTCGATATCCTCTTAGGACAATTATGCTGCTGATTGCAACTTCTATCGGGGTGATGGCTGTGATTTTGCTTACAGCAGTAGGCGAGGGTGCAAGAGACTATATAACTGGGGAGTTTAGGAGTCTTGGAACAAATCTTCTAATTGTAATTCCAGGGCGAAATGAAACTTCTGGCGGAGGAGGCCCGATCGACTTGGCAGGACTTTCTCCCAGGCCACTCACCATTGAAGATGCACAGAGCTTGTCTCAAATCGATGATATTAGGCGTATCGCACCTGTTGTTATGGGTGAGGCACCAGCAGAATATGATGGTCTCGAACGATCTGCTCCAATCATTGGCACAACTCCAGAATTTTTAAGTATTCGTCAGTGGGAAATGGAATCAGGCAGCTTCTTACCAGGGGTTAGCATGAGATATTCACCGCCTGTCTGTGCAATTGGTAAAGAGATTAAAGAAGAACTATTTGGTGATGACAGTGCCCTTGGAGAATGGATGAGATTGGGTGATCGACGTTGCCGTGTGGCAGGAGTCATTGCTGAAGAGGGAAGGGCTGTGGGAATTGATGTTCAAAAAATTGTGATCATACCAGTTGCCTTGGGCACGGCATTATTTAATCGCGACTCACTTTTTAGGATCATTGTAGATGTTGAAAACTCAAGCAGAATGGATCAAACAAGACAAAGCATCCTATCAATTATTAAAAGAAGGCATCAAGACAAAGAGGACATTACCGTTATTAAGCAAGACACTGTTTTGCAGTCGTTTGATAATATCTTTAATGTTTTAACTATGGCACTCGGCTCAATTGCCTCAATAAGTCTATTTGTAGCAGGAATATTGATTATGAACGTTATGTTGGTGGCAGTTTCGCAACGTCAAGCCGAGATAGGTTTATTGAAAGCGATCGGAGCAAAGAATAAACAAATCAACAACCTCTTTGTCGTTGAAGCAATCATGTTATCAGGCTCAGGGGCAATTATGGGCCTTATTTTTGGCCATACCATTACGTATATTTTGAAGATATCATTTCCAACATTTAATTTCTTGCCACCAATGTGGGCATCATATGTTTCACTGTTTGTTGCGCTAATATCTGGCGTTATGTTTGGTTTGCTTCCAGCAAGAAGAGCAGCAAGACTTGATCCAGTTGAGGCCTTGAGTGGGAATAAGTAGTTATGAAGTTTAAAGACATTTTTCTATTCTCTTCTTTCTCGATTGTCTCTCAGAAGATGAGAAGCTTCTTGACTGCCCTTGGCATTGGAGTCGGAGTGTTATGCGTAATTTTCTTAACCAGCATGGGCCAAGGTCTACAGGATTTTATCGTTGGACAATTTACTCAGTTTGGAAGCAATATTATTGCAGTTCAACCGGGAAAAACACAGACACTAGGAGCCCCAATGGGCATCCATGGAACAATGAGACCCCTGTCTTTTGGAGATGCTGAAGCAATTGAAAAATTACCACTTGTTGAGTATTCAGTCCCAGTGTCAGGTGCCAATGGAGAGATTGAGAATGACACAAGGTTAAGAAGATCACTTGTTGTCGGAACGGGAGCCGATTATGACAAAATAGTTGGTGCAGATACCATGCTTGGCCAGTATCTTCCTAAAGACAATGCTAAGACACCAAGGTCATTCGTTGTTCTTGGCCCAAAAATGAGAGACGAGTTATTCGGCAATGAAAATCCTTTAGGTAAGGCGATTAGGGTTAATTCTCAGCGCTTCAGGATTGTTGGAGTCTTGCCTCCAAAAGGGGATTTTCTAGGGTTTGACTTGGATGATGCTGTGTATATTCCAATTGCTAAGTTCAACACGATGTTTAACAAGAATGGATTTCAGGAGATTGATGTAGTGCATTATGATGATGCAACTACCGAGGAAGTGGTCGCTTCTGTTAAGCGATTGATGATCAGTCGTCATGGCGGCGAAGACGTTACGATTACCACACAAGCAGACATGCTTGATTCCCTTGGAGAAATTATGAAGTGGCTCAAATTTACTGTTGCTGCTTTTGGAGGAATTTCCCTACTTGTCGGTGGGGTGGGTATTTTTACAATCATGACGGTCGCGGTTAATGAAAGAAAATCAGAGATAGGAATACTCAGAGCCATTGGCGCATCACAAAATAGAATCAGAGATGTTTTTCTCCTTGAATCTATATTTCTATCAATCTTTGGAGCAATTTTAGGATTGCTGGCTGGATTTCTGGTGATCAATATTGCTCTATTTATATATCCTGATTTGCCAATTGCAATTGCATGGGAGTATATACTTTATGCGGTATTGATTTCACTCTTCATTGGTCTATTGGCCGGATTTTTACCTGCAAGATCTGCCTCAGAGATGGATCCAATAGAGGCATTGAGATCAGACTAAGACATGTTTCTCATGATTGATTGATAAAGATCAATATGCTGATCAGTTGGCAAAACAGTCATTTTATAACTATCCCTCTCTTGCATTTCTTTCCACCAACCTTTTATTTTTAAGCACTCTTCTGGCCACTCGACACCAAAGAGTTCTTTGAAGGCACTAAATCTTTCAAAAAAAGGTGCATAGTGTAGGTCTACCAACGAAATATTTTCTCCCAACCAGAAAGCACCGCTCTCATTCTTTTCGAAACATTCTTTCTCCATATATATCATCGCTTGTTTAAGCTTTTCTTTGTTTTGGGATTGCAACTCATCGTTGCCATTATCTGTAAGCAGTTTTCTTGAGAGAACAAGATACTTATTAGTGCAGTAGTCCATCCAAATCCTTGCTTCTGCTCTCTCAAATGGTTCTTTAGGCATCAGCGGTATATCTTCGTATTTCTCATCAAGATATTCATTGATGATTGCTGATTCATAGATTGTCTCTCCGTCATCAACTACTACAGGCACTTTTCCATACGGTGATATAGAAAGAAACCAATCAGGTTTATTTCTCAAATCAACTTCTATTAATTCAAAAGACAATTCCTTTTCGATCATCAACATCCGGGTTCTTTGAGCATAAGGACATCTTGCAGAACTGTATATTTTTATTGTTTCCATGCTTATAACTGTTTCATAAGTGCATACCAGAAATCAAGAGATGCATTAAAAGCCGAAATCTCAATTCTTTCATCCAATCCATGTCCCCTGTATCCCGTCGGGTCACTCATCATTGCACTTGTTCCATAAACACTGATACCCGAGCTTCTCAATGCTATGGCATCAGTTGCGCCGGTCGACATTGTTGGGACGACCGGTAGATTTGGAAAAACGGTGTGTATCGATGAGGCAATTAATTCCTGAATCTCAGCGGTGATGGGTGAGGGCGGACTTTTTCGAACATCCGTTATTGGCATAACCTCAACATTATTTCCCACGAGCTCTTTTATTTTTGAAAGAACTTCATCCGAATCAGCCTGAGGAACAAGCCTACAATTTACTGTTGCGGTAGCGGACACAGGCAAAGCATTCTCAGCATGACCGCCGTTGAGTTTTGTGGCAACACAAGTGGTTCTCAAAATTGCATTCATTCCACGGTTTGTTTCGAGAATCTCATACTTTTTTTCTTCCCCATTTAGGATCGATTGTATTTGTGATTTATCAGAATCACTGGCGCTTTTCATGGCAAATTCCAGAGTTCCATAGGTGGTCTCATTTAATGAGACAGGAAAGTCATGTTCTTGAATCTTTTTAATCGCATCGGCAAGATCATAGATCGCATTGTCTCTTCTTGGTATAGAACTGTGGCCACCTTTATTTTTTGTTGTCAGAGTGACAGAGAAATAAACCTTTTCAGCTGATTGGAGTCTAAATGATTCAGGATTCTTCATTGTTCCTGTCAAATAACCACCATCTGAGTTGAGAGCAAAAGAAGCATTCTGAACATTTTTATAATTGTCTCTAAAATAACGAATGCTTTGCATTCCCGTTTCTTCATCGCCCGTAAGCAGCATGATTATGTCATTTTTTGGAATAAACCCTTCTGATCGCAGCTTTACAAATGTGGCTACCAACCCCGCTGCGCCACCTTTATTATCGCTTGTGCCTCGGCCATGAAGGAATCCTTCTATCTCAGTCATTTTAAATGGGTCAGTGGTCCAAGAACCTTTAACCGCTGGAACAACGTCAACATGAGCCATTACTACAACGGGTTCTTTCGAGGATTCACCTCGGTAAATTGCATAAAGTCCTTTTGACTGATCCGTTGGACCAGCTACTTCAAGATCATTTGAGGCAAAACCATTGCCTATTAATACACTTTCTGCATACTCACTCACTTTCGTGGCCATACCTTCTGTTTCCGTAGACTCAATTGCGACCATTTCACCAAGAACCGTTTTGCCCATTGCATAGAATTGAGCTTCTTCGCTAAATGCATCAGCGGCTATGAGCATGAAAAATAAATAAGTGAATTTGAGATTTTTCATTCTTTTTCTCCGTAGAAATTCATAAGGTATTTTAAGGCATCTTTTCCTGTTTGTAACCCAAGCTCTTGCACCAGTTGATGACCTCCGGTTTCATAGATGATCATTTCAATGTTTGATGAATTACTCATCATCTTTTTCATTTCAAAAGCGAGCGCTACCGGCACTACGCTATTTTTTTCGCCCCACATAATCAGCGCAGGCGATTTGATGTCATTAAGGACTTGATCAATGTCTCCAGATACATACTGGTTTACTCTTGCGATTTGAGCATCTCTTTGGCCTTTTCTTATAAGTAAGTCATGCCATCGTGTAACCAGTTCTTCTGTAATATTGTTAGGATCACCAAATCCACCTTTGAGTAAAGCCTCTGTTATTGTTTTTGGTGTAATGTATGCAACCAATTCGAATGGTTTGGGCAACTTAACAGGTTTTGTTCTTCCTCTGACCCTTGGATTTAGAGCCCCTGGGCTGACAAGAATGAGGTTTTCAATTTTTTCAGGATTGTGACGAGTGAAATGAAGCCCAATTGTTCCCCCAAGAGAAGCACCAGCGATACTTAGTTTCTGAACTTTCAACTCATCTAACAATTCTTGTATTAAAAAAACCGTTCTTTCCATTGAATAATCATTTTTGGGGTCGGCTTCTGTTAGCCCATGACCTGGAATATCAATTCTAATGACCCTGAAATGTTTCTTGAGCTGTCTTACCCATGGTTCCCAATCGATAAGATTCGCATAGTTTGCATGAAGCAATAATAAAGCCGGACCTTCTCCTTCATCAGTGAAATGAATATTTACACCATCAATGTTTTTAAATTCCGAAAACTCAAGCAGATACTTTGACTCAATTGCTTCTTTGCTAAGTTCACTTGGGTAGCGAATATCCAACGCGATCATGGTCAGCAAAGTCAAGGCAACTATTGCCATTAAACCCAAGAAGCTTTTTATAAATATCTTTATCAACGAATGCACCAATTGATTAATAATCTTTTAAATAATGATTTAATTCTTTACCATCATAAAGCAACGTTTATGGACATCAAAAATAAAAAAGAGAACACCATGCAGCCTTTTGAAATCGGAGATGTTTTTCTTGGATGCACCGCACTCAATGATGAGATTGATGACCATAAAGGCGACGGGAGAATTCTTCAATACGATCGGGATTTTAATCTAAAAGGAGTCTTGTGGACAGAAGGAACAGAACACCTTGTAATTGGACTCACCATTGATCCATCCGGTGTCTTATGGGGTTTTGATATGCACAATCATGTTGTTGTTAGAGTGTCATCCGATGGCAAGCAATTGCCAAATCATCATTTTGCCAATCGCGCTTTTTCTAACGTCACATTTGACCATGAAGGCAATATATACCTAGGAGAGGCATTGGTTGGAAATACACCGTATCCAGGCAGTTACATGAAACGCTTGCCCGGAAGTGATTTATTGGGCAATGCAAACATCTACAAGTATGATCCTCAATTCAACCTCCTGGAGGTTTATGATGTTGACTACTCACCAGAATTTCATCAATTTAAGGGCATCACACATTCGACGATGCATCCCAGTGAGGAATTTATTACTTACACAACTGAAATTGGTAAGAAGATTATGCGATTCAACATCCAGAAATCTGAACAAATGGAAGACCTCCTTGTTTTGCCTGGAGACCTTATGGATCAGAATGTTGCAATCGCTGTGAATTATCTCAATGATGGAAGGTTGCTGCATTCCAGAGGGAATCGCATTGAGATTCTCAATGACGATGGTGGCATTATTCAAACAATAGATTTGGAAGAACATGGATGGGGAATTGCTCAATTGATTCCATCGCATGACCAAGAACACATTTTTACTGCAAATATTTTCACCGGAGTCGCACTGAAAACCAGGATCAGTGACGGCGCGATTATGGGTTCAATCGAAACAGGATATAAAGTGCCCAGAAGGAGCTTAGCTGGAATTGCTGAATATGGTTAGTCGGTGATTGTTAGTCTACATTAAGGCTGTAATGTAGAAATTCTTGGTCTAGCTCATAGCCCAATGATTCATAAAGCGATTGACCAATACGATTATCTTTTGCGGTAGATAGCTCAAGTCTTCCATAGCCATTTTCTTTTGCAAAATCTCTCGCAGCATTCATCAATAAGCGACCAATGCCTTTGCTTCGTTGTGAGTGGTCAACAAATAAATCATAAAGGATAAGAATGGGGACCGCACTCACTGAGCAAAAAGAAGGATAGAGTTGGACAAACCCAGCAAGTTTGGTGTCACCTTTTTCAGCCACAAAAATCATAGAGTCACCATCATTGAATCTTGACGATATGTATTTAGATGCCTTTTCAAGGTCATCCTCTTCTTGATAGAAGATGCGATAAAGATTGAATAGTCTGCCCAATTCTTCCAGATGCTTATTTTCAGCTTTTACAATTTCATTCATTATTGTCTGTAAGAAATTTTACTGATTCGATGATAATTTTCGAAACGGAATCGGGGGATTCTTCGTGCACATAATGCCCAGCATCTTGGATGATCTCTAAGCGACTATTCATAAAACCATCTTTAAGCTGCAAAGCCTCATCCATGCTTTTATTTCGATCTTCAATGCCAAAAACAATCAGCGTTGGCAGTTGAACTTCGCCCATGAGTTCGGCCTCATTGGCCTCGTAGTATTTACTGAGCATGCTGCTCATTCCTGAAATATAATCAGCCGTTTGACTGCCAAGCATGACTCTATCCATGACCTGATCCGTCACAATTATCGAATTGTGATATGACATCTTCAGAAAACCTTTTCTAAACTCTCTGTTTGTAAACTGCTTCGCTGACACTCTTGACATTGGGAAGATTAAGTTCAGGTATTTAGAGAATTCAGGAACGCCTGTATTTATGATTCCCGGGTTGAACAATATCAACCCCTGTGCTTTTTGATTATTCATGGCTGCGTGCATTGCAACCGCACCCCCGAGTGAGTGACCGCCCACGATAAATGAGTCAAAATTCATAATCTCTGCAAATGATTGAATGATGGACGCTTGATTGGCATTGGTGTATTGATAATATACTGGCTTCTCAGACAAACCAAACCCAAGCATGTCTATCGCATAAACGTTGTATGTTTTACTTAATTTCGGAGCCAAGCTTTCCCAAGTTCCGAGACTGTTTCCAAATCCATGGATCAGTATCAGATTGGGCTTTTCTGAACTTAATTCTGAAAATGATTGGTATCTGACACGATGATCATCGTGTCGAAAAAACGCATCATCATTGCTTTGGAGCTCATTCAATGAGATTGTCTCGTTTGGCATGTAAGCATAGACAATCAAGAAAGCATAAGCGGTGCAAATCGTGAGAACAATTGCTTGAAATATTCTTTTGATTATTTTTTTCAAGTTAGTAAATCTAATTTAAGAAGGTGAACGAATTTTACTGCGAGTAGGTAGTTTATGAGTTGTATGCCCCTAAAGCAATTTCTGAAGTTTCTATCTACTCACTCTTCCAAACAAGGGATTCCATTCATTGGCTCATAAACATCCATTTTGAATGCAATTAATTATTTGATTGATTCTATTAGATCGAGGCAGAACTATTGTCGTATGTGCTCTGAGGGCGCTCTTTAGGCGCCGTAAGTATCAACGACTGTTCTGAGATAACAACACCACCGGATTGTTCCAATGTGATTGCAAAACCCCTTGCTTTTTCAATCGGTAGTTTTGGATTGATCGGTATGACTGTTGGCGAATCTATGCTGGTTATATTAAACACTCCACCATCCACTGGATTTGCATGCATTTTGGGATCGACAATCCATATTTGATACTGATTTTCAGAAGGATCATTCATAGGCAGTCCAGCCAGAGTAATGAAACCCCTTTGCCCATCATCACTCCAAATCACATTACCGGAGCAGTCGCAAAAATCGTCTGTTTGAGCGAACCAATTGTATTGAATGAGATCTTTGGATGAGAACTCCAAAACAGCCTTCTTCACTGATAGATTGCGATAGTTTGTTTCATAGTTTCTGAATTCGATCATTGAGATCGATGTACCTATTGCCAATAAGCAAGTCATGGTCCAGGCCAATCTAGGAGCCTCAAAGATTTTTTTGAAAACTTGAAGGACAGAAGACCCAGTGTACTCAGGCCTAAAATTACTGAGAATCTTATTTTTCAGCGCTTCCGGCATACCTGAGAGATTTTGCTCATCATGAGCATACATAGAGGCATCGGCAAGAGCAGTAATGGGTTCAAAATAGTCAGGTGTGTACTCAGGAAATTCATCCAGAAGATGATTCAGCTCAAGCTCTTCTATATGGGTCAGCGACTGGCATGACCTCATAGAGAGAAGATCTAAAAGTTTATTTAGTTTTTCTTGCGTTCTATCCATTTTTAAATTGAATTACCTTCGACTGAATTTTATTCGTTGCAAAGGTGTCTTTCAGTTTCATTAAATTTCTTCTAATTCTTGTTTTGACGGTTCCCAATGGGATATGCAGTATTTCTGAAATCTCTGAGTGGCTGTATCCTTCGTAGACAGATAGGCGCAGCAATTCTTGCCCATCCGCATCCAACTCCTCAATGGCGGATTTGACAAGCGCAAGGTCTGTTTCTTCATTTAGTAGCGATTCTTTGTAAAGGTTAATATTATTATTCTCATCATCCATTGAATCTTCAGATTTATGTTTTGTAATCTTTCTTAGGTAATCAATAAATCTTCTCCTTGCGATCATTGAAATAAAAGTAATCTCAGCAGCTTTGTTTGGATCAAATTTGTCAGCAGATTTCCATATCGCAATCATCACTTCTTGGACTGCATCTTCAAGATCGGATTGATTGTATAAGAACTTTTTTCCTATTGACCAGACAAGATTGCCATACTTCTCAATCAACATCTCGAATGAACCAGGGCGGCCTTTTGCAATAAGATCCAAGATGGCATCGTTGTTATTGCTATTCACAGCAAGCCTCTTGATTGAAATTTTTTACTGCTTGAGCTCAAAAGATCCCCCATTCCGTTGATTTCACGATCAACGAAACAGTTCGACAGATGTTTACTGTTGGATTCATTTGAGTTTTTATCTTGGCTTAATCCAATCCCCAGCAAAGTTGCAACCAAACTTTACGCCCATCGGACCTTGGTTGTTATCTTCGTAATAGACTTCTTCCCATCCGCCTCTTTCGCAAGAACCTATTGATGACTCCCTTGGGCAGTCTCCTTCGCCATAGTTAGGATCTAGAATTGTCACCACTCCATCACCAACTTCAGCAAATGCCTTGCAAAAATTTTCTGAAACATTGGTTCTACATGCCTTATATGGAATACCAGCAAATGGATTGTCAGCCATATAAGCACAATGGCCATCTCCGCTGGGCTTGTTTGATTCGCTGTCATGATGATGGCTGCCTAGGACGGTGCCATTCGTAAAAAAAATTATTACAATGCCCGAAAGAATGTATTTCATAAACGCCATGCTTGTACTCCAATAGATGCTAATCTAATTCTATTATTTAAATGCTCATCAGACAAACGAGATGTCCAAGCTGTTTAAGATCATTTAGAATTAAAAGCGAAATAAAGGAATAAAAAAGGAGCCGTGTATGAAAATTTTTAAATCAGATCAAATCAAACCTTTGACGATGGTTATGATTGCAGTCTTTCTTTTTGCTTCAGCAGGCACCAAGGTCATTGCTAGCGAACACCCAACCATTGATCAAGATAAATCAACGGTGCTGATAACGGGCTCAAATAGGGGGATTGGTCTGGCCCTTGCTCAGAATTATGCGGAACAAGGTTGGAATGTCATCGCGACTTGCAGGAAGCCAAACAGAGCAGCGGAACTGGCCTCACTCAAAAAGGAATACAGTAACGTTAATATCGAACAATTGGACGTGACATCACAGGAGCAAATTGTTGCTTTGGCAAAGAAATATAATGGCATACCGATTGATGTTCTTTTGAACAATGCAGGCATTTTAGGCGAGGTTAAGGACCAGGTATTTGGAGCACTGAATGAGCAAACATTTGAACAGGTATTTGCAGTAAACACCCTGGCTCCATTGAAGGTTTCAGAAGCATTTATTGAGCATGTATCGATGAGTCAACAAAAGAAGATCGTCTCAATGACAAGTGGACTGGGTTCGATGCAAATCACGGCCAACCAGAGTTATTTTTATTTTTACCGGATGAGTAAAGCAGCATTGAATATGGCTGTTGTAGCAATGAATGCAAGCCTCAGAAAGCAGGGCATTATTTCTGCTTTAATTGCACCTGGACAAGTTGATACGAAATTATTGGCAGAGTCTGGTTACAGAGGGCCTAATAAAATTACACCGGATGAGAGCGCTAAAAGCCTGATTAACATCATTGATACTCTCTCGCAAGAAACACTCAAGGAGAATGGAAACAAAGCGATTAATGTCGATGAGAGAGTCCTTCCCTGGTAATGTTTGTTTATCCAGAAATTAATCCAATTGCATTCTCCCTTGGGCCAATCCATATAGCCTGGTATGGCTTGATGTATCTATTGGGGTTTGTTGCAGCTTATTGGCTGGCTATGAAAAGGACAAAAAAAGATTGGTCTCCTTTGGTCAATGAACAGATCGAGGATTTAATTTTTTATTCTGCTGTCGGTGTCATTGTTGGCGGTAGGTTGGGTTACATGTTGTTTTATGACACAGAATCTCTTATTTCAGATCCAATACCTTGGTTAGCAAGAGTGCCTCAAGTTTGGCAAGGTGGCATGTCTTTCCACGGTGGTTTTATAGGAGTAATAGTAGCTGCAAGGATTTTTTCATCCAATGTGAAAGTGGATTTTGTGTCGCTCATCGATTTTATTGCACCACTTGTACCCATTGGATTGGGTCTTGGACGATTGGGTAATTTTATAAATAACGAATTGTGGGGCAGCCCAACGGATATTGCCCTAGGATTTCTTGTAGAGGGTGTTGTTAGGCATCCAACCCAATTATATGAGGCAATATTAGAAGGCTTGATCCTATTCATAATATTATGGACCTATTCTCGAGTACAAAGAGGACGCGGCCTGGTTGCCGCTGCTTTCTTATTTTACTACGGATTTTTTAGAATCTTAATTGAGTTTTTTAGAATGCCCGATTTTCATATTGGCTATCTCTATAGTGAATGGCTAACACTTGGCCAAGTGCTCTCATTGCCAATGCTAATCTTGGGTTTATGGATTATAATCAGGCATAAATTAAAAGAAGAATAAAGCAGACAAAGAAAATAAGGAAAAGCTTTGAAGCAGTATCTAGACTTATTACAAAAGATTCTCGATGAGGGACAAGTCAAGGACGACAGAACCGGGACAGGCACCAAGAGTTTTTTTGGGCACCAAATGCGGTTCAATTTGAAACAAGGTTTTCCAATTTTGACAACAAAGAAGATCTTTTTTAAAGGAGTTGTCTATGAGCTCTTGTGGTTTTTGGATGGCTCTACAGACAATACCGTCCTCAAAGATAATGATGTTCACATCTGGGATGAGTGGGAAACAGAGACTGGAGACCTAGGTCCAATCTATGGATTTCAGTGGAGAAATTGGTTTGATCACAACAATGGACAACACATTGATCAGATCGATCAAGTCATTGAACAAATCCGAAACAACCCTTCATCAAGAAGAATCATTGTCAGCGCTTGGAATGTTGCCGATTTACCGGATGAAAGTATTCCCCCTCAAGAAAATGTCAAAAAAGGAAAGATGGCATTGGCCCCATGCCATGCATTTTTTCAATTTTTTGTTTCGCAAGGAAAACTTTCATGTCAGTTGTATCAGAGAAGTTGCGATACATTTTTAGGATTGGGGTTCAATATTGCTTCATACAGTTTATTGACACACATGATTGCACAACAATGTGATTTAGACGTTGGTGATTTCATTTGGACAGGAGGGGATGTGCATTTATATCTCAATCATTTAGAGCAGGCCAATGAACAGCTAAAAAGGGAGCCCTATCCACTGCCTAAAATGAATATCAAAAGAAAGCCCGAATCAATTTATGACTACAAATATGAGGATTTTGAGCTCATTAATTATGAGTCTTATCCCCATATATCAGCACCTATTTCGATATAAAACTTTGAAATTTTATCTTTTCTAGGGGTTGATTAAGATCGATCGCAATCATTTCACCGCCCCAGACACATCCCGCGTCTAAGCAGAAGACATTCTCGAACCGAAAGTCTCCCAAAGTTGACCAGTGTCCGAAGAAAATATTCATATCCTTAATTTTCATTTCTTGATTCATGAACCATGGCATGAGTGAATCATCATTGTCTTTGGGGGCATTCTTCTCGGTAAAGTTGCAGACACCATATTGATCTAAAAATCGCATTCTTGTGAAGCTGTTGATGATCGAATTTACTCTAGAGGCGCCTTCTAAATCAGACGACCAGGAGTCATCGGAATACATTTCACTCAAAACCGATGAAGCATTATTGCTTTGCAAAAGCGACTCAATCTCTCTTGCCATTGATCTGGCTTGCAATATGTCCCAAGAAGGATGAATACCTGCATGAACCATGATTGATTCCAAGGCGGGCTCTTCATGCATTATAGGCTGGTGTCTAAGCCACTCGATAAGACCCGTTTTATTTTTTGAATTTAGAATTGGCCATAGTGACTGGTCTTTTTCACGATAGGGTCGATCGGTCATTGCAAGGGCAATTAAATGCAGATCATGATTGCCAAGAGTATTCACTACACAATGATCCATGGAGTATAAATATTCCAGCACTTCAAGCGATTTCGGGCCTCGATTGACAAGGTCCCCTAAAAAGATTAATTGATCTGAGGATGAAACAAAATCGATTTTTTCAAGCAATCCCTTGAGCTCATCCAAACACCCCTGAACATCACCAATGACTATTTTCCTCATCAAACCTATCCTTTAAGTTCTGATAACCTTATATAATCTTCGACACTGAGATTTTCAGCCCTAAAATTTGGGTCAATTCCACAAGCAGAAATCACCTCTGGGCTAAAGATTTCTTTTAGCGAATTACGAACCTTCTTTCTTCTTTGATTGAAAGCAATTTTTATGATCCGATCCAGTCTTGAATGCATCTCTGTTCCTAGCGATGCTTTTGGTACAAGCTTGACAATTGAAGAGAGAACTTTAGGCCTGGGATGAAATGCACCCGGCTTTATATCGAGGATCTTTGATACTACACATCTTGATTGGATTGCGACCGACAATCTTCCATAAGTCTTATTGCCATGGATGCTTGCCATTCGATCCGCAACTTCCTTTTGCACCATGATATGAAAATCTTGAAAGATTTCAGAAAAACCTAGCAAATGAAACAGTAAAGGCGTTGAAATATGGTAGGGCAAATTACCAATGAGTCGCATGGGCTTTTTTTTCAAAAGCGATGAAAAATCAAAGCTCAAAGCATCTGCCTGGATTACATTGACTGATTTTTTATGATCATTCTCATTCAAGTGTTTAACAAGATTTTTATCCAGTTCAATCACATCAATTGACTCGATGATTTCTATGATTGGGAAAGTCATTGATCCATATCCAGGACCAATTTCAACAACGTGGTCATCGTCCATTAAGCTAAAGGACCGAATAATCTTATTGATCACGTTTTCGTCGGTCAAAAAGTTCTGACTTAAGTGTTTTTTAGCTCTAATATGACTTGGTTTTTTCATAAGAGTAAGCCATTGACTTCGCAGTATCTAAGGCATGATAGAGGCTCTGATGATTGATATCTTGCATTCCCACTTTATCAAAAGCCACACCATGATCCACAGATGTCCTGATAATTTTTAGTCCCATGGTTACATTTGTTGAGAGATGAGGGTTTGCAAACTTAAACAAAGGCAGAATTTGATCATGAAAAATGCTTATGATTAGGTCATGTCCTGTTTCATTCAGAAAAATTGTATCCGCGGCATAGGGCCCATCAATATCAATACCCTCATTACTCAACGTTCTTAGAGCTGGGGAAAATATTTCTTCTTCCTCTTTGCCAATACATCCATTCTCTCCCGCATGAGGATTGAGTCCTACAATTCCGATTTTGGGATTTTCTAGGCCAAAATAATTAATGAGATCAGAGTAGATAATTCTAGCAACATCTATAATTCGATCGGTCGTAATATGAGCCGGAACATCTTTAAGTGGAAGATGGGTTGTGATTAAGGCAATTTTCATTTGGTCTGAAACAAATGACATCACCGGGTTTTGACCGCAAAGCTTGCCAATATATTCAGTGTGGCCTGAGAATTCGTAACCGCTTTTGGTAATTGCTTCCTTGTTTACTGGTCCGGTAATGCAGCCAGAAAACTGACCGGCAAGACAGCCTTTAACGGCATCGTCTATCAGGGATAGAACGTAAGAACCATTTTGAGGATTCATTGTTCCTGATTTAACAATTTCATTCAGCCTAAAATTTTTAACCAAAAGAGTATTCTTCTGGATTTGTGAGTCTGTCATTGATTCGTCAAATTCAATAAATTTAACGTCCATTTTATGCATTTCAGCCCTTTCCCTGAGTAAATCGACATTCCCGAATACAACAAATTGATGACTATCATCCCTGAGGGCAATTTTGAGAGAGATATCTGGTCCAATACCGGCTGGGTCACCCGATGTTACAGCATATAGTTCAGACATTATTATGCGGCTAGGAAATCAGTCAAATGGAAGCTTCTCAACATAAGCTTCATCCCTGAGTTCTCTGGCCCATATTTCTACTTCATCAGAAAGCTTCAAGCTCCTTATCGCAGAGACAGCCTTACGTCTCTGAACTTCTTCGGTGATGTCATGCGATCTTTGTCCCAAGTACTGTATGATGTGCCACCCATATCTTGATTTGAATGGAGCGCTGATTTGGTTCATCCCCAGTGAGTAAGCAATTTCTTCGAACTCAGGAACAAACAATCCTTTTGGAGCCCACCCCATATCACCGCCATCTTGAGCAGAACCAGGATCTTCAGACACAGCAGAGGCAACAGCACCAAAGTCACCTTCATCAATGATTTGCGTACGAATCGTCTTGAGTTTTTCCTCAGCGGCAGCATCATCGAGTATCTCATTTGTTTTAATAAGAATATGCCTCACATTAATCTGTTCTTCGATCACTGGGTCATTGCCCTTGACGCCATTGATCTTAAGCAAGTGAAAGCCACTGGAACTCTGAAATGGCTGAGAAAGCTCACCTATTTTACCGCTCCTGATTGCCAATAAAAATATTTCAGGTAAATCACTGCCTTTCATCCATCCCAGTCGCCCCCCATTAGAGGACTGTTGCCCTTCAGAGAAATTTCTAGCGACTGACTCGAAGGATTCACCGCTTGCAATTTTTGACCGAAGATCATTGATCATTTTTTGTTTTCGATCAATTTCTCCTTCTCCGGAGCGGCTTGTGATTGGCAGTAAAATGTGTGAGAGATCGTAATCGTAGGCTTTTTGGTCTTCTTCTTTTTGTAAAATGAGATAGCTATCAAGTTCACTTTGTGAAACAGAAATTCTTGAAGAGACTTCGCGCTGTCTGAGCTCATCCAGTGTGATTTGTTGCTTTAATTCAGTTCTATATTTGAAGTAATCAATGCCTTCAGCTGCCAATACCTCAGGAAATTCTTCAAAAGTGACATTGTTATTTAGGGCAACATTATTGATGGCAGCATTCAGTCCTTCGTCAGAAATAGCGATCCCATACCTCTCGGCTCTCTGTAGCTGGATTCTCTGTAGAATCAGTCTCTCTAGAACATCCTGCCTCAGTTGCCCAATGGGAGGCATCTGCGTGTCCTGTCTTTCAATATTGCTCAGTATCATAGTGATTTGATCCTCAACTTCACTTCTGAGTACAACACCATCATTCACAATTGCAGCAATGCCATCAACTAACTCACCGGTGCCTCCAATTTCTCGAGTCTGTGTAACACCCTGGTTTGGCTGAAGGATGAGGATAAGGACTACTATTTTTAGTTTTCTAATCATTTCTGAAGACAAATTATGATTCATCGTATGCAAAAATGCCATCTTCAAAGAGTCGATTTATTGGTGTTCCAAATTCACCAAGCCCTTTGAGCATGAATTGAATCGAAAATGAAGAGTCTGTTTCGCCATTTCGATAGATGAGATGCTTCCTGGAAACTGCAGATATGCTCCAGCAACAAGTTTCGTAATTGAGCCCAAAGAATTGATCAATGGTTTTTCTATCTTTGATCGAATATTTATAGTGACCGATGAAGCTCCATTGATTTCGAATAGGCCATGAGAATGTACCATGTAGTTGTTTAATGCTTTGCTTTCTAAATCGATAAGACAAATTCAAATGCTTCGATTTACTGTTTCTATACTCGATGCCTATTTGACTTCTTTTTAGCTGATCGACATCCGAATCCCAGTAGTGATCAAGTTTCAAGTTTAACGATTCTGTCATTGCAATGTTGAGGGAGGCGAGATTGGTCAACGAACCAGAATTTCTCAATGAATCGCCTGGAATACCAATCTTTTCATCTCTTAAATGCAATGTTTGACCAAGAGTAAATTCAATCAAATCTTTGCCCGATTGAATGCGGGTTCTCTTTGCGACTATGCCATAACTGATTTTGGACGTGTCACCAATTCGATCATTACCTATGAAGCGATTTTCATTGAAGAGTTGGAAATAATTAAAGTCCGGCATCAGTGTATCAATGAAAGGAAAGTCGCTTTGATCTTCATATGGGATATGAACAGCCATGACGCGTGGCTGGAGTGAATGTCGTATATCATCATCATTTGAAATCTTTATGAGATTTGCTCTTACGTCCAGACTGTATATGGGTATGGTTCTTTTGGCATCCGCTTCAATATGTTCAGGTCTAAATCCAATAGAATCCGCTTTAAATTTTGCATAATCGATGCCTATGGATGGCTTTACCTTAATACCACTGAAGTTGAATATTTTCGATAGAGTGGTGCGATTTCTTATTCTTTTTCCGCCTTTGTTTTGAAAGTGATCGAAAGAAATAAGTTCGGCATTCACATCGAGATTGATGTTTGACTCTTTGCTTTGCCAGTTGCCATTAAAATTCATGTATGGCTTGAGTCGATAGGGATCATCTTGATCGCAAATCTCAATGGCGAGACATTCTGGTTGATTATCCAACATTTGATAATTGGTCATGCCTATATTCATTAGCCAGTTTTTACCAAATGACTTAAATACAATATCTCTAGCAAGATGAGTTCGACTGCTTTCGTTGGTGCTTTGACTCAAATCCTCAAAATAACTTGTATCGGAGGCGTACTCGCCAGATATTTCAATTTGTGTATTGAGCGATGGGTTAAATTGATAATTCACCCTTGAGTAAGTTCGATCATCATTGAAAAGATCATCAGAGGGCAAATGGTTAAGCTCAATGAAAACTTTTTGCTTTGGCGTGAGGAATCGAAGTTCAGACTTCATATCTGCCCCTCTTTTTTTCATCCAATTAACCGTCGTTTTGAGATCGATATTGGGCGCAATATTCCAATAATATGGAATCTCAATCTCAAGACCCCTTTTAGAGGAAGAGCCAAAGCTGGGGACTAAGAAACCTGATTTCCTATCGTCATTGGTGGGAAAAGTAAGTCTGGGTAGGAAAAGAACCGGTATATTTTTGAAGCGAAGAGCAATATTTTTTGCTTCACCTTCGTCTTCTTTGATCAATATCTCGTCGGCGATCAATTCCCAAGATTGATCCAATTGATTGCAGGTCGTATATGTGGGTTTAATCAAGATAAATTGATTGTCTTCTTCTATTCGAAATTCCTCACTGCTTCCTCTTGCAGGAATATCAGAAAAAAAATAGTGAGTATTCTTTAAAATGGCTGTCTCATCGTCGGTATTGATGAGCGCTTCTTGTCCCTCAATGAAAAGGTTTGGACTCTCAAATGTAACACCTTTGCTTGCAGTAATTGAACTTCCGCCTTCATCATAAACAGCTTGGCCTGCAGTAATGATATTGATGCCTGATGTGATTCGTATTTCATTATTTAATTTTGACTCATTATTCAAGCCATTGGAGGCATCCGAGAATCTTAAATCACCTAAACCATTTATAAGACAGGCATTCTGAGAATGAACCATTTCTCCCACGCCTGAGGACATAAAAACAAATATCATTAAGATATAAGCCTTCCGTTTTTTCATGCAAGAATCGATCCAATTCATTTGAAACAATTTTATATGATCTATGCTGAATTTACTGATCTTTCTCCCTTATCAAGTGGTTTATAATGAATCGGTAAATAATTTTCTGAATGAATAATTTGAGCGAAGAAATTAGTAAATGGTTGTCCTCTCTGGAGGATTATTCTTTCTCTGGCATTCAGCAAATTAATTCTGATGCCAGTTTTAGGAAATACTTTAGGGTCATTGATGACCGGATGGGTTCTTTTATTGTTATGGATTCTGACCCCAGCCTGGAAAACAATGAGAAATTTCTCGATGTATCAGATCTTCTAAAGCAAATATCAATGCCAATCCCAAATATTTATCACATCGATGACTCTGGCAGATATTTTTTAATCAGCGATCTTGGCAAAAAGACACTTTTTGATTATAGAGGAGAGAGCCATTTTTCAAGCCTTTATGATCAAGCCATAGAGCTTTTGGTTTCGATGCAGATCAATGGTGCAAGTCTTAAAAGTCAGCTTCCTGATTATGACGATGCTTTACTTTATTCTGAAATGGAGCTTTTTAAGGAATGGTTTTGTTTTCATGAGCTTGGACTGAGTGTCCAAGAGATTGAGAAGGTTGATTTTGATCTTCTGTTTATGCAATTGACTCAAAGAGCAAGCAATCAAGAGAAAGTTTTGGTTCATCGGGATTATCATTCCAGAAATATTATGATTTCAGATAAGGATGAGATGGGATTTGTTGATTTCCAAGATGCTGTGTCAGGGCCAATCACTTATGACATTGTTTCATTGCTCAGAGATTGTTATATCAAGATTGAACCGGACCAGATGCATAACATGCTAAGATTCTATTACGATCATTTGATCAAAAATGATATGACGAACAAACCGCTCAATGAATTCATCATGGATTTTGATTTAATGGGTATACAAAGACACCTCAAGGCAATAGGAATCTTTTCTAGATTGAAACACCGAGACAAAAAGAATAACTACATCAATGATATCCCTCTGACAATGGACTACCTGAAGCATCTAAGTAATCAGTATGAAAGCCTTGAGGATATTTTGATTCAATTAAAACTCCAGTGACACAAATGCACTCAATTATCCTTGCTGCAGGAAAGGGAGAGAGATTAAGACCTCTTACAGATTTGGTTCCAAAGCCATTGATAGCGATATCTGGAATAACTCTGCTGGAGAGGAATATCAATCGCCTATATGAATCCGGAGTCAGAAACATCATTGTTAATGGCTCTAAAATGGGAGAACAAATAGAATCATTTCTTGAAAAATACGAGCAATCAGATATGAATATTGAGTTCATCAATGAAGGTGAAGAACCATTGGGCACTGCGGGTGCAATTTTCAACATGATTGATAGCGGTCTAATCACTGATGAGCATTTCTGGGTCATCAATGCCGACATTATGACAAACTTTAGTTTCAAACGTATTTGTTTGAGTCCAGGAATAATGGGCCATATTGTTATGGTGCCAAATCCTGATCATAATCCAAATGGTGATTTTTGTCTCGATGGAGATAGAGTTACCATTTCTAATAATCAGCGATATACTTTCAGTGGAATCAGTTTCTTTTCAGTCAATTGTTTCAGGCAGTCATCTCAGAGATATTTTTCACTGGCAGAATTATTAAATGATTATATCGATAAAAAGATGATTACGGGTGAGCTATTCCAGGGAGATTGGTTAGACGTGGGTACCGTGGATAGACTGGCTGAAGCTGAGGAAATTTGTACAAGAAAAAGCAATGAATAAACAAAAGAAAAAAAACTCAAAAACCATTTTGGCTCAGTCAGGAAGGTCACAAGATTATGCAAGGGGAGCAGTCAATATTCCTCCCTACCGATCTTCAACAGTTCTATTCAATACATTGAAGGAATATAAAGATTGGGACCATGAATATGCAACGTATCGATATGGACGCCTTGGGTCACCCAATAGTCTTGCGCTTGAAGAAGCCTATAGTGAACTTTCTGGCGCTTATCGATCCATAGCAACCAATTCAGGAATGTCTGCAATCAATATTGCGATCAGTGCCTTCATGGAGAATGGAAGCCATGCTTTGATCACAGAAGGCGCCTATGAGCCGACTGCAGAGCTTTTTTCAGGACATTTATCAAAGTTTGGTGTCGAATTTGATTTTATCTCACCAACGATTGGTGACGAAATTGCAGATTTAATCAAACCCAATACCAAGATTGTTTATCTAGAGGCGCCGAGCTCGAATACGTTTGAAGTCTTTGATATAAAGACCGTAACCGATGCAATTAGAAAAAAATCCAAAGAAATCGGCAATGAGATAATGATTTTATTTGACAATACTTGGGCCGGACCTCTGTATTTTAGGACTTTTGAACACGACATTGATGTGGAAATACAGGCAGCGACAAAATATGTCGTTGGACACTCGGATGCGATGCTGGGCATTGTTGCTTGCAATGAGAAAACTTACTTAAAAATAAAGAACTCAGCAAGAAATCAAGGCATTTGTGCCGAACCTGATGCCTGCTATCTAGGCTTAAGAGGTTTGAGAACAATGGCTGTCAGAATGGAGGCACAATTTGAAAACGCCATGAAAATTGCCTCATGGCTGGACTCAAACCCCATGGTCGAAACAGTCTTATTTCCTCCACTGCCAAATTCTGAGCACTTCCAAAACTGGGAAAAGTATTTCACAGGAGGTGGAAGCCTGATGTCGATCATCTTGGATCAAAAATATGAAGATGAAAATTTGGAGAGATTCTTTGATGGCATGGAGATCTTTTCCATGGGTTATAGCTGGGGAGGGTTTGAGTCACTGGCAACGCCTGTCAGGATTCAAAAAGAGAGAAAATCATCTCTGGATCAATTGAAGAATACCCTTGTGAGGATTCATGTCGGCCTTGAGGACCCAGAGGATCTAATGTCAGACCTGGATTCAGCCTTCAAGAGACTTTGAGGATTAGATTTTAAAACTCTAGCAATAGATTTTTTGTCATTTCAGTGATTAATTCATCTCTGCTAACAGATATACCCAGTGAACGAAGATCGATTGCTCGATGATTTGAATTTCCACAAATCACAATCTCATTCCAAGCATCTAGAATCATGCTGTGATTGATTGCTGCCCCATGATAACTTCCTTTCTTTGTCATTTTTAATCCGAAGCTTGCCAACTTTTGATCCTCAAGAAAGATGCCTGCTTCATTTTCATTCAGGATCGCTTCTTGACAATAATTGGCGACAGTTTTGTGTATCACAGACTGGAATTTACTAATAAATTCTTTGGGTTTAATGGAAGCTCTATTAAAGTCCATTAAGATGTATACAACCAATTGCCCCGGACCATGGTACGTTATTTTTCCACCACGATCGGTCTTTAAAATCGGATGAGGTAACTGATTAGGGATTTTTTTTGGATCGGTGCTGACACCGTATGTGTAAACAGAATCATGCTCTAGAGTCCACACTTCATCGTTTGTTTCAGGCTGGCGTTCTTCGGTGAATGATTTCATCCTCAGATTGATCTCTTTATAATTCCTGAGTCCCAAGTCTCTGAAAATAATTTTCTTTTGCTTAGTCAGATCTTTGAATCATTCAAATAGAAGTAATGCAGAGTCATATAACCATCCCCATAGATTGTCTTCTTCTATATTTTTTCCAGGAAAGAGGTTGGTTTCGGCAATAACTTTGCCTTCTAGCTTCAAAGTGAGTTTTCCAATGGGTTGATCCAATGGTGTTGGCGCGATCACTGGCTCAAAAACTTCAACGGATGATTCTATCTCATCATACATCCCCTTTGCTATGGTTAGTTCCATTTCATTTTTGGCCACCATATGCACAAAGTCTGAATCTCCTTTCCAGACTTGGGCTTCTCCATAGTCTTTTCCAGCCTCGATAATCATTCTTTCTTCGAAGAACCGGAAACCATAATTTAGTAAAGCAGTTGCAGCATTATTCCTTTCATCACTGGACTTTGCTCCGGTTACGACCGCAATTAAACGAGTCCCGTCTCTCTGAGCAGTAGCCACAAGACAGTAACCCGCAGACTTTGTGTACCCTGTCTTCATCCCATCAACCGATGAGTCTCTTCTCAGTAATTTATTTCTATTGTATTGAACAATCGGCTTACCTGTTTTGAGGTCTTTCGCTTGGTCAAACTGATAAGTCTTCTCTGAATAGTAGTGAAAGTGTTGTGGAAACTCATCAATAATTCTTCCAGCCAACATGGCAATATCCAGTGCTGACGAAAAATGCTCTTCTTCTTCTAAGCCGCTTGAATTTGTGTAATTTGTATTTTTCATGCCAAGCGCTTCTGCATACATGTTCATATATATGGCGAATGTCTCTTCGTTGCCTGCAATATGCTCAGCCAAAGCAACGCTAGCATCATTTCCAGATATTATGATCATGCCTTGGATCAGATCTTCTACGGTCACATCCATATATTGATTGAGGAACATAGTTGATCCGCCAACAGACATTGCATAATCACTTACCCTGACCGGATCATCCATTGCAATCTGCTCTTCATTGATGGCATGGAATACTGTATATGCAGTCATTAATTTGGTAATGCTCGCTGGCTTGATTTGATTGGTCTCTTCTTCGCTGGCAATGATTGTTCCCGTATTGGGGTTATACAAAACGTAGCTCTCAACCTTTATTTCAGGTGGTTTGGGGACAATTACGATCGAATTTGCAATCGGAGCAAAAACAATCACGATTAGACAGTTTAATATTGTAAGAGATGTTTTCATGGGCTATTGGTGCAAAAGAATCAAAACTCTTTAATTTTTTTTCAACAATAACATAAAAGTCATCTTTTAGGTATTTGGAGAAGAGTTCTCAGTTTGATATTAGATTGATATCAAGCGATAAAGAGCCGAGTTTTCTAATGGCCTCTTCATACTCTTTTGTCGTTTTCACTGGACCAACTCTCACTCTGTGGAAGGTTTTTCTTTTTGAGCGAGCTGCTGAGATAAAAACATTTTTTACTCCTAGGCTCTCGATTTTCTTTTTAAGTGAGCTTGCGCCATCTAAACTGCTGAAAGCACCAACCTGAAGGGTAATACTTCTTTTGTTTCTATTTACAATTTTCTCAAACAGACTGATCGAGAAGATGGACTTGTCATTCTTTTTGAAGAAATTTGCTGCTTCAGCTTCGCTGACTGCATAAATTCTGACCGGCGATGTTCCGCTATCGAGCATTTCAATTTTTTTTGCTGCTGCATAGGATAAATCAATCAGTCGATCATCGACGAATGGGCCTCTGTCATTCACTTTAACAATCACTGTTTTTCCATTTCTGAGATTTTGGACTTTCACATAAGAGGGCAGTGGAAGAGTTTTATGGGCGGCGGTGAAATCATACATATCATACTCTTCACCACAAGCAGTTTGTTTTCCATCAAAGTCTGAGCCATACCATGAGGCAATTCCTCTCTTTTTATAGCCTTGGCTTGAGGAAAGTGTTCTGTATCTTTTTCCATCAATTTTATAACGCTGCCTTTTGTCACGCTTGATCGTGCATGCATCATTCAGGATTGAAGTGACTTCTTGTTCCGTCAGATTAAAGTTTTTATCCTCTTGAAGCAGCGAACATCCCGACATCGTCAATGTTAAAGAGAATAATAGGAGAAGTGATTTGTTCATAAATTTTAATTAATTCAGATAACTTTCGATTTCTTCTCCGAGTTGAATCACGACCAGTGCATACATCACGTTTCGATTATAAGTGGTTATAACATATAAGTTGTGGTGCCCAATATAAGAATCGTCTCTAATATTTGCGTCATCTAACTGAATTAATTGTGCTATATCATCGGCTCGAAAACCATTAATCTCAATGCCTTCATTCAAAAGGTCTTGGATTGTTGATGTCGGCTTAATTGTTTTTGATGCCAATTCCGAGAGTTTTAGATTACTTAAAGGATAACGACTGTATATCGATTTTGATGAATCCCATCCATTCCGTTTTAGATAATTCCCTATACTCATGAGTACATCATCCCAGCTATTGAAGAGATCAATCCTCCCATCAGCATTACCGTCGACAGCATAGTTTCTATAGCTCGATGAAATGAATTGGGGCGCTCCCATTGCCCCAGCATAAGAGCCTTTGATATCGAGGATTGGAAGATTTTCTTCTCTAGAAAGATAGAAAAGATTGATCAATTCACTTTTGAAGAATTTTGCTCTCTGTGGGTATCCGGTTGCAAGTGTGTACAGTGAGTCCATCACTTTATAACTTCCTTTGACTCTTCCATAATAAGTTTCGACACCCAATATTCCAAGCAAGATCTTTCTTGGTACACCCATTTCTCTTGCGGCACGATTAATTATTTCTTCATGTTGTTTTGCAAAAAGGACACCTGCAGCAATTCTCTTCTTTGTGACAAATATATTTCTATACTCTGGCCAAGTTTTTGTTCTTTCGGCTGGTTTTGATATTGATTCAATCAGTTCAGGTAAATACTTCGTATTATCAAAAATATCCAATACATATTGTTCATCGAAACCGTGTTCCTGGATCAATTCATCAATGAGAAGACTCTTTTCCTTTTCTTGGGCTGTCGATGCCAGCGATGGATGAAGATTAATGATAAGAGCTAAGACGATGACAAAGTGTTTTATTTGATGAATCATTTTTAAATTCCTATCTTGGTATTAAACGTTTATGTGTATGCAAAGACATCAGTATCCCGAGGCTTGCCATTAGCGTGAAGCTTGAAGTCCCTCCTTTACTGATCAGCGGAAGCGGCACACCAACAACTGGCAGTAGGCCAGTAGTCATGCCAATATTTACAAAGACATATATGAAGAATGTCAGACTGATGCTTGATGCAGCCAACCTTGAGAATAGATCATCAGAATTGATGGCAATCAAGAGACCTCTTCCCACAATAAATAGATAAATGAGTATTATTAAGAGGACACCAACTAATCCAAATTCTTCTGCCAATATTGAGAAAATAAAATCAGTTGTCCTCTCCGGTAAAAAATCCAATTGTCCCTGAGTGCCATTCAGCCATCCTTTGCCAAATAGGCCCCCAGAACCGATGGCAATTTTTGATTGAATGATATGATATCCAGCGCCGAGTGGATCTTTTTCTGGATCGAGAAAAGTCAGAACTCTTTGTTGTTGAAATGGATGAATTGTTTTCCATATAAATGGAAGACATCCTAGGAAAAGAATGATTGCTGAAAAAAGATAACGTTTTTTTATCCCCGACAAGAAGACGATAACCAAACCAGAAAAGGCAATTAAGATAGATGTTCCAAGGTCGGGCTGTTTAAAGATCAGTGCAGTGGGTAGAAATACCAGAACAAGGGAGGCCATTATGTTTGTGTTATTCAATGGAATTGACCCAGATGCGATATATTTTGCAACAACCAATGGCATTGCAATTTTGAGAAATTCTGAGGGCTGAAAAGAAATTCCTATATGGATCCATCGTGTTGCATTATTTCTCGTTTCCCCAAAGAAAAAGACTGCTATGAGTAGAACTAAGCAGATCGCATATAGCCATGGAGCAACCCTTGAGTAGAAGAGTGGACTGAATTGGGCAGCCACAATCATAGCAAGGATTGAGAGACCAATTCTTATGAGATGAGATGTTAGAAAGGCTTCACTGCTATTGGAGGCAGAAAAAATTGCAATAGCACTCACTGTGCTTGCCAAAAGGACCGCAATCATTAAAGGCAGATCGATATGAATTTGACTCATCAGCCCTTCTTTCGATTGTATCTGCCATGTTTCAATTCGATTGAGCAACTTTTATACCTCCAAGTTCTAGGAATTTGCTAAACATCTTTTCTGCTACTGGTGCGGCAGCGACTCGTCCACCTCCGCCATTTTCAACAATTACAGCAACCACAATTTCAGGGTTATTTATGGGAGCGAAGCCAATGAAAAGACCATGATCTCTCAATTCTTCTGGCATATCATCTCCAGAACGTTTGTCCATGCTGAACACCTGTGAGGTACCAGTTTTACCAGCAATGTCTGAATTTTTAGGAAATACACCATAAGCAGTTCCCCTTTGTTCATTCACAACCGCATTCATCCCATCAAATACAATATCCCAATACTTTTCATCAATATTCATAAGATGATCAATTCTTTGAGATTGGGTGTGTGAAGCCTCGCTGATGCCATTCAAATTCATTTGCTTCAAAATGTGAGGCTTATAGGCATATCCTCTATTCGCAATGATTGATGTTGCATATGCCAATTGTAATGGTGTCGCCAGCATATATCCTTGTCCAATTCCAGCAATCACTGTCTCACCTAGATACCAGTTCTGATTTTGTTTTGATTCAAAATTATTTCTTTTCCATTCTTGATTTGGTACCAAACCTTCTTTCTCAGAGCCTAGATCTAATTTTGTTTTTTCGCCTAGATTAAACTTTTTCAAAAAAGCACTCATTCGTTCAATCCCCATCTCGACTGCTGATTCATAAAAGTAAACATCACACGAAGCTTGGATTGCTCTTTTTGTATTTACAGAGCCATGTGTTGCCCAATCCCCGAAGGGTCTTGAGTAGTTTGGAAGCTTAAATTCTCCTTCGCATGGAAGATAATAATCCGAGTCTACAACCCCCATATCAAGGGCACCAAGTGCAAGCATTGGTTTTACGGTAGAGCCAGGAGGATATTGTCCAGCTATTGCCCGATTGAATAGAGGTCTCTTTTTGTTTCCATTTAATTTATTGAATTCAGATTGAGAGAGTCCAAGACTGATTGCTGTTGGGTCAAAAGAGGGCATGCTGATCATTGCAAGAATCTCTCCATTCCTTGGATCCATTGCTACAACAGAACCTTTTTTGCCTGCCATGGATTCATATGCTGTTTTCTGCAGTTCACTATTGAGAGTCAATACGATGTTATTGCCTGAAGTAAAGGCTTCTTTTTCGACTTCATCCATGACTCGACCCCTGACATTAACCAGCAGTTTCTGTTTGCCAGGAATGCCCCTAAGTACATGTTCATACTCTCTTTCAATGGCTGATTTACCAATCTGCTCTTTGCCTGTGTAAAAACTGGGATCAAATCGCTGAAAATCATTGCTAGAAATAGAGCCCATGTACCCAACTACATGAGCATATATTTCACCTTGGGGATAGTTGCGAGTCAGCCTTGACTTGATATCAAAACCTTTGAGCAGCATTCTGTTATTGGCATATATTGCAATTTCTTTCTCATTCAAGTCTCTTTTAATGACGATGCTTTTGAATTGATAGTTCTTGCGAACTCTTTCTTGGATGATTGGAATCTCATTCTCATTCAGAATGCCCAGCTCTGTGAGATACACCAACGAATTCTGAAGTTCATTCACTTGCTCAGGGATCATTTCCATCTGAAATTTGGGTTTATTTTCTGCAATTACTCGATTATTCCTGTCGTAAATAAGCCCTCTAGGAGCTGGGATCGATTGTGTCCTCAGGGTATTATTTATTGAGCGAAGACTGAGATCATCTGTTTGAATAACCATGAGGTAAACCAATCTTGTAATAATTAGGCCTCCTAGGATTAGAATCGCTAGAGAAGAGAATAAAATCCGATTCAAGAATACAGATCTCTCTGCCTCTTGTGTTTGCTTGGTTTTGAAGTTACCCATTAATCTTCAACAAAGTAGTTTTGAAGCATCTGAAGCAACCTCATAAATATTGGCCATATCAAGGCAGCTATTAGTATACTCAACCATTCTTCAGTTATAAAAATTATCCGACCGCTGAACCCCCTAATCCATAGTGATATTAAATTTCCAAAAGAAAGAAAAAAGAGTGTCACAATCATAAGCTGCCAATCAGGGTAGACTCGAACCTGAAATCTAAATCGATACGATAGATAACTGATGACAGACAGGATTAATGCATTTTCTCCCAGCAAGCCCCCTTGAAGAAGGTCCAACAAAAGACCGATTGCCCAAGCAGCAATCACACCCATCAAAGAGACATTCATCATCGAGAAAAAAATGACTGCAAGTGAGATCCATTCGATTCTAATTCCATAGAAAAAATTGGGCAGAGGCATTATTGTCATCATGGTTGTTAGAAGCATCATTGACCAGACAAAAATGAGATTATTGAGTTTTTTATTCATTCTCAGTAACCCCTGTTTGAATGACCCATATTTCATTAATCATTTCTAGATTTGCAAAAGGCGATAGATCAATGGTTAAAAAGTTCTCACCTTCTTTTCTGCCTAATTCTGATATCTCTCCAACAGGAAATCCTTCTGGGTATCTACCACCCAAGCCTGAAGTAATGACGACAGCGCCTTTTTGAGCCTTTGAATTTGGCGGTATTGATTTGATCGATAGCAGATTCTTATTGCCTGTTCCATATGCTATCGCTCTCTCACCTGTGTCTGTAATTTCAATTGGAATCGCATGTTCAAGATCGGAAATAAGAAGCACCTCTGATGAAAACACCTGATCTCTGATTACGTGTCCTATGATTCCATTTGGATCAGCCACAGCATCTCCGAGGTTGACACCATCATTGCTTCCCTTGTCAATTATGATTTGATGCCTATCCAAAACCGAACTCGTTGCAATAATGTCAGCAAACAAGAATTTTTTTTGCCTGTCTGGATATGAGTCGAGCAGTTCATAGAGTCTCTTATTTTCCGCATCCAGTTTATACACTTCCTGCAAGTCAGATTTGAGCTGGATATTTTCCTTCTTCAGTCTTTTATTCTCATCAATGATTGAAGATCTTTCTGACAGTGCTACCCGAAACCCTTTTAGGGTATTATTAGGGAGATTGACCACATATGTTACGGGGTATGCTAATACCGATAGATATGTTCGCAGTGTTTTTGTGTATCCATCCTGAGAATCCTGATACATCAAGATGCAGGAAATAACGATCACAAAGATCAAGCGATAGGATGAATAATTTTTTTCGTAACGATGGATTCTTTGACTAGGATTGATTGCCATAGTAACCCGTTATCTTGAGCCTTAGCTTAGTTCAAAAAAGTCTGCCCCTTTTTCGTCGAGGATGTCGATAATCCTGCCCCCGCCTCTCGCAACGCAAGTTAAAGGATTCTCGGCGATTAGAACTGGCAATCCAGTTTCTTCTGCCAAGAGTTTTTCTATGTTTTGAAGAAGGGCACCTCCTCCAGTTAGAACGATGCCTCTTTCAGCTATATCAGAGCCAAGCTCAGGCGGTGTTTGCTCCAGAGCTGATTTTAGTGCATTTGCAATTCCTTGAAGAGGTTCCTGCAAAGAATCTAAGATTTCATTGCTGTTTAATGTGAAAGTTCTGGGCACTCCTTCTGACAAATTTCGGCCTTTTACTGAGATTTCACTGACTGTATCACTTGGGTATGCGCTTCCTATCTCATGCTTTATTTTTTCTGCTGTTGCCTCACCGATAAGAATCCCATAATTTCGTCTGATGAAGTTAATGATTGCTTCATCAAAAGTGTCTCCACCAACCTTTACTGAGTTTCCATAAACAATCCCATTCAATGATATAACAGCAATTTCTGAAGTACCGCCTCCAATATCGACAACCATTGATCCTCTTGCTTCATGAACCGGAAGGCCAGCACCTATTGCTGCAGCCATTGGTTCTTCAACTAGAAATACTTTTCTTGCGCCCGCGCCTTCTGCAGATTCTCTTATTGCTCTTCTTTCAACTTGAGTGGACCCAAAAGGTACGCATACCAAGACTCTTGGATTTGGTCTGAAGATTTTGTTTCCGTGAGCTTTTTTAATGAAAGCTTGAAGCATGGCCTCTGTGACAATAAAATCAGCGATCACACCATCCTTGAGCGGCCTGATTGCTTCAATGCTTCCTGGCGTTCTGCCAAGCATTGCTTTAGCGTCAGTGCCAACAGCTACAACGGTTTTTGTTGGTTTACCATTTTCGCTTCGTAGTGCTACAACCGAGGGTTCGTTGAGAACAACACCCTTGCCCTTTGCATAAACCAGCGTATTCGCCGTGCCAAGATCGATCGAAAGATCGTTCGAAAAATATCCAATAAGATTCTTAAGCATTTCCTAGTTGAAAAAAAATTGAGACAATCCACATACTCTAACAACCTGTAGGATTTTGAGCAACAGGAAGTTATTATTAGTATTATATTTTTAGCCAATTGTCATGAGCATCAAAAAATCAGAAATAGAGCACTTATGTAACCTCTCAAAATTAAATTTGGATGAGGAAGAGCAGTCCATATTTTTGAGTCAAATGCAGTCTATCTTGGAAATGATCAAAGAGCTTGAAGGAGTCGATACAGGAGAGATTGCACCAATGGCTCATCCATTACAAATGAGTCAAAGGCTCAGAGAGGATGAAATCACAGAGTTTAATGAAAGAGATAAATATCAGAAGAATACAGACTTCGCTGAAGATGGTTTCTATAAAGTTCCAAAAGTGATTGATTGATGAAACGTCATACAGTAAGAGAGCTTCAGGATATGATTGCAGATCAATCGGTTTCCAGTGATGAAGTTTATCAGTTATATCTAAACCGAATCAAAGCAATGAATGATTCGATCAATGCTTTCATATCCATTGAAAGTGATGAAACCTCATCGGGTACTGAAGAAAATGATTCAGAAATAAAAGGAGTTCCGTATGCTCTAAAAGATATCTTCTGCAGCGAGGGAGACAAAACAACATGCGGCTCAAAGATGCTCTCTAATTTTGTGTCTCCCTATGATGCCACTGTTGTTAAGAATTTGAGAAAAAAGGGCACAATCATATTAGGTAAGACCAACATGGATGAGTTTGCAATGGGCTCTTCCAATGAAACAAGCTTTTATGGAAATGTTCTTAATCCATGGGATACAGAGAGAACCCCGGGAGGCTCCTCTGGAGGCTCTGCAGCTGCGGTCGCCGCTGGGATGGCGCCAATTGCACTTGGGACCGATACAGGCGGATCCATTAGGCAACCTGCCGCTTTGACTGGTATCACAGGTCTAAAACCTACTTATGGAAGATGCTCAAGATATGGGATGATTGCATTCGCTTCAAGCCTTGATCAAGCAGGCATTCTATCGATTTCAGCAGAAGATGCAGCAATATTTCTCGAACACATGGCAGGCTATGATCATAAAGATTCAACTTCTTCAATGGAGGAAGTGCCAAAATATACTGAGTTTTTAAATGATAATCTTTCTGGAAAGGTTGTTGGTTTGCCTAAGGAATTTTTCGATGGGAGCCTAGATTCAAAATATCAAGGACTTGTGAGTGACTCGATTCATGAATATGAAAAAATGGGCATTAAGTTTAAGGATATAAGTTTGCCGAACATTAAATACTCTGTGCCAACATACTATGTTGTGGCACCTGCGGAGTGCTCATCGAATCTTGCTAGATATGATGGTGTGCGATTTGGGCATCGATCAAGTGACGATAGTGATTTAGATGCTTTTTATAAAAAGACCAGAAAAGAAGGATTTGGACAGGAGGTCAAAAGAAGGATTATCACTGGCACATATGTTCTCTCGGCTGGATATTATGACGCATACTACCTCAAAGCTCAGAAAGTAAGGCAACTCATCAATCAGGATTTCCTGAATGCATTTAAAGAAGTCGATGTCATCATGGGCCCAACCACCCAGCAATCAGCATTCAAACTGGGAGAAAAGGTAGATGACCCTGTCAGTATGTATATGAATGATATCTATACCATTTCATCCAATTTATCTGGCGTGCCCGCCATCTCACATCCAATTGGATTTGTAGATGATCTTCCATTTGGAATGCAAGTGATAGCTCCACACTTTATGGAGCATGATTTACTAAATATTGTTCACAAATATCAGATGGTGACCGACTGGCATCTGCAGATTCCTGGAATATGTCGAGAGTTGGACCGATGAGTTGGGAGACAGTAATTGGTTTGGAAATTCATGTCCAACTGGACACAAACAGTAAGATTTTTTCGGGCGCATCAACGTCATATGGCTCTGAACAAAACACCAATACCTCACTTGTTGATTTAGGATATCCAGGAGTATTGCCTGTTTTGAATAAAGATGCAGTCATGATGGCCATAAAGTTTGGTCTTGCAATCAATGCAGAAATCAGTCGAAGATCAATCTTTGCAAGGAAAAATTATTTCTATCCGGATTTACCAAAGGGTTATCAAATCAGCCAGTTAGAATTGCCAATTGTGCAGGGCGGCTCACTAGAGATTCAATTGAATGACGGAACCAAGAAGGAAGTTGGCATTACGAGAGCTCACTTAGAGGAAGATGCTGGGAAATCAATACATGACAAGTTTAGCAATCAAACTGCCATTGATCTCAACAGAGCTGGCACTCCACTTTTGGAGATTGTTTCAGAGCCAGATATCAGGTCAGCTGAAGAGGCATCGTCATATATGCAAAAAATTCATCAGCTTGTTAGGTATCTAAAAATATCAGATGGCAATATGCAGGAAGGTTCGTTTAGGTGTGATGCCAATGTTTCCGTTCGCCCATTCGGACAAACTGAATTTGGTACAAGGACTGAGGTTAAAAACATCAATTCTTTTCGTTTTGTAGAGAATGCAATCAATCATGAAGTTGAAAGACAGATTGATCGACTAGAGAATGGTGATCACATTATTCAAGAAACTCGTCTTTATGATCCAGACAAAGACGAAACACGACCCATGAGGAGCAAAGAAGAAGCAAATGATTACCGATATTTTCCAGACCCTGATCTCCTTCCACTGGAAATTGATCAGGAGACAATCGATAAGATTGCACAATCACTTCCAGAGCTATTTGATGAAAAAGTTACTAGATATATAGAGGCCCTCAGCATTAAACAAAGCGATGCCGAAGAAATTGCAAGAAATATGCAAATTGCAGAGTATTTTGAAGCCACTCTGGATCACTTTAGCAATGATGCTCAGATGGTATCAAATTGGATTTTATCTGAGGTCATTGGAGTGCTTAATAGAGAGAATATCGAAATCAATGCTTTTCAAATTAAACCAAAAAGATTGGCATCGCTTCTCTCTAGGGTAGATGACAACACAATATCTTCTAAGATTGCCAAAAATCTTTTTAATCAGATGCTTACAAGCGCTGACTCAGCAGATGAATTGATTAAGCAACAAGGGTTGGAGCAGATAACAGACGAGGACTCAATTAATAAAATTGTTGTAGAAGTTTTAAATGAGTTTTCAGATCAAAAGGATCAGTATTTAGAAGGAAAAGAGCAAATCCTGGGTTTCTTAGTGGGCCAGGTCATGCAGCGTACGCAAGGCAAAGCAAACCCCAGACTGGTAAATGAGCTGATTATTCGCCAGATAAAAAACTAAAACGGGAGATAGATACATTTATTAGCATAATAAATGTAATTAGATTCATTTAGATACATATAGAACAATTATCATTCTTTTTTATGGAAATATTTTGGATGATATTATGCTTCAAGTCCAAAATAAGCATGCGATCATATGTTTCATTACCAATGATTGTTTTAATCGCATTGTTTGCCATCAATAATCCTACTGTTCCAGCGACGGTTGATAAAACGCCAGCGCCATCGCAATCCTCTAAATTTTCATCCATTAAACTATAAAGGCACTGAAAGCATGGGTTTTGATCATTGCTATGGTCAAAAGTCATCACTTGACCTTCAAATCTGATTGCAGTTCCAACTATGTGATGGACCTTTGCCAAGTGACATGCTTCATTGATCTGTAATCTAGATGAAAGATTATCTGTGGCATCGATAACTAGACTGCTTTCATTGACTAATTTTTGTAAATCATCGCCTATCAATTTCTCATTGAAACAATTGATTTCGGTATTTGGATTAAACTCAGCGAGTGTTGATTTTGCTGCCAGAGCCTTATTTCTCCCAACTTGATCTGGCCTATATAATACTTGTCTCGGCAAATTGGTTTCATCCACTGAGTCATAGTCCACTAGATTCATCTTGCCTGCGCCAGCATTGCTCAGATATAAACTGCATACCGAGCCCAATCCTCCTAGCCCAAATATTGTGATGGTTGACTGTGAGATTCTATTTTGAACTTCTTGATCGAAATCTTGGAGGCTTAAGTGATTTTGGTACCTCAAATCAGTCATGCTGAAACATTCCAAATGTTGTTCTCGAGATATTTTGAATATCTTTACAGTTTTCTACTTTCTTATATCCGGCCTTTTCCATTTTCTTCATGCAATACTTTGCCTGATCGTAACCATGCTCTAAGAGCAGCCATCCTCTGTTTTTAATGTATGAAGTGCTATTTTTTATTATGGTTTTTAAATCATCCGTTCCATTATTGGTAGAATAGAGCGCGACATCTGGCTCCATATCGATGCCAAACAGCTCTTCATTCGATAACTTGGCTTTGTCTACGTAAGGCGGGTTACTGATGATGAGGTCAAACTTCTCATTTTCAATTTCATCAAACCAGTCCGATTCCATAAATTTAATATCTTTAATTTCGTGCTTACGAGCATTGTCTTTTGCAATCATCAGTGCTTCATTGCTTATATCGACTGCAGTGATAATAGGATCTCTAAGCTCCTTAGAGAGAACAATGGATATAACCCCTGATCCTGTTCCAAGCTCAAGAATTTTTGGCGACTCATGATTTCCCAATATTCCAATTGCGTTCTCTATTAGTAATTCTGTTTCCGGTCTTGGGACAAGTACCGAGGGATTAACATCAAACTCCAAAGACCAGAATTCCTTTTTACCAACCAAATACGCAACTGGCACTCCTTTGAATCGAGACTCAATCATTGCCTCAAACTTGTCCAAAACTGTTGGACTTACATTGATCTCATTTGTATGGAACTTAATTGGACTGATTTCAAGCAAATTCGACAGTAGAACTTCCGCTTCTAACCTCGGAACATTCGATACTGATGAGAGTTTTTCTGTTCCTGAGCGGATCAATGCCCGAGCATTTCTCAATGATGACTCTTCAATCATCCAGTTGAGCCATTTGTTTCGCAGCATTTTCTTGAACCAGTGTATCAATCATAGTGTCGAGATCACCTTCCATAAATTCTGCAAGATTATACTGGGTGAGATTGATCCGATGATCCGTGATTCTGCCTTGCGGATAATTATAGGTTCTAATTCTTTCTGACCGATCTCCGCTTCCAACCAGCATCTTTCGTTCTTCGGCTTGTTGGTCTTGGATCTTCTTTTGCTCCGTGTCATAAATCTTTGCTTTGAGCAAAGACAATGCTTTTGCTCGGTTTTTGTGTTGAGAGCGATTATCCTGGCACTCTGCAACAATCCCAGTAGGGATATGAGTTAATCTAACGGCAGAGTCTGTTTTATTGACATGTTGCCCTCCAGCACCGGAAGCTCTGTATGTATCAACTCTGAGATCATTATTGCTGATTTCTACTTCATTCATTTCATCCGCTTCAGCAATGATCGCAACAGTGCAAGCAGACGTATGAATCCTTCCTTGTGATTCTGTCTTCGGAATTCTTTGAACACGATGAGTGCCCGATTCAAATTTTAATTTTGAAAATACGCCACTTCCTATGATTTTTGCAATGATTTCTTTGAAGCCGCCTTGGCCCGTTTCATTTTGATTGAGGATTTCTAATGACCAACTGTTTTTTTCACAAAAACGTGCATACATTCTAAAGACATCTCCAGCAAAAATTGCTGCTTCGTCACCCCCGGTTCCTGCACGTATCTCAAGGAAGACATTGTTCCCATCTCTTGGATCACTGCTTAAGAGCATGGGCGTAATTTCATCTTCAATTTTTGCCAGCTGCTCCGAAATGGAATCGATCTCTTCTTTTGCAAGGTCGCCCATACTGCCATCATCATCTTTGACGAGATCTTCCGCAGCTTCTTTCTCTTCTTCCAATGATTGATGTTTTTCAAAAAGGACTACGACAGGCTCAATTCTCGAGAATTCCTTAGAAAGCTCGACCATTTTTTTCCCATTCGACTGTATCCCTTCATCTGCCAATTGATTTGCAATAGAATGGTATTGTTCTTGAATGAGCTCTAATTTTTTAACAATGGATTTTTTCATGCTGTCTCAATCTTATACTGACCGGTATTTTATACACAAAAAAATTCTTAGCAGTGCTATTTTTAAAGCCGGCCTATTTTTATTCTTTTTGTCGCTTATAGGTGGTTGTGCGACCAATCAAGATCAATTGATCACAAAAAAGATTAATAAAGACATTCTCGATCGCTCATTCGTTCTTTCTGGATCAATCTCTATTAAATCAATGGATGGCAACTTCATCGGATCATACACTCTAAACAATGGCCTTGATGAATCTTTCCATGTGAAAGATATTTTTGGCAGAGAAGTGTTTTCAATTGACCCAACAATCAGTGTCAAGATGATCGACAAGCTCGATGAACAATCCTTTGAGATTTATCAATATTTCCAAGATTGGAAAAACCTTTCATCGGTCCTTCTCGCAATTGATGACGGTGAGGATTTTAAATCCAAGCACAATATATCAATCAATTATAGCGGATACCGGGTGATGCATTCCCTTCTAATACCAAAGACAATCAGCGTAATGGGAAGTGACTATGAACTGACTTTCACCATTAAAAGCCTGAAACTCAGTTAATTAGAACGCCCCCATCTTGACACATACGTTCCTCGTCTTCAGAATGACACTTCTGCAACTTATGTAGAATGTTGGGGTGTAGCCAAGCGGTAAGGCAACGGGTTTTGATCCCGTGATGCGTAGGTTCGAATCCTACCACCCCAGCCAAAACA
>PBDY01000007.1 GCA_002717445.1 Gammaproteobacteria bacterium | reverse complement strand
TTTAAAAAATCTTTCGAGGGTTGGGCTCATTTATTCTCATCCAAAAACCCAGTCTATTATTCAGCATTGAGCATTACAAGGCACCATTCGAGGAAAACAGCAGGAAAAAAAGAATCATTGATTGAATGGCATTTTGTTCCCTAGTATCATAGTCAGGTTGGTTAATTCCTACAACTCGCAAAACATACATTTGGTTCAAAACCATTGTGAGACGCAAGTAAGCGGAAGCTGAAGAAACGAAGTCGTTTATCTCATGGGTATCTTCAAGCTTATACTGTCTGGCAATTTATCTTTGGTTCAAAACCATTGTGAGACGCAAGTAAGCGGAAGCTGAAGAAACGAAGTCGTTTATCTCATAATAATTTCTTCTAT
Organism: Gammaproteobacteria bacterium; assembly: GCA_002717445.1. Classification (GTDB taxonomy): domain Bacteria; phylum Pseudomonadota; class Gammaproteobacteria; order Steroidobacterales; family UBA11654; genus CACPJA01. The sequence continues at coordinate 59,331 of PBDY01000007.1, read as the reverse complement.
TGCCAGCTAAATTCAAATAACTAATTGGAGGAATAAAGTGAAAAAACTAGAATATGTTTGGCTCGATGGATACAAGCCCGAGCCTATGCTTAGAAGCAAGGTTAAAGTAATAGACGGAGAGATTCCTGGAAACCAAGGCACTGATTTGCCTGACTGGTCTTTCGACGGCTCTTCAACACAACAAGCAGAAGGCGGGAGCTCTGACTGCATATTAAAGCCAGTTACAACCTATACGGGACCGGCAAATTCCGACAGCCTAGTCATGTGTGAGGTGCTCTCACCAGATAGGTCTTCGCACCCGAGCAACACAAGAAGCTTGTGTGGAGAGGTTACAGACGAGTGGTGGTTTGGTTTTGAGCAAGAATATTTTTTTACCAACCCAGAAGACGGAACAATTTTAGGCTGGGAGGATGGAACACCAAGACCCCAGGGAGACTATTACTGCGGAGTTGGTGCTGGAGACGTTGTCGGAAGAGAAATCTCTGAAGCACACATGGATGCCTGCATAGAAGCCGGGATAATAATTACCGGAACCAATGCAGAGGTTGCGCTTGGACAATGGGAATACCAGTGCTTTGGTAAAGGCTTGAAAGCAGGCGACGATCTTTGGATGAGCAGATACCTTCTCCACCTTATAGCCGAAGAATTTGGTGTCGCCGTTAACACACACCCAAAACCACAAGAAGGCGACTGGAATGGATCAGGCATGCACGCGAACTTTTCAAACGATCAAATGCGTAATGCAGGCTCAGAGGATTTTATGCATTCGCTTTGTGAAAAATTAGGCGCTGTTCACGATGAGGGAATTGCCTCATATGGTTCTGATAATGACAAAAGACTAACGGGCGATCATGAGACACAAAGCATCGACACTTTTTCCTACGGGGTAAGTGACAGAGGGGCGAGCATAAGGATTCCTATTTATACCGTTGAGAATAACTGGAACGGGTACCTGGAAGACAGAAGGCCAGCATCAAACGCTGACCCATATAGGATAATCGCACATATTGTTGGGACATTAACATAGCAAAAACAAAAAGGGCTCTTTGGAGCCCTTTTTATATATTTCCAGAGCAGCTTAGAGCGATCGAAAATGAAAAAAATAAAAAATGTCATTTTTAGTTTGGCAGCGCTTTTGGCGCTGACCACTCTATTGATGGAAGTTTATACCCGAACAACCGATGACCTGGTTGTGTCGAAACTAAACATACCGCCAAACACAAAACATCTTGTTCTTTTGTTTCATGGTGCAAAAGATGAGAACAACCCTGAGATGGCCGCAATATCAGAAAAGTTTAAACAGTTTTTGGCCAACGACCCAAGCAGCACGGTGATTAACTATGACTGGTCTTCCGGTGCAAATAATCGACTTCGAGCAGGCTCTAACGCAATTAAATATGGAAAAATTCTAGGAGAAGAGCTTGGTTTAGACACATCGCTTAAAAGCCTGACAATAATTGCACACAGCGCCAGTGGGTTTATCCCGGATAAATTATGCAGAACCTACAGAGATCTGGGTGGTTTGGCCTACATAGACGTTACTTATTTAGACGCATTTGGCTTAAGAGGGTTTGCTGACACAAACTATGGCGCGAGAAACCACGGCAACTGTGCCGACTTTGCTGTAAATATAGTCAATACAGATGATCCAGCGCCAACCACCAATAAATTTTTTAGTAACGCGTGGAATTTAGACGTAACCGGACTTCGAAGGCCAAGAGGTTTTGCATCTAGAAATGACCCGAGAACATCGGAAGACGATGTTTGGCTGGGCGTTGGAGAGGCCATGGATGACGTAAAGCGCAACCTAAATAACCCAGAACAAGAGCACAATGGGCACTATTGGCCCCCGTACTATTTTTTAATGACCTTAGATGAAGAGATGGCTCAACCCAAAAAAAGAGACCACAAAGAGTTTCCAAGAGGCTCCATTTCTGTTGCAGAGCCTCTATTTGCAGCTGAAGAATAGGTATAAAAAAATAAGTTTAGCCAGCCTTAAAGATGGCTCGAAACTCGCAACAACCTTTTTTGGCGCGGCCTTACCCGGTTTGATTTTCTTTTCTTTTCTTTGTTGGGGACATCAAACAACCAAGAGACATTAAGGCTTATTGCCAAGGGCTGCATGCCCATGCTGTAATCTATTCTTTCTGGCGCGTACTTTCCCATAATGGTTTTATCCAGATCTGTAGCAAAGGCACCGGAAGAGGTTTTTAGTTTTCTGACATCAAGGTTTAAACTAATGTTCTCAGTTAAAGAGTAGTCCAACCCAATCTGAAACAAGGGATCTAGAGACTTCTCAAGACTAAAGCTGGCCCCGGATAAAACCCCTAGAGCCTTCTCATGGTGAAAGGAAGAATAAATTATTCCAACGCCGACATAGGGCCTAAAGTTCGAATTATTGGGCTTGAAATAATACTGCAAAGTCGCATTGGGCGACAAAGCAACAAAAGAAGCAATTTTGGCTGACCCACCTAAACCGTTGTTATAAATACTGATAGTCGAAGGTATGCCCATAAACACCTCAAGACTAAGACTGTCTGTTAAAAGATAACCAACCGAGACAGTAGGCATGCCGTAGCGATCCATTCCAACCGGGCTATTGTTATCAAACTGAGGAATTAAAAAGGTATACCCTGATTTTACCAAGAGATTGCCTTTTTCTAGTGCTGTGTTTTGGCTAAAGGAATTAGCAGAGAAAAAAAGAGTAAAAATTAATAATAACTGCTTCACAAAAACAGCATACAAATAAAATGTGAAGAGAGTATGAGGGCGATTGTATTTTGTTTGGTTTTTTATTTAACCAGATTACCCACCAACTGACCAATTGAACCAAGATTGTTTTGTTCCAAGTACCCCTCAATGCCCTTGTTGATTTTACTACAAACCAAAGGGTCAACAAAAAGCGCTGTCCCAACCCCAACCAAGGAAGCTCCGGCAAGCATAAATTCAATGGCATCTTCCGCAGAAGATATACCCCCTTGGCCCAAAATTGGAATGCCATGTTTTTTTGAAACCCCATAAACATCAAAAACCTTTTTTAAGGCTATCGGCTTGATTGCTGGCCCAGAGAGACCCCCAAAAGTGTTGCCAAGAACTGGGCGCCTGCCTTTAATATCAATTGCCATTCCGGTAATCGTATTGATTACGGAAAGCGCATCAGTGCCAGCCTCAATGCACTTTCTGGCACTCTCTTTAATGTCTGCTTGGTTCGGAGATAATTTGGTAATAATCGGCTTAGAGGTTGTTTTTTTACAGGCCTCCACTACTTGTGCAGACATCTCTGGATCGTTTCCAAACTCCATCCCGCCTTTCTTGACATTGGGGCAGGATATATTTAGTTCGATCGCATGAATGCCCGAATCATCAAAAATCCTACAGACTTCGATGTATTCATCAATGGTTGAGCCCGAGACGTTTGCAATGTAGTGCGTATCAAAAGGCTCGAGAGATGGCAGAATGTTTTCAACGACTTCATGGACGCCTGGGTTTTGTAAGCCAATAGAGTTCAGCATCCCAGAGGGCGTTTCGTAAACCCGATGAGGCGCATTACCCAAACGAGGCTCAAGCGTGGTGCCTTTTAAAACTGCTCCACCAATGTCGGCATTTGAAAAACCTTCGAGTCTCGTATACTCATCTCCAAAACCAACACACCCTGAAAGCAAAACAATTGGCGAGGCAAGCTCAAGCCCCAAGAATTCTGTTGTTATTGTGTTTTTGTTGGCCATACTGGTCGTGTGTTCAATATTGTACTACATCAACCAGAAATTCCACCCAACACAGGAAATATTATTCGCCTGTGTGCAAACACAGGCGCCAAGCTACACTTGATTCATCCATTGGGCTTTGTGATGTCTAAGAAAAACCTCGAAAGGGCGGCATTAGATTATGGCGAATCCGCTGAGGTCATTCACCACAAGAACTTTGAAGCATTTTTAAGTGACACCCAAACAAGAAAATACTTTGCCGTTTCCACAAAAGGCGAATCATTGATGAGCGATAATATTTTTGAACCCGATGATTACCTCATGTTTGGCAGTGAAACAAAAGGCCTGCCGAAAGAATGCCTCATTCATAACTCTTGCAAGGGAACAATTAGAATACCGATGGCAGATGGCTCGAGAAGCCTGAATCTTTCAAACTCTGTTGCAATTCTTTTATACCACGCGTTGGGCCAAAACGATTTTACTGAGTTGTCTTAGTTTTCAGAGCGCAAAGGCCTGGTCATCAATTCAGTGGCTGCGACTTCAGCAGGGAGGCCCTCAAAAAGAATTTTATAAACCCTTGTTGTGATTGGAAAACGATCATCGTTGACCATTCCAGCGTTTACTAATGCGCTCACAGCATGGACCCCTTCTGGAGCCCCATTGTTTATTTCTTTAAAACTATCGAGGTTTCCTCCACGGCCTATATGCATCCCTAACTGCCTGTTTCTTGACTGATTGTCTGTTGCGCTCAGGACCAGATCACCAATGCCTGATAAGCCTGAGAAGGTTGTCTCGTTTGCTCCCATACTTGCTCCCAAGGCCCTCATTTCCTCAGCGCCACGAGTGATCAGGGCTGCCCTGGCATTTGCGCCCATATCCATTGCATCAGAGATGCCCGATGCAATTGCAATAATATTTTTTAGGCTGCCACCCAGTTGAACACCGACAGGATCGTTAGAGATGTATACCCTTAGGCTTTTGTTTGACATCGAGGAAGCCAAGCCACTCGGGTCTTTGATTGTATCTGTGGCAAGGGTGATCGCAGCAGGCTTATTTAGCGCAAGCTCTTCAGCAAAAGTGGGACCAGACAAAACACCATGTTCGGCGTCCTCACCATAATGCCTTGAAACTATTTTTGATAAGAGTGCGCCACTATCCGGATCAAAGCCCTTGGTTGCCCAAAGAACCTTGAATGATTTTGAGGCATTATTTAGCACCGATAATGCCTTGGAAAAATACGGGCTTTTAACACAAATAACAACACAGTCGACCTTACCAAGAACCTCTTGGGTCAAGCTCGTCACTCGAATTTCCTTTGGCAACTCAACCCCCGAAAGATATTTATCATTTATTCTTGTGGAGGCAATAGCGGAGAGGTTTTCTTCATCAAAAGAGCTTAAAAAGACCTCATTTCCAGACTTATTTAGCTGTAAAGAAAGCGCGGTTCCCCATGCCCCAGCGCCAAACACTAAAAATGAAGCATGGCCCATTTAATTTTTGGTTTGTTGCTCGTCTTTGGCTTGAGCATATAATGCTTCAAAGCTAATGGGCTGTAGGTTGAGAGCAGGAAAACCCCCTTTGGACACCATTGAAGAAAGCATCTCACGAGCATATGGGAACAGCGTAGAAGGACAGTAAACTGCGATAAGGTCCTTGATCTCTTCATCGTTATAATTGTTGAGCACAAAAACCCCCGACTGCTCGACCTCAGCAATGAACATGGTTTTCTCACCATAGGTAGCTTCCGCCTTAATTGTCAGCGAAACAGCATAAGAGTTTTCCCCTATTTTGTCATGGGTATTGGAGAGGTTAATTTTGGTTTCGGGCTGTATATTTTCTTCCATAAAAACCCCTGGACTGTTTGGGGCCTCAAAAGAAACGTCCTTAACGTATATGGTTTGGATTGCTACAGTTTTTTGTTCCTGGCTTGTTTCTGTCATGATTGCTCCGATGTAGTGGGGAGAGAAGCTCTTTCCCATTCAGTTATTCCGCCTTTTATATAAAAAGCTTGCTCAACATCTTTTTGGCGAAGAGCAAGACTGCTTTTTTTGCTGACCCCTCCTGAATCACAAACTATGAGCACAGGTTTTTTCAAAGACCCCGCCTTATCCAGCACCTCTTCAGCAACTATGTTTTGAGAGTCTAGCAAATGTTTTTTTTCAAACTCATTTTTGTCTCGAAGGTCAAAGATGACCGCATTCTGATTAATAAGTTTTACGGCTTGCATGGGGGAGAGGCCACAAATATTGCCTTCTTTTATTTTTAATTCATTGAATATTGCTAACAAAAACACAAACATCGTTATGCTAACAAGAATCAGGTTGTCGTTTATAAAGTCCATTTTTTAAAGTTTCGCGGCTATTATCTGTGCAATAGATTCAAGCCTTTCTGGTTTCTCCATCTCATACCCATGGTTTTTATTAGGCGCGCCATTATAAACCGGAATGATGTGCATATGGTAATGAAATACTGTTTGTCCAGCATCAGAGCCATTGAACTGTTTAACAATCAAGCCAGAAGGATCAAGTGCCTTTTTTATGGCATGAGACAATAGCTTTGTTGTTTTGGTAACTTCTTTTAAATACTCTTCATCGAGATCAAAGATGTTTTCAGCCGGAGACCTTGGAACCACCAAAACATGCCCATCAGACATTGGCATAATGTCCATAAAGGCAACCGTAGACTCATTTTCATAAACTTTATGGCAGGGCATCTCCCCCCTTAAAATCTTCGCAAAAACATTTTCACTGTCGTAAGGCATGCTTTTAATCTACTCCCTCAAATATTCCAATATCATAAATTCCTGTGCCTTCTCTTTTATGTTTTATCGACTGATATTCTTCTGATGCCCAAAAATTATCGATACATTCTTTGTTTGGAAACTTCGCAATGATGGCTGTTTTCCCATCCAGCAAACTGCCTTCCACCACCGTGTTCACAGGCCCCCTAACAATGTAGTGACCCCCATGCTCCTGAATCAACTTTGCTGAAACATCGGCATATTCGCTCAACGCTTCGCTGAAGTTGCTTATTTCACAAATCGACACCAAGTAAACAGACATAAGTTCTCCTTTTTTATTAAATATAACAAATCAAAGACTGCATGCCCTTAGAAATAAGCGCTGTAAATCAAGAGCCTTTATGTTTAGAGTACGCTCTATGCAATACGACTACAAATACTGCCCGATTTGTAAAAACAAATTAATCATTAAAGAAGAAGGCGGTCTTGAGCGAAAGAGGTGCTCAGACCCTGAATGCGAATTTGTATTCTGGAACAACCCAACACCCGTTCTCGCAGCCGTTGCTCACAGAGATGATGAAGTTGTTTTAGTCCAGTCAATAGGGTGGCCCACTCATTGGTACAGTCTTGTTACCGGCTTCATGGAGGCGGGAGAAAGCCCAGAGGAAGGCATTGCAAGAGAGGTAAAAGAAGAGACAGGACTGGACTGCGCTGTTGGCCCTCTTCTAGGCATTTATGAATTTTCTCAAATGAATCAAATCATCATTGCTTACGACGTACTTTTGTCTGAGGGCGAAATAATAATCGATGAGTCAGAGCTGGTTGACTATAAAATAGTTCACTCAAGTCAACTCAGGCCATGGCCAAGCGGGACAGGACAGGCGGTAAAAAAATGGCTTTCCCAAAGAGGCATTGAGAACGAAGAAATGGGGTTTAAGAAAATTAAAAAAGGGTAACTTTAACCCTCTTTTCCACCCTTTGTTTTACCAATGAGGAAAGATGCCACAATCAAAGCGATGGCAATGACCACATAGTACTGAACCATAAACCCAAACACGGGTGAAATGCTGTCAAGGCCTTCAACCATAGCATCTCCACCAAGTAGGCCGGCTAAAACACCCCCAATCGCTGATGCAGTAAACCAAAGACCAAACATTTGTCCCGCATATTTTTTTGGAGAATATCTCGAGAAAGCCGCAAGACCAACAGGAGATAGCGCCAACTCGCCCCAAGTTTGAATGAGGTAGGTCAAAATCAGCCACCGCATGTTGACCGGAGATGAAACAAGCGCCAGCTCCACAGCATATAACATGACAATAAAACTGAGCGCCATCAACAACAAACCAAAAGCAAACTTGATCGGCAAAGACGGGTTTAAGTTTTTACGAGCCAATTGAGTCCACATGCCGGCAAAAACAGGCGCAAAAATAACCACAAATATTGGATTTGCAAATTGCAGCCAGCCAATAGGAATAATGTAACCAGAGACGGAAAGATCAGTGTAGTCTCTGGCAAATATGCTCAATGAGCTTGCTGATTGGTCAAAGCCAGACCAGAAAGCTGCAGCACCAATAAAGAGAAGCCCAAGCAGTACTATATTTTTTTTCTCTTCGTCGGTGAGCCCAGCAAAGAAGTATAGATATAAAAAATAAGTGCCTGCAACAAATGAGAGAAAATAATAAAAACCTTCAGCAAACGCACGTGCATTTATTGTATAGAGGCCCATCAGCCCTGAAACGATGACAATGGTTGTTGCCACAAGGCTTATTTTCGACCATAACACCAGCCGAGAACGTCTTGCATCATCCATTGGGTTAGGACCTGCGCCTGCAACACCCAACAAGTGGCGCGTTTTGATGAATTGAATAACTCCAAAAGTCATGCCAACACCGGCAGCACCAAAACCCCAGTGCCAACCGATTCGTTCACCTAAATAAGAGCAAACCAAGAAACCCAATGTCGACCCAATATTGATTGCCATGTAAAAAACGTAATAACCATTCTCTCTTCTGTCATCGTCATCCGAGTATAGTTTGCCCACGATGGTCGATATATTTCCCTTGAGTAAGCCTGTCCCTATAACAACAAAAATTAAACCAAGAAAAAATGTTTGATCAATAGGTATCGCCAGAGTGAAGTGTCCCAACATAATAATGATTGCACCAATCAAAACCGCTTTTTGATGCCCAAGAATATTATCTGCGAGCCAACCACCAGGAATTACAATAAAGTAAACCATACCAACATAGATTCCGTAAATTGCCTGTGCTTCAAGACTTGTCCACCCCAGGCCAGGATTAAACCCAGTTATTGCTCCTGTCATATAAAGAACCAAAAGAGCCCTCATCCCATAGTAGGACATACGCTCCCACATTTCGGTTAAGAACAGAGTTCTAAGGCCTATGGGGTGACCAAAGAAAGTATCGCTAGGGGTTGATGCTTGGTTCATCGGTTTCTTTCTCCTCTTTGTTTTTTTTAATCAGAAGTCGCGACAATAGGATGCCACACTCATACAGCAAGTAAACAGGAACAGCGAGCAATGTTTGTGAGATGACATCAGGCGGCGTAATAAGCATTCCAGCGGTAAATGCTCCCAGCAAAACATAGGCCCTGCTGGCGGCCAACCTCTCAACAGAGGCCAACCCAGACCATACAAGCATGACGGTTGCGATCGGAACCTCAAAAGCCATACCAAATGCAAAAAACAGTACAAGGACAAAATCCAAATAGCTCGATATATCAGTCATTACAGAAACACCCTCGGGTGCTGCAGAGGTAAAGAAGCCAAACATTAAAGGAAAGACCACCCAGTAAGCAAAAAGAGCTCCTGAGTAAAACAATAAAACACTCGAAACCATCAGCGGTATGGCAAACTTTCTTTCATTTTCATAAAGCCCAGGGGCTGTAAATGACCACATTTGAAACAGCACCACAGGCATCGCTAGAAAAAAGGCTGCAAAAATTGTGGTCTTAAATGGGGTTAAGAATGGTGAGGCCACTTGTGTTGCAATCATCGTCGAACCCTCTGGCAATTGCCTCATTAATGGCATTGCTATTTGAGAAAAAACAAAGTCCGCAAACGGCGCAAGACACATAAACAAGACCAAAACCGCACTGCCAGCCTTGATTAATCTTGATCTTAGTTCAATTAAATGGGATACAAGACTTTCTTCTTTGAGGTCTTCTGTTTGCTGAGTCATTCTTTTTCTTCGTTGTCATCAGACTCTTGAGGAACATCAGGCCTCAACGGGGCAAGTTCAATTTCTTGCCGCATTTGTCTTGAGAGGGTATTGACCATCGATCTAGCCCTGCCGAGATAGTTACCAATTTTTATCGCTACTTCTGGAAGTTTGTTTGGTCCCAGAACAAGCAAGCCAAGGACACAAAGGACCAACATTTCCCAAAATCCAATATCAAACATAGCTGATTAGTCGTTTTTGTTTTCGCCGGTTTCGTCTTCGTCGGTTTCGTGATCGTTGGTTTCATCTTCGCCATCTTCAGGATCACTGTTTAGCTCTTCACCAATCTTTGATAGGTCCGACTCTGCGCTCTCAGCTTCATTTAGACCTTTTCTAAAGCTTTTAATGGCGCCGCCAAGGTCTGAGCCAATGTTTTTGATTCTTTTGGTTCCAAAGATTAAAACAACGATCAATAAAACAATCAAAAGTTGCCAGATGCTTATTCCGCTTACGCCCATTGTTATCTCGCTAAAGTATAATGACTTTTTATCATAACATTTATTTTTTTGAAGCTAATGAAATTGTTATTGGACCATCATTAATAAGAGAGACTTTCATGTCTGCCCCAAAAAGACCTGAAGCGACATTTACATGCATGGAAGACACGTCATCGACAAACTTTTCGAACATTATTTTTGCAGTATCGGGCGCCATGGCAGTTGAGAAGCCAGGCCTATTGCCCCTTGTTGTGTCTGCCGCAAGCGTAAAATTAGGCACCAACAAGATGTCCCCATTGATATCTGAAATACTTTGATTTAAGGCGCCATTTTCATCATCAAAAATTCTAATTCGTAAAATTTTTCGAACCATGAAAGATAGGTCTTCTTCATTATCATCTGGTTGAAACCCAACCAGTGCCACAAACCCCTTTTCTATTGATGAGTAGATGGACTTATCGATGGTGACAGAAGCTTTAGAGACCCTTTGTAAGACAATAATCATAACTTAAAAATACCATAATAAATCAGACAGTACCTGATATCCTGTTATTTCGATTATGGCAAAAAAGATTAAAAGAAGAGACCTGATTTTAGGCACGGGAGCAGCAGCAATTGCAGCTTCTTCAAGCAGCGTTCGCGCACAGTCAAAGACCTATAGGTGGAAAATGGTGACTACCTGGCCACCAAATTTTCCTGGGTTGGGCACCAGCGTCGTCAGAATGGTTAAAAATATTGAAAGAGCCTCAGGCGGAAGAATAAAAATCAAACTATTTTCTGCTGGCGAACTGGTTCCTGCATTTGAGGTATTTGATTTTGTCTCAAGCGGAGGAGCAGAGCTAGGACATGGAGCAGCCTATTATTGGAGAGGCAAGAGTGAGGCAGCACAAATATTTACAACATTACCATTCGGCCTTAATGCCATGGAGCTGAATGGGTGGCACTACTTTGGAGGAGCGCAAGAGCTCTATAGGGAACTATATGAGCCATTCAACCTCTTGCCATTTCCTTGTGGTAACACAGGTTGCCAAATGGGGGGCTGGTTTAAAAAACCGATTGATAGAATTGAGGACATTAAGGGCTTAAAAATGAGAATCCCTGGTTTTGGCGGTGAGGTATTAAGAAGAAATGGAGGAACCCCTGTTGCAATGCCAGGCGGTGAGATTTTTACAGCTCTTCAGACTGGAACCATTGATGCAGCAGAGTGGATAGGACCATACAATGATATTGCGTTTGGAATGCATAAGGTTGCAAACCATTACTATTACCCAGGATGGCATGAAGGAGGACCATCGCTCGAATGCATCATAAACAAGGAAGCATTTGAGTCATTGCCTGATGATCTTCAGGCTATTGTGGAAATTGCGATCCAATCAACCAATGACACAATGCTTGCAGAATTTGTTGCTAGAAATGCGTCAGCGCTTCAGCAAATAAAGAAAATGAAAGAAATTGAAATCAAGCCTTTTCCTAAACAAGTGATGGAGGCTTTCGAAAAAACAACCGATGAGATAATCAAAGAAATTGAAGCCAAAGATCCGCTCTTTCAAAAAATATATCAATCTTTCTCAGAGTACAAAAAAACAGCCTCTGAGTGGACGAAAATATCAGAGTACGCACTATTAAAAAACAGATACAAAGATTAGTCCTTGGTTTTTTCTGGGAGGATGTTCGCACTGGGAAACTTACATGCACATGAAACAATGTTTGAGCAATGCCATGAGGGCCACCCTTTACATAGAAGTGAAGATACAAATAACAGGCCTCCTGTAGCCTTAATAAAGACTCGACGGCAGCCAAGTCACAATGGTTGGAAATGATGCCAATAAAATCAGAACAAAGAGCTGGATCAAAACAAAAGGCAAGGCGCCCATATATATTGATTTTGTAGATATTGTGTCGGGAGCAACCCCTCTTAAGTAAAAAAGGGCAAAACCAAAAGGAGGTGTCAAAAAAGAAGTTTGCAGGTTGACTGCAATCATTATTCCAAGCCAAACAGGGTCAACACCAAGGGCTAGTATTATTGGGGCAACAATTGGCACAACGACAAATGTAATTTCTATAAAATCCAAAACAAAACCAAGAATAAACATCGCAATCATAACCGCCAAAACCATTCCAAATGTTCCCCCAGGAACAGATGTCAGATAAGACTGAACCAGCTCATCTCCTTCATAGCCCCTGAAGACCAGAGAGAAAACAGAAGCCCCGATAAGAATCATAAAAACCATCGTGGTAAGCTTTGCGGTATCTTCAGAAATACTTTTTAAAGAGCTCCAGCCCAATGCTTTTTTGATGTAAGCAAGGAGCACCGCCCCCGCTGCACCAACACCAGCCGCTTCAGTAATAGTGGCAAAACCAAAAATAATTGAACCCAAAACCGCCATGATCAATACCAAAGGCGGGAGCAAAGTAGTTAACAGGGAGCCAACACCTGTTTTTGGTGCATTGGGGGGCTTTATTTGAGCAGGCATTGATTCAGGATTTAAAAAAGATTTGAGTAATACGTATAAGAGATATGAAGTCACGAGAATTAACCCAGGTATAATTGCGCCGACAAATAGATCACCAACAGAAACCGTTTCGGGCGAATAAATCCCTTGATTCAATTGGGCTTGCTGGTAAGCAGAAGAAAGNACATCTCCAAGCAANACAAGCACAATGGAGGGAGGAATTATTTGNCCCAGNGTGCCCGAGGCCGCAATCACACCAGTNGATAAAGAGGGCGAATAATCACGTTTCATCATTGAAGGGAGTGACAATAGNCCCATTGTCACAACNGTTGCCCCAACAATNCCCGTGCTTGCAGCCAATAGCATNCCTACCAATATGACCGATATTGCCAACCCGCCTCTAAAGTTACCGAACAGAGCACTCATTGTTTCCAACAAACCCTCAGCAATCTTTGCTTTTTCTAGCGTGATACCCATAAAGATAAACAATGGAACGGCCATCAATGTTTCATTTGTCATGGTTCCGTAGAGCCTGCTCGGAAGGGCATTTAAGTATCCAGAGTCAAAATTGCCCGTGACGAGACCAATACCTGCAAAAATCAAAGCAACACCACCCAGCGTAAAAGCAACCGGAAATCCTGCCATTAAAAGCAAAATCACCGAAAAGAACAGCAAGACGCTTTCAATCATTTCTTATTCTCAAAACCGATAGATAAGACATTGACAAACCCTGCAGGAAAAGAAGCATGGCCGTCAGGGGCATCGTTGATTTAAGTAAAGAAATAAATGGGTATGGTAAGCCCCCAGCATCTCTTGAGGCCTCGCCAATGCTCCAAGAGGCTAAAACATAATCTAGCGATGAATAGAACAGGAATAGCGAAAAAGGACACAGAAAAAATAATGCACCAATTAAGTTGATTAAAGCCTGTCTTTTTTTTGACCATTTTCTATAAAAAACATCAACCCTTACATGGGCGTCTTCCCCAAGGGCATATGGCGCCACAAGTAAAAATATCAAAGCATGCATCCATAGAATGATTTCTTGCAACCATATCCAGCCAGCATCAAAAAAGTAGCGAAGAATAACCACGCCAAAGATTAGAAGTATCATTAGCGGATAAAGCTTAGAGGTCAATCTTCCGAGCAGAGCGCAAACCCATTGAACGCCATCGAAAAACACGCCCATATTAGTCTCTCCAGAATGTCGGCGTGAGCAAGACCAGTAAGGCAAATATTTCCAGCCTACCAAGAATCATGGCCAGTATACATACCCATTTATTAGTGTCACTGAGCGAAGCATAGTTGCTTGAAACATCCCCAAGCCCTGGCCCAAGATTATTCAAAGAGGCTGCAATTGCAGAGAAAGAGGAAACCTGGTCGAGCCCAGACCACATTAAAATCATTGAGAAGAGAATCAAGATAATGAGGTAAGCAGAGACGAACCCCCAAACCGAATTCAAAACCCTTTCGTCAACCGTTTTGGCATTCATTTTTACAGGAATCTCTGCGCTTGGATGGATCAATTGTTTGAGCTCCTTAAACACTTGTTTGAGCATCATGAGGCATCTTCCAACCTTAAGCCCCCCGCCAGTGGATCCAACACAGCCACCAATAAAGCTATAGACGACTAAGAGAAAGGGAATAAAAGCAGGCCATAGAAAATAACCAGATGAAGTATATCCGGTTGTTGTACCGATCGAGATGACTTGAAAAATTATTTGTATAAGACCTGGCTGATTGGTATCAGCAAAGCTGTTCAAAGAAAAACTCAAGCTAGCTATACAAATTACCGAGACAAGCAGCAGTAGGTATGCTTTGAATTCCGAGTCTTTTAGAAAACCAAGGAGGGATTTTTTTTTCCACGCAAAGAAATGGAGCGTGAAATTAATGCCTGCAAGAAACATGAAGAGCGATGAGATCAGATAAACACCAGGCAGACCCTCAAAATATGCAAAACTGGAATCATGAGTAGAAAAACCACCTATTGCAGTTGTGGTCATTGCATGACAAACAGCATCAAAAAAAGACATGCCCGAAGAGAGATAACCAAGCATGCAAAGAAACGTCAGAATTAGATATATTCGAGCAAGTGACTTGGCTGTCTCTGTTTGTCTTGGCGTAAACTTTGAATCTTGAATGCCTGTTCCGGACTCGGCTCGATATAATTGCATTCCACCCACACCCAAGAGCGGCATGATGGCAACCGCCAGCACAATGATTCCAAGCCCACCAAGCCATTGCAACTGAGATCGGTAAAAAAGCAGGCCTCTGGGCAATTCATCGAGCCCCGTTAGAATCGTCGAGCCTGTGGTTGTGAGCCCAGAGGTGGACTCAAAAATTGCATCGGTCAAGCTGATGCTGTTGTCTGGCAACATGAAAAATGGAATGGAGCCAAAAAGCGCTAAAATGATCCAAAACAGAGCAACAATCAAAAAACCCTCGTGTAGCCTAATATCAGGTGAATCACCCTTTGAAGGCAACCATAAAACCAAGCCCACAACCAACGTAAAGAAGAAGGCGGCCGTAAACGAGGATGCTGTGAGAACATCGCGCTCCAATGCAGAGACAATAAAAGGAATGACCATCGAGAAGCTGAACACCATCATTAGCATCCCCAATGTTTTGAAAACCGATTTGTAATAACCCAAAATCATAAATACTTCCCAATAATTGAATTAGTGGGATTAAGCGAAAATTGTTTCTATTTCCCCAATAGTATCTCGGTTATCAATAAAAACTACAACATGATCGTCGGCATCAATCATTGTTGACCCATGAACGGCTTTAATCTCACCTTCGTGAGAAACAATTGCGGTGATAAAGGAGCCCTCTGGCAAATCAATGTCCTCAACCTTTTTCCCAACAGCGCTGGATTCGTCATGCTCATGCGCAATGGCTTCAAGCGCCTCTGCGTTTCCTCTTTTTAGTTTATGCACCGTAACCACATCACCTTTTCTTACATGTGAAAGCAATGCACTGGTCGTGATGCGTTCCGCAGAAATAGCAATGTCAATCGTCCCCGTCTCTGCCAACCCCGAGTAGGAATCTTTATTCGCAATCGCCATCACTTTTTTGGCACCCATTTTTTTTGCCACCATAGCAGACAGTAGGTTTGCTTCCTCAGAGTTTGTAGTAGCAACAAAAACATCACTGTTTTCTATGTTTTCTTCTTTAAGAAGCACATCATCTGAAGAGTCACCCTTTAAAACTATTGCTGATTCAAGTTTTTCAGCAATATACTTGGCCCTCTCAGGATCTTTTTCAATGATCTTTACATGATTGTTTTTTTCGAGGTATGCGGCAAGCTTATAACCAACCCTGCCGCCACCAGCGATGGTTATATTTCTCGCTTTTTCTTGGTCTTGGTTGAACTCAGTGATCATGTAATCAATCTCTCCAGGGGCAGCAATGAAGTAAACCTCATCACCTTCTTTGATCGCGGTATCCCCTTTTGGCGAGATCATTTCGCCATCCCTATAAACTGTTGCAATCCTTACTTTTTCATTTCCCAGGTGCACATGTAGATGACTGATCGGTTGGCCGACCAAAAACCCATGTTTTTTTGTTTTTACTCCAACCATCTTGATTTTACCATCCGCAAAATTAACCACTTGAAAAGCGCCAGGATGCTCAATGACTTCAGCAATATAATTCGTAACCAGTTCTTCAGGGCTAAGTATAAAATCGACCGGAATATCTCCCTCCGAAAAAAGCTCCGAGTGTTTTGTGTACTCGGCTTGCCGGATTCTTGCTATCTTTGTTTGCGTATTAAACAGCGTGGAAGCAATCTGACATGAAACCATATTGACTTCATCACTGCTGGTGACAGCAATCAGCATATCAGCGGTTTCAGCACCCGCTGACTTTAAAACATTTGGATGAGAGGCGTTTCCTTCGACGACTCTGAGATCTGATTTGGACGAAAGCTTTTCAAGCCTACCTCCATCAATGTCGACCACGGTCACCTCATTGTCCTGCTCGCTTGCAAGCTGAATTGCTGAGGCGGTACCTACTCGACCCGCACCAAGGATTAGAATATTCATAACTACAGAAGATATATTTTACATGATTTTAAGGTTTGCATAGCTCAAAACAAGCCATTTAAGACCTTCGGACTGAAAATTAACCTGAACTCTTTTATTGTCCCCATCTCCCTCAACAGCAATAACAACCCCTTCACCAAAAGAAGCGTGTTCGACAAGTTTTCCAAGCAGGCCATCACCACCATTGGTTCTTGGTTTTTTTTTCATTGGTTGAAGCCCCTCAGTAGATAGGTCATCAATCAGCTCATTAGGGATTTCATAAAGAAATCGAGAGGGTTGACAACTCATCATATTCCCATGAAGCATCCTTTGGTTCGAATAACTGATGTAAAGCTCTTTCATTGAGCGAGTAACAGCCACGTAACAGAGACGTCTCTCTTCTTCCAGCCCGCCCGGATCAAGCTGTGATCGCGTATGCGGGAATAAACCATCCTCCATTCCTGCAATGAAAACCAAAGGAAATTCCAAACCTTTTGCAGAATGCATGGTCATCAACTGAACACTCTCTTGCCATTCAGACGCTTGGTTTTCACCGGATTCAAGCGCAGCATGCGCTAAGAAAGACTGCATTGGCGACAATTCATCATCATCAAAAGGTTGACGAAAACCATGAGCGGCATTAATTAACTCTAAGATGTTGTCTATCTTTGTAGCCGATTGTTCGGTTCTTTTTTCTTTCAGGTGAGGGATAAGCTTTGATTGCTCAATGACTGTCTCGAATTGTTTTTCAATCGGCTGGTCTAAAATTAATTTTTTGGTTTCACTGATTGTTCCCAAAAAGGCACAAAGACTATTTTTTGCCCGATTGCTTAAAGAGTTTGCTTGAATAAGTTGATCGGCAGCCACAAATAAACACACACCCTCATCGAGGGCAAATTTTTTTAGTTTATCCATTGTTTGTGCGCCAATCCCTTTTGGAGGAACGCTGGAAGCCCTTTCAAATGCGATATCATCAGCAACATTTTGTATAAGACGCAAATAAGCAAGTGCATCTTTGACCTCGGCACGATCGAAGAACCGAAAGCCCCCATAGACTCGATATGGTACCGACCTTCTTAGGAGCGCTTCTTCAATCACCCTTGACTGTGCATTTGACCTGTATAGCACGGCGATATCACTCAGCTTGAGCTTCCCTGATTTTGACTCAATTGTTTCAACAATGTTTGATGCCTCTTCATACTCATCGAAGTTTTGATGCAGTTTTATCAAAGGACCCGATTCTTCGTCTGTCCATAGGTTTTTTTCTAGGCGCCCATTGTTATTGGAAATGATCGAATTTGCCGCATGAAGGATATTCTTGGTTGAACGATAATTTTGCTCCAGCTTAATGCTTCTTGAGCCATGAAAGTCATTCCTAAATCTTGGCATACTGTCAGGATTTGCGCCTCTCCACCGATAAATCGACTGATCATCATCTCCCACAATAAAGGCTTTTCCATCCATGCCTGTCATGAGCTTTATGATTTGGTATTGTATTTCGTTGGTGTCTTGGAATTCATCCACAAGAATATTTTCAAAGCGATTCTGATAATGCTCTAAAAGAGCCCCATTATTTTTTAATGTTTCATAAAAACGAAGAAGAAGCTCACCAAAGTCAACCAAGTTATTTTGCCGGCAGAGCTTTTCATATGCGGCATAAATTTCGAGATAGTGCTCAAAACCTTTTTTGCCCTTGCTTTTGTCAGGCCTCAAGCCCAAATCTTTTTGGCTATTAATAAACCAGGTTATTTCTTTGGGCGGATACCTGGATTCATCGAATGAACTTTCTTTAATGATTTTTTTGACCTGTCTGAGCTGATCATCTGCATCTAGAATCTGAAAGTTCTGATCAAGTTCAGCATCAGACCAATGCAGCCGTAGAAATCGATGTGCAATCCCATGAAATGTTCCAATCCACATCCCTTTTGATTCATACCCAAGGATTTCAGAAACTCTGGAGGACATTTCTTTTGCCGCTTTATTTGTGAAGGTAACCGCAAAAATATTTTGAGGAGGCGTCTGTTCTACCGCTATGAGCCAAGCAATCCTATGGACCAATACCCTTGTTTTTCCACTGCCTGCGCCAGCGACAACCATAACATTGTTGCCACTTGAAGTGACGGCCTCCCTTTGCTGTTCGTTTAGCTGGGCAAGAATTTGATCTGCTTGCATTTTATTTAATTAGATTTGTCTGAGCTTGACAGTGTATAAAAGATTGATAAAAGAAAGCAAAAGAAGGGCCGCAAAAGCATTATGAGCAGTAGCCAAGAATAATGGAATACCAAACCACACCATGATAATGCCAACGCCCAATTGTGCCAATAATGTTATCAACATTATTTTAGAGGCTCTCTGGATTTGTTGGGAAGAATGTTTCAGGTACTTCAATGATAACCAACCAAGCGCTAATAAAACCAATATTGCACCAAGTCTGTGTAGATAATGAATGGCTGTTCTACCCGACGCGCTGAGTTGGCCTCCCTCGTAATTGACACCGACTTTTTGCCATTTTAAGAAGCCTTCGTCAAAGTCCATGTTAGATGGCCAGACCTCACCATAACAGAGCGGAAGGTCAGGACATCCAAGGGCTGCATAATTGGTGCTTGTCCAGCCGCCAAGTATGATCTGAGCCGAGAGAATAACCAAGCCCACAAACATCGCCTTAGGCGCAGAAGCCATTTTTTCAGGGCGCTTATCTAGATTTCGATAATAGAAAAACAATAGAGACAAGGTCGTTAATCCACCAATCAAATGAGCGGTCACCACAAGAGGGTGTACCTTGAGCGTTACTGTCCACATGCCCAGCAATCCTTGAAAAATAACTAACCCAAGCAAGACGCCTGATAGCTTTAAGTCTTTCGGTGAGCCTTTATTGTTTCTATAGGAGAAAAGGTCCTTCAAGAACAATAAGAGAATCAATAACCCAAGCAGAGAAGCAATGTAGCGATGAATCATCTCTCTCCAGGCCTTCCCTTCTTCAACGATTTCACCAGGAAAATTCTGCTCAACAGAGAGATAATCTTCAGCTGTTTCAGGAACGGTTGCAAAACCATAACAACCCGGCCAATCGGGGCAACCTAAACCAGCATCTGTGAGCCTTACATAGGCTCCGAATACAATAACGCATAAGGCGAGCAGAATGGTAAAGCCGGCTACACCTTTTTTTGTTATCACGATTTTTCTATAGTCTATTCGCCGACTAATGGCATAAATATGTCACGGATGTAGTATATGAAAGAACCGTCTACAGCCAATATTCCAACCAAAGCCAAAAGGAAAAGAGGAGGCAGCGTGATTGCATACAAGAAGGCCATTCTTTCCCATGCCATATGCATGAACACACCCACAACCAGACCGGCCTTTAAAAAAGCAAAGGTCGTGATCAGAAACCACCTGAGGTAGCCCTCAATCTGAGCCAAGTCAACAGCGTATGAAAATGCACTCAATACAAATAAGAGAATCCAAACACTTATATATAAGCTGAATGGATGTTCGGTTTCTGGAGCATCTCCAGGATAAAAGCTAGGGTGTTTAAAATGTTTTTGTTCTTCCATATCTAAGACCTACCACAAATAAAAGAAAGCGAAAATAAATATCCACACCAAATCGACAAAGTGCCAGTATAAGCCAGCGACCTCGACCATTTGATAGTCATTAAGCCTGTCATATCGACCATCTAAAACCCTTTTTGCAACAATGGACAGATAGACAACACCTATTGATACGTGCAAACCATGAAAACCAGTAATCATGAAGAAGAAGCCCCCAAATTGATCAGCTCCAAACTCATTCCCCCAAGGACGAATGCCTTCTTCGAATATGAGCTTACTCCACTCAAACATCTGCATCCCAACAAATGCAACGCCTCCAAGGGCTGTTAAAAGAATTAAGTAAGCCGTTTTCTTCCTCTGTTTTTTATACCCAGAGGTCACGGCCATCGCCATGGTGCCGCTGCTGCTAATCAGTATGAATGTCATGATTGCAATCAATAACAAAGGCACATCTGTGCCCCCGACATGCAAGGCAAAAACTTGACTGGTATTTGGCCAAGGCTCAATCGTGGTGAGCCTTACCGACATATAAGCGCTCAAGAAGGAGCCAAATATAAAAGTATCACTGACCAGAAAGATCCACATCATGGCTTTGCTCCACCTTACTCGGAAGGCTTGAACATCAGAAGACCAATCAGCGACCAATCCCTTTAAGTTGTCAGGAATTGTGTGTTCAAAAGATACGGATTCATTGTCAGACATAATTTACTCTTTAGGTTGTTATTAGCATCGCAAACAATACGCCCCAAACCAAAAGCATATAGTGCCAATAGACACCCAATAAGCCAACTGATTCAGGCTGCAGGATTGCTGCATCCTCTTTAAATACTTTAAAAGTGACCACAAACCACGCAACAAGCCCTCCAAGCACATGCAAGGCATGCAAGGCGGTGATTAGATAAAAGAAGGTATTCGCTGGATTTGAAGACAAGAAATAACCACTTACATGCAGCTCTTGCCAGGCCCATGTTTGACCAGAAACAAAAACAACGGCAAAAACGCCAGCCAGCGTCAACCCAACTTTTGTTTTTTGATGATCTTCGGTTTTTGCGCCGCTTTTTGCCCACACCATTCCGACGCTTGCCAAGAGCAAACAAACGGTGTTAAACCATAGCAAGGTAGGGATTGGAACCGGAGCCCAATCTTGAAAGTTCATTCTGAAAAGATAGGCATTTGTGATAAACAAGAAAAGGATTGATATCACCGTCATTAATACATACACGAATACCTGTGCATGGCTTAGGCCAAGAAATGCTTTTTCTGATGCAGCGTAGTTAGTCATGTTTAGGTGATCTGCTCATCGGATACATTCTGCGGAACAAAATCTGCAGTCGCGCTCGGAAGACCATATTCATAAGGCCATCTATAAACAACCGGCAATTGTTCTCCCCAATTTCCATGTCCAGGAGGGGACTCCAATGTTTGCCATTCAAGCGTACAAGCATCCCATGGATTTTTAGGCGCTATCGCACCTTTGTAGAGACTTTTGATGAGGTTGTAGAGCATAATGAATTGTGCTGCTCCAACTATCAACGTGCAAATCGTAATGAACTGATTCAAGTCTGCAACAGATTGCGGAATAAAGTCATACTGCTCATTCGAATAATATCTTCTTGGAACGCCCAAGAAGCCAATGTAGTGCATTGGGAAATATATTAAATACGTGCCTATGAAAGTGATCCAAAAGTGAATCTTTCCAAGCCTATCATCAAGCATTCTGCCCGTTACAGATGGATACCAGTGATACAGACCACCAAACAATGCCAGTACAGGCGATACCGCCATAACCATATGGAAGTGACCGATGACAAAATAGGTGTCAGACAGCGGAACATCCACTGCCACATTGCCTAGGAATAGGCCTGTGAGACCGCCATTCAAAAAAGTAACCAGGAATGCTAGACAATAGAGCATCGGAACAGTCATCTTGATGTTTGCATTCCAAAGAGTAAGGGCCCAGTTATAAACTTTAATGGCTGTTGGAACAGCGATGATCAATGTTGTTGTTGCAAAGAAAAACCCAAGATAAGGGTTCATTCCGGCCACATACATGTGATGCGCCCAGACGATAAAAGCAATACCGGCGATTGCGATAAGCGCCCAAACCATCATGTTGTATCCAAAGATATTCTTTCTGGCATGGACGCTGATAAGCTCAGAAATGATTCCAAAAGCTGGGAGGGCAATGATGTAGACTTCTGGGTGACCGAAGAACCAGAATAGGTGTTGAAAAAGCACTGGGCTTCCACCGCCATAGTCGAGAACTTCTCCCCCTTTAAATATTTCAGGCATAAAGAAACTTGTTTCAAGCACACGATCAAATATCAGCATTATTGCTCCCACCAACAACGCAGGGAATGCCAATAAACCCAAGAATGTTGCAAGGAAGATACACCAGATAATCAGCGGCATTCTCATCAAGGTCATTCCCTTTGCTCTAGACTGCAGAACGGTGGTGATATAGTTTAGTCCGCCCATCGTGAAGGCAACAATAAACACCGCGAGCGAGGCAAGCATGAGAATGATCCCAGCGCCATCTCCTCCAGGCGTGCCCTCAAGGATTGACTGAGGCGGATAAAGCGTCCACCCTGCTCCTGTAGGCCCGCTTTCGACAAAAAAGCTAGCCACGAGAATGATTACTGATAAGAAGTACATCCAGAAGCTCAGCATATTGACAAAAGGGAAGGCCATGTCTCGGCACCCAAGCATCAGCGGAATCAGGTAATTTCCAAAACCCCCAAGAAAGAGTGCTGTCAGGAGATAGATAACCATGATCATTCCATGCATGGTGACATCTTGGTAGTAACTCCCGGCATCAATCGATTCAAACAACCCTGGGAAGCCAAGCTGCAGTCTCATCAACAATGATAGGAACATGCCCGTTAGCCCTATAGCAAGAGCAACACAAACGTATTGCAGCGCAATAATTTTATGGTCTTGAGAGAATACATACGTATCCCACCAACCTTTAGGGTCGTACATTTTTTGACCTTCGTAAGTAGCTGAATTTTGATCCATTTCTAGATTTACTCCTTAGTCTGTTTTTTTACTCATTTTTTAATTTGAAACTTATTCACTTAGGGTTTTTATATAATCAGCAATTGCTGTTAGCTCCTCATCGGATAGAGTCGCATAAGCAGGCATTACTGGCGCATAGCCCTCTGCAATTTGTGACATTGGATTGACAATCGATGTTTTAATATAATCTTCATCAACCACAACCGTTTCTCCAGAACTCAGGGATCTATTGGTACCATATGTACCTCCCCATGTTGGCCCAATTCCATCCGAACCATCAACACTGTGGCAAGCCACGCAGCCCAGAGTTTGGACTATTTGTTCTCCGTTGGCCCCTTCATTCATTGTTTCAGCAAAAGTCGGCTGTTTTGCCAACCAACCATTAAAAGCTTCTTGTGTATCAACCACTACAACACCTCTCATCGCATAATGCCCGGTGCCGCAGTATTCTGCACAGGCTACTTCATAAGTACCAAGGATTGTTGGCTCGAACCATAGGTTTGATTGCTGGCCAGGCACCAGATCCATCTTTGCCCTGAATTGAGGCACATAAAAATCATGCAAGACATCTTTTGACCTGAGCTGGAATACAACCTTTTGGTTGATTGGTAAATGAACTTCTCCACCTCTTATGAGGATGTCATCTTGGCCATACGGGTCATCCGGATCTAGCCCGAAGGTATTCTTTGAGCTAAACAGTCGGCCACTCGTGTTTCCATAGACGCCATCTTCACCAGGAAAACGGTACGACCAAACCCATTGTTGTCCAACGCCTTCAACCTCAAGCGCATCCGCAGGTAATGAAATATAAAGTTTCCAGGCATACAAACCAGGCGCCAAAAGAGCGATTACTCCGAGTGCGGTGATGATGGTTAATTTAAGCTCTAGAGCAGGATTCTCTGGCTCGTATTCAGATTTATGTCCTTCTCGATAGGGAAACTTAACCACGCAATACAAAATAAATGTCGATACAAGAACAAAAGCGATGCCAGTGATCGATAGTGAAATTAATATTGTGGTATCTAAGAAGCCCCAATTTGAAGCCAGCGGTGAAAACCACCAAGGTGATACAAAGTTCCAAAGTACAGTTCCGATTACGATGATCGCGGTAACGATTACAAATGCCATAATGATCCTATTTAATTAAAAACTCAGTCTAAGCACGGAGCATTATCCTTAAAAAATCACGAGAATACAATGATATAAATTATAAATAGAACAAGAAAAAATTTTCAAGGCTCTGATCTTTTTTTTGCCTATTAAGGAAGGCTTATAAAAATACCTATAAAGAGCAATAGACCCACTTGCCAGCTCTCATTGAATGCTTTGAAACAACCAGCTCTTTCTCTTTTAAAGATCAAGCATTGTTGCCTGAAAAAAAGCATTGAAATGAGAAACAGAACGAGTGTGAATAAACCCCCCACTTGTAAGGCAGCACCGAGGCAAGCCCAAAGGGCAATGGATGCAAGTTGAAGAATGGACGTGACCAAAGAAACCTGATTTCCAAACAGTATGGCTGTCGAGAAGACGCCTGTTCTTATATCATCATCAATATCCACCAACGCATAAAAAGTATCGTAAACCACTATCCATATCGCAACCCCAGCCCAGAGTAAAAAAAATGCCATATCAAACCGTGTTCCACAGGCAACATAGGCCATTGGTATTGACCAACTAAAGGCCATTCCCAATACCACCTGTGGCGAGGCAATAAATCGCTTACAGAATGGGTAAACCAACGTTAAAGCCAATCCGCCAAATGACCACAGCACTACCTTCTCGCCTAAGCTTATGGCTAGGAACAAAGCTATAACCAGAAGAAACGAAAGGAATATTACGGCCTTGCTTTTAGAAAGCGCTCCCGATGCCAGCGGCCTTTGTTTTGTTCTTTCTACATGTTTGTCAATGCTTGAGTCAGCCAAATCATTAATCACACAGCCCGCAGATCTCATCACAGCGACGCCGACGATGAAAGTGATTAGGATATTAGGATCCGGAACTCCGTTCGAAGCAAGCCAAAGAGCCGACATTGTTGGCCAGAGCAGCAAAAGAATTCCAATTGGTTTATCAAAACGCGCCAGCCTAGAAAAGTGGATAAGCGTGTTCATTGTTTGCTAAAGCTCATTGAGATTTGAAGGGAATGCTTCAATGAGATGAATGAAGTCCGAATTTATCTCAAAAGCAGATCTTCTGCATAGAATGTTGTCTTCACCAACCTCAACGCTTGCAAATGAGAGGCCGGTTCTTTTAATGCCCTCGATTAATGAAAGCTTTCCGCCCAAAGGACTATTGCCAAGCTCTTTTATCCAGGGATTTTTTTCAAGCGTTGAGTTGGAAGCAAAGGTTTGAGCGAATATTGATACATCATTCAAAACCGA
The DNA here is from genome assembly GCA_002717445.1 of Gammaproteobacteria bacterium. Classification (GTDB taxonomy): domain Bacteria; phylum Pseudomonadota; class Gammaproteobacteria; order Steroidobacterales; family UBA11654; genus CACPJA01. The sequence goes on along the minus strand of PBDY01000007.1, from coordinate 33,789 downwards.
TATTTCAATTTCACGAGTTAAGCCTGAGGCATTGATTTTTAAGTCTCTTAACATTAAAGGCGCTTCACCCATCGACTCACTCGTTACCCTGAGAATGTGTTCAGGAAAATCTTTGCGAAGTTTATCAGTCATCCAGCCAGAATGAGACAACCAGTTCTGACAGATTGGGTCTTCTGGGTTTGCAGCATCCTTAATATTTTCAAACCACTTAAGGTTATTCGAAGCTGCCTCTATGTCGCTAAACGATTTCATCGTGTGTGAACTTTATCAAAATGAAACCAAAAGTTCCCCACTAAACATTACGATAGTTGATCTGTTTTCCTATCCATCGCCTAACCAGCTTTTCTGATTCCCTTGGAAAGTCATTTTCAAATTGATCGCAGACTTTATTGATCTTTGGAATGAGGTAAGCGTCTCTTGAAATGTCTGCAATTTTCAGGCCGACAACCCCCTTTTGTCGAACGCCTAAAATTTCCCCAGGCCCTCGGAGCTCAAGATCTTTTTCTGATATATAAAAACCGTCTCTGGAAGATCGGATGACCTCTAGGCGTTGTTTTGCCGTCTCACCCAATGGATTCTTGTAAAGCATTAAACAGAAGCTCTCGTGTTCACCTCTGCCAATCCTCCCTCTTAATTGATGAAGCTGAGAGAGCCCGAGCCTCTCTGTATTTTCAATCACCATCATAGAAGCATTTGGAACATCAACACCAACTTCAATGACAGTCGTCGCGACCAAAAGGTCCAGTTTATTTTTTTTAAAGTCACTCATGGCCTTATTTTTTTTATCAACGGATAATTTTCCATGCACCAAACCGACGCGATGACTTGAAAGGTCTTTTGAGAGCTTTTTAAAGGTGGCCTCTGCTGATTCACGATTCTGTTCTTCTGATTCTTCAATTAGGGGGCAAACCCAATAGACTTGCCTGCCTTTTTTTATTTCACGAAGTGCTTTTTTAATGACTTCGGACCTTTTATCTTCTGACAAACATAAGGTCGTTATTTCGCCTCTTCCGCTTGGAAGTTCTGCAATTATTGAATTATCGAGATCACCATAGGCGGTCATTGCGAGCGTTCTTGGAATCGGAGTTGCAGTCATGATGAGTTGATGAGGCACGATTCCATCACGCTTTGCTTTTTTGATCAAACTGAACCTTTGTTCGACTCCAAATCGGTGCTGTTCATCAACGACCACAAGCGCAAGATTGTTATATTCAATGGATTCTTGAAAAAGAGCATGTGTCCCAATGATTATTTGACAATCACCGTTTGCAATGCCCTCTTTTAACAATCTTTTTTTCGACGCCTTTATTTTGCTTTTCAGCAAAGCCGTTTTAATTCCGAGCGGCTTAAACCATTGATCCAGGCTTTGCTTATGCTGTTCTGCCAAAAGCTCCGTTGGCGCCATTAGAGCGGACTGAAAACCGCTGTCAATTGCAATGGACATAGCCATGCCCGCAACCACAGTCTTGCCTGACCCCACATCCCCTTGAAGGAGTCTCATCATGGGTTGGTCTAGAGCCAAATCAGCACTGATTTGTTCCTCTACTTTTTTCTGGCTTCCAGTCAGCTCAAACGGAAGCCCAGAGATCAGCCGATCTTTAAGGTTGGTTTGTCTGAGCGGCACTGAAGATTGTTTTTTTGATGCCCGTTTTATCTGCCTCATACCAATTTGGTTTGCAATCAGCTCTTCGGTAACCAGCCTTTTTTTCGCTGGAGAAAGCTTATTAATGTCAAGTTCATCTTTTTTGGGCCCATGAGTATTTTTGATGGCATCTTTTAGTGAACCGAGCCCTAGCTCTGATGCAATTTTAGATGGCAGAAGGTCTTCAAGGCTCTCAAGTTTATTCTCCAGAGCCTGAGATATAAGCAATCTAAATTTTCCTTGAGAGAGCCCTTGCGTCGTTGGATAAACGGGCGTCAGCGTTTTTGGCAAATTGTTTTCTTTGTTAGAGTCTAGAATTTCATAGCTGGGATGAATCATTTCAATTCCCGCTGAGGCCTTTCTTGTTTTGCCAAAGCACCGTATTGTTAGGCCCTTTTTTAGAGCATCTTTTTGATATTTATTGAATGTAAAAAAACGAAGAGTCATGATGCCCGTACCATCAGAAATCTGAACCATAAGCATTCTCCTTCCTCTAAAAACCATACTGGATAGAAGTATTTCCCCCTCAACTTGTGCTTCTTTATCTGATTCCAGAGCGCCAATTCTGTTTATTACGGTTCTGTCTTCATAACGAGAGGGAAGGTGAAATAAAAGATCGGTTTGCTTATAGATGTCTAGATTGTTTAGTTTGGTTTCCACAGAAGGGCCAACGCCCTTAAGCAGCCTTAAATCATCTGTCTCCATTTTCATTAAGACCCGCTATGACCTCAATCTCAACATCGACATTTTTTGGAAGTGCTGCTGCTTGCACAAGTGATCTGGCTGGGTATGGCTCATCTAGTAGCTCGACCATTTTAGTGTTTACAGCATCAAAATCTTGGATGTCCTTTAAAAAGACTGTCAACTTTACTATATTTTGAAGGTTGCAATTTTGAGTTTCAAGAAGAGCTCTAATGTTGTCAAAAATCAACTCTACTTGTTTCTCAATGGCTCCATCGAGCAGTTCCCCATTTTTATCGAGTGGAATTTGCCCAGATAGGAATATGTGACCGTTTGAAACAACTCCTTGTGAATATGGACCGATTGCCTTTGGGGCCATATCTGAGAGGATTATTTTTTTCTTATGCATTAGTGTAGGCCTCTAGACACACTCTCTACAATTCCAATGGAACGGACGTCTCTTATTACATCCGCAAGCTCAATTCTATCTGCAACCTGAAACTGAAAAGAAAAGTCGGTCGTATCATCTTCATGTTCTTTTATCACGGTTACCTGTTCTATATTGCAGCCTCTCTCTGCGAGTTTTGCGGCGATTGCAGCAAGGGCTCCAGGCTTGTGTTTGGCATTCACTAATAACTCAGAAGGCAATGTTTGTGTTATTGATTTGCTCCATTCGGCACCTATCCATCGACTCCTGTCTTTTTGGAAAGAGTTAGTGTGGCGACATTTTCTTCTATGTATTACAAAGCCCCTGACTTTGCTTAAATGACCAATAATTGTATCGCCTGGAATAGGCATGCAGCATTTTGCAAATTCTATAGAAACGCCTTCTGTGCCCTTGATAAGAATAGGGGCACGCGACTTTGTTTGTGTGATTATTTCATCTTCGCCCAACATCATCTGTGCCATTAATAAGGGGTTTCTGTCTCCAGCACCAATCCCTTGGTATAATTCATTCATGTCCTTATAGTTCAGGAGCTCCAGCAACCTTTTGATTTGTTTACTTTTAATAGTTCTCTGCTTTTTTCCAAGCGTATCCAAAGCATTGCCGAACAGTCTTTTGCCAAGCACCATGGTTTGTTCCACATTTAAATCTCTGAGATATGATCTGAGATTATGTCTTGCTTTGGCGGTGGTAACAAACGAAAGCCAACTCGGATCTGGATTGGCATACCGTGAGGTTATGATTTCAACAGTTTGGCCGCTCTCAACAACCGATCTGAGAGGGACCTGAACCCGATTAATTTTCGCACCTATGCAACTGTTACCAACATCAGTATGAACCGCATATGCAAAATCCACGCAGGTTGATTTTGATGGAAGCCTAAAGATATCTCCTGAGGGACTAAAGACGTAAACCTTGTCAGGATAAAGGTCAACTTTTACGCTCTCTAAAAATTCTTCAGGATGGCTGGAGCCCTGGATTTCTTGAATGGTTGCAAGCCATTCCCTGGCTTTGCTCTGCGCCTTGTTATCCGCTGGGTTTGTGGCTTTATACTTCCAGTGAGCTGCAATTCCATTTTCCGCAACCCTATCCATTTCCAATGTTCTGATCTGGATTTCAATAGGCGTGCCATTTGGCCCCAGCAGACTGGTATGAATTGATTGATAGCCATTCACTCTAGGAATGGCAATGTAATCCTTAAACTTACCCATGATGGGCTTATAGAGCTCATGGACCAAGCCCAAGGCCTGATAGCACTCCTTTGGCTCATCAACTATAATCCGAAGACCATAAACGTCAATAATTTGCTCCAGCGGCAAGTGCCTTCTTTTCATTTTTTCATAGACACTAAATAGTTCTTTTTCTCGGGCAACTATTTTGAAACGGATGTTCTCCCCCTCAAGCCGTTTAGATATTCTTTTGCTGATTTGTTTGAGAATTTTTTTCTGATTACCAAGCCTCTTCTTTAGATAATAGGAGATTATTTTATGCCTATAGGGATAACCATATTTAAAGCCCTCTTTCTCCAACTCTCTTCTGATGTTATAAATTCCAAGTCGATTTGCAATAGGCGCAAATATTTCAAGGGTTTCTTTTGATTTTTTCATTTGTTTATGAGGATCTAGCGCGTAAATCGTCCTCATGTTATGAAGCCTATCGGAGAGTTTTATGATAATGACCCGGATGTCTTGAACCATTGCTAGCATCATTTTTCTGAAGCTTTCAGCTTGGTTTTCTTTGATGCCTTCATCCTCAAGTTTGTCGAGCTTACTCACACCATCAACGAGGATAAAGATTTCTTCACCAAATTCTTCGCGCAATAAACGCTCATCAATTTTCGTATCCTCTAGAACATCATGCAATAAGCCCGCTGAAATAGCTGCGGCATCGAGATGGAGCTCTCCGAGTATGCTTGCTACAGCAACCGGATGAATAATGTAGGGCTCCCCAGTTTTCCTTGATTGATGCTCATGAGCAATGCTTGAGTAGGCATATGCTTTGCTGATCGTCTCAAAGTCGGATTCATCGAGATAATCAAGCTCAGAAATAAGCTGCTTCAAAAGCTTCGGAGGCTTTTTTTGCAACATCTCATCAGCAGATTTTTTCAGTTCTTCCATACCAATAATATAAACCAAGAAGAAAGAAAATCATTAGAAGTATTTGGGTCAATAACCCATTCTTAATTGGTTCTCAGTGATGTTTGAGACAGCTTTTAGAGGCGCGCTAATTCTTCGGCTTCTGATTTAGCCAATTCTTCTGCCAGTTCTTTCTCGATGTCGCTCTCGGTTTTGTGAAACTCAGGATTGTCAAGATGGCCTTCGGCGATCTCGCGAAGTGCGAGCACTGTTGGCTTATCATTCTCTTCATCTTCGAGAAGGGTTTCGGCTCCATTAGCAATTCGTCTGGCTCTTTGTGAAGCCAGTTTTATAAGGCTGAAAACGCCTTCTGTTTTCTCTATACAGTCTTCTACAGTTACTCTAGCCATATAAACCTCTATTTAGATGAGTGCGATAGATTACTGAAACCAATAGATAAGTCAATTTGTTTCAGAGAAACTTTTAAGCGCTTGATCAACCTTAATTGGTTGAGTTGCTTTACTTGCGTTTCCTTTTATGCACAGAACAATATTTTCAACAGCAGCATCAAGTTGATCGTTGACGAGTACATGATCAAATTTACTAGACTCACTGAGATCTAAGACAGCTTGGTTAAAGCGATTTTCAATTTCTTCCTCAGAATCAGTCCCTCTGTTTTTCAGCCTGGATAGGAGCACTTTTTTAGATGGCGGAATTAAGAATATCATCACACAATCTGATATTTCCCCCCTAATTTGTTGCGCGCCTTGCCAGTCGATTTCAAGAATAACATTTAGGCCTCTCTGAAGGTTGTTTGAAACGATTTTCTTTTGTGTTCCATAGTAGTTATCGAAGACAGTCGCATGCTCAAGAAATTCGCCCTCATTAATCATGTGTTTGAAACTGCCTTTATCAACAAAAAAATAATCAACACCATCTATTTCATTTTCACGCATGGGGCGCGTCGTAAATGAGACCGAGGCAACCATATTAGGCTCCTTCTCTAGTAACCTTTTGACCACTGTTGTTTTACCGGTACCTGATGGAGCGGATATAACAATTAATTTTCCGGTTTTGTCGTTCACGAGCAGATAAGCATGTAAAATATTTTAAATAACAAAGGACCATTCTACTAGGTGCAAAAAATCATGAAAAGAAAGATTGTCATTGCCACAATGAACAACCACAAAGCTTCAGAGATCAAAGCCCTTATTGGAGATCGTTATGAAGTAATGACGCAAGCATTATTCTCTCTGCCTTCTGTGCCAGAGACGGGTAAATCATTTGAGGAAAATGCGCTGATCAAAGCTTATGAAGTCGCTCAAAAAACTGATTTACTGACACTGGGAGATGATTCGGGTCTAGAAGTAGATTTGCTTGGAGGTGAGCCCGGAGTCTATTCAGCAAGATATGCTGGTATACATTCAACAGATGATGAGAACAACAAAAAACTCATTAAGGAATTAGAAAAATATAGAGGCCAGAGAATTGCAGCAAGGTTTCATTCAGTCATTGCACTTGTTGACCCATCTATTAATGACCCTAAAATCTTTCATGGTACTTGGGAAGGGCGAGTCACATTTGATCAAAAGGGCAGTCATGGATTTGGGTATGATCCAATCTTTTATATCGATGAACTTGGCTGTACAGCAGCAGAGCTTTCTCAACGAGACAAAAATATACACAGCCACAGAGCAAAAGCAATGAAGAAGTTTTGTAATTATTTGACAAAAAATACGCAGATCATGAAATAAATGCTTGAAGATTAAGCACTTATTGCAACAAAAATAAATTTAGGATCAGTCTAAATTATTCACAGGGCAACACTTCATTTTTTAAATGCTTTGAATTACAGTTTATTTCAAAAACATTACACGAATACATCTTTGTAAATATATGATATATATATGAAATAAGTTAATTGTATAAAAAATACACAATTATTCTTTAGCCAGGCACCAATGGCGATCTGTTTAATTTTGATTATTTATCCACAAACTTATCCACAGATTTTGTGGATAAATAATGAGTGAATTTCTCAATTTAAGCATTTCAAATGTGCTTGAAAAATACGCATCCTATGGGTATGCTTGCGATCCCAAATTTAATTTATGGGCAATTAAGTTTTCTAAAAAAATTTACATAGTTAATGAAACGACATGAAAAAAAATATACATCCAGAATATTCTGAAATCAAAGTTACTTGCTCATGCGGCAAGTCCTTTGCTACAAAATCAACACTTGGCGAAGATTTGTCTATAGAGGTGTGTTCTGCATGCCATCCATTTTATACTGGCCAACAAAAGATTGTTGATACTGCTGGCCGTGTTGATAAATTCAGAAAGAGGTTTGGGATCAAGCAATAATTATTCCAACCTTTATAGATTATGGCAGAAAAAGTTACACTTCAGAAAAACACGCAAAGTGTTGAGCTTGAAATCAGGAACGCAACCGTTGGGCCGAATGTTATTGATCTAAAAAACCTATATCAAGACACAGGCTGCTTCACGCTTGACCCTTCATATTCGACCACGGCAAGCTGTGAAAGCACCATTACCTATATTGACGGAGCCAAAGGAATTTTGGAATACAGGGGCTATCCAATCGAACAACTTGCGGAGCATAGCACCTATTTAGAGATCGCATACTTACTCTTTAATGGTGAGCTACCAACAAGCAGTGTTGTTCTTGATGAGTTCAGGTCTGAGGTAAAGCAAAATATGACATTACCAGGAAATATGGACGCCATTTTTTCTGGTTTTGGAAAAGAAGCACACCCTATGTCAATGCTGACAACGTCGGTTGCCGCACTTTCTGGATCGTATCATGAAGGTATAAATATACGAGACAAGGAGCACCAAAAAGAGTTCTTTTTCAACATCCTTGGCAAGATGCCAATTTTGGTTGCAAATGTTTTTAACCATAACCAAAGAGATGCCAATGTTGAGTATGATGAATCGCTTTCATATTCGGAAAATATTTTAAGATTATTCTTTGGATGGCAAGAAGAATATGAAATCAACCCAATCCTATCAAAGGCGCTGGACATTCTATTAATCCTCCATGCGGACCATGAGCAAAATTGCAGCACTTCATCGGTTAGACTCACAGGAAGTTCAGGCACAAATCCATATGTGGCCATTGCCGCGGGCGTTGCTGCTCTTTGGGGTCCTGCACATGGTGGAGCAAATGAAGCCGTAGTAAGAATGTTCGATGAGATTGGATCAAAAGAAAACATTCCTCAATACATCGGCAAGGCCAAAGATAAAAACGATCCATTTAGGCTAATGGGTTTTGGGCATAGGGTTTATAAAAACTATGATCCAAGGGCAACGATTATTAGGGGTCAGTGTCATAAGGTTTTAGAATCAACAGGGAATGACTCCAACCCAATGTTCGAGCTTGCTCTAGAGCTAGAAAAGATCGCTTTAAATGATGAATATTTTGTGCAGAGAAATCTCTACCCTAATGTGGATTTCTATTCCGGCTTAATCTACCAGGCAATGGATCTTCCTAAGGAGATGTTTACTGCAATGTTTGCTCTCGCAAGAACCGTCGGATGGGCGACACATTGGTGTGAAATGATGTCCAACCCTAATCATAGAATAGGGCGACCAAGGCAGCTCTACCTCGGCGAAAAAAAGAGGGACTATGTCCCAATCAATGACCGCTAAAAGTCAGCTAAGGCGGCCTCGCCCTATTAAAAACCCCCACTCATTCTCATGATTAATCAAACAGACAGCATTATTTTGATTGGACCCATGGGCTCTGGTAAAACGTCTACAGGGAGAATATTAGCCAAAGAGATGGGCTATGTCTTTGCAGATACCGATGAAGAGGTCGTTGAAAGAACAGGGGTTTCTATTGCATACATTTTTGATGTTGAGGGTGAATCAGGCTTTAGGCAAAGAGAGCATCAAGCGCTCATGAAATTATTAAGCAAAAATAATGCTGTGATCGCAACAGGAGGCGGGATCCTCACTTATGATGAAAACAGACAAATCATTATGGGCCATAAGAATGTTGTCTATCTTAAAACAAGCCTTGAAAAACAAATTGAAAGGGCAACTGTTTCTGACAATAGACCCTTGTTGATTGACGCAGACCCTGCATTGAAGCTCCAAGAGTTAATGTTGACAAGAGAGCCTCTCTATGAAGAAATAAGTACTATCAAAATCGATACCGACCAGAGCGCGCCTTATGAAATTGCTCTTGAGATAATTGATAAACTAGGATGAGAACACTAACAGTAAGCCTCGAAGATCGGAGTTATCCAATATACATTGGAGAAGGCATTAGTGCTGGGGATGAAATCTACTCCAAGCACCTAAACTCAAAAAAAATTGCTTTGATCACCAATGAGGAGATTGCAGATTTGTACCTTTCAGAGATGAGTCAATCGTTAGGCTCATTTGACCTTAAGACACTTGTATTGCCAGAAGGAGAGAGTCAGAAGAATTTAGAAACGGTTGAGAAAGCAGTTGAGTTCTTATCAGATAATGGAATTGATAGAGACTCATCAATCATTGCTTTCGGCGGCGGGGTTATTGGTGACATTACAGGTTTTGTGGCCTCCTCTTATATGAGGGGCATTAAGTTTCTACAAGTTCCAACAACACTATTGGCGCAGGTTGACTCCTCAGTCGGAGGAAAAACCGGAGTGAATATTCGCCAAGGAAAAAATTTGATAGGGGCCTTCTATCAACCGAGCGCTGTGATTGCTGACACAAGATTCTTGAGCACACTTCAACCCAGGCGTTTTTCAGAAGGCCTTGCTGAGGTCATAAAATATGGATTGATTCGTGATCATGGTTTCTTCGAATGGCTAGAAACCAACACCAGCAGAATATTGGATTTGGAGGCCGAAGCAATGGCTCATCTCATTGAAAAATGTTGCCAAATCAAAGCGGAGGTTGTTTCTGAAGATGAGAAAGAAAGCTCGGTCAGGGCAGAATTAAATTTTGGGCACACCTTTGGCCATGCAATTGAAAGCCTGACAGACTATAACAGTTACTCACATGGTGAAGCAGTGGCAATCGGCATGGTTATGGCAACAAGTTTGTCTGAGAGCATGGGAATGATTTCATCTGAGGATAAAGAAAGGGTGAAAAAATTAATCAAAGCAGTGAATTTACCAACCAAAAAACCCAACCTCAATGGCGACGATTTTTTTGAGAGTATGAAGCGAGACAAAAAAACCCATGACGGCGAAATAAGGTTGATATTATTAGAGAACATAGGGCGCGCAATCATTACCAGCGATTATCCCAATGAACTTTTGATGAAAACCATATCGGATTAGGAAATGAGCATAAAGAACAGTGATCGATTAATTTTTGCGGTGGATGTTCCTGAAGTTGAGCAAGCCAAAGATTTAATCAGTCAGCTTGGCTCAAGCGTTGATTTCTTCAAAATCGGTATGGAGCTGATGATGACAGGAGATTACTTCGATCTTCTTGACTGGCTTGTCGCAAAAGATAAAAAAGTTTTCGTTGATTTGAAACTATTTGATGTGCCTGCAACCGTTTCAAAAGCCATCAAAAGGCTCAGCAAAAGAGGAGCTTACTTTACGACCATTCATGGCAATCAGAGCATGATGGAAGCCGCCGCGGCAGAAAAAGGCGATTTAAAAGTATTGGCTGTTACCGCACTAACCAGTTTGGACAGAGGAGATCTGGATGACCTTGGGTTTGAATGCGCAGTGGAGGATTTGGTTATCTCAAGAGCCAGAAGAGCTTATGAGTCTGGTGTGGATGGCATCGTAGCATCAGGCTTAGAGTTACCCAGCATCAGGCAAGCCGTTCAGGATAAGATTTTGATTGTTACACCTGGAATCAGACCCGTTGAAAATAGACAAACAGACGATCAAAAAAGGGTGGTCACTGTTGAGCAAGCATTTCAGTCTGGTGCAGACTATATCGTTGTTGGAAGGCCTATACAGAATTCTGACGATCCGAGGGCAGCAGCAGAGGCAATTCAAGAATCCATTGAAAAGACCCTGTCTGATTCATAAACTCAGTCGACTGAGTTTGAAAGCGATTCCCAGACCACCTTTTCTATCTCAACGTGTCCATCCACATTTGGATGAATTCCATCCGCTTGCATCATTCCATCCAGAAACATTTGACTCAAGCTTCCTCTGATTAGGACAAGGCCAAAGTCATCGGAGACGTCTTCAAACACCTTATTGAAGGCACTTCGGTATTTGCCACCGTAATTTGGCGGAAGATCGACCCCCATAATCAATGTCTCGGAGCCCTTTCCTCTGACAAGCTCAACCATCATTCGGATATTTTTTTCTATCGAGGTGATTGGGGTGCCTCTTAGGCCATCATTGCCACCCAGTTCCAAAATAAATATCTCAGGAGAATATTTTTTAAGCAAGCGAGGAAGACGTGAAATGCCACCCGAGGTGGTATCTCCACTGACGCTTGCGTTGATCACCCTATAAGAAGCCCCCATTTTATTGATTCTTGATTGAAGCAGTGATGGCCATGTTTGGTCATAGTTTACCCCTAGCCCAGCACTAAGGCTGTCTCCCAGAATTAGAATATTTTTATCTACGGGTTCATTTGCATTGGCTGTTGCCGCCATCATCGGTAAAATGACTAGCCATAATAAAAGGTTCCTAATGAATAAAACCATCTTAGAAGTTTCCAACGTTACTAAAAATGTTAGCAGCCCTGAGGGCGAATTAACCATTGTAAATGATATCAGCCTTTCTTTGGAAGAGGGTGTTTTTGCATCCATTTTGGGGCCGTCTGGATCTGGGAAGACCACGCTTCTTGCAATCATGGCCGGCCTTGATCTGCCGAGCAGGGGATCCGTGAAGCTTTTTGATAAAGAAATCACAAACTTAAATGAGGATAAGAGGGCCCAGATTAGAAGCAAGGATGTCGGTTTTGTTTTTCAGTCTTTTCATTTGCTGCCTCGATTATCAGCCCTAGACAATGTGATGATGCCACTCGAGATACTCGGCGCGAAAGACGCAAAGGAGAGGGCACTGAAAGCTTTGGATGAAGTTGGCTTATCCAGAAGAACAGGACACGTTCCTCATCAATTATCTGGCGGAGAAAAGCAACGCGTAGCAATCGCTAGAGCCATGGTCAAAAATCCCAGCATTTTATTTGCGGATGAGCCCACTGGAAATTTAGACCAATCAAGCACTGATAATATTCTCGAACTATTGCTGGGAATCAATCAACAAACAAAGACGACCCTGGTTGTCGTGACACATGATCACAGCTTAGCGGAGCGCTCAGATGTGGTTTTTGAGCTGCAAGAAGGAAAACTGAAATGCTAAACGGCATTCTTTTTGGCCTAAAAAAGTTTTTTTCAGAAATTGGGTCAGGAGATATGGTCATTCTCTTTTCCTCCCTGATACTTTCCGTAACTGCGATCTCAGGTGTGGGTTTTCTGAGTGATCGATTTCAGCGCTCCATTCAGGAACAAGCCTCAATTGTATTAGGCGCTGAGATGGTTTTTAGGTCTGGCGCACCGATCGATGATCATTATATCCAGACTGCAGAGCTCATGGATATAAAAACAGCCGAGACAATCTCATTTTTAACCATGGCACTGTCTGATGGCGGCAATATACTCTCATCCATTAAAGCGATTTCAAGCACTTATCCTCTGGTAGGAAATGTGACAGTTATTCTTGAAGGGCAGAGCAAGGCCAATCTGGACCTCAACCAACCACTTGCGTCCACGGTTTGGGTAGAGCAAAAAATCTTAGAAGCATTAAACATAAGCCCAGGTGAATCGGTCACGCTTGGCAACAAAACTTTCAAGGTCGCTGGAACACTGATTGATTTTCCAGATCGAAGCACAGGATTCTTATCATTTTCTCCGACCATCATCGCCAATGATTATGACCTCGAAGAAATGGGCGTGATTCAAGCTGGAAGCAGAGTGGTTTACCGTCAGCTTTATTCAGCTCAGCCCAGTCAACTCGAATCTTTTTTAATTGAGGTTGAGGATGATCTGAATGGGGTTCAAGTTCAAAAAGTTTCAGACCTTGAAGGCCAGCTTGGCAATTCGGTGACTGAATCATCGCAATTTGCTAATTTAGCCGCGTTGTTCACAATTTTAATCACCTTAGTGTCTTCGATGATTGCGGCAAGAAGATATGCCAAACGACATCTATTGAACACAACACTCATGAAGGTATTTGGTGCGTCGAAGAAATTCATATTATGGTCTCAGATCAGTCAGCTTATCATGCTTATTTTGATGGCAACATTCATCGGCTGTTTATTGGGTTTTTCTGTACAGGCACTTTTGGAAAGCATCTTGAGCCCGATCATTAATAGAGATTTACCTCCTCCTACCGCTAGACCTCTTTGGCTTGGCTTCCTCACCGCTTGCTGCATTGTGATTGCTGCATGTGGTCCATATTTGAGGATTTTAGGATTGGTTGAACCGATTCGCCTTTTAAGAAAAGAGGATACCCAAGGATCGAAATCAGAGGCTTCAATTTATTTATTTTCTTTTTTAATTTTTGGTTTATTTCTATTGTTTCTTTTCAACGACCCTCGTTTGGTCGGTAGCATTTTGTTTGCCCTTCTAGGGCTAATAATATTATTGGCAGGGATTGGCTATTTATTGATTTTTTCTACAAAACTTTCTCCTGTTTTTGGCGGCTATGGATGGTTGATGGGCTTGAGAAATCTTTCAAAACGATCTTCTGAAAATCTATTACAAATTATTGTTTTTGGAGTTTCGCTGACTTTTTTAATTGTTCTGGCAGAGACTCGCTCAGATTTGGTCAATACCTGGCGTTCTAGTTTGAACCAAGACACACCAAACTATTTCTTTTTTAATATTCAAGATTACCAACTGAATGAAGTGCAAGGTTTTTTCGAAAATGAGATGGAGGCTAATCCAGAATTTACTCCTCTGATTAGAGGAAGATTGATAGGCGCATCGTCTGCAAGTGGCTCGCCAATAGATGTTGGAAGAATGATGCAAAGAGAGTCAAATCTGACCTGGTTTAGTGAGCTTCCAGATAATAATTCAATCAAAGAGGGATCCTGGTGGGACGAAGAGGATGAACAACGTTCGCTGATATCAGTGGATGGCCAAGCAGCCAAATCAATGGGCCTTTCAATCGGCGATCAATTGGAATTCAATGTGGCAGGTGAAAACTTCACCGTGACGGTTAAAAACTTTAGAGAAATTGAATGGGAAAGTTTTTCACCAAACTTCTTTTTTGTACTCTCACCTTCTGTGGCAAAAGAGCTTCCTCAATCATATATCACAAGCTTAAAGATCGACAATGACTCAGAGGCTGTCGATGTATTTATTGAGCGTTTTCCAACAATCACAAGTGTAGATTTAGAGTCCGCTATGGATCAGATTCGCACGGTCATAGACAGCGCCTCAACCGCAGTTCAGTATATTTTTGTGCTTTCGCTGTTGGCCGGCATACTTACACTGGTTGCTTCAATCTTCTCAACCGTAGAGGAGCGAAACAAGGAGAATGCGGTCATGAAAGCAATGGGCGCGAAACAAAGCGATATCCTTCAAATTGCTTTGGCAGAATTTGGCGCGCTGGGCCTAGTGGCATCGATTACAGCCCTTTTTGTAGCAATTGGATTTTCTGCCTATATATCCATTCAGATTTTTGAAACGAGCTATTCACCCAACTCCGTTATCATCTTATCAGGACTATTGGGCGGCTTCTTTCTGATCTTGCTCACCGGCATGTTTGTGGTTTATCGAGCACTGGCGGTGCCTGCAGTACAAACATTGAGAGGCTAGCCCCTAAATCAGAGCAAGCCCCATTAGAACCAAACAAGCAATTGAGCCGATCCAGATGACCGATCGGATATAGGGAATGCCTACAGCATAAACAAAGAAGAACAGAACTCTCAAGAACAGCCACGTCATTGCAAGCATGCTGTTATCGACTTCAGTGATGATTGATAGGATGGCTAGCGCTAGAAATGAAGGCAAGCTTTCCTGTAGATTTGTTGAGGCCCTAAGGATCCTTGCGTTGAGTGATCCTGAATTCATTGGCTCATCCCTATTGGAAAGCTGATAACCGATATTTTTAATATTGATCAACATTGGAATGATCCAAATTTGCAACAGTGCCAGCGCAAGCGCCATTAAAATTATTGTGATCATTGGTTACTCCTTAAATGATTTAATTTTTTTAACTATTTTTCTGAAGCACTTCAAGCATTTCCAAAAGCTTCAAGAAATCTAAAGATGAGTTCAACCGTGGTGATGAATAATACCATTGCCACTTCAATGGCATTTGTCCAGGTATTGTTTGATTCATCGGCCGATGCAATCCCAGTTACGAGACTGCCTTGGTAGACGAGCAATGATGAAAACCAAAACATGCCGTAGTACGCCATGATCTTTCTGACCTTTGGCTTGACGTTCCAAGGCGTGCCGATTGCAATTCCCCAAAATAGCAAGCTTTGTAAGTGATAAACCAGCAAAGGCAAAAATAAAAGCGGCAACAGCAGACCGAGAATGGCCATATAGGAACTTTCTGCTAGCGTAACGCCAGTGAAAACGCACCCAAAGGATCCGAAGGTTGTCAAAATGAAGATTCTCAAGAGATCGTTTTCATTGGCCTCTAAAATAAGAAGTGAAAAGATTGGAGCAATCCACAGCCCTGTTGCAAGCATAAGGCTGAAAGGAATAAATGTAGGCAAAGGGTATCCCGCATTTTCTGACCATGCAAGTGACACCATGGTAAAAAGCGTGAAAAGAAAAAACATGCCAAAGCAAAAACCATATGCCTCATAAACACGCTCATAGTCTTCTGTGCCTTCAACGTCTGTGTCAATGGGCACCAGATCCAACCTCCCTTTATCATCATAGGTTTCTTCAAACCTAAGATAGAAAAACATCTCTCCTTTTTTTGCAGCCATTCGACACCGATGAATGAATGCCACAACACTGGAGACCAGAAGTAATAAAATCCCGCTATAAAAAATTAAAATTTTAAATGTAAAAGTGGTTGCCATTAAGAAGCTGTTGGTTTGACAACATTGATGGGACTTCCTTTTTGAAATGCCTCAACATTTTCAGCGATGCGATCTAGCGCTCTTTGTCTGGCTTCTCTAGCAGCCCAAGCGATGTGCGGGGTAATGATTAGGTTGGGATAATTATTCTGCATCAATGGGTGATCATCAGCCGGCGGCTCTTGGTCAAGCACATCAATGGCTGCACCCGCTATTGATTGGCTCTCGATGGCTTCAATCAAGGCATGATCATCAATCAAGCCGCCTCTTGCGGTATTGATTAAAATCGCAGATGACTTCATTTTTATAAAAGCTTCCTCACCAAACAAGCCTTCGGTTTCATTCGTCAGGGGACAGTGAAGGCTGATGACATCGGACTCTTTAAGCAATGCATCAAAGGCTACTCTATCTCTTAAATTGTCTGATTTATTATCGGGCTGAAAACTTTCACAAACCAAAAGTTCCATCCCAAAAAGCGGCGCAGCTTTGGCCACACCTTTCCCCAAAACTCCGAAACCAACTATGCCAAGTTTTTTCCCTGAAAGCTCGGTGATGGAATGATTAAGCAGACTGAATGAGTTACCATCTTCCCATTCGCCTTTGCCAATTGAGTTCATATAATCTGAATAAGAATGAGTGAGTGACAAAATTGAAAGCAGAACATGTTGCATCACCGACTCAGTGCAATAATCCCTTATGTTGCATACGGCGACACCGGCTTTCTCTGCAGCATTGAGATCAATATTATTAGTTCCGGTTGCTGTAACACAAATCAGCTTAAGATTTTTAGCGTGAGCAAAAACTTCGGAATCAAAGTCTATTTTATTTGCGATGGCGACTTCGGTGTTTGCGATTCGATTAAGCACCTCCGTTTCGTTTGAATACGAATAAACCTCCATTTCTGGCAACAAAGCTTTGATGGATGCTAGGTCAAGATCACCAGCATCCACAGTTTTGTAGTCTAAAAAAACAGCATGCATGTATAATTTCTAGAACATAAGATAAATGAATACAAGCTTAATGATGCCAGAATTACCTGAAATACACGCGTTATTTGTGATGATGCTTACTGTCTTGGGGCTCTATTTGTTTTCCAGAGATTGGATTTCAATTGAGTCATCAAGTTTGACAATTTTGGTAATTATGGTCGCCTCATTTTATTTTTTCCCTTATTCATTCAATGGCAATTTCATTAATCCGATTGAGCTATTTTTAACCAATTTCGGAAACGAGGCCCTGATTACAATTTGCTTATTATTGGCGATAGGAAAAGCCATTGAAATCAATCGATCATTGGACCCATTGGTTGGTTTTCTCTCAAGGTCATGGGTCAGTCATCCAAAACTATCGCTGCTTGGAGTGCTTTTATTTGGCGCTTTTTTCAGTGCATTCATTAACAATACTCCGATCGTTGTCATGTTGATTCCAGCATTGATCGCAGTAAGCGAAAATGCAAACATCAGTTCTTCAAAAGTCCTGATGCCTATGGGAATGGCAACAATCATCGGAGGGATGGCTACCACCATTGGAACATCTACAAACCTTCTGGTTGTTGGAATTGCAAATGACATGGGGCTTGATGAAATACAATTGTTTGATTTTGTTATCCCGGCATTGATCGCAGGTTCTTTCGGGATGCTTTTTTTATGGCTTATCGCACCAAACATGCTCACTGACAGGATGCCAAGAGCTCAAAAAAAAGAAAATCGAGTTTTTGAGGCATCTCTTTATGTCAATCAAGGAGAATATTCAGACGGAAAGACGCTTGCAGAGATCCAAGAAAAGGCAGGGGATGGCTTCAAGATAGATAAGATTAAGCGTTCCGACTCATTGTTTGTTGCAAAGATTCCTTCTGTTATTTTTGAGCCTGGAGACAGAATATATATCAAGGACTCGCTTGAAAATCTTCAAAATTACCAAGAAATACTGGGTTTAAGCTTATTTGAGGATGAGCAAAATAAAAACATAGATCAAGAGCAAGATGAAGATGCCCGTCTAGCAGAAGTGGTTATAACAGGAGGGTCTTTGTTGGATCACATGTCATTGAGCTCACAACATTTTGCATCTCGTTTTAATCTTATCCCATTGGGTGTTCACTCCGGTGCAACAGGGGTAAAAATAACCGGCAATATTAGTGCTACAACCTTAAACCCGGGTGATGTTGTTTTGGTTCAGGGCACATCAAAAGCCATCAATAACTTGAAGAGCAATAGCAATATGCTTGTCATTGAAAAGGACAAGATGGACTTAGCCGCTAAACGCTCATTCTTCCCTCTTTATATCATGCTTGGCGTAACACTCATGGCAGCAACAAGCCTCATGCCAATTTCAGTGGCCGCAATGCTTGGGCTTCTGATCATGTTGCTTGCCGGAACTTTGAAATGGAGTGACGTTGGAAATTCTATGAATATTCCGGTGATTATGTTGATTGTTGCCAGTTTGAGTTTGGGTACCGCGCTCGAGCTCACCGGAGGCTCTGACTTTATTGCTAATTGGTTTGTATATCTGACTTCGTCATTACCCATGCCTGTAATCTTAAGTGTGTTGATGCTCCTTATGGCAATATTAACGAATGTCGTATCTAATAATGCAGCAGCAGTTCTAGGAACGCCGATCGCAATAAATATCGCTCTTCAACTGGGTGCCCCCATTGAACCATTTGTTCTGTCAGTTTTATTCGGCGCAAACATGAGCTTTGTTACGCCTATTGGATATCAAACCAATTTATTGATCATGGGCGCTGGAGGATATGTATTCAATGACTTTGTTAAGCTTGGCATTCCTTTGTTGTTAATCATGTGGATCACTCTTTCGATTGTTCTGCCCCTATTGTATTTTTAGGATTGTTGTCTTGACGATTAGATAATATCGGGACATACTTCATTCAATTATGAATACAAGGATTTTAAATAACGGTAGCTGGTGGCGTCTCTCCTAGGAGAGGGTGTCCGGTATCTATTTGAAATCAAGGTTTACCCATCTCCTATTTGGTGATGGGTTTTTTTTTGAAATGAACAAATATTTTGACATTGAATTAAATAATGAAACACCTGCATCGGTGTTTATGAAGCTGCGTGAACTGGAGCCTGTTTTTCTACTGGAAAGCATAGAAAGAGGGGTGGACCAATCACGGTATTCCTTCTTGGGGATGGGCTCATCACAATCCATTCAAGTTAGAAGTGGAAACTTCTTTCTGAATGGAGAAAAAGTAAGCAAGCCAAAATCACAAACCGAGATGATGGATTTATTCAGAAAAACCCTTTCAGAGGTTCCTGATCTAAAGCCCTCAATCGAGGCGGTCCCGTTTTCAGGCGGTATCGTTGGCTTTAGTTCATTTGAAATGATCCGTTATTTTGAAGACTTGCCAGTACCCAAGGGCAAAGAAGGCATCTTAAGCCCCCCAGATTGTTCATACATTGCACCCACATCCCTTCTGATCTTTGATCATGAGGAAAACAAGATGGCGCTGCTTCATTCTGGCAATGAAGGTGAGAGAAGCAATCTAAGGGCGGAAATTCTTGCAATGCTCAAGAAGGAGGTCAATCCCAACCTCAAACAGAAAGCTTACACAGAACCAGAAGCCAACATTGATAAAGAAATCTTTTATGACGCGGTTGAACAAGCAAAACACCATATTTATGAGGGCGATATTTTTCAAATTGTTTTGTCCATTGCCTTTTCAGGCAGTTATGATCTGGACCCTTTTGATGTTTATCGAGCAATGCGTCTCATCAACCCATCTCCTTACATGTTTTATTGTGAGACAGATGGATTTAAGATTGCAGGCTCTTCCCCAGAAGCTTTGGTTAGATTGAGTGACGATAAAGCATCACTCAGGCCCATTGCAGGAACAAGACCCAGAGGAAAGGACGATTATGAAGATAGGGCTCACAAGGAATCACTATTGGCGGATGAGAAAGAAATCGCAGAGCATATCATGTTGGTTGACCTTGCTCGCAATGATCTCGGACGCGTAGCAAGCCATGGCTCAATTGAGGTGAGCCCATATCAATCAATCGAATATTACAGTCATGTGATGCACATAGTCAGTGGCGTACAGGGCAAGTTAGAGGTTAGCCATGATGCGTTTGATTTGTTTGCAGCAGCATTTCCTGCAGGAACATTGGTTGGCGCACCAAAAGTCAGAGCAATGGAATTGATTGATGATATCGAGCCTCAACTCAGAGGAGTTTACGGAGGTACAGTGGGATATTTTTCCAAAAATGGCGACATGGATCAGGCAATCGCAATACGGACAATTGTTTTTTCAGATGAAAAATATTGCTTCCAAGCGGGCGCTGGAATTGTTGCAGACAGCTTGCCTGAGAATGAATACAAAGAAGTTTTGGCAAAAAGCGAGATTCTCAGAACCGCATTAAGAATGGTAAAAGAGGGCGAGTTATGAAAAAGATCTTGATGATTGATAATTTTGATTCATTCACCTACAACTTGGTTCAAGGGTTTAGGTCTCTTGGCACTGAAGTGGACGTTTTTAGAAACAATGCCATCACCATTGATCAGGCAAAAGACATGGACCCAGATTTTCTTGTTGTCTCACCCGGCCCTGGTAGACCCAGAGATGCAGGGGTCTCAATGAGCATTATCGATGCATTTGCTCCCATTATCCCTATTCTTGGTGTGTGTTTGGGCCACCAATGCATTGTCGAAGTATTTGGTGGTAAGATCACCTACTCAAAGCAACTCATGCATGGAAAAACCTCTGAAATAATGCACGATGGACAAACGATTTTTAAGAATATCGAAACTCCAATGATTGCAGGCAGGTACCACTCCTTATCTGCAAATGAGGAGCATTTGCCAGATGAACTTGTCGTGAGTGCAAAAACAGAATCTGGCGAGATCATGGGGGTAAGACACAATGTTTATGATACCGAAGGAGTCCAATTTCATCCTGAGAGCATAATGACGAAAGAAGGCATGCAGTTGATGAATAATTTCTTGAATACAACAAATGGGAGGACGGCATGAGCCATGATTTAGAAGGTCTTTTGGGGCAGCTGATGAATGGTGAAAGTTTATCAGAGGAACAATCTGAAGCATTGATGGCTGCTCTAGCAGCAGGCTCTGTTGAGCCCGCCTTGGCAGGATCACTTTTGGTTGCTTTAAGCATGAAGGGAGAATCTGCTGAGGAAGTACGTGGTTTTGCGAATGGGATGAGAAGGGCGGCAACAGCAGTTGAGCTTGAAAATTCTTCAGAGCTTATCGACATAGTAGGAACAGGCGGAGATGGATCACACAGTTTTAATATATCGACAGGCTCTGCATTGCTCAGCGCTGCTTGTGGCCTAAAGGTTGCAAAGCATGGCAATCGCTCAGTATCCAGCAAGTCTGGAAGCGCTGATTTGCTTGAGTTTCTTGGTTATCGTTTTCCAGCAGATGCCGACTCTGTTAAAGCACAAATAAGCAAGATCGGTTTTAGCTTTTTATTTGCTCCAAATTTTCACCCAGCCATGAAACATATTGCCCCGATCAGACAAGCTTTAAAGATCAGAACTGTTTTTAATATTCTTGGACCGCTGACAAACCCAGCCAAGCCATCGTTCTACCTGCTTGGAGCATTCAGCTCAGAAATGGCATCTTTAATGGCATCGAGTTTGAGTGGAATGGAATTGGATCGTGCATTTGTTGTTCATGGATTAAACGGCTGGGATGAGCCGACACCGGCTTCAAAATTTGAGCTATTTGACGTGGGCAATAACTCCATTACGCACAGCATCATTGATCCCTCAGAACACGGAATCAAAACATGCAAAGAGGAGGAGCTTAAAGGCGGGACTTCTAAAGTCAACGCTGAGGCGCTTCTGAAGGTTTTTGAAGGTAAAGACAACGGTGCTCATGAAGATGCATTGGTGCTGAACACCGGTCTATCGCTTCAAGTTTCAGGAAATGTGACAGAGCTCAGTGAAGGCATAGGGAAAGCTAGAGAAGCAATCAAGAGCGGAAAAGCAAAAGATTTCCTATCGCGCCTGATGAATGATGATGAATAAGAAAAAAAATAATTTTCTTCAGGATATGGCTCTCTCAAGCAGGGAGAGACTTAAAAAAAATAAAATCAATCGATCAGAAGAAAGCCTACTAAAGGCATGTGAAGACATTGAAAGAAGGCCCGCTATAGAGCTTCAGAAAGGGTTTATTTTTATCACTGAGATTAAAAAATCTTCCCCTTCTTTGGGCGAAATATCCAATCCAGAATTTGATCTATTAAATCAAGCAGATGTTTATGTCAAGAGTGGCGCAAATCTGATTTCTGTCCTCACTGAGCCATCGAGATTCTCAGGCTCTTTGCAAGACTTAAATGACGTTTCAAAATCTTTTCCTGAAACGCCGACCATGAGAAAGGATTTCCTGGTTGAGCCCTATCAAGTTTCAGAGGCTTTTATAAATGGCGCGAGAGGCGTTCTTTTGATCGCAGCAATGCTCGGCGATGAAATACTGAGCCAGATGATCGAACGTGCAATGAAGCATAATATGTTTGTTCTCATAGAGGCTTTTGATGAAGAGGATATGCAGCGCACACAAACCATCATGTCGAAATCCGATGTTTTTAGGAAAAATATTCTTCTCGGGATCAATTGTCGAGACCTGAGAACTTTGAATGTGAGATTCTCCAGGTTTGAAGAGCTTTCACGGTTTATACCCAAGGATGTAATTTGCATCGCTGAAAGCGGAATCACCAAGGCCTCTGAAATTAAAACACTATCAAAAATTGGGTACTCAGGTGCACTGATTGGAACGGCCTTGATGAAGTCAGGAAATCCTCAGCAACTATTGGCTGAAATGAGATTGGCAGCATTGGAAGAGCAATGAAAACCTTGATTAAAATATGTGGAATCACAAAGCTGGATGATTTGGATTGTGCCATAGAGCATGGAGCAGACTTTATTGGGTTTGTGTTTGTCAGATCATCACCCAGGTATATTGAACCAAAGTCTGCAGCCAATCTGGTGTTCTCTACATCAAAAAAAATCAATACGGTTGCGGTCATGCAGCATCCAACACAAAGCAGTCTTGATGAGGTTCTCGAAGATTTCACCCCCACATATGTTCAAACCGATGCCGATGATTTTGAATCAATTGAAGTGCCAAGCAAAATTAAAAAAATAAAGGTTTATCGTGCAGAGAAAAGTTTAGATATCGCAAGCATTGATGTCGAATCATTGGCTTTACTGGAGGGGCCTGTCAGCGGTTCAGGGCAGATGGCTAATACAGAAATCTTGCAAAAAGCATGCGAGAGCAATAATCTTTTCATTGCCGGCGGGCTATCACCTGACAATATTTCCTCAATTCTAGAAACAGTCAACCCATTTGGTGTGGATGTGAGCAGCGGGGTTGAAAGCAACAGAGGAATTAAAAGTAAGGAAAAAATTATTCAATTCAATAAAATTGTTCGTACATTCGATGAGTCAAAACAATGAAAAAAGATGACCAAAAACTTTTAAAAGCATTGCTAGATGGCGAGCTTCCTGATGAGTCTGGAAGATTTGGTATTTTTGGAGGGCAATACGCACCCGAGACTTTGATGCCCGCATTGAAAAAACTAGAGAAGAACATCAAGATCTTTCTGAACGATAAAGCATTTCAAGAAGAGCTTATGAGCGAGTTGAACAGCTGGGCCGGTCGCCCAACGGCGCTTACCTATGCAAGTCAACTGAGCAAAAAATGGGGTGTTGAGGTTTTCCTCAAAAGAGAGGACATGACCCACACAGGAGCACACAAGATCAACAATGCCCTTGGCCAGGCGATGCTTGCAAAAAAATTAGGCGTGAAAAGAATTGTTGCAGAGACCGGCGCCGGCCAACACGGCGTTGCTTGTGCTGCTGCATGCGCGAGAGTAGGGCTCCCTTGCACAATTTACATGGGCGCAATTGATATTGAACGACAAGCCCCCAATGTTGATCGAATGAAACAACTGGGCACGGAAGTGATTTCTGTGTTGAGCGGAGATCAAACCCTCAGGGCTGCAATTGATGAAGCATTTAGAGACTGGGTGTCTGATCCAGAAAATACACACTATATTCTTGGTTCTGTCGTAGGCCCGCATCCATTCCCATATTTGGTTAGAGAAATGCAATCCATCATAGGCAAGGAAGCAAGACGGCAAATGCTTGAGATTGATCAGCGTCTCCCCGATGCAGTTTTTGCCTGTGTTGGTGGCGGGTCTAATGCAATTGGATTGTTTCATGCTTTTCTCGGTGATCTTGAAGTGGAGCTATTTGGGATAGAAGCAGGAGGCACAAGCAACGATTTGGGTGAAAATGCAGCGACACTTGCTTCTGGAAAGCCAGGAATTTTGCACGGAACTTATTCCATGTTATTGCATGATGACGACGGATTGATTCAAGAGACGCACTCGGTTTCTGCTGGGCTCGACTATCCAGGCGTTGGCCCAGAACATGCATTTTTACAATCGATAAATCGAGTGCAATATACATCGGCAAAAGACGATGAGGCTTTGGAGCTATTAAGAGAAGTTTGTGAAAATGAGGGAATATTGCCAGCCATTGAAAGCTCCCATGCTTTTGTGGAGGCAAAAAAATGGGCCAATGAAAATACAGGAAAGCGTGTTTTAATCGGGCTTTCTGGGCGAGGAGACAAAGACATGCCCACACTCAGTAAATTAATGAATAAATGATTATATGATTGGAGGCAAATACATTGAGGAAAAAATAAGAGCCCCAAAAGAGCCTGGCCCTGCGATTGTCCCATTCATAACGGCAGGCTATCCAAACACCAAAGACTTCAAGCAAACCCTCTATGAAATTTCAAAAAAGGCCGATGTGATTGAAATTGGCGTTCCATTTTCTGATCCCATGGCCGATGGAGTGACAATCCAGAGATCAAGCCATATGGCCATTGAGAACGGTGTGACACTTACATGGATCTTCAACCAATTAAACGAAATTAATTTGGACACCCCGATTGTCCTCATGAGTTACTTAAACCCACTTTATGTATTTGGGATGGAAGAGCTTGTTGATGCTTCACTCGAATCTGGTGTGGACGGCTTCATTGTCCCAGACTTACCGATTGAGGAGAGCAAAGAACTCAATCAACGGTTGACTGAAGCAGGACTTGCTCTGATTCAATTGGTCACACCGGCAACGCCTAAAGATAGGATAGAAATGATCTCTGATCAAAGCAGGGGATTTATATATGCAGTCACCGTCAAAGGAGTTACAGGCGGAGAAGGTGCTCTGTCAGCCGATGTAACAGAGTATCTAAAGCAGGTTCAAGAAATTTCAAAAATACCTGTTTGTGCTGGATTTGGGATTCGAGAAAAATCCGATGTGGAAATGATTGCAGACTATGTCGATGGCATCATTGTTGGTTCTGCAATTGTTGAAACAATAGAGCAGGGCAATAGTCCGACCGAGTTTTTAGACCGACTTAAAAATTAAAGGTCAAAATAGGAAATGTAATTCTCAAATCTTTTTTCCACCTCTCCAGAAGTATCAAAAAACTCTTCGTATGAATAGGCATGACTCATCTTTGGCTTCTCTTTCGTGATCTGTGAGGCCAGTTTGTTTTTTAATTTTTCATCATGCGTGATAGAGAATTTTTCAATAATGCGATGAGCAGCATTGAGCGGATCATCAACCAAATGATCAAACCTTATGTCGATCATTTGATCTTCTGGTATGAGCCCACGGTGTTTTAACAATTTCTCACAGGCATTATGCCAATGGGAAAGCATTTGCTCACCGACAAGTTTTTTATCGACATGATCTGAGAAACCAAGCCTGAGGTTATAGGCGAGATTGCTGATCGAAGGCACGCTGAATTTAGGATGTCGATGTATAAAAACAAACCGGGCTTTCGGATAAGTTTCCAAGATTTCTTGAGTATGCTCTATATGGCACGGGTCCTTTAGAAGCCAGATTGTCTCATCATTTTTTGAGTGCAATGCATCGAGAAACATTTTGTGAACCCTGAAGGATGTTTTAAATGAAGAATCTGAAATGAGCTTAATATAGTTTGGTAAATTCGCAGAATAAGCAAAGCTGATGCTTTTCAAATCATACGCAGTAATGAGTTGACACTCTTCAGGCTGAGCATGTTCCATCGGATGAATGGTTGACAACTCTGGCACTAATCGATTGATGCCGAAAAGTTCAAATTGGGTTTTTATTTTCTTTATTAGGATCTCAAGTTGATTTTTTGCAACTGAATCTGCTTGAAAAATTTCCCAAGTAAGTGGACTTCTCAGGCTTGAATGAGCATGCAATAAGCTGAACAAGAAACTTGTTCCTGAGCGAGGCAATCCAGAAATGAAGATAGGCCCCTGCTGGTCAATAGAGGCCGTATCTTTGTTTAAATTTTCTAAAGATAGCCGGATCGCAAGCCGTTTTGAAAGGCCACGATAGACGAGGAATCTGCCTAAATCATTCAGTTTTGCATGATTCTGATAGTCATTTATCAGAACATCCAAGGTGTTTTGAATATTTGGGTCTATGCTGAGAAGATCAGCTTCAACGGCTAATTTTTCTAAATTTTTCAAAACAATTTTAGTGTTACTGTTTTGGTTTAGATATTAGCAGAATGAAAAGACCGATGGCGACAATTGAGAATGCAGCCAATTGATTGAACCCGATTAAGATTGCCCCAACAATCAAAAAACCAACCCCAATAATGCCCATGTACAGCTGTCTCACAAAATATGTGAGATCAGCCTGAGGCATGTTCTGTTTGTTTTCTTCATCCTCGAGGATCTTTCTCATAAGAGGGGGTATTGATTCAATGGTTTTTTTGATTTCTGGAAGATCCTTATGGATTTTTTTAAATGTATTTGTAATGCTCAGCTGCTCTTTTCTCCATTCCTCCATGACAGGCTTTGCGCTTGAAACAAGATCCAATTTTGGATAAAGCTGTCTCCCAAGACCCTCGATATTAAGCAGTGTCTTTTCAAGTTGTATCAGCTGCGGTTGATTGACCATATTGAAATCTCGCGCTGTCTCAAAGAGCCTAAAGAGCAACTGCCCAAAAGAGATATCTTCAAGCGGCTTATCTGCGATGGGATCACAAACAGTCCTGATTGCAGACTCAAATTCATTGGCCTTTGTTTCCTCTGGAACCCATCCAGCAGAAATAAAATTGGTTGCAATTTGCCCGTAGTCTTTTTCGAAGAAAGCATTGAAGCTTTTAGCTAGATATTCTCGATCTTTCTCATCAAGGCTGCCCACAATTCCAAAGTCTACCGCGGCATATTTTGGATTATTGGGGTCTGTCACATCGACAAAAACATTCCCTGGATGCATGTCAGCATGGAATAGATTGTGATGAAAGACTTGTGTGAAGAATATTCTTACACCGTTTTTTGCCAGCTGCTCAAAATTGACTCCAAACTCTTTTAGTTTCTCGATATCGTCTATGGGAATGCCACGAATCCTTTCTTGAACAAGAATATTTTTTCTACAGAAGTCCCAATGGATTTGAGGAACTTTGATGATCTCCGAGCCTTCCCAGTTTCTAGCTATTTGCGAACAGTTTGCAGCCTCTCTCATCAGATCGAGCTCGTGCAGAACGGTCTTCTGATAATCTTTGACAACCTCAATGGGTTTGAGTCTCTTTGCGATAGAGAATTTATTGAGAAGATTGGCCATGAGTAAAAGTATGTTCATGTCTTCTTCTATTTGATCCCAGATATTTGGCCTTATGATTTTTACAATGACTTCCTCGCCACTGACGAGCCTGGCCGCATGTGCTTGAGCTACGGATGCTGAAGCCAAGGCTTTTGCATCAAACTCTGAGAATATTCCATCGATTCCATCCGGGTACGATGCTTGCATAATTTCCAAAGCCAGTTCTTCAGAGAATGGTGGGACATCGTCTTGTAGCTTTGAGAGCTCCTTCGCAATGTCTTCAGGCAATAGGTCTGGCCTGGTAGATAAGGATTGGCCAAACTTGACATAAAGGGGCCCCAATTCCTCTAGCGCAAGCCTGATTCTTTCGCCTCTTGGAAGATCTATTTTTCTTCTAAACCATCTTCTTGGCATTAAAAATAAGAATAGTTTAGAGCGATTGCTTGAACCAAGCTCATCAATCAGCTCATCTAAATGAAATTTTATAAAAACATTCAGAATGGATGAAAGTCTTCTCAGTGCTCTTATGGTGGCCAACTTCAGTCCTTATAACCGATGTGAAGTGCGACAATTCCGCCCGTCAGATTCTGATATTCAGCACGATCAAAGCCGGCACTTAAGATCATTTGTTCCAATTTCTTTTGATCCGGATGAACCCGAATGGATTCTGCAAGATACTGATAGCTCTCTCGATCATTTGCCACCCATTCGCCAAGCGTTGGAAGAATATTGAATGAATAGAGGTCATAAGCAGGAGAAATCATTTCATTGGGTTTGGAGAATTCCAGTATTAACATTCTTCCGCCCGGTTTAAGCACGCGAAACATTGATTTGAGTGCATTTTCTTTAACCGTGACATTTCTTAATCCAAATGCAATCGTGACGCAATCAAAATGATCATCATCAAAGGGCAAGCTTTCCGCATCGCATTGAATGACCTGTATGTTTTTAAGTTTCCCCCTGTCCAAAAGTCTTGATCTTCCCTCTTTGAGCATCGATGGGTTGATGTCTGTCATCACCACCAAGCCCGATTCACCCACTTGCTCTCTTAATAGCGCAGCAATGTCTCCTGTGCCGCCCGCAACATCGAGTGCTTTCATGCCAATCTTCAAGCCTGTTTGTGAGAGCATGAAGCGTTTCCATAGTCTATGAATGCCCATGGACATCAAATCATTCATCAGATCATAGTTGGTTGCAACGGAGTCGAAGACTTCTTTTACTTTTCCGGTTTTTTCTTCTTCCGTGACTGCTTCAAAGCCAAAGGACGTTGTTTTGTTGTTCTCTTTTTTATTCATTTCTTTCCAGATCTTGGGTGTGCCTTGTCATAGGTTTTCGAAAGATGCTCAAAATCTAGATGAGTATATACCTGAGTGGTTGAAATGTCCTTATGACCAAGCAGTTCTTGTACAGCCCTTAGATCACCGCTTGCCTCTAACATATGTGTCGCAAAGCTATGTCTGAGTAGATGAGGATAAACATCTTGTTGAAGGCCATTTTTTTTCGCCCAGTGTTTGATTCGACTTTGAATTGACCTTCTGCTTAAACGGTTGCCTCGAGACCCAACAAAGAGCGCTTCTTCATTTGGGTTGGCCAATTCATTTCGGCAAGACAGCCAGTTTTTGAGTGATTTGATCGCCTCTGTTCCCATGGGCAGCATCCTTGTTTTATCTCCTTTTCCTAAGACTGTGAGGCTCTTATCCGATAAGTTCAAATCAATTGGATTCAAGCGAACGATTTCGGAGAGCCTTAACCCCGAGGAATAAATAAGTTCCATTATTGCCTTATCCCGAAGGCTCACAGGATCTGTTGCTTCAATATTCAAGAGTTGATGAATTTGCTCGATGTCTAAAATGCCAGGAAGTTTTTTCGGCGCCTTTGGTGTCTTGACTCCTTCAGCAGGATTGTTTTTGATGATGCCTTCTCTCAATAGGTAATTCATAAAACTTCTGATGGCAGAAAGACGTCTTTGGATGCTTTTTGCGCCCAATCCTTCAATAAAAACTTGAGACGCATATGTTCTGATATGGTGCGGCTTAATTTCTGCCCAACGAGACAGTTTTTTAGGTTCGAGATACTCAGAAAAATGCTCCAAATCTCTTCGATAGTTTTTTAGGGTATTCGGTGAATATCGACGTTCGGTCTCTAGGTATCTAAAGAACGATTGTGCGAGCGCTAAAGCGTCTTTTTTCATTTAACTGATGCAGGATCGCTATCTGTTTTTGAAATATTATTCAGCACAGCAAAAGCTTCATCTTTTTCACCAAGTTGGGCCAGAATCAATGCGAGCTCAGTTTGTTTTTGGGAGCCGCTCTTGAGTTCAATGGATCGTTCTAAACATTGCTTTGCCTTCCCCCACAAACCTTCTCTTCGAGCAACACGACTTGCTGCCAACCAAAGGTTTGGATCTCTGGGCCTTTCATTGAGCCAACTCTCAAGCTTTGAGGAAAGCCCTTCTGAATTTGATAATTGGAGCTTTGAGTAAAGAGCAATGTGATTCTCATTCCAATAGGATGGTATTGCTTTATTGAGTTCAATTTCTGCTTTAATATGATCTTCTTTTGCCATCCATAGTTCGCATTTCGCACTGATGAAGTCCGGTTGCTTATCCAATGATCTGGGTAAGCCACCAAATAGATCTTCGACAGTTTTTTGTCCCTTTAGCTTTTTTGATAGCTTAAGTATGGTTTCTGAGAATATTTTCTCATCGACAGTCTTTGCAAACATGGGAAGCTGATCAATAATGGTGGGATCTCCTGCGGCGCTTTTAATGGCGAATAGTAAATTTTGTGCTTCAGAATTTTTGGATGATCCTTGCAAGAGTCGGTCAGCATATTTCTGAGCCGAAGAATATTCACCGAGGCCAATCAGAAGTCGGCACGCATGGAAAGACACAAAGTTTTTTTGTTTGGATTCTTGAGAAATTAAATTGTCAGCTTTCTCGACGATTGTTTTAAAATCATTCTCTTCGGCAGCAAGGTTCATCCGATCAATGACAGCATTGACATTTGTTTCATCAGTAGCAATGGCCGAATCAAGTTTTTTCGCCGCTTTTGCGCTCAAGCCTTGGCCTAAAAAATTTTGTGCTTCATGATGCAGTTTGACGGAACGATCTTTGCTTCGTGCATCCATTCGTCTTCGGATCGTTTTTGGGGATCTCCATACAACACCAAAAATTCGGAATACAAAATATAAAACTATCAAGCAACCCATAAAAACGGGAACGGATGTTTCCATGGAATAATTCAAAAACTCTATCAAAACATAGCCGTTGTCGGTGATCAGATATTGCCACCCAATAAAGGCCAAAAGCACAAGGAGAAGGAAGATCATGAAAGACTTCATTGTTTCTTCATCTCCTCGACTATTTCCAGGACAATTTTAATGCCGTTTCCCGCTGGATGCATGCGATGCTTTTTTAAGGCGCTTATGTTTTCAGAAAGCAGCAAGCTTTCATTCAGATTGGTTTGATAATAACGGTTTAGTTTTTCCTCTAAGGCAATCACAGCGGCCAAATATCTTGGCTCATTTCCAGACTGGAGAGCGAGCCGAATGAGATCAATATTCAGCACAATAAGAGATTCAATGACACGCTGCTCTTCATTTGAGAGTTTGGTGATATCAAGAGTTGATTTCGATTTAACGAGAATGATGTTTGACCAATTGTTCTCAAAGTTTTCCAATGTGTTGCCAATCCATTGTCTGAGCCAATCAATCGAGAACGAGGGTTTCACCTGAGGCCTTGTTGAAACTGAAGTCTCTTGGGGTTCTATCACCGATGCTCCAATTTGATCAATGATCGCTCGAATGTCATCGGTTTTGTTTTGATCAATGAAGAGATCGATTGACTCAATCAATGAGTCCATTTGAATCAACAGGTCTTGATTCTGTTGAGATAAGCCTAATGCGCTGATTTTCGCTTGCTTGATTAAATCGTTTGCTCGTTCATTGTTTCGACCCAAAAATAACTCGGAATCAGCTAAATTTAAGAAGTATTCAATTTGTAAGGTGAGCCAATAGTCCCTGTCTTGTCTTTCAATGTCTTCGATAGAGCCAACTTTCGACTGAATCTCGTTGATCAATGCTCTTTGTTCCAACAGTTCAGCCCGAGTTTGATCCGTGATGTCTTCTAAGGTTGAAATTTCAAGCTGATAGTTGATTTGAAGCGTTGAATTTTCAGTCAGGAGAGAAGAGATTTTTTGATTCGTTTGGTAATAATTCCAACCGGATATCGTTGCGAGCAAGACTATGATCACCAAGAGTATGATGACGGTCATTGATGGCCTCTTTTTACTTTCCTTTGTGTTCATATGAAATCAGATCAAATATCAGTCTTTAGTGATGATAACCAAGTTTCCTCAGTGAATCGATGACTTGTTGCACAAGATCAGCAATCTCAATGATGTGCAGATTCTATTTTAAATATTAGGAAGAAGGATAATGGAATTGTATGTTTTGCTTCATTTCGGATGAAAGGCTTTTCGCAACAGGGCAGTTGAGCGCAGCTTTTTCCAGTAACTTTCTCTCATCTTTTGAGAAATTCAGCGGGAAATAGAAATCAATCTTTATTTCAGTGATTCTCCTGGGCTCTGTGCCCATGAATTTATCGATTTTTGCTTCGGTTCCTTCGAGCGCCAAACCCTTCCTTTTAGAAACAATGCCCATGATGGTCAGCATGCAGTTAGCCAGCGCGCTAGCAACGATATCGGTGGGTGAAAAGGCGTTCCCCTTTCCCTCATTGTCGGTTGGTGCATCCGTGATATATGTCTCACCCGATTGCGTGTGAATGCTCTGTGTTCTCAAGTCTCCCGAATATGTGGAGGTAGATGTAGGCATGATTAATCGATGACCTTAAACGCCCCTTTCATGATGGCGTAGTGGCCCGGAAAAGAGCAAAAGAAAGTATATGCATTTGCCGCTGAAAGACCCTGTATTGAGAAGGTTACCGAGATCTCTTGACCGCCACCGATGATTGCAGTCGAAGCAAGGACACGATCATCTCCGACTGGAACATAGTTATTTTCTAGGCCAGCGCCTGCAGCAGCCGTAGCCACTGGCATAAAATTTGCATCAGAGGAAAGCACCCAGTTGTGACCCATGATCTCAGCAGCCATCACGCCTGTGTGCTTTAAAGTAACAGTCACGCTCGCGCAGGCAGCACTGACTTTCATTTCTTTGATATTGAATTGGAGCATATCATTGCCTTCAATGACCTGCTCACAAGAGTCTTCGGCAGTCCACAAATCAGCCGTCGAGGCATCAGAATCACTCGCCGCGCTTGCAACTGCAACCTTGTCTTCGAGCACGAATGCAGGTTTGATCCTGTCTTCAACATTTTTTTCGGGATGAAATTTACTGGTAGTTCTAGAAACCTGATCTTTGATCATGTTTCCGCCAACTTCGCCCATACCTTCGAATACAAGAATCGCAATGGCACATAAAACTATGAAAATTACGAATCTTTTGACTGAAAATCCTATACCTGAATCGCTCACACAAACTCCTTATTATTGTCTTCATTGATCATCTCAATGTCGACTTCGTTTTTTATTCGGTCTGAAGTATAAAACCAAATGTTTTTGTAATAAAGGGGATAAAGCTATATTTTTTGTATATGTCGTCCTCTAAGATTAAAAAAATACACTTTGTTTTGAATCCCAAAGCTGGCTATGGCAGCCCTTTAAAAATTTTTCATCAGATCGAAGAAGAGTTGAAATCGAACAATGTACAGTACACTGTATTCAAGAGCCAAGGCAAGCGCGACATCTTTCATCATGTGATGTCTGGGGACATGCCTGTCTGCGATGTGCTTTGTTCAATGGGAGGAGATGGAACCATTCATGAAACAGCGGATGCCCTCATGCAGTCTGGCAAGGCCAATGATTTTCCTATGGCTGTTATTCCTTCGGGTACCGGAAATGCTTTCGCGCAAACTCTCGGAGAGCTTCAACCCAAAAAAGCAATTCGAAAAATCCTTCAAGGAGAAGCGATAAAGATTGATGCGATGGAAATTAAGCAAGGCGCTGAGGTTTCATATGCAGTCAATATCATTGGCTGGGGAATGGCCTCTAAAGTTAATCAGATCTCAGACCAATTGAGGGCGTTGGGCGGCATCAGATATAATATTGCATCATTGATTGGGATTGCCACCATGAAGAAGAAAAGATTGGCGCTGAGGATGAATCAAGAAGTGATCGATGAAGATGCTCTCCTCTTTCTTGCTCTCAACACCGTTTATACTGGTAAGGGCATGAAAATGGCACCGGATGCCGATTTCAGCGACGGACTCATTGATATCATAATGTTTAAGAGTGCAAACAAGCTGCAAGTGATTAATATTTTCTTAAAATTGTTCTCTGGA
>PBDY01000006.1 GCA_002717445.1 Gammaproteobacteria bacterium | reverse complement strand
ATCCCCAGTTTGTATGCGGATAGTCCGCCTTAAAGTCTTCAGAATAGAACTCGCCAACTCTTGAAACATTACATTCATTCCAAATTACCTGCATTGCATGTCTTACAATTTCTTCATTTTTTGTCATTTTTTACACTCTTATCAATGATGGTTTTAATAAAGCTGATGCCTTCTAATTCGCTCGCTCCCTTCTCTTCTCCATTCGAGCCATAACTTCTATTTGCGGATAGTTTCACAATAACATGCTTGTTTTTGGGGGAGACGTAAATAAATTGGTTATAAACACCAATTGCTGAAAAGTCTCCACTATGGTCGGGAACCCACCATTGATATCCATATCCCATAGGGTAGTCAGATAAGGGGTTATCCCCCGGCATAAGATGTGGCGCATCGGGTTTGGTGGATGATTTTATCCAGTCAGTTGGAATTATTTGTTTATTGTTAAAATATCCATTCTGTCTATACAGCTCCCCTAGCTTTGCATAATCACGAGCTGTTGCCATAAATCCAGCATACGCCATCTCCATGTTTTCTGAATCAAGAATCCAGTATCCTTCTTTCTCAGCGCCGACTGGATCCCATAACATTTTTTGCATATATTCAGATACTGAAACGCCTGTAGCCTCCCTCAACAGCATGCCTAATGCTTGGGTATCCGTTGAGTTGTAACGGTTGAATGATCCTGGCTCTAAATCTTTTTTAAGGGTGGCTGTAAATTCGTCTAAAGAACCTCCAACAGCAAAGATTGCTGAAGATCGATTAATATCTGAGTTTGGATCACTATAGTCCTCATTCCATGACGCGCCTGATGACATTTGTAAAACATCTTTAATGCTAACACCATCATATGCGGAACCCCTTAACTGGGAAACATATGCAGTGATTTCCTCTCCTATGTTTTTTATATAGTTTTGACTAATAGCAATCCCTATAAGCGCAGAGATATAACTTTTTGCCATAGAAAAAGAAAACCAATGAACACTCCTTCCTCCGGTAAGCCAATAGTTTTCATACTTAATCTTTCCGTCGTGCAAGATTAACAGCGCAACGGTATTGGTTCTTGAAAGATGCTCATCAACATTGACTATCTTTTCTTCAGAAATAAATTTGGTAGGTAGGCTTAAGGGTTCTCCGGCCAGAAAAGTCGTAGGGTTTAATGATGCCGAAAGTGTGCTTTTAGGAAAAAATTCGTGAACCCTATTAAGGTTTTGATGTTGTTCTTTGCCAGAAAACAATGAGCTAACAAAATCTAGTCGTTCTTCTTTCACTATTTGAGCTTAATTTGTTACGGGGTTTCTGGCAAATACTGAATAAGAATCATAAATTACTCTACCGTTACAGGCTTTATCCTACAGAGGGGTTTTTCTGTGTTTTGATGCTGAGGTGACCTCCAATCAACTTTGGCACACCCATTATTCTCCTTATCAATCATTTATCCATAATAAGATAAAGCAACTCAAAGCAGAAGGGCTGGGTTATAGAAAAATTGCCAAAAGACTAAACGAAGAAAATATAAAAACTTCTAGGGGGAATAACTTCTACCCTTCAAGTGTCTATTCAGTTCTAAAAAAGAAGAAAATTAGAGATGAAAGATTAAATAAAGAATTTGAAAAGAAAATCTCTGAGTTTTGGTTTGAATACAATAATGATTAATTCCTTGACTATTTGGGTATTTACCCAATATAATTTGGGCAGTTGCCCAAATAATGAGTCAATGTGGACATTAACTTACATAAAAAATTAGATCGAGAAGCACTAAAGATATCCAAAGAATACTCGGGGAGGGTTGGGGTTCTAACGATTATTTTGTCAGTTGCGGCAGTTTTTCTTTACTCAACTGTGCTGTTTTTGTTTGCAAATGGTCTCCTCTCCCCCCTATTAACAGTGCCCCTCCTTGCGGTTTTGACATTCATATCTTACACACCAATGCATGAAGCAGTGCATGGAAATGTTGGAGGGAACAATAAAAAGTTTAACTGGTTGGATAAGGCAGTCGGTTATCTAATGGCGCCTATAATTGCTATACCTTATACATCGCATCAAAAAGAACACTTTACACATCACGTTCATACCAATAAAGAAAAAGACCCCGATGTTCATATAAAAAACTGGTTTGACTCTCCGAAACACTTTTTTATTGGATCAATAAGAACTATCAAAACGCAAAACGCCTTTGTAATGAACAACTACACAAGGGTAGAAATTTTTATTAGTTTGAGTTGGAGATTATTGTTTGTGTTCTTTACAGGAATTATGAGCATTCCAGTGTTGTTTTTAGGGTGGTTTTTGGGGGGGTTCATAACCCTCTATTTGTTGTCATACTTGCCTCATAAACCATACAAAGAGACGGCAAGATATAAAAATACCAACATACGGTTATTTCCAATACAATGGATGGAGAACCTCGTGTTCCAGCAGAACTTACATGCAATTCATCACTTGTTTCCCAGGATACCTTTTTATAATTACAGGGAAGTATTTCAAAAGATAGAACCCATTATGAGAGCAAAAGAAACCCCGATAATCAGTATGCTTGATCAAAGACCAGTTTAAATTTTTGAAGACTAAAGAAAAAATAGTTCAAGAAAGTTTGTTTCTTTTCAATGAAAATACTTTTGAACTATCCACCACTAATTTAATTGCAAAAAAGTCAGATGTTCTTGAGGGTTCTCTTTGGTATCACTTTAACTCAAAGCAGGATTTAGTATCAGTTCATACAGAATTATTTTTAGATTCTTTCGATAAAAAGAGAGTTCATTCTGAAAAAAATGACCCTAAGGAACTAATACTCGGACTGTTTAGCATATATGAGGTTCTTTGGGATTATAGATATCTTATGCGGGATTCTTTTGAGCAATTTTCAAAAGACAATCCTAAACTTTATAAAAGATTGGTTGATATAAATTTAGAAATAGATGAGTGGGCAAAGAAAACAATACTTCATGCAAGAAATCTCGGGGTATTAATTCTTGATGATAATGATATAGACAATGTTGTAGAAATATCATTAATAATAGGAAGGCATTGGTTGGATTACTCTATGAAAAAGTACCCCCTCAAACCAAACCCATACCTTAGAAAGAAAGGTATTAATCTTCTAATAAAAAGTCTCTATCCATATTTATCTGAAGATTCAAAAGCGATTATGGATTTAATCTACGAATCTAATTAATCTTGTAAGAGGATTATTAACACCCCCTGTTGACCTATTCCACCGTCACTGACTTGGCGAGGTTTCTGGGCTGATCCAAATCTGTTCCTCTTGAGCAAGCAACTTCATATGCCAAAATCTGAAGCGGGATCGTGTATACAATGGGTGCGTTGTAATATCCACACTCAGGCATGTTCATAAATTTTCCCTTATCGATTTTGATCTTTGAGCCTGAATTGCCAAACACATAAAGGGTGCCGCCTCTTGATTTTACCTCTTCGAGGTTTGATAGAAGTTTTTCTACCAGCTCGTCTTCTGGTGCAAGCGCAACAACCGGTGTCATTTCATCCACCAATGCAAGGGGGCCATGCTTGAGCTCGCCCGCAGGGTATGCTTCCGCATGAATATATGAGATTTCTTTTAGTTTTAGTGCGCCCTCTTGTGCGATAGAAAAATACACCCCTCTACCGAGGTATAGTGCATTCTTTTTGTCTGCAATCTTCTCGACAATCTCGTCTATGTGTTTTTTTAATCCGAACGATTCTTTGACTAAATCTGGCGCTTGGTGGAGGTCGTCAATTGCATTGGCTCTTTTGTCATTGTTTATTTTCTTGATTTTTGAAATAGCGCACGCCAATAGCAGCAATGCAGCGAGTTGGGTTGTGAATGCCTTGGTAGAGGCGACGCCGATCTCGGGGCCTGCATTTGTGAATATTTTCCAATCGGACTCTCTGGCCATTGTGCTCGTTGGAACATTGCAGATTGTAACAATGCCTAGATATTTTTTTTCCTTTGCGTAGTTCAGTGCAGCCATGGTGTCAGCGGTTTCTCCTGATTGGGAGATGCATACAAACAACGTGTGGTCCTCAACGAGTGGATTGCGATACCTGTACTCGCTTGCAAAGTCTATGTAGCAAGGTGTTTCACAGAGTTCTTCAAACCATTTTCTGGCTGTTTTTGCTGCATGCAAACTTGTTCCGCAAGCAACAAACTGGATTCTTTTGACGTTTTTAAATGCTTCGGATGAGCCCAGACCAAAGATATTGTCAAGAACCTCTCCTTCGGTTGTTCTGCCCTCGACTGCTCTTGATATTGCTTCGGGTTGCTCGTAAATTTCTTTTTCCATGAAGTGTTTGTAGCCGTCTTTTGTAACCTCTTGAATGTTGGTGTCTATCGGCGTCTCTTCTCGGTTGACTTCATTGCCATCACTGCCGAAGATTCTGATATCCGTTTTTGTGATTTCTGCAAAATCTCCGTCTTCGAGCAAATAAAAGGACTCGGCCAGGCCCGCAATTGCAAGTGGGTCCGATGCCACAAAATTTTCTTCGATGCCCTTTCCAACCAAAAGAGGGCTTTTTTGTTTTGCTGCAAACACCTTGCCTTTCTCGTCTGTATCAATGACCGCAATTGAATAGGCGCCATCAAGTTCTTTTGTTGTCTTAATTAAAGCTTCTAGCGTATTTTTGCCTTTGCTTTTGTTGGAATGAATGAGGTGTGCAATCAGTTCTGAGTCCGTCTCTGATTTAATCGCATAGCCTTTGTTAGTTAGCTGCTCTCGTAGGTCGTTGTGGTTCTCAATTATTCCGTTGTGAACAATATAAATGTTGTCGCATGATCCGTGAGGGTGTGCGTTTGCTTCTGAGGGAGCCCCGTGTGTTGCCCACCTTGTGTGTGCAATGCCTGAATCGGCTTTTGGTTTTTCTTGAACCATTGCCTCTTCTAAATTAGAGACCTTGCCTAGGGTTCTGATTTGAACGGCTTTTTCTTCCTGATTTAAAATAAGCCCCGCAGAATCGTATCCTCGGTACTCCATTTTCTTTAGTCCGTTGACTAAAATTTTTCCAACGCTCCTGGAAGATGCTGCCCCAATGATCCCACACATTATTTTTCTTCCTTTTTGGTCGGCCTTTTCCAGCCATCGATGGTTTTTTGTTTTGCGCGCTCGATTGTTAGCTTTTCTCCGGGTGCGTGTTTTGAGATTGTCGAGCCTGCTCCGACTGTTGCGCCACTCTCTATCTCTATGGGCGCCACCAGCTCAACGCCGGAGCCAATAAACACGTTGTCGCCAATAACTGTTTGGTGCTTGTTCACTCCGTCATAGTTGCACGTTATGGTTCCTGCGCCTATGTTTGTCTCCCTTCCGATGATTGCGTCTCCAATGTAGGTTAAATGGTTTACTTTTGACCCTTTTCCGATGACGGATTTTTTGGTCTCTACAAAATTGCCGACCCTTGCTCCTTCCTCGAGTTTTGTTTCGGGTCGAATTCTGGCAAACGGGCCAATATTGCATTTTGAACCTATGTTCGCGCCCTCTATGTTTGAATGAGAGAAAACATTTGTGGCGTCGCCGATTTCGCTGTCAGTGATGATCGTGAAAGGTCCCACTGTAACGCCATTTCCCAGTGCGACATCGCCAACAAATACTGCGTTTACATCAATGGTTACGTCCTTGCCGCAGGTCAGGTTTCCTCTCACATCCACTCTTTCTGGGTCAATGATGGTAACGCCGGCATCCATCAGCTCGGTTGTGACTTTCTGACGATTGATTTTCTCTGCTTCTGCGAGATCTTTTTTTGAATTCACACCAAAAACCTCATTTTCGGTTGTTGTGTAGGTTGTTGCCTCTATTCCCTCATGGTAAGCAATTTCTATCGCATCTGTAAGATAGTATTCGTTTTTCTTTGGGTTTGGCTCTATTTTTCCTATCAGGTTTTTGGCTGTTTCTGTGTTGAACGCCATAATTCCTGAGTTTATTTCCTTTATTTTCTTCTGCTCATCGTTGCAGTCTAGCTCTTCTATGATTGCGCATGGTTTTCCCTCTTGATCCTTTTTGATGCGGCCGTATCCGCTTGGGTCTTCTACCG
This sequence comes from Gammaproteobacteria bacterium, assembly GCA_002717445.1. Classification (GTDB taxonomy): domain Bacteria; phylum Pseudomonadota; class Gammaproteobacteria; order Steroidobacterales; family UBA11654; genus CACPJA01. Next base: position 38,328 of record PBDY01000006.1, on the reverse strand, counting down.
ATGCTGTTAAAACAACAAGTTGGTTGTTTTTGAGTTCTTCTTTAAGTTTGATGACCGAAGCCTTTGTAAGCATGGGAACGTCTCCCAAGAGTATCAATAGATTTTCCGTTGCAACATGTGGGAGCGCGGTTTTAACTGCGTGCGCTGTTCCGAGGGCCTCTTTTTGCTCAACAAAGGTTGTTTTGATTTCTGTTTGTATCTTTTCTATAAACCCCTCTTTTGTTTCGGGGGGGTGGATGATCACAACGTCATCTATTTCTGACATTGAGAGCGTTACCAAGACGTGCTCTATGAGCGCTCTTCCAGCAAGTTTCTGGAGCGCTTTTGGTTGCTGCGAGGCCATTCTTGTGCCTTTGCCTGCTGCGAGTATTACTGCCGTCCAAGCCATGATTCTCTATTTTGAATAAAAGGCATCGTAGTTTAAATAGAAAATAGACTAAATTGCCAGTAATTTAGGCGAAAAAAGTAGTCTTATTTGCGTCCCTTAAGCTTTTTAACTGCGCTGTATCTTGCTGCGGCCTCGGCGAGTTGCGCCTGTGCTTGCTCCAGATCTTCTTTTTTATCTGCGCCTTTTAGGGCCTCTTCTGCTTGGTTTTTGGCCTGAAGTGCGGCCTCTTCATCAAGTTTGTCAGAGTGTGTTGCTGAGTCAGCCAAAATTGTAACCATGTGTGGTTGCACCTCAAGTATGCCGCCGGTTACATAGATGAACTCTTTTTCTTGGCCTTCCTTATGGAGTTCGATCTCACCCGGCCTAAGCGTGGTGAGAAGCGGGGTATGCTTTGGAGCAATCCCTAGGTCGCCATCTTTCCCTGGCGCAACAACCATGGCTGCCTCTCCAGAGAATATGGCCACTTCTGCACTAACAATTTCTACCTTGATCGCGCTCATAAATTACATGCTTTTTGCTTTTTCAACCGCTTCCTCGATTGTTCCAACCATATAAAATGCTTGCTCAGGAAGGTCGTCATAATCACCGGCAACGATTCCTTGGAAAGCCTTAATCGAATCTCTCAGTGACACATACTGCCCTGGTGAGCCCGTAAAGACCTCTGCAACAAAAAACGGTTGTGATAAAAATCTTTGAATCTTTCTTGCTCGCTGTACCGTCAGCTTGTCTTCTTCAGACAGCTCGTCCATACCCAAAATTGCGATAATGTCTTGAAGTTCTTTATAGCGCTGCAAAACCTGCTGAACAGACCTTGCTGTATCGTAGTGTTCTTGGCCAACAACGCCTGGATCAAGCTGTCGGCTGTTAGAGTCTAGCGGGTCAACTGCGGGGTAAATACCAAGCTCTGCAATCGATCTTGCCAATACCACTGTTGCGTCAAGGTGGGCAAATGTTGTTGCGGGTGATGGGTCTGTTAAGTCATCTGCTGGCACATAAACCGCCTGAATTGATGTGATTGATCCGGTTTTTGTGGACGTAATTCTCTCTTGAAGAACTCCCATTTCTTCAGCCAGGTTTGGTTGATACCCTACTGCTGATGGCATTCTTCCAAGCAGGGCAGAAACCTCCGTGCCTGCAAGAGTGTATCGGTAAATATTATCGATAAACATCAAGACATCTCTTCCTTCGTCTCTAAAATTCTCTGCTATTGTCAGCCCGGTCAATGCAACCCTCAGTCTATTGCCTGGAGGTTCGTTCATTTGTCCGTAGACAAGGGCAACCTTATCAAGGACGTTTGATTCCTTCATTTCATGATAAAAATCATTTCCCTCTCTTGTTCTTTCTCCAACCCCAGAGAAAACTGAAAAGCCGTCGTGCTCTGCAGCAATGTTTCTAATCAGCTCCATTACCGTAACTGTTTTGCCTACGCCTGCGCCGCCAAACAATCCAACCTTGCCCCCTTTTGCAAACGGGCAGAGAAGGTCGATGACCTTAATTCCTGTCTCCAATACATCGGCTTCTGTTGCTTGTTCTTCAAAAGTGGGTGCTTTTGCGTGAATTGGCCTGCTTGATTTAGCGCCTACCGGTCCTTTTTCGTCAATCGGGTTTCCTAAAACATCCAGCACTCTTCCCAGTGTTTCCTGTCCCACGGGGACATTAATGGGTGCGCCGGTATTTTCAACCTCAAGCCCTCTTTTCAGGCCCTCGCTTGCTCCCATTGCAATGGTTCTGACTATGCCGTCGCCAAGTTGTTGTTGAACCTCAAACACCAAGTCTCCTTCTTTAAGGGTTAGTGCGTCATATACTCTGGGTATTGCTTCTTTTGGAAACTCAACATCCACTACCGCTCCGATTACTTGTACGATATTTCCTGTGCTCATTTTTATTATCCTTTCTATTTAAACTGCAGCTGCGCCGCCGACTATTTCTGAAATTTCTTGTGTGATTGCTGCCTGTCTGGCTTTGTTATAGTCCAACTCAAGCTCGTCAATTAGTTTGCCTGCATTGTCTGTTGCGCTTTTCATGGCCACCATTTTGGCTGCCATTTCGCAGGCTACGTTCTCAACAACCGCTCTATACACTTGTGACTCGATATACCTCATCAATATATAATCCAAAAGCTCTTTTGAGTCTGGCTCATAAATATAGTCCCAGTGTTCTTGCATTTCTTCACTGTCTTCAGGGTCTATCGGAAGAAGTGTTTTAACCTCTGGTTTCTGGGTCATTGTGTTTACAAAATCGTTGTGCACGATAAACAGTTGGTCGATATTGCCGTCAATATATTCGTCCAACATGGTTTTAATTGCTCCGACCAGATCTTCGACCTGTGGCTCTTCGCCAAGATGAGAGGCTGCTGCCACAACATCAACATCGATCGACCTAAAGAATTGAACTGCTTTTGCGCCAACAAGACAAAGCTTTGAATCAATTTGATTGCTTTTGTTGTCTTTCAGTTGGGCAAGAAGGTTTCTAAACATGTTCACATTTAAGCCGCCACAAAGTCCTCGATCAGAGCTGACTACAATATAGCCTGCTTTTTTAACCTCTCGTTTCTCAAGAAATGGGTGCTTATAGTCCGGGTTTGCTTTGTATATATGTCCTATCACTGCCCTAATCTTGTCTGCATACGGCAGCGCCTTTTTCATGGTCTCTTGTGTCCGACGCATCTTGCTCGCTGCAACCATTTCCATGGCCTTGGTGATTTTTTGGGTGTTTTTTACGCTCCCAATCTTTGTTCGTATTTCTTTTTCGTTGGCCATTGTTTAGTAAGTGCCGGTTGATTTAAAGTCCTCAACGAACTTTTTAAGCTCTGCTTCTATTTCATCGCTGAAGTCCCCTGTTTCGTTGATCTTTTGAACAAGATCAGGGGCCCCATCAACAAAGTTTGCATGGAGTGCTGCTTCAAAGTCGACAATTTTGTCTGCGGGCACGTCGTCGAGATAGCCTTCGTTTGCCGCATACAATGATATGGCCATCTCTGCAACGGTGAGCGGTGCATATTGTTTTTGCTTCATTAGCTCTGTTACTCTTTGGCCTCTTTCAAGCTGCTTCCTGGTGGTTTCATCAAGATCAGATGCAAACTGCGCAAACGCTGCGAGCTCACGGTATTGGGCCAGTGCCAATCGCACACCGCCTCCAAGTTTTTTGATGATTTTTGTTTGTGCTGCGCCGCCCACTCTAGAAACCGATAAACCAGCGTTTATTGCCGGCCTAATTCCGGCGTTAAACAAGTCGCTCTCTAGGTATATTTGTCCGTCTGTAATTGAAATTACATTTGTGGGTACGAATGCAGAGACGTCGCCTGCCTGGGTCTCGATGATTGGAAGCGCCGTAAGCGAGCCCGTTTGACCTTTCACCTTACCGTCCGTTTCTCTTTCAACATACTCGGCATTCACTCTTGCTGCTCTCTCTAGCAGTCTTGAGTGGAGGTAAAAGACATCTCCTGGATAGGCCTCTCTTCCTGGGGGCCTTCTGAGCAATAATGAAACCTGCCTGTATGCCCAAGCTTGCTTGGTTAAGTCATCAAAAATAATCAGTGCGTCTTCGCCCTTGTCCCGAAAATACTCTCCCATTGCACACCCTGAATATGGTGCAATGTATTGCATTGCAGCAGAATCAGAGGCTGCAGCGTTAACAATAATTGTGTGTTCCAGCGCGCCTTCTTCTTCTAGTTTTTTTACCACGTTGGCGACCGATGAGTTTTTCTGTCCAACCGCAACATAGATGCATTTGATCCCCGTGCCTTTCTGGTTGATTATGGTGTCAACAGCAACGGCTGTTTTCCCTGTTTGCCTGTCTCCAATGATTAATTCCCGCTGTCCTCGGCCAATTGGAACCATTGCATCGATTGACTTTAGTCCGGTTTGAACCGGTTGGTCAACCGACTGTCTCGAGATCACGCCTGGCGCAACCTTTTCAATGGGTGCGGTTTGATCTGAGGCGATTGCTCCTTTTCCATCAATGGGGGTCCCTAATGAGTTTACAACCCTTCCCAAAAGGCCTTCGCCAACCGGAACCTCAAGAATTCTATTGGTTGTCTTTACTTGTGCGCCTTCAGAAATGTGTGTGTAGTCGCCCAAAACCACTGCCCCAACAGAGTCTTGCTCTAGGTTGAGCGCCAATCCAAACGTATCGCCTGGAAATTCGATCATCTCGCCGTATTGCACGTCACTTAATCCGTGTATTCTGGTGATCCCGTCTGTTACGGAAACAACCGTCCCAACATCGGATGCTTTTGATTCATGCTCGAAGTTTTTAATTTGTTGTTTTATTAATTCACTTATTTCAGATGCTTTGGTTGCCATCTCTCTATCCTTATTACATTAGTTCGTTAAAATTCGACCCAACTCATTTATCTGGGCCCTTACAGAGGCGTCAATCATATTGTCGCCGATTTGGATTTTTGCTCCGCCAATAAGCGTCTCATCCATTTTTACCTCAATTGTTACGGCTTGCTCAAGCTTCTTTTCAAGCGCGGCTTTTATCGTATCTAGAGATTCGTTGCTGATTTCACTGGCTGTTGTAATTGTTGCTTCAACCACTTTTTCAAGCTCTTGTTTCATTTGCTGAAACTGTTCCTTTATTTCGGGAAGCGCCTCAAGTCGTGCGTTTTGTGACAACAATAAAATAAAGTTCATTCTCTCGTCTGATTCCGCAACGCCCGATCCTTCGTTTGCAATGCTAAAAACCGTTCTGGCTAGAGCGTGTTTATCAATGCCAGGAGATTTGACAAGATTCAACATTGCTCTGTCTTTCACGACTTCCGTCGCGGCTTCAAGAAACAATAACCATTCGGCCGTGCTTCCGTCTTCTTGCGCGACCTCAAAACAGGCGTTTGCATATGGGCGTGCGATTGTTTTTGCTTCAGACATGCTTACAGTTTCTTTGCCAAATCATCGAGCATGTCTTTATGGTCTGCTGTTTTGATTTCTCTTGAGAGAATCTTTTCAGCCCCACTGACTGCCAATCCTGCAACTTCCTTTCTTAGGCTTTCTCGGAGCTTAACAAGCTCTTGCTCAGCTTCGTCTTGAGCGGTAGAGATTATCTTGTCTCGTTCTGAGGTTCCCTCGCCCTTTGCCGACTCCACAATACTCGTGGCCCTTGTGTTTGCCTGATCAAGAATTGTAGTGGCCTGTTGCTTTGCTTCTTTTATTAGAGAATTTACCTCTGTTTCAGCCTGGCTAAGTTTCTTTTGTCCTTGCTCAGCCGCAGCCAACCCATCAGAAATGTTTTTATTTCTTTCTTCAATGGCCTCCATAATCATTGGCCATATAAACTTCATGCTAAATAAAACGACCACCGCGAAGACGGCCATTTGGATCAGCAATGTTGCGTTCAAACTCATATCTTTTTCCGTTTAAAGTTTTTTCTTAAGAAAGGTAGGGGTTTGCAAACAGTAAGAACAGACCAATACCAACACCGATCATTGTCACGGCATCAAGAAGCCCGGCAACAATAAACATTTTTACTTGTAGCATTGGAACCATCTCTGGTTGTCTGGCCGACCCTTCAAGAAAGCGTCCTCCCAGCAAGCCAAAGCCAATTGCTGTCCCTAGAGCTCCCATTCCAATCAGTACGCTAACTGCTATCAACGTCATGCCTTGTACAAATTCCATTTTTATCTCCTTTTTTTATTAAATAGTTAAAAAATCAGTGGTCCTCATGCGCCATGCTTAAATACACAATGGTCAACATCATAAAAATAAAGGCTTGCAACAAAATAATGATTAGGTGAAACAATGCCCATATCAGTCCCAAAATAAACTGTCCTACCGCAAGAGGAAGCATGCCGAGATCAAGAAGGTACATGACGCCTCCCCCAGCAGTGAATATTGCGATGATCATAAAAATTAGCTCTCCTGCATACAGGTTTCCAAACAGTCTCAGGCCCAGCGAAATTGGTTTTGCGATCTCTTCGATTATTTTTAAAAGAAGGTTAAAGGGAAGCATTGCTTTTCCAAACGGCTGAAACGCCAACTCTTTTGCAAAACCCACAACGCCTTTTATTTTGACGCTGTAATATAAAATCAGTAAAAACACCGTAATAGACAGGCCGAACGTAACATTAAGGTCTGCGCTTGGCACGACTCTCATGTATTGGATGCCCATCATCTCGCCAGCTTTTGGCAGCATGTCCACTGGCAAAAGATCCATAAAGTTCATCAAAAAGACCCATATAAAAATTGTGAGCGACAGTGGCGCAATGAGTTTGCTGCTGCCATGATAGGTGTCTTTGACTTGCTCATCAACGAACTCAATGACCATCTCGATAAAGCTTTGGCCCTTGCTGGGAATGCCTGCGCTTGCTTTTTTTGCAAAGCGATAAAAAACGAACAAAAATAAAACTGCCATAAAAACAGCGTAGAAAACGCTGTCTGCATGGATTATGCCAATGGGTGTGTCAACCGTGCAATGTGTAAGGTGGTGGGAGATGTATTCATTGGCCGAAAACTCTTTTTCTTTTGTTGGTCCGAAACAACCCGCACCATCTGCTGCTGATGCATTACCGACAGCAAATAATGTGCTTAGCACGAGGGTTATTTTGTTAATGAATTTTTGTCTCATCGTTCCTATATCAGGTGATCAATAATGATAGCCAATATATAAAAATGGCAACACTATACCCTATTATTAGTGGGAAAAAAATTGCTTTTAATAAGATTATTGCCCCGACAAAAAAGAGTGCCGTAAGCAAGAACTTAAAGGCCTCAAGAAGATATAGTGTGTTCAGAATGCTTTTGGGTTTTTTCGCTTTGTTATTCAGTAAAACGCTGAGCAAATGTAAAGAGGTTAAAACAGCAATCGAGCTACCAACAAAGGATGATCTTGCGCTCTCAAAACCCGAAAAGTAAAAAAATATTCCGGCTGCCATGAGTCCTGCCAGGATTTGTGAGAGCAGAATTAAAAATGCAATCTCTTTGGGTGACCTTGCTCGGCTCATTTTTATGGTTATTTTATTTTAGAAAGAATGCCTTCGAGCTCATCTGAGCTTGTGTATTTAATGCTGAGTGTCCCGCCCCCAGATTTTTTATGTTTGATTGAGACTTTTGCTCCCAGCCTGTTGGTCAGGTCGTTTTCGAGCCTTTGTATATCTGGGTCTGTTGGTGGTTTTGATTTGTTGGGTTTTTTCTTATCGACAATCTTTCTAACCAACCCCTCGGCCTCTCGGACAGAGAGTCCTTTTTCCACAATGAGGTTTGCAACCTCGAGTTGCATGCCCCTGTCTTGAATCGACAGGAGTGCTCTGGCATGTCCCATTGTTAATTCTTTTTTGTTAACCAGCTCTTGGACGCTGCTTGGCAGATCAAGCAATCTGAGCGCGTTGGTAATGCTTGTTCGTGCTCTCCCTACAGAATTTGCAACCTCTTGGTGGCTCATCTCGTACTCAATTATCAAGCGTTGAAATGCGCTGGCCTCCTCCAAGGGGTTTAGGTTCTCTCGTTGAATGTTTTCAATCAGCGCGACCGCTACCGCTTCGGAGTCAGCAATGGTTCTCACAACTGCTGGGATGCTCTCTAGTCCCGCCATTTGCGAGGCCCTCCACCTTCTCTCTCCCGCAATGATCTCGAACTTTACACCTGTATGAGAATCTGCCAGCGCTCTTTCTCTCACAACTATTGGTTGGATTACGCCTTGTGCTTTTATGGATTGTGCAAGCTCGCTAAGTTGAGATTCTTCAATCTGTTTTCTTGGTTGAAATGGCCCGGGTCCGATGTGCTCAATACTTATTTCTGTCAGCCCTTGTTTTTGTTTTTTTGTGTCTGCCTCGCCTGGCTGGCCCAACAAGGCATCTAAGCCTCGACCTAGACTTTTTCTTTTGTCTGACATGTGTCTAGTTTAACCTCGTTATTCTATGATTCCATGGTTTTTTTGACGACCTCTTTAGCAAGAGAAAGATATGCCTTTGAGCCCGTGCAATCAGGGTCATACTTCAGCGCGGACATCCCATGGCTGGGCGCTTCCGCAAGACGTACATTTCTGGGGATAAACGTCCAAAAAAGCTTGTCGTGAAAGTATTTTTTGAGTTGGGCAGAAACCTCTACGGACAAGCTGTTTCTGCTGTCGTACATGGTTCTTACCACCCCCATAAGATCGAGCTTGGGGTTTATGCTTTCTTTGATTTGATAAATCGACTCAAGCATGCCTGTCATCCCCTCGAGCGCATAATACTCGCACTGAACAGGTATGATTAAGTGTTTTGCAAATGCCAGCGCGTTCAAGGTTAGAATGTTCATTGATGGGGGTGAGTCAATAATGATGAACTCGTAGTCCATGGCTGCGTCTTCAAGCGCTTTTTTTAAAACCAGCTCCCTGTCTTCAAGCTCTAAAAGTTGTATTTCTGCTGCCATAAGGTCTCTGTTGGAGGGAACGATGTCAAATCCATCTTCTTTGGCTCTTATGATGCATTCTTTTGACTCCGCCTCGCCTAAAAGTAGATCGTAAACGGTGGGGGGTGTCTCGTTTTGGCTGAGACCGCATGCGCTGGAAGCGTTGCCTTGCGAGTCGAGATCAACCAAAAGGGTTTTTTTGCCCATCTCACAAAGGGCAGCAGCGAGGTTGATGGATGTTGTGGTTTTACCCACGCCTCCCTTCTGGTTTGCAATTACAATAATATTTGCCATCTAAGTTCTTTTGATAAAGACGAAATGTCTCGTTGCCTCCAAATAGGGTACCTCAATTTCTTGAATTTGTAGAACGCTGAAGCCCTCTTTAAGCTCTTTGATCTCATCCGGGTCAATTTTCCCTTTCATGGCCAAAAAAAGGCCCTTCTCAGAAACCATGTGTCTCGATGCGGTAACTAAATAACTAAGTGACCCAAATGCTCTTGACACGGCGGTGTCAACGGATAGGTTTTTAATGTTCTCTCCCCTTTCACAAATGATCTCAACGTTTTTTAGTCTTAATGCTTGTGTCGCTTCATTCAGAAAGTTTGCTTTTTTTAGGGTTGAGTCGACCAAATAGAATTTTTTCTCTGGTTGAGCAATTGCTAAAGGAATGCCCGGAGTCCCCCCGCCCGTTCCAATATCGGCAACGGTGTCTCCCTCAATGGCGTTTGCGGCACTTAAAGAGTCAAGCGAATGTTTTATAACGGCTTCTTTGGGGTTTTTTATTCCTGTTAGGTTGATGTTTTTGTTAGCCTCTAACAACAGCTCAAGGTATTTGGCCTGCTGTTTGAGCTGGGCAACCGAGTGGCCCAACCCTAAAGCATCGATGCCTTTTTTTAGCTGTTCTTTTTCGCTTTTAGAGAGGTTCAGACTTTCACCACTACTCTACCAACAACGCTTCCCTCAAGAAATGCTTGGAACTGGTCTGGCAGCTCTTCAAGCGTGACCTCTTTGGTCACAATCTGGCTTATTTTTTGGGGCAGCATATTGCTTGCAATATCCTCCCACACCTCTTGCTTAAAAGCATTTGGAAGGGTTGTTGAGTTCACGCCCAACAGATTAACGCCTCTTAATATAAACGGCATGACATTTGTTGGGAGCTTAAAGTCTGCCGCCAAGCCTATACTGGCCACATTGCCTTCTGGCACTGTAGATCTCAACACCCATGAAAGGATCTCGCCCCCAACATTGTCTATGCCGCCTCCAAACTGTGCCCTTTCAAGCGGTCGTTCTCCCATTTCCATTTCCTCAAGGCAGATGATGTTTGTGGTGCCGATGGATTTGAGATATTCATCGTGTGTCTTTTTTCTTGTGATTGCTGTGGTCTCAAACCCCGATGAGGACAACATATCTATCGCGATGCTTCCTACCCCGCCCGTTGCTCCGGTCACAACAATGGGGCCCATTTCTGGCGTTTGTTTGTTTAGCTTCATTTTAAAAATTGCAAGGCCTGCTGCGAAACCCGCTGTTCCAATTGCCATGGCCGTTCTTGTGTCGATTTGGTCTGGCAGCTGAATCGCGGCATCCTTGCTTATGCGTGTGTATTCGCTGTATCCACCATCGTTTGTTTCGCTCAACCCTGAACACGCAGCAATCACTTTGTCTCCAGGCTTAAATCTCGTATCGTCGCTCTCGACCACTTCGCCTGCGACATCGACCCCGCCAATGAGTGGAAAGGTTCTAAGTATTTTTCCTGCGCCTGTGGCTGCTAAAGCGTCTTTGTAGTTGATGCTTGAATATTCTGTTTTCAGCGTCACCTCTCCTGGGTTGACGTCATCCATGCTGATCGACTGTAAGCCCGAGACAACTTTATCTTCTTCTTGGTTGATCCTAAAACAGTTGAACTGATTTGGTATTGATGGCATGTGTCCTCCTTTGGGTTATCTTTTTTACTGTGTTTGGGTTCTTTTAATGTGTTTTTCTTTTTCTTTTTTTGGGTCGGGGGTTGGAACTGCGCTTAAGAGGTTTGCAGTGTATTCTTTTTCTGGTTCAAAAAACACTTTCTCTGTTGGGCCTTGTTCCACAACCTTTCCGGACTGCATGACGATCACGCGGTCACAAATCTTTCTAACCACCGCAAGGTCGTGTGCGATAAATATCATGGTCAATTTTTTCTCGCTCTTTATCTTAAGCAAAAGCTCTATGATCTCTCCTCTTATTGATGCATCCAGCGCGCTGACTGCTTCGTCACAAATCAGCAGCTGGGGCTTTGGCATTAATGCTCTTGCAATGGCAACACGCTGACATTGTCCGCCAGAAAGTTCGTGTGGGTACCTTCCTAAGTATTCTGGCGTCAGGCCAACCTCCGTTAAGCCGCCTTCAATGTCTTTTTGGACAGACTCTTTGGTCATCGATGGAAAAAATGAGTCGAGGGGCTCTTTTAATATCTCAAAAACAGTCATTCTGGGGTTGAGAGACGAAAACGGGTCCTGAAACACCACCTGCATTTTTTTGCGGATCTCCTTGAGCTCTTTTTTGTTGACTTCGCTCAGTCTCTCCCCAAAAACCTCGATCTGCCCTGATGTCAGCTTTTGTAGTCCCAGTATTGTTTTTGCCAGGGTGGATTTTCCGCTTCCGGATTCTCCAACTATACCGAGCACCTCCCCGTCGAGCGTTTCCATTGAGATCTCATTGACCGCTGTTAAGACGTTTTCTTCTGCAAACAGTGTCTTTTTTGGCAGAAAAAAGCACACTTTTGCTTTTGTTGACCTCACCAAACAGTTCTTAATGCTTGCATCTTGTGTTTGGGTGTATTTTTGTTGGTCATCAAGGTTTATCTCTTTTGATTTTTTAAGGAGCTCCTTGGTGTAGTCCGCCTTGGGCGAATAAAAAATTGATTCGATGTCGCCGCTCTCCTGTAGCTCTCCATTCTTCATTACCAAAACCTGGTCACAGGTTCTGGCAACGACACCAAGGTCGTGTGTGATCATGATTACAGACATTTTAAACCGATCCTTCACATCTAAAATAAGATCTAAAATCTTCTCCTGAACAGTCACGTCTAACGCTGTTGTTGGTTCGTCAGCAATCAAGAGCTTTGGGTTTGTAAGCAGGGCCGAGGCGATCATTACTCTTTGCCTCATTCCTCCTGAGAGCTCAAAAGAGTAGCCACCAAGCCTTTCTTCTGGTTTGTTGATGCCGACAGCGTGAAGCATTTCGATGCACTTTTGTTTTATTTCTTTATTGGTCATTTTTGTGTGTCTCTTCAGCACGCCTGACATTTGTTTGCCGATCGTTATGTATGGGTTTAGGGAGCTCATTGGGTCCTGAAAAATCATGGCAATTTCATTGCCCCTGATCTTGTTGAGCTCAGAGGGAGAAAGTCCGATCAGCTCTTTGTTTGCAAAGGTGGCGCTGCCTGATGCGGCTCCATTGGACTCAAGAAGACCCATAATGGAAAGCACTGTTTGGCTTTTGCCGGAGCCAGATTCGCCCACAATTCCCAAAACCTCATCGTCCCGTAGGTTAAAACTAAGGTCTTTCACAGCGTGGATCGTTTCGCCCCTACTTCTAAAGTTGACGTTCAGTTTTTCAGCTAATAAAAGCTCAGTCATTTCCTCTTGTCCTGTCTTTTGGGTCGAGCGCGTCTCTTAGTCCGTCGCCTATAAAATTAAAGCAAAACAGGGTTGTTGCCAGAAACACTGCGGGGAACAAAAGCATCCAGGGAGAGGATTCCATTTGTCTCGCGCCCTGGTTCACAAGCGCGCCCCACGATGTCATTGGCTCTTGAACGCCCAAGCCAAGGAAACTCAAAAAGGATTCCACCAGGATAACTTGTGGCACGGTTAGTGCAACATATACCACAACGACGCCGAGCAGGTTTGGAACAACGTGCTTCATAATAATTTTAATGGTAGAAACGCCGCCCGTTCTCGCTGCATCAACAAATTCTTTGCCTTTTATGTTTAGTGTTTGGCCCCTCACTATTCTTGCAATGTCCAGCCAGTTCACGGCCCCAATTGCGACGAAGATCAAGAAAATACTGCGTCCAAAAAAGACCATTAACAAAATAACAAAAAACAAAAAGGGCATTGCATACAAAACATCTACAAATCGCATCATCAGCGCATCAATTCTTCCGCCCATAAAGCCAGCCACTGCACCATAGGTTACCCCAATTGTCACGCTTACCAAGGTCGCCACCAGGCCAACCATAAGGGAAATTCTTCCGCCATACATGGTTCTAACGAACAGGTCTCTGCCGAGGTCGTCGGTTCCAAAAATATGGCCGTCGAAAAAAGATGGTGCCGCTGCAATCTTGTACCAATCGGTTTCATCAATGGTGTATGGACTGAAAGCCGGGCCAACCAAAACCATAAGAACCATCATTGCCATTGTGGTTGCGGAGATCAGCGCTGCCTTGTTTTTTGAAAGGGCGGTCCACGCGTCGTTTAACAATGAATTGGTTTTTTTCATCTGTTCTGTTTAATTTTTGGATCTATAAATCCGTAAAGCGTGTCGACAATAAGATTGAAGAGTATGATCAAACAACCATAGAAAACCACCACGCCCATGACCAATGTGTAGTCTCTGTTGAGCGCCCCCTGAACAAAATATCTACCGAGCCCCGGCAGACCAAATATTTGCTCAACAACCACAGAGCCAGTAATGATGGCGGCGGTCGCGGGACCTAAGTATGAAACCACCGGAAGAAAGGCTGGTTTGAGCACGTGTGCCAACAGGATTGTTCTGACCGGAAGTCCTTGTGCTTTTGCTGTTCTTACAAAATTACTGCTTAACACCTCAATCATTGAGCCCCTGGTTAGGCGTGCAATGTATGCCATTTGTGGCAGTGCGAGCGAGACAACCGGAAGGATCATGTGGTAAAAGTCGCCTCCGTTATAGCCGCCTGCTGGCAATGCCCTTAACCCAATTGAAAAAAACAAAACGAGCAAGGGTGCCATTACAAAATTGGGTATCGATATCCCGATCATTCCAAAAAACATGACCCCATAGTCCAGTTTGCTGTTTTGGTTAAGCGCCGCAATTGAGCCGATCAACGAGCCAAAAATTAATGCCAACAAGATTGCCGCTACGCCCAGTCTCAATGAAACAGGAAATCCTGTTGAGATCAGCTCTGTGACTGTATAGTCTCTGTATTGGAATGAGGGGCCGAAGTCTCCCTGCATCAGGTCTCCGATATACTTGAACAGCTGAAGGTAAACCGGGTCGTCTAGGTTGTATGCCGCCCTTAGGTTTGCCTCAACCTCTTCTGGCAATGAGCGTTCAAAATCAAAAGGTCCGCCCGGTGCTGATTTAACCAGAAGAAACGCCAAACAAATTAGAATCAACAGCGTGGGTATTGCGCCCAAAAACCTGCCGATGACAAAGCGAAAGTTACTCACTGGTCAGGGTTTCTGTTTTTAAGATTTTGACATACTTTGAGTAATGGTGGTCCATTACGTTTCCTTCTAGCCCAACGACCCATGGTTTTATGAGGTGCTGGCTGACATAAAAGTAAAGCGGGATCACAGGCATGTCGTTTAGCATTATCTGCTCTGCCTGAAGCAGGTCCCCTGTCCTGTCTTTACCAGCCGGCTTTAGAGATGCTGACTTTAGCAAGGCGTCGTATTCGGCGCTCGCATATCCAGAGTGGTTCATTTCGTTTTCAGAATGAAGCAACTCTGAAAAAGTGTATGGGTCATCATAGTCCCCGATCCAGCCGCCCCTGAATATTTCTGTCTCCTCCTGGAGTCGTCTTGTCTCTAAAAAAACCTTCCATTCTTGGTTTCTTAGTTTTGTCTCAACGCCCAGGACCTTTTTCCACATTGATGCAACAGCCAGAGCTACTCTTTTGTGGTTTTCACTGGTGTTATAAATGATTTCGATGCTCAGGGGGTTATTTTTATCAAAACCAGCTTGGGCATAGAGTTCCTCTGCAAGATCCTCTCTTTCTTCCTGTGTAAGTTTGGCCCACTCGGGTTGGGTTCCTTGATACTCTTTCACTGGTGGCACAAAGGTGAACGCTGGTATTTGTCCAGCGCCTAAAACAATGTCTGTGATAATCGTTCTGTTGACGGCCAACGAAAGCGCTATCCTGAGTTCGGGGTTGTTCTTAAATGGGGGCTTTGAGTTATTAAACCCATAGTAGTAGCTCCCGAAATACGGCGTTATTTTTAACTCCTCTTTAAGGTTTTTTTTGATCCACGGAAGCTGTTCGCTGGGTGTTGTGTCTGTAAAGTCAAGCTCGTTGGCCCTGTAGCGCCTCAACGATGCATCCGGGTTATCGAGCGGGTAATAATAGACTTCGCTAAGCGTTGTATTTGTGTCATCCCAATACCTTTCGTTCCTGGAGAGCAAAATATAGTCTTGGATTCTCCAGTCCTTCAGGGTGAATGCTCCGTTGCTGACCATGTTCTCGGGTCTAGTGAACAGGGGTCCGTGCTCCTTGACGGTGGGTGGGTGAACCGGATATGTGGTTGAGTGGGTAAGCAGGCTGATAAAATAGGGTGTGGGTTCTTCTAGCTCGATGATCAATGTTTTTTCACCCTCCGCAGAAACACCAAGCCTGTCTGTTGGCGCCTTGCCCAATACAACGTCTCTTGCGTTTTTGATTGGGTAAAGCATGCTCGAGTAATTTGAGAGTGTTTTTGGGTCAACACTCCTTCGCAAAGAAAAAACAAAGTCCTCTGCGACAACCTTGTCACCATTGCTCCAAACTGCACCTTCCCTGATTGTAAATCGATATGTCTTACCGTCTTGTGAGATGTTCCAAGACTCGGCAACACCAGGAATATAATCTCCGTTTGCTGCCTCAGAAACCAGGCCTTCATACAAATCCCTTAAAACATTTGATGCGGGAACGCCTTCTGCTCTGTGTGGGTCAAGGGTTCCTGGGTCTGAGCCGTTGTTTTTTGTAAAAACCTGTTTTTCGGCAAGTTCGTTGCCGGACAGGCCTCCGATAATCAGCGCTTCTTTTGTCGCGTTTTTGTTGTCTGTTCCTGAGCCACACCCAAACAAAATAAGGCCAAGCATTAAAGTTAAGGTTCTTTTTTTCACATTCCCTCCGCTCTCTTTATTTGTTGTTTTTTGAGGTGGACCATCAGTACCGATATTGACGCAGGTGTCACGCCCTGTATTTGTGCCGCATGTCCTATTGTGGGTGGCTCAAACTCTGTGAGTTTTTGCCTAACCTCATTCGATAGTCCTGGGAGGCTCGAATAATCAATGTCTTTTGGTAACCTTATATTAGAGTATTTTTCTTGGTTCTCAATCTCTCTTTTTTGGCGCTTCAGGTAGCCTTCGTATTTTGCTTCGGTCTCAATTAGGTCGTCAATTGTTTGGTCAAGGTGTTCTTTTGGTTGGTAGTTTTCTCTCTCGCCTATTAGTGTAACAACTTTTTTATAGGTCATGCCTGGCCGCTTCAGCAAATCAAACGCTTTTTTGTTTGAATCATCTTTCTTTGATCTTTCATCAATTGTTTTCAGTTGCTCTGTGCTTATTCTTGTTTCCTTGAGTCTTTTGGTTTCGCTCTCAACCCGCCTCATCTTCTCGCAGTGTCTTTTCCACCTTCTCTCTCCAACTAAGCCCATTGCTCTCGCAACCGGTGTCAGTCTCCTGTCTGCGTTATCTTCCCTGAGCATTAGCCTGTGCTCCGCTCTGCTGGTAAACATTCTATAGGGTTCGTTCGTTCCTCTTGTGACCAAATCATCACTCAACACCCCCAAATAGGCTTCACTCCTTTTGGGCAGCCAGGGTTCTTTGTCTTGCATTTTTAGCGCTGCGTTGATTCCCGCGATCAACCCCTGGCCCGCTGCCTCTTCATAGCCTGTTGTGCCGTTGATTTGCCCGGCGAAAAACAGCCCCGATATGCTTCTTGTTTCGAGCGTTGGCTCAAGATCTCTTGGGTCAAAATAGTCGTACTCTATGGCATATCCTGGTTGCGAAATTTCAGCGTGCTCAAATCCCTCTATGCTTCTCACAAAATCAATTTGGGCGCTCTGTGGTATGGAGGTTGAAATACCGTTTGGGTAGACCTCTTTTGAGCTTAGTCCTTCTGGCTCAACAAAAATTTGATGTCTGGGTTTTTCTGAAAACTTAACGACCTTGTCTTCAATTGATGGGCAATACCTGGGGCCAATGCCTTTGATGGTTCCCGTATACATCGGAGAGTCTTTTAGGGCGCCGAGAATAATCTCGTGTGTTTTTTGGTTTGTGTGGGCGATAAAGCAACTGACTTGTTCGGGGTGGTCGTCTCTTGATGATACAAAAGAAAACACCGGTCTTGGGCTGTCGCCTCGTTGTTCCTCTAGTCGCTCAAAATCAATACTGGCCTTCAGAATTCTTGGGGGGGTGCCTGTTTTAAGCCTTCCTGTCCTTGGCATAATCTCCAGGAGTTGCTCAGCCAAGGCTATCGATGGTTTGTCGCCCTTTCTGCCTCCGCTGGTTTTTTTGCTTCCTGTGTGCATTACGCCATTTAAAAAAGTGCCCACAGTAAGAACGAGCGTTTTAGAAAATAACTCTTCGTCCTTTTCGGTAATAAGCCCTTTGACCTTATTATCCTCAATGATTAGTCGTGTGGCGGCGGCTTCAAAGACCGAAAGATTTTTTTGGCCAAAAACCATTTCTTGTATCGCTTTTTTATAAAGGCTCCTGTCGGCTTGGGCTCTTGTTGCTTGAACGGCCTTGCCTTTACTGGCGTTTAGTTTTTTTATGTGGATCGCTGCGAGGTCTGCTGCCCTAGCAACAAGCCCGCCCATGGCGTCAACTTCTTTTGCGAGATGGCTCTTGCCGACCCCACCAATTGCGGGGTTGCAGCTCATCTGACCAATGGTTTTTTTTGCATGGGTCAGCAACAATGTCTTGTGCCCCATTCTGGAAAGCGCTGCAGCAGCCTCTGTCCCAGCGTGGCCACCCCCAACAACAATTGCATCGAAAATTTTCTTTTGTTGTTCGCCCACTACTTACCTATACAAAAACTTTTAAATATTGCTTCTAGCATGTCCTCTGTGCTGAACTCGCCCGTAACTTCAGCTAAACTATTTTGCGCCTGAAGAAGGTCTTCTGCAACCAAATCGAGTGCTTTGTTTTCTTTGATGCCCCTCTCTGCAAGTGAAAAAGCGCTGTGGGCTTTTTGTATCGAGCGCATGTGTCTCTTTCTGGCAGTAATGGATGT
The DNA here is from genome assembly GCA_002717445.1 of Gammaproteobacteria bacterium. GTDB lineage: Bacteria > Pseudomonadota > Gammaproteobacteria > Steroidobacterales > UBA11654 > CACPJA01. Next base: position 20,441 of record PBDY01000006.1, on the reverse strand, counting down.
TTCGCTGCTCTCGGCTTCTATAAAATAGGCTGCGATGTGGTCGAGCAGTCCATCAATGCCTTTGCCTGTTTTGGCAGAAACAAGGTGTGTTTTTTTTGATTCTATTTTTGGGGTTTTTTTCAACAGATCGCATTTGTTTAAGACCAAAATGCTGTTGTCTTGCTCTTGTTTGTTTTTGCAGTCTCTGGCGTCAACAACCTCTAGAATTATATCGGCAAACTCGCCTGCTTCAACGGCCCTTTTGACGCCTTCCTGCTCAATGTCGTCTTTGGACTCTCTAAGGCCTGCTGTATCAAGAACCCTAACCGGAAAACCGTCTATGCTTATGCTCTCAGAAACAATGTCCCTGGTTGTTCCTGCTTTGCTGCTGACTATTGCCCTGTCATTCCCGCAAATTTTATTAAACAACGATGATTTTCCAACGTTTGGTTGCCCCATGATTGTCAGAACCATGCCATCTCTGACGCGTATTGCTGTTCTTGTTTGGTTGATAAGTGTCGTAAAGCTCTTTTTTGTTTCTTTTGCTGTGGCCACAAGTGTGCCTGGGTGCTTTGTTTCGTCTAGGTCTTGGTCTGAAAAATCCAGCATTGCCTCTACCAAGGTTCTGGTTTTTGTAATTTTGCTTGATATCTCGTTCACCCTTTTTGAAAACTCACCAGACAAAGATCTTTTTGCTGCCAGTGCTGTTCTAATAGATGTGCTTTCAATTAAGTCTGCCACTGCTTCCGCTTGGGCCAGGTCCATTTTGTTGTTCAAGTATGCTCTCTTTGTAAATTCTCCTGGCTGTGCCTGTCTTGCATCGAGTGTTTTGATTCTCTCCAACAACAGCTCAACAATCACTGGGCTGCCGTGCACACTAAACTCGCAAACATCTTCTCCTGTGTAGCTTTGTGGCCCCTCAAAAAAGAGGGAAACACCTTTGTCTATTTCTGTGTTGTTTGCCCCATAAAGTCCGGAATAAGAGGCGCCCATGTGTCTGGGTGTTTGTTTTGTAAGCTTTGTATAAATTTCTTTTGCCTGTGCTCCGGAAACCCTTATAACGGCGAGCCCTGCTGCGCCCTTAGCCGATGCAAGAGCAACAATTGTGCCGGCGATTTTTTCGATCTTTTTGTTCAACGGGGTGTTAGCTTTTTTCTGCTGCCATCTTCCTGTTAACGTTCCACTGTTGGGCAAACTGTAGTAGCGAGTTTGTGACCCAGTAAAGTACAAGGCCCGAGGGAAACCAAGCAAACATCAAGGTAAACATCACCGGCATAAACATGAAAATCTTTTCTTGAACCGGGTCCGCTGGTGCTGGGTTGGCCTTTTGTTGAAAGAACATAACCACGCCCATTATAAGGGGCAAAACAAAATAAGGGTCTCTTGAGGACAGGTCATCAAGCCATAGATAAAAAGGCGCCTGCCTTATCTCTACGCTTTCCAATAAAACCCAATAGAAAGATATAAAAAATGGGATCTGAATCAGCAGCGGCAAACAACCGGCCATTGGGTTAGCCCCTTCTCTTTTATATAGCTCCATTTGGGCTTGACCCAGTGCTGTTTTGTCGTCTTTGTAGCGCTCATTAAGTGCCTTAAGCCTTGGGGCCAGCTCCCTCATCTTGGCCATAGACCTGCTGGAGGACTCCTGAAGTCGATAAAAAACAGCCTTGATCATCAGGGTGACAAATATAATTGACAAGCCCCAGTTACCCAGAAACGAGTGGCTTTTGTTTAGGGCCCAAAACATCGGCTTAGCAAGAAAAGAAAGCCTTCCATATTCAACCGAAGCCTCTAGCCCGTCTCTCGCTTTTGTGAGCTCTTCCTGAAGCTTTGGACCGATAAAAACCCCGAAGCTTGTTTCAACCTTTTGTCTTGGCCTGACCGACAACCTCTCGTTTGAGATTGCTGTGAGTTTGTTGAGGTTGGCCGCTTGGTCGTGTTCTGCCTCATACCTGTGCTCAACCCCCAGGCCTGGAAGAACCGCAACAACAAAGTGGTGCCTTATGTTGGCGAACCACCCGCTGCTGTGGCTTCTTCTGTACGGTTCTTCAATGAGGTCGTCTGCATATTGTTTTTCGTAGCTGTCGCCGTCATAGATGATCCCCCCATCGAAAGAGTAAGACTCAACGTCAAACATGGATCTTTCGGTCTCAACATTGTCCTTAACTAGCTGATAATAGGGAATGTATGTGTTTGTTTCGTTAGATGGGTTTTCAATTGTGAAAGAGACGCCTACAAGATAGCTGTCTGGGGCAAGTGTATAGGTTTTGGTAACCCTTGCTCCCGAGCTCGAAACCCACAGAAACTTAAGCTCGCCTGCTTTTTTAGATGCCAAAGAATATTTTTCGATGTGGCTTGGGCTGTCGCTGTTGTTGGATGAGAGTAGGCCCGACTGCAGTCGATGAAACTCAAAGACGGGGTTGTTTACATACATAAGTTTAACGTTGTTTTGTTTGTCCTTTTTATTTGGAAAATACTTAAGGAGCGTTGCGCCAACAATGTCAGCGCCCTTGCTGTCAACAGTGATCGACAAAACATTGTTTGAAAGGGTTGTGGTTTCTGGTCTTTCTGCGCTGTTTTCTGTGCTCACAACGCTCTCGCTGTTTGTGATGCTCGGAAGGTTTGATTGGAACGACGAAGAGCTGCTTTCGGCGTTATCGCTGTATTGTTTTTCTGGTCTTTCTTGCGGTGTCTCTTCTGTGGCACTAAACGATGCGCGCTGATTTTGTTCATTCCATTCAATAAACAAGAACATGCTTAAAGCGCCAACCGCAAGCCATAAAATTGTTCTAGCTGATTCCATTGTTTTTCTTGTTTATTAAAATTATTTTTGTGTCCCTAAGGAGCTGCTCGCGGACAATGGTATCATCGTTCCTGGAATATTGATCTAGATTCTTTTTCAAAAGGAAAACAACATCTACTCTTGTTTCTTTTAGTGGCTCGACAGCGTTTCTAACCACTCTTTTTAGTCTGTTTCTTTCGCTTGCTTTCGAGATTACAGATTTGGGTATGCTTATGCCCAGCCTGCATCCGCTGCTGCTTTTGTATAAATAATATAAACGGTAGTGGTCGGCAGAAATGAGCGCTCCGCCCTTAATCACCCTATCAAAGTTGATATTGCTTGAGGTTATCAAGCCCTATACAGAAAGTTTTTTTCTGCCCTTTGCTCGACGCCTGTTTATGACAAGCCTGCCTGCTTTTGTTGACATGCGCGAACGGAAGCCGTGCGTTCGCTTTCTCTTAAGGTTGCTTGGTTGGTATGTTCTTTTCATGAGATATAAAAACTTTATTTAAAAACAATATGATAGAAATTCTAATTTGGGTTGCAAAGAGTATTTAACTAATCAAAATATGTCAACAAATAAACAACCTGTGGATAAGTTTTGAAGATAGGTATAATATTTGTCTTCTGTGTTTGGTGCCAAACACCGCTCCAACAAACCGTATTTTGAGAGAGAACATAATGGAAAAAACCGTCTGGGATCAGTGTCTAAATGAGCTAAAGACGGACCTTTCAGAGTCACAATTCAATACTTGGATAAGACCACTAATATATAGTAGGGATGAGCACTCAGACACCATCACCCTCTTTGCTCCAAACAAGTTTGTTGTTGACTGGGTTGAAAAAAACTACCTTGGGAAAATAAAATCTATAGCCCAAGAAGCTGGGGCGCAAACAACGTCTGTGGCTGTTTTGGTGGGCGAAGNCCAACCGGATGCTGTCGAAAAAACCCCCTTAGCAGCCNCATCAAACAAAGTCACGGGAACACCGCTCAACCCCCTTTATACGTTTAAGAACTTTGTTGGCGGTAAGAGCAACCAAATAGCTCGTGCTGCGGCCCTTCAAATTTCTGAAAACCCTGGACAATCTTATAACCCTTTCTTTATCTACGGTGGGGTAGGTCTTGGTAAAACGCACTTGATGCAAAGCGTGGGGAATGAAATTAAATCACAAAACTCAAACAGGAGGGTTTCCTATGTGCATTCAGAGCGGTTTGTTGGGGAAATGGTTTCTGCAATTCAGCACAATAACCTCAATAGCTTTAAGAATGACTACAGGTCGCTTGATGTTTTGTTAATTGACGACATTCAGTTTCTGGCGGGTAAAGAAAAGTCACAAGAGGAGTTCTTCCACACTTTCAACGTGCTTATTGAAAGCGGGAGCCAAATTATCATTACTAGCGATAAATTTCCCAAAGAAATCAAGGGGTTGGAAGAAAGGCTGCGCTCTAGATTTGGATGGGGCTTGACTGTATCAATTGATCCCCCAGAAATGGAAACATCCGTTGCTATACTTTTAGTCAAGTCTGCGTTGGAGGGCTTTTCGTTGCCTGAAGACGTGGCTTTTTTCATCTGCGAACACATCAGGTCTAATGTAAGAGAGCTTGAGGGGGCGCTAAGAAAAATAATCGCAACGTCTAGGTTCACAGGGGTTGAGCCAAGTGTTGATATGGCAAGAGAATGCCTCAAAGATCTCTTGTCGCTTCAAAGCAGAACGCTGACAACCGCCTCTATTCAAAAGGTTGTGGCAGAATACTACAACATTAGGGTTGCTGATCTTCACTCCAAAAAAAGAAGCAGGTCTATTACCAGGCCAAGGCAATTAGCTATGGCAGTCACAAAAGAACTTACAACATATAGTCTTCCTGAGATTGGAGATAGTTTTGGAGGAAGAGATCACACAACAGTCATACATGCTTGTAAAAAAATCGCTGAACTAAGGACACTAGACATTACCATCAACGAAGACTATAAAAATATTTTAAGGCTGCTTTGCTTGTGAATAACCTGTTGACACATTTAATGGGCCTTTTTTGTACACAGGATACTCATAATCTTTTTTACTTTTTTAAGGGCTGTTGTTAATAATAATATAGGCTAAGTATATGATTTATCGTACAAAACCAATTATACTAACATATCAACAGGGCTAATAATAATAATATAAATAAATAATATGAAAATTATAATTAATTCAGAGGAGTTTGTAAGTCATCTAAACAATGTTGTTGGTGTTGTTGATAGGAAACAAACCATGCCAATATTGGGCCACGTTCTTATGTCTGGACAAGCCGGTGAAATTTCACTTACAGCGACAGACCTTGAGGTTCAGATTACAAGTAAATTTAAATCAAACATACCTGATGATTTTTCGATTACTCTTCCTGGCAGAAAGCTTTTTGACATATTGCGTTCTCTCGGAAATACAGAAGTTGAAATGTCTACTAGGGATGACACGGTTGTTTTAAAAACAGAAAAAAGCAAGTTTTCACTACAGCAACTACCTGCAAACGAGTTTCCATTGTTTGATAGCGCTCAAGGGGACCAATCTTTCAATATTGCACAAGCAGAGCTTGCTGAGGTTTTTAACAAAACCCAGTTTGCCATGGCACAGCAAGACGTAAGGTTCTATCTTAACGGATTGTTGTTGGAAATAAGCCCAGAGAGCCTTAATGTTGTGGGCACAGACGGACACAGACTAGCAAAAACAAGCAAAGCGCTGGAAAAGAAAAGCATTAACAAACAAAGCTGTATTGTCCCAAGAAAGGCCATACAAGAGCTTACACGCTCACTTTCAGATCAAAAGGAATGCAAAATTTTACTCGTGGATAATCAGGCTAGTTTTTCATACTCAAGCGTTACGCTGACCACAAAACTAATAGACGGCACTTTCCCAGACTATAACAGGGTTATCCCATCCGAAACACGTACAAACATACTGCTAGACACAAAGCTTTTGAAGCCAGCGCTTCAAAGAGTCTCTATCTTAGCAAACGAAAAGTTTAGGGGGGTAAGGATAGACATTATCAACAATAAAATAACAATTTCATCAGAAAACCCCGAGCAAGAACAAGCCGTTGAAGAGCTAGACATTGATGAAACTGGAGTAAAAATCTCAATCGGCTTTAATGTCTCCTACCTAATAGACGCTGTAAATGCATGCTCTGGAGAGCTCGTCAGCATGGGGGTTAACGACGACAGCACAAGCGCTCTAATAACAGACCCAAGCGACCCCAACACAAAATATGTTGTAATGCCTATGAGGCTGTAGTTGAAGCTCCTCAGCCACAAACACACAGGCTTTAGAGGGCTTGCGGACAACCAATACACACTCAGCGACCTTAACCTGGTTGTTGGAGATAATGGCATAGGAAAAACCTCTCTTCTTGAGGCAGTCTACGTTTCTTTGCTGGGAACGCCCTTAAATTCTTTTAATAAAGCTGGAAAGGAGTTGTCCAGAGATGCCAGCGGCGAATTTGCGGTAGAGTCAACACTCGTAAACGGCAGTGGGAGAGAGCTTAAACTAGGGTTTTTATCAAAAAAAAACATCAAAAAACTCACCGCTAACGACGAAAAAATAACGACAAGGGAGGCTTTTCTTGGAACACCCGTTTGTTTAATAGACTCCAATGTTGAAAAAATTTCATCAGAATCACCGGATTACAGAAGAAGACTCGTTGACCGCTCCGTGTTCCACGTGGAACAAAAACATGCAGAAAGCTACAAAAGACTACAGAAAGCAATAAAACAGAGAAACAGGAGCATAAAAAACGGAGAAAGCGAAAAAACAATCACGTCATGGGACGGCATTATTTCAGAGGAGGGTGAAAGGGTTACAAAACATAGAAACACCTTTACAGCAGAGCTGCAAGAAGAGCTGAAGGCATTAAACAAACAGATATCAACAAAAATAATAAAAATAGAGTTTAAGAACGGGTGGGGAGGCGAAAGGCTTTTTGATTACCTAGAAAAAAACATAAGGAGAGACATGGCAGCAAAAAGAACAATGGGCGGGCCACACAGGGGAGACCTTCTTGTAACACTAGACGGAAAACTCGCAAAAGAATATAGCTCGAAGGGAGAAGAAAAACAAATGTCGCTGGCTGTATCTTTTGCTATTTCAAGACTGATAGAAAAGAAATGTGGCGCAAGACCCATACTTCTAATAGATGAGCTAGAATCCGGGCTAGACGAGACCGCCCTATATCGGATAGCCGACCACATAAAAAACCTTAAAAATCAATCACTTATAACAACACTAAAGCACCATAAAATCAAGGATGTTTTGCGGGGAAAAACAATACACCCAAACCAGCATAATTACTGAATTTTGGTATAATAATAAGCACACCAAGCGTGTAATTTTTTATGCCTAAAACAAAGAAAAACAGCAAAAACAAGAGTTACGACTCCACAAACATTAAAGTTCTAAAAGGGCTAGATGCGGTTAGAAAAAGACCGGGGATGTATATCGGCGATACCGATGACGGAACAGGGCTGCATCATATGGTATATGAGGTAGTAGACAACTCTGTTGACGAAGCACTTGCCGGACACTGCTCAGAAATATCTGTAATAGTTCACCAAGACGACTCTATCACCGTTAAAGATAACGGGAGAGGGGTTCCTGTTGACAAACACAAAGGAGAGAATAAATCTGCTGCAGAAGTAATAATGACCGTTCTCCATGCAGGGGGGAAGTTTGATGATGATTCATACAAAGTATCTGGCGGCCTCCACGGCGTAGGGGTTTCGGTTGTAAACGCCCTTTCAGAAACCCTAAACATGCGTATTCACAAAAACGGGAATGTCTACGAACAAGACTATGTGCACGGTGTTCCAAAAAAAGCGCTTAAGAAGGGAGCAAAAACAAAAAGAACGGGAACAACAATATCATTTCAACCCAGCAAAAAAACCTTTACCAACACCTCGTTTAATTATGAAACGCTCTCAAAAAGATTAAGAGAAATGTCTTTTTTAAACCCTGGCCTTACAATCAAGCTTAACGATGAGAGGGCAGATAAAGCAGACTCCTATTGTTATGAGGGCGGGCTTAAGGACTTTGTCAGGCATCTTAACAAGCCACAAACAACAACGCACCAAACTATTGTACACATTAATAAGAAACCTAAAAAAGATGGAGATATCGAAGTTGAGGTTGCAATTCAGTGGAACGAGTCCTATAGAGAAAACACATTCTGCTTTGCCAACACCATAAGACAAAGAGACGGCGGAACACACCTTGCAGGATTTAGGGGAGCCTTAACCAGAACCATAAACACCTATATTGATAAAGAAATACCCAAGAATGACACATCTGTCACTGGAGACGACTGCAGAGAGGGAATGACCGCAATCATCTCGGTCAAACACCCGGATCCTAAGTTTTCATCACAAACAAAAGATAAGCTTGTTTCCTCCGAGGTCAAGGGTGTTGTTGAGTCTGCTGTAAACAAGCAACTTAAAGAGTTTTTGGAAGAAAACCCCAAAGAAGCCAAGGTCATCGTCGGTAAGATTTTAGATGCTGCCACAGCAAGAGAGGCAGCAAGAAAGGCCAGAGAAATGACCCGGAAAAAAGGCGCACTAGACATTGCTGGACTACCGGGGAAGCTTGCTGATTGCCAGGAAAAGGACCCAGCACTCAGCGAGCTTTTTATTGTAGAGGGAGACTCCGCAGGAGGCTCTGCAAAACAAGGACGAAACAGAAAAACACAAGCCATTCTCCCGCTAAAAGGAAAGATACTTAATGTGGAAAAAGCACAACGAGCAAAAATGTACTCGTCTGTTGAAATTGGAACACTCATAACCGCATTGGGTTGCGGAATACACGATGAATTTGACCTAAACAACCTTAGATACCATAAAATTATTATCATGACTGATGCAGACGTTGATGGTTCACACATCAGGACACTTCTGTTGACGTTCTTCTATAGAGAGCTCGAAGACCTTATTGATGGAGGATATCTTTATATTGCACAGCCACCGCTGTATAAACTTAAAAAAGGCAAAAAAGAAGAATACGTTTTAACCGACGAAGAACTTAACAACCTAATACTAAGCAATGCCGTTAAGGGAATAGAGGTTAGATCTAAGAGTAAGAAAAAGGGGATCGAAGGCGACGGGCTCTTAAACACCATACTGGATTACTCATACTCACTGGGCGTAATAGAGAGGATTAAAAAACAAACTGGGGAAATTGCTGCTGCAGCAATATCTCTTCACAAGCCAATTACAAAAACAGAGGCCAATAATAAAAAGAAACTTGATGCCTGGGTTAAGGGGTTGTCACGCACAGCAACAAAAATTGCAAAACAGAAGGGATACAAGGCCTCAATCAAACTGGTTTACGACGATGACGGAATAGGCCACTTAAATACAGAAGAAGAAATAGGCGGGATTACACAATTTGGCAAAATTGCAAATTCATTTCTACGATCTAGTGATTACAATGTTTTTGGGAGAGTACAGAAAGCCCAAAAAGCCTTCACTGGCAAAGTTGTTACAGACAACGCTGCAGAAGTTACAGAATATGAAAGCATTGAGCAATGCCTTAAGCATATCGTTAATTCATCTAAAAGAGGCCTGAATGTTCAGCGTTATAAGGGCCTGGGCGAGATGAACCCAGACCAACTGTGGGAAACAACCCTTGATCCAGACAATCGGTCATTGCTTCAGGTTAAGGCAAATGATGACGCAGGCCTTACATTTGAAACACTCATGGGCGACGAGGTTCCTCCAAGAAGAGAGTTTATTGAAGAAAATGCCCTTAATGCCGGAAATATTGATATCTAGTGATTAGAAAACAGCCTTACTATACTAGAAATCACTAGTATAGACCAAGAAACTAGAGAACCACGTTATTGTCTATCCACTTTTTCCCGACAGCATTAATTTCAGCTAGTGTTAGCCCGCTGGTTTCAAAAGGCACACCAATTATAAAATCAATATTCCCGGGGTGTTTCAGCAAACCCCTTCTTTTCCATAGTTTTCCAGCATTATGGCTTACTGGCAGAACCTTGGCACCCGTTTCTTTAGCGAGTATTGACCCGGAGAGACCATACCTTTTAGATTTGTTATACTCCATTCTTGTTCCCTCGGGAAAGATTATTATCCAATTGCCAGACTCCAGCCGTTCTCTGCCCTCATTTCTTACCCTTTCTGTTTCGCTAAACCCCCGGCCACGCTTAACCGGAATCAGTTTAAATTTTTTAAAAACACCCCTGAAAATAGGCACATACATTAGCTCATACTTTCCAACCCATGAAGAGGGGCTAAAATATCTCAGCATTATAAATATTTCATACACAGAAGAGTGTTTTACAAAAACAACACACTTTTCTTCTGGCATATTTTCAAGGCCGGAGATTGTATAAGTTAGACCACAAATTTTTTTTGAAAGATAAAGGTTTACACTCGCCCATGCTTGTGCAATTTGCCACCTATGTCTCTCACCAACAATAAACGAAGGCAGCAAAGCCACTGGAGCCAAAACTAGAAAACTTATGAACATCAAGGCGGTATAGACAATAGACCTTATATAGATCATCCTAAAACTATTTTAAAGCACTTATGTATAACTGTTGAAGCTCGGAAATCCCCACAGTCTTTTGCTCCATCGTGTCTCGGTCCCTTATGGTAACCGTCTGGTTTTCAAGGCTATCAAAGTCAACCGTGATGCAGATCGGTGTTCCCACCTCATCATGTCTTCTGTAGGCTTTGCCAATGTTTCCTGTGTTTTCTAAAAAAACCCTTCCTATGCCAAGCGACTGAAGGCCTTGCTTTATTTCCTTGGCAAGCATAACCAGCTCTTCTTTGTTTTTCTTTAAGGGGATTACGGCCGCCTTAATCGGAGACAGATGAGGCTTTAGTTTTAAAACAGTTCGCTCTTTGCCTTCCCCAACGTTTTCAACCGCAAATGCCTCATTTAAAACAGCCAACACACCCCTGTCGACACCGGCAGAAGGCTCTATAACATAGGGGACATACCATGTTTTTGCTTCAAGGTCTTGGGCCGCAAGACGCATTGTCGATTCTTCGTTTTCCGTTACTTGGGCTGACAACAAAAGGTCTTTCTGGTTTTTGGTGTGTGACCCTAAATCAAAGTCCGTTCTGTTGGCAATCCCCTCCAGTTCTTCAAGACCATGTGGAAACCGGTACATGATGTCTATTGTTTTTTTCGAATAGTGTGCGAGCTCATCTTTGGGCACGTCATATGTCTCTAGGCTTGACGACCGAATACCTTGTTTTTTCCACCACAGTAACCGCTGCTCACACCAGTAATCAAGGGCTGACTCATCCTCTCCAGGCTTTACAAAGTATTCCAACTCCATCTGTTCAAACTCACGAAGCCTAAAGATGAAGTTTCTTGGGTTAATTTCGTTTCTAAACGCCTTTCCAATTTGAGCTATTCCGAAAGGAATTTGTCTTGCGGTTGAATCTTGAACGTTCTTAAAGCTTGTAAAGATGTGTTGCGCTGTCTCTGGCCTTAGGTAGGCAAAGCCTTCCTCGCTCTCAACGGGACCAACGGGGGTTTTAAACATCAAATTAAAAGGCCTTGCCTCAGTTAGATCACCCGAACCGCAGCCGGGACATTTTTTATCTACAACCAGATCCTCTCTCCACCTCGACTTACATGTTTTGCAATCAACAAGTGGGTCAGAAAAGGTTTCTTCGTGCCCCGAATATTTAAACACCTCTTTCTTTGAAAGAATTGCTGCATCGAGACCTTCAATATCGTCTCTTTCAAAAACCATGGAGCTCCACCAGGCGTTTTTTAGGTTGTTCTTCAGTTCAACCCCTAGTGGCCCATAGTCATAAACACCCTGAAGCCCCCCATAGTTCTCGCCAGACTGAAAAACAAAACCCCTTCGTTTGCAGAGAGATACCAATTCATCCATATTTTTAGCCGCCAAGAAAATTCCCCAAGCCTTTTTCGAAAGTATATCTTTCTTTTTTCATAAAATATAAGCCTTTAAAAAGAATCATCGATTGAACGGATTTTTGATCCCTAGTATTATTAGGTATGTTTGATTATTTCGACGACGCGCAAAAATACATTTGGTTAAAAACCATTGTGAGACGCAAGTAGGCGGAGGCTGAAGAAACGGATTCGTTTATCTCATAACCATTTCTTCTACTAACAAACCAATTTAACTGCCCAATACTGAAGCGGGCGACAAAAGGAATTGAAATGACAAAAACACACCACCCATCAAAAATAACACTTTTATTTGTAACAACGCTCACGTTTTTTATTGCTTTAGCCAACATTCAATCAACAGCTTCCGAAGGAGAAGAGGGCATTGAGGCGTTTGAGGATCCTAACAATGCAGAAGCCGAAGACACAAATGAGGGGGCGACCCCTGCTGAGGCAACAACCCGCACCACTATTGTTCAGAATAGCGGACCCATGTTTGAGGAAATTATTGTCACCGCCGAAAAGAGAAGCGAGAGCCTTCAGGACCTATCACAAGCCGTTACAGTATTGAGCGGCATCGACCTAGATAACCGACAAATTTCAACATTTGTTGACCTTAGTGCAATTGCTCCAGGCGTGAACGTCGCGAAAAACGAAGGCTTTAAAACAGTAATAACAATCAGGGGCGTTGGTTATGAAACAAACCAAAACGCAATCGCAACACCATCGGTTTCTTACCACTTAGACGGCATTTACGTTGCTTCGCCCTATTCACTACAAACTGACTTTCTCGATATTGAAAGGGTTGAGGTTCTTAGGGGGCCACAAGGAACCCTCTTTGGCCAGAACTCAACAGGCGGAGCCATCAACGTTATTACACAGGCGCCGACCACCGATGAAACTTACGGGTCTGTTGACTTAACGGTTGGAAACTACGGCCTTTTGAAAACAAGGGCTTTCATCAACAAACCCCTGAGCGAAAATGTGGCAATGCGCGCATCTTTTATTTTAAACTCGAGAGAAGGATTCACTGAAAACCTAACAAATGGCCAAGACCTGGACGACGCTGACAGCGTCTCTGCCAGAGTACGACTTAGTTATGAGCCCTCAGACACCTTTCGCGCAAATTTCATGGCACAGGTTTTTGATGAAGACAGAAATGGAGCGGCACAAAAAGGCATAATAGACCCTACGCCAGACCCAAGGCAGCTTCGCCAAAACTCGCCAACAGAACACAAACTAGACGCCCAACTTTTTAGTGCAATTCTTGAGTGGGACCTTGAAAATTTCAGCATAAAGTCTTTAACCAGTTACCAGGCCGACGACATCCTTGTCAGAAGAGACAACGACAGAAACGACCTTGATTACTTACCACCATTTGCACTGTTGCCAAGCGAATATGACCCAGAAACAAACAAACAGACCACTATCACACAAGAAATAAACCTCGTTTCATCAGAGCCAGCTTTTGGAAAGCTTGACTGGGTAGCTGGATTTTTCTACCTGAACACCGAAATTGAAATCAGCATTTTAGAAAGGCTTGATTTTGGTTTTGACGGCGTTTTTGATCCGTTTACAACCGACGACGTATACAGTTATAGCGGCGATTTTGGCTTCATAACAAACTCCACACCAAAACGAGACTCAACATCCTTTTATGGCCAAGGAACCTGGAACCACAGTGAATCACTCAGAACCATCTTTGGAATGAGACACACAAAAGACGAAGTGTATAGTGCCGTAACAAACTTTTACGGCCGGTCTGGCACTGATATTCTTGAAACCGATGGGAACAAGGTAACCGGAAGACTGGTGGTCGAAAAAGACATCGACGATAACACCATGTTGTTTGGCTCGTTTACACGAGGCTATAAACCCGGAGGCTCAAACCTTACATACGGAAGAGAAGACACCGTTGCACAAATAGTGGTTTTGCCAACATTCCAAGAGGAGATTGTTGACGCATTTGAGATTGGCCTCAAAACAGACCTCGCAAACGGAAAGGTTAGGCTTAATACTGCAGCCTTTCTCTACAATTACGAAGGACTCCAATATCAAGCAACCGACCCAGAAGTATTCGAGGGTGGGGTTGGAAACATTCCTGACTCAGAGATTTATGGGGCAGAGCTGGAGCTCTCTACGTTTTTATCCGAATCAGTGGTTCTTGATGTAAGAATGTCTTGGTTGGAGACTGAAATCACAGCAAACCACCTCGCGCTAGACAATGTTGAATCTGAGGCAGCAACCAACGCACTGCTTGCCCAAGGGATAGGCCTTTTTAGTAATGATGTTCAAATTGCACGTGCTGGCAGGATTCAAAACGTGAAAGGCAATGAGCTAGCAAAAACACCAAGCTTCACAGGCAATGTTGCACTCAACTGGAGCAATGATCTTAGTTGGGGCGAGATGAAGGGCACGCTTCAATACACTTACCGAGGTGGGTTTAAGCACAGAATATTCAACAACTCTCAAACCGACGCAGTTCCAAACTATGATGTGCTTGATGTTATGCTCGGTTTCTACCCTTCAAGCGCTGAGAACCAACATTTTGAGATCATTGGCAAAAACCTATTTGATCAAGATGGAATCAACGCCCGATTTACAGATGTTTTTGGTGTCGGCGCTACTGGAGATGAGCTTATTGGGCCTAGACAAATAATGTTTAGGTTTGTTACACAGTTCTAGATGAAAACAGACCTCTGGGTTTAAAAAACCCAGAGGCACAAATATAAACACCGATGGAAAAATACTTTATCCAATCACAACAACTCTTAAAGGACTCCTTTGAGCTTGCATGGAAGGTTTATGAGAGCGGGTATAGGCCTAACTATATTGTTGGGGTCTGGAGGGGCGGCGCCCCCATTGGAATAGCTGTTCAGGAGTTTCTGGATGTGCTTGGCGTCAGGTCAGACCATATAGCAATTCGAACATCCTATTACTCAGGAATTGCCGAACGAAAAAAAAGCGTGCAGGTCTATGGGCTAAATTACATCATAAAAAAACTAGAGTCCGAGGACTCACTGCTTATAGTTGACGATGTGCACGATACAGGAGCGTCGATCGACCAAATAATCAACGACATAAAAAAAGCATGTAAAAAAAATACACCAGAGATTAGGGTTGCTACGCCTTACTTCAAGCCTTCAAATAACCAGACAAACAGAACACCCGACTTTTTTCTTCATGAAACAGAACAGTGGCTTGTATTTCCACATGAGCTCGAGGGCCTTACAGTTGATGAGATCAGCAAAAACAAACCAGAGCTGTCTGAGTTAATTGATGAGATCAAACCATACCTAAAAACCTGATAGTATTAAAAAAATGAGCAATGTTTTAATAATAGGTGGTGGCCAGGCAGGATGTATGACGGCCGTCAACCTTAGGAAACAAAGATTCGAAGGGAGCATCACTATTATCACTAAGGAAGAACACCTTCCCTACCAAAAACCACCGCTCTCAAAAGGCTTTCTTAAGGGGGCAAGCAAGATAGACAGCTTGTTTTTCAAGTCCAAAGAATACTATGAAAAAAATAAGATTGAAGTTCTAACTGAAACGCGTGCAACAAAGATAGATACCACAAAACAAGAGGTAAGCCTAGAGGTCGGGGACAGCTTGAAATACAATAAGCTCGTGCTCGCAACCGGAAGCGCACTGAATAAAATAACCTCAAAAGAGGATAAAAAAATAATTTATCTAAACACCCTTTCCAGGGCTACCGAACTCAAAAAACAACTGGAAAACAACAAAAGCGTGAGCATAATTGGCGCGGGGTATATAGGGCTTGAGGTTGCAGCAACAGCAAATATGATGGGGCTGAAAACACGTGTTTTAGAGGCCCAAGAAAGAGTTATGCAACGGTCCTCTAGCAAGCAAATTTCAAACTTCATTCAGAACTACCATGAAAAAAAGGGCGTCAAATTCAAACTAGAAACAACCGCAGAAAAAATAGAACCAACAAACCAGGGAATAAACATCCAGCTGAGCGATGGGCAAACCGATAAGCCAGATTTTGTGGTTATTGGTGTCGGCGTAAGCGCCTCATGCTCAATTGCACTTGAGGCAGGGATTGAATGCGAAAANGGCATCTTGGTCGACGAAAGCTGCCTGACCAGCAACAAAAATATTTATGCGGCAGGCGACTGCGNAANCCACTATTNTTCAAGATATGGGTTTAGACAAAGATTAGAATCGGTTCAAAATGCAACTGATCAAGCAAAGATTGTCTCCTCATCAATCATGGGTAAGCCAACCAGATACAACTCAGTCCCATGGTTTTGGTCTGACCAGTATGACCTGAAGATTCAGATCGCAGGACTTTCACAATGTTGTGATCTTATTTTGGTTAGGGGCAGACAAGACGAACACAAGTTTTCAGTATGCCACTTTAAAGACAATAAGTTGATGGCTGTGGAATGCGTCAATGACCAAAAAACATTCATGCTGGGAAAAAAACTAATCGAAGCACCGAGCGACATCACACCAAAAGCAATGGAAGACGAGCATACAAACCTAAAGGATTGGTTATAAAAAAACAAACAGCTTAAAGACGAAATACAGGACCACAAGCTACACAACAGAAAGGAGAATGAATTGAGAAGAACCATGGGTAAGATATTTTTTTTCGGCTCTTTTGTGATTTACGCCTTAGTTTTATACGTCGCCACACTAAATGAGTGGACAATTACAGAAAGGGTTGGCCTTGGGGGTGTGTTGTACGGAGCCAGTTGGGCAACATTTGCTCTTGGCGCAGCCTTGCTTGGGCCTGAATTTCTTGAGAGTCTAAAAAAAATTATTAAACTGGGGTATAAAACAAGCAACAAGGATTAATAAAATGAGAAAGGTAAATAACCAAAACATAGGTGGCGATATCGTAAAGGATAACGACACATATCAACTGCGTGATAACACCACACTCAAGAATCTGGTGTTAAGCAGCACTTTGTTGCATACAGGCAAACAAACAACAGGACACAAGCACGAAGGACAGGAAGAGGTTTATTATTTTGTTAGCGGTTATGGCGAGATGCTGATCGACGAAGAAAGGTTTGGCGTCGAGCCAGGCGATATAGTTCTCATCGAAGACGGAGAGTTCCACCGGGTTTATAATACAGGCCATGAAGACCTATACTTTGTCTGTGTTTTTGATGGAAACAGAAGCCACTAATAAGCTTATTTTTTATCAAAATGACGACAAATAGACCGCTTAAAAAAGAGGCCACCAAAGCCAAGCGCAGCACCAAGTACCCAAAAGAATAATGAACCCAATAGTAATTATTGGCGCGGGACCTGTTGGACTGATCGCCGCCTTAAGGTTGAGCCAGCTCGGGGTAAGGACAATCGTTCTAGAGAAAAACAAAACACCCCAAAGCGAGCTTAGGGCAAGCACGTTTCACCCCCCTACCATTGAGATGCTAGACGAGCTGGGCATTGCAGATGAGCTAATATCGATCGGGCTTAAAACTAAGCACTGGCAATTCAGGGTTCATGAAACAGGCGAAAGAGCGTTGTTCGATTTAGGACACATAAGCACAGACACAAGATACCCATTCAGGCTTCAAGCCGAACAAAAAGAGCTGTGCAGAATCGCAACAAAAAAAGCAGAAGCTGACAACAATATTGATCTAAGAATGGGACATCACCTCAACGACTTTGCCCAAAACAAAGAGCGGGTTAAAGCAGATGTCTCAAGTGAAAGCCAGGCAGACTACACAATCAGTACGCCGATTATGGTTGCTGCAGACGGAGGCAGCAGCAAAATAAGAAGCATTATGGGCCTTGATTTTTTAGGACTAACCTACCCAGAAACAACCATATTGGTTGCAACAAAATTTCCATTTCACGAGCACACAGAGGGGCTTTCGAACGTCAATTATGTTTGGAGCAATTGGGGAACGTTCTCCTTGCTTAGGCTGCCAAATGTTTGGCGTTGTTCGCTTTATCCAGATGTTGAGGAAACCATAGACGAGGCCATCAAACCAGAGAGCATTATTAATAAACTGAAACGAATAATACCAAACCAAACAGACTTTAAACTATTAGAGATTAGGCCATATAAAATACACCAAAGAATACTAGACAAATATGACTATGGAAGAGTTGTCTTTGCTGGGGATGCTGCCCATTTAAATAGCCCATCCGGAGGGATGGGAATGAATGGCGGGATACATGATGCCTGGAACTTATCCGATAAAATATGTGGTATTGTTAAGGACAATTATCCGCTGTCCAGGCTTTCACTCTATAGCCGACAGAGACAAAAAATAGCCCAAGATGAAATTTTAAAAAACACAGACAAAAACAGGTCTAGAATGCAAAACAGAGATAAAAAAAGCAGAGCCAAGGAATTAATAAGACTCCAAAATATAGCGTCCACCCCTGATGAGGCAAGAAAGTTTTTATTGCGATCCAGCATGATTGAAGGGCTTAAAAAAACAGAACAAATAACATGAAAGCCGCTTTGGATCACGGAAGACTCAGCCGCCTAGGCATTGCAACACCCCAGGCTAATCCTACGTTTGAGAGCGAGATAAAGTGCCTGTCACCAACCACGGTTGATTGTATAACCATGAGGCTTACAAGCCCCCACAAGACACCTGAAAAAAGAATAACAGAATACTTAATCAACCTCCCGGAGCTAATAAAGTCACAATACGCAGGGTTAAAGGTTGATGCTCTTATCTATGGATGTACCGGCAGCTCCTACTTGGTCGACCAAGAAGACGAAAAAGAAATTATCAAAAGGGCTTCTTCAGTTCTTGGGGGCTCACCCGTGATCACTGCCGCAAGCGCAATGGTAGACTGGCTAAAAAAGAACAACACACAAACAATAGTAATGTTAAGCCCTTATCCTGAGTGGCTTCAAAAGCACGCCACACGCTTTTGGTCAAAACAAAACATGGACATTAAAATGGTTGAGCAAGTAGAGATTGAGGGAGAAGACACACACGGAATTTATGAGCTTACATCAGAAGATGCCCTTCCCTTGTTAGAGAAAGCCTTCCAACACGACGTTGATGCCATTGTTATTTCTGGAACGGGAATGCCCACGCTTAGGTTAATAGAAAAAGGCCAAAAACTAGGAAAAAAAATTATCTCATCAAATTACGCAGCCGCTTTGCAGGGCCTGTCATGTCTTGGTAAAAAACCACAAGCTATTGAAGGCATTTTTTAACCGTGGATAAAAAGAAAACAAAAATAAACACACCCCAAACAGTCACCAGCTACATCAACGGAGAGTGGGTAGAGCCCAAAAAAAGCACGCACCAATTACCCATCATTCATCCGGCGAATGAAGCAGAGGTTTCAATACTCTATGAAGCAGACGCCAAAGAAGTAAAAACAGCAGCAAAGGCCGCCAAAAAAACATTTGAAAGCGGGCTGTGGTCAAAAGCAAGCGTGGACGACAGAAAAGCTGTTTTGTTGGCAATTAGGGACCTGATACTCGAAAACCAAGAAGAAATTGCGGAATTGGAGGTGATGAACACCGGCGTACCCATTGCTCAAGTATGCGGCAGACAAATACCGAGAAGCGCAATGAACTTCGAGTTTTTTGCTGAATTTATTTCGCAGGCCTCAAGCCCAGTTTTTGACCAAAACCCTGACTATATTACATATGTGAGAAGGGAGCCTGTTGGCGTTGCTGGGTTAATCGCACCCTGGAACGCACCAATGGCGCTGGCAACAATGAAGGTCGCTGGAGCCATAGCCTTTGGGAATAGCTGTGTTTTGAAACCATCAGAGCTCACCCCTTTGGGCTTTATCCCTTTTATGAACCTGCTCAGTAAAGCAGGACTGCCTGACGGAGTAGTTAACATGGTAAACGGCAGGGGAGGTGTGACAGGGGCAGCCATGACACAAGAGGAGGATATTGACCTAATCGCATTTACTGGCGGGACAGAAACAGGAAGGCTGATAGCCTCAGAGGCTGGGAAAACACTCAAAAAAACAGTCACTGAGCTTGGGGGAAAATCTGCAAACATCATCTTTTCGGATGCCGATTTTGAGCGTGCACTTGACGCAGCATTGGTTGCCATATTCTCAAACAATGGGCAACAATGCTTGGCGGGCTCTAGGATTCTTGTTGAAAAGCCGATTGCTAAAGAGTTTAAAAAGAGGTTTGTTGAAAGGGTCCACAACCTAAAGATTGGCGACCCTTATGATAAAAACACAGAAATTGGACCACTCATTTCAAGGAATCAAAACGAAAGAGTCGCCTCTTTTGCGGATGCAGCAGAACAATCTAAAAACACCAACATACTTTGCGGAGGAAAGCGTCCAAAGGCCTTTGAGAAGGGTTATTATTTTGAGCCCACTGTGGTTGAGTCAAGTGATAACCAAAGCGCAATCTGCCAAGAAGAAATTTTTGGACCCTTTGCGACAATCTTAGAGTTTGAGGGCATTGAGGAGGCATTGCAAATAACTAACGACAGTAAGTTTGGGCTGGTTTCTTACGTTTGGTCCACAGACGTTAGAAAGATTATGAAAGCCCAAGCTGATATCAGGGCGGGGGTGGTTTGGGTCAACACACCCTTAATGAGAGAACTGAGGGCACCATTTGGCGGCTACAAAAACTCAGGCATTGGTAGAGACGGAGGAGAGTGGAGCAGAAACCTTTTTACGGAAGAAAAAACAGTATCCATTCCGCTGAAAGATTTCCCAATTGCAAAGCTTGGAGAGAGATAAATGAAAAACCTAAAAACAAGCCCCTTTCACACAGCCTTCATCATCAGCACCGCTTTTTTGTTCGGGTATGTTCTTCTAG
>PBDY01000005.1 GCA_002717445.1 Gammaproteobacteria bacterium | reverse complement strand
GGCAAAACCCATCCTGACTCTCGTAGGAGTTTGTCGATTATGATTCTTGCACTTGCCTCTTGCATATTCAAATTATGACATAGATTTATTTAAAGATATTGCAATCAACTTATGAGATTCAATAGCAGCAGGAGTTTATCGTATTCTTGTTTTTATTGCTCTGAAACCCGCATTCTCTGGTTACTTTGTCGCACCTTGTCACACTTTATATTGCTTTAAACCCTTATTTTATAAGGGTTTTAGGAATGAAAATTACTCCCACTCAATAGTTGCTGGAGGTTTACTGGAAATATCCAGAGTAACCCTAGAAATCCCTGATATTTCATTAATGATTCTCGTAGAAACATGATCTAGAAAATCATAGGGAAGTCTAGCCCAAGTTGCTGTCATAAAATCAGTTGTCTCTACTGCTCTTAATGCAATTACGTACTCATACTTTCGTCCATCACCCATGACTCCAACTGATCTGACAGGGAGAAAAACAGCAAAAGCTTGGCTGACCCTATCGTAAAGATTCTCTTTATGTAATTCCTCTATAAAGATGTCATCTGCAAGCCTCAAAAGATCTGCATACTCTTTTTTAACTTCACCTAGGATCCGAACACCAAGGCCAGGTCCTGGAAAAGGATGACGATCAACAAGCTTTGAAGACAGGCCAAGCTCCTTGCCGATCTTTCTTACCTCATCCTTAAATAAATCTCTCAATGGCTCAATTAACTTTAGCTTCATATCATCTGGTAAACCACCGACATTATGATGAGATTTAATGACGTGTGCCTTGCCCGTCTTTGAGCCTGCTGATTCGATTACATCTGGATAAATTGTTCCTTGAGCGAGCCACTTCACATTTTCCAACTTTGAGGCTTCATCCTCAAAAACCTCAATAAACGTTCGACCTATGATCTTCCTTTTTTCCTCAGGATCATTTATTCCTTTTAGTTTCTCTAGGAAAATTTCTTCAGCATTCACCCTAATGACATTAAGGTCCATGTGCTCAGAAAATACTTCCATCACCTGATCACCCTCATTTAAGCGAAGGAGTCCATTGTCTACAAATATACAAATCAATTGATTGCCTATTGCTTTGTGCAAAAGAGCGGCGACAACAGATGAATCAACACCCCCAGATAGTCCAAGTAAAACCTGGTCATCCCCGACTGCCTCTTGAACCTCTCTGATGTCTTTTTCAATGATGTTTCCTGGATTCCATTCACTGGTGCATCCGCATATTCCATGAACAAAGTTTTCGATGATTTTTTGGCCGCATTTTGTATGCGTGACCTCAGGGTGAAATTGAAGCCCATATAATGATTTTTCTTCATTTGCCATTGCGGCTGAAGGAGAATTTGCACTGGAACAAATGGTTTGAAATCCGTCAGGTAAAGATTCAACTCGATCTCCATGACTCATCCAAACTTGTTGGTCAGTATCGCCATCAATACCCTCTAGAAGACGGCTGGTTGTTTCTATCTGTGCATCAGCATGACCGAATTCTCGATCGCTCGATGGAGAAACGCGTCCCCCAAGTTGCTCAGACATGGCTTGCATCCCATAACAAATGCCCAATATTGGTAGACCCATTGAGTAAATTTCTTTCGCTGGTTTGGGTGCATCGGCAATGAATGCAGATTCCGGCCCACCGGAGAGTATCAATCCCGATGGCTGAAATGATTCAATGGAATTGAAATCAATGTCTCCGACATAAATCTCACTGTAAACGCCTGCCTCTCTTACTCTTCTGGCAATCAGTTGGGTGTATTGGGAACCAAAATCGAGTATGAGTATCCTGTCTTGCATTAAAAACTAATCGACAGAATAATTGGGTGCTTCTTTGGTAATACTGACGTCATGAACGTGCCCTTCTCTTTTTCCAGAATCAGTGATCCTTACGAATTCTGTATTGCTCTGGAGTTCCTCGATGTTCTTGCATCCTGTATATCCCATTGACTGACGCAATCCGCCAACAAGCTGCTCTATAATTTTTGATAACTTGCCCTTATAAGGAACCCTTCCCTCGATGCCTTCTGGAACCAATTTTTCTGCTTCTTCGACATCGCTCTGAAAGTATCGATCTCTGGAACCATGTTTCTGTGCCATTGCGCCCAGTGAACCCATTCCACGGTATGATTTGAAGCTTCTTCCCTGATAAAGCTCAATCTCACCAGGAGATTCTTCAGTTCCAGCAAATAAGCTTCCAAGCATGATGCTATCAGCACCCGCTGCAATGGCTTTTGCAATGTCTCCTGAGTAACGAATGCCGCCATCTGAAATAATGCAGGTTTGAGTATTATTGAGTTCTGCTGCAACATCCACAATCGCTGTGATTTGTGGCATGCCAGCACCCGCAACCACTCGAGTGGTACAAATTGAACCCGGACCAATTCCAACTTTGACTGCGTCTGCGCCTGCCTCTGAAAGCGCTTTCGCGGCTTCGCCCGTTGCAATGTTGCCTGCAATAATTTCCAGATCGGAATGCATGGCCTTTATTGCTTTCACCTGATTGATCACGCCCTCAGTATGAGCGTGGGCTGTATCGACAACAATTACGTCCACGCCTGCTGCGCTTAAGGCCTCTACTCTTTCTTCTGTTCCATCACCAACGCCAACAGCTGCACCCACCAAGAGCGCCCCATTTTGATCTTTGGATGCCAGAGGGAAGTCTGTTGCTTTTTGAAAATCCTTCGCAGTGACCATTCCTCTTAACTGAAAAGAGTCATCGACGACGAGCACCTTTTCAATTCGGTGTTGGTGAAGCAGTTTTAAGACCTCTTCTTCATCGGCGCCTTCTTTCACAGTGACCAGTTTATCCTGAGGTGTCATTACCGAACTCACCAAGCCATCAAGATTTGTCTCAAAGCGAAGATCGCGATTGGTCACAATACCAACGGTTACGCCATTATCCACAACCGGCACGCCTGAGATGTTATTAAATTTTGTGATTTCCAATACCTCTCTGATGGTGATATCGGAACTGACAGTGACCGGATCAGAGATGATCCCGCTAGCAAACTTTTTCACTCTATTGACTTGAGAGGCTTGATCTTCAATGCTGAAATTCTTGTGAATGATCCCTATGCCACCTTCTTGAGCGATCGCTATTGCGAGCTGATATTCAGTCACAGTATCCATTGCAGCAGATAGTAAAGGGATACGAATGGAGATATTTTTTGTCAGTCGTGTTGCAAGATCGGTTTCGCGTGGGAGGACATCCGAGTAGCTCGGTTTGAGAAGTACATCATCGAATGTTAAAGCTGTTTTCTCTGTCGTCATTGACATCTCCATTTATGTGATGGATTTGTCAATGGGATTTTACACTGCTTAGACTATTTGTAAACTTAAGCCTCTTCAATTTTGTATAATTTTTTCTTATGGAACCATTTGATAGCCAAGAACATATATACACTATTTCAGAATTGAACGATGAGGTAGCCTCAACTCTGACACAAACATTCGGTGTCATTTGGGTTGAAGGAGAGGTATCAAATTTAATGAGATCTGCTGCAGGCCATGTTTATTTCTCACTGAAAGATGAGTCAGCCAGTGTTCGCTGTGCCATGTTTAGAATGCAAAATCAGTCTCTAGATTTTTCCCTAAAAGATGGGATGCAAATACTTGCTAGAGCAAAAGTAGGTCTCTATAAGCAAAGGGGTGAATTTCAGTTGATTGTCGAGTATGCCGAAGAAAGCGGCGAAGGGCTGCTTAGGCAAAAATTTGAACTCTTGAAACAAACGCTCCTAAAAGAAGGACTGTTTGATGAGGAACATAAATTGCCTCTTCCGGAAATACCGGAAACCATTGGGCTGATCACATCGCCAAAGGGTGCAGCAGTTCAAGACATATTGAAAACCATTAAGAGACGATATTCGTTGGTCAATGTCATTGTTTATCCCACTCTTGTACAGGGCAATGAAGCCACTCAACAAATTGCTTCAGCAATCGATGATGCCAATGAGAGAAAGGAATGCGATGTCTTGATTGTTGCCAGAGGTGGCGGCTCTCTTGAAGACCTTTGGTGCTTCAATGAAGAATTGGTTGCGCGTTCAATTTTTAACTCACGCATTCCGATCATTTCAGGGATTGGGCATGAAACCGACTTTACCATAACGGACTTGGTCGCAGATTTAAGGGCTGCTACGCCCACTGCAGCAGCCGAAATTGCTCTTCCGTCAATAAATGAAATAATGGATCAATTGAATCGGTTTATATTTGATATGAACCAACTTGCTGATCGAAAAATTACCGACTTTAAGCATCGATTGAAATCCTCTTCTCTTCGAATGCAAGCGAGTCATCCGCATTCAAAATTACAATTGAATCTGCAAAAGCTTGATCTCATTGATGAGAAGATGCGCAATTTGCCCATGATGCAATTAAAGGATCTGACTAATATTTTTAGAATTTCCTTGTCAAAGCTTTTGGCATCCAATCCTAAAAACAACATTGAAACAGAGAAACAAAATCTTGAAATCAAAAAGATGGCATTCCTCAATGCCTTAATGGGCATCATTGAGAGCAAAAAAAATCGCTTTTCAATCCTCACAACACAATTAGAAAGCGCATCCCCACTTCAATTATTGAATAGAGGTTATGCAGTGGTGACGACCAAAGACGACAAAAGCATAAAATCAATCAGAAACATTTCACCGGGTGCGTCGGTCAAAACAAAACTATCTGACGGCTCCTTTATGTCTAAAGTTGAGAGGATAGATAAGGACTAAAACTACTTCTTTTTCTTTCTCATGCGAATGATTCGTCTTCTTTTTTTCCATTGACGCATGGTGAGCTTATTGCGCTTTCCTGCAAATGGGTTTTCTCCATCTTTGAAGATCAATCGGATGGGAGTTCCTTTGAAGTTGAATGCTTTTCGAATCTGCGATTCTAAGAACCTCTTGTAGTTGTCTCTGAGCTTGCTCGTTTGAGTCCCATAAATAATAAATGTAGGCGGTTGATGATTGACCTGCGTTGCATACTTGAGCTTAATCCTTCTGCCTTGAACGTAGGGAGGAGGTTTTGTCTGTGTCAACTTCTCGATCAAAGCAGAAATCTTAGAGGTAGTGACATCCTGCATGGAGCTTTTTGCTGACTCAATGGCTGTGTTGATCGCTTTTTTGAGTTGCATTGACTTCAATGCTGAGATTTCCACTGTTTCAATGAAGCTGGCAAATTTGAGTCTTCGCTTAATTTGTCTTTCTAATTGTTCTTTTTGGTCATCATCCAAAAGATCGTATTTATTCAAAGCAATACAGAATGCCCTGCCTGAATTAATCACCAAACCAATCAGAGAAAGATCCTGATCGGTGATGCCCTCTGAAGCATCAATGATTACAACGACTGAATCTGAAAGATCAATGGCTTGAAGTGCTTTGACAACACTGAACTTCTCAATGGTTTCATCAACCTTTTTCTTCTTTCTAATGCCAGCGGTATCGATCAGCACAAGCGATGTGCCCTTGTAATTAAAATCAATGAATATGCTGTCTCGAGTTGTGCCAGGTCTATTTTGTGTCAGCAATCGATCTTCTTTAATGAAAGAGTTTATAAACGTTGATTTTCCAACATTGGGTCTCCCAACCAATGCAATCGACATCTCATTTTCATCCAGTTCACGAGCTGAAGAATCATCCATCGGTTGATCAATTTTTTGCTCAATCAAATCAATCAGTTCATTGCAGTAATCCCCTCGTTTGGCAGAGATAGAGATCATTTCCTTAAAGCCTAAGCTATAAAATTCTGCTTCCAAATTTTCGGTCGACATGCCTTCAACCTTATTGATCACTAAAATTGTGTCTTTGTCTTTTTTTCTAAGATCAAGGGCTACCTCACGATCGCTATTGGCAAGACCTTCTCGACCATCCACTAGAAAACAAATTAAATCTGCTTCCTCAATCGCAGTTGCAGTCTGCTCTTGGATGGTTTGAGATAATTCACCATGATCAAAGTCCAGTCCACCCGTATCAATGAGAATGATTTCATTGTTTTCAGATTGGATATGGCCGTATATGCGGTCTCGAGTCAGCCCCTCAAAATCAGCCACCAGTGCTGCTGTGGTACCGGTCAGCTGATTAAATAGAGTTGATTTTCCGACATTGGGTCTTCCGACTATGGCAACAATGGGTAACATAACACGGCCCTCATCTTATTGAGAAGATTCGTTCGGGGCTTTTACAGAAAAGAGGTTTCCTCCATCCGTTTGCACATATATTGAGTCACCGATCACCAGTGGTGATGACGTAATTTTATCTGAACCGATACTGGCTCTTTGCAGAATCTCACCATCTTCTTTGTTCAACCAATGAAGATAACCCTCAAGATCTCCAACAACAATTGCATCACCAATGATTGCAGGCGCAGTTGGATAACGATGCAGTAGCGTTTCTTTTTTCCAAACTTCTCGTCCTGTAAATCTTGAGAAAGCTCTGATTGTGCCATCCGCTTCTGAGGCGAAGACAACATCATCATCGACATCCATTCCGGCATACATCGACGCGTCGGTCAGCCAAATGATATTGCCGCTCTCAATTGCCAGTGCAGCCAATGCGCCTTGATAGCTTCCAGCATAGACTTCATTTCCATAAATCACCAAAGGAGCATCAATGTCACTGATTTTTTCAATCTCTGTCCTTCCTCCGGGAGGGGTCAACATGGTTTCCCAAAGAAGGCTGCCATCCGTTAAATCATAAGCAGTAACTTTGCCGTCATCGAACCCACATATCACTGCATTTGATATCACAACCGGTGCAGATGTTCCTCTTAGACTGAGTCTTGGGACATCGTGGGAAGAGGTCCACTCCACACTGCCATCATTGACCGAATAAGACCTGAGATTTCCATCCACTGAGCGAACAAATATTGATTCATCTTTAATGGCAACGGGTGCGAGAACTTCACTACTGAGCTCGCTCATCCATATTTTTTCTCCTGTCATGGAATCAAGGGTTAGCAGTTCGCCATCATTGGTTCCAAGAACCAGAATCCCATTGCGATAGGTTGGTCCAGCTGTGAATGCCATATCAAAACTCTCTCTCCATAATTTATTTCCGGATTTCATATTGATGGCCATGACGTTTCCGTCAAAGCTGGCAGCGTAAATTGTTTCTCCGTCTGTGTCTGGTCTGAGCATAAGATCTAGGCCTTCATGCCCTTTTCCGATTGATGTCTTCCATTCACGATCTACATCAAGTGCAGGCGTGAAATCTACCAACTCTGCGGGCTGGTCAAATGCTTCCTCGTCATCGCCACCAAAAAATGAGCAGCCTTGAATAAATAGAAAAAGACACAGCGCCTTAGTAAGTCTCGATGAAAAAAAGGATGTTTGCATTCTGTCTCGCATATTCATCATGTTTGGGTATCTTCATCCTCATTATTTTGGTTAATCTGCTCGAACTTCATTTTTGTAAAATCATATGCAAAAGAACCGGGTGAGAGAGATTTCAGTGCGATTTCATAAGCACTCCTGGCATTCTCTTCTTCTCCCATTCCTAGGTATGCGTCGCCCTTGATGATTTCAAATTGTGCTTCAAAAGCTTCTGGAAATTCTGCTTTTCCAAGCAGATCGAGCGCATCTTGGAAATCACCTTTTTCAATGTATATTCTTGCAATTCTCTGTCTTGCAACCATTGAAAAATTCTCATCGTCTGCTTGCTCTAGAACAAATTCAAGTTGCGTGATCGCATTGTCATAATCCAGAGAATCCATGAAAAGCTTGGCCATGGAGAGATGACTTTGTATCTGATAGGCCGATCCAGAAAAGTCATTGTCCATTTGTTGAAGTATTGTTTGAGCTTGCGACAACCTTTTTTGCCTGACAGAAAATTCCATGTCTGCATAGAGTCTCGAAGCATTCTCAGCCTGCTTCAAGTTGCTGTTTTTATAGTACTGCATCCCAAATACTCCAGAAATTGCGATACCGAATGACGCGACAATGAATAAACCATTGTCCTTGAGCCATTTCTTAACAATCTCTGCCTGTTGTTGGTCTGTTAAATTATCATTCATAACAATTCCCTTAATCCTAGGTGCCAATCCTTTCAGCAATAGTGTCTAAAAGTTTTCCCTCAGGGATGGTTTCTTGGTCACCGCCTTCTTTCATTAACTTAATGCCAATCGTCTCATTCTGAATCTCTTCATCCCCTAGAATAAGAGCAATGTCAGATTCTGAGCGATCAGCACGCTTAAACTGTTGCTTGAAACTGCCGCCATCTTGGTTCACCTCAAGAATACAGTCCTCAAATTGATCTCTAATCAATTCTGCCAACTTTGAGGACTTTGCCTCTGCTTTATCGCCGACAGCAACGAAATAAATTTTTGGCTGACCATTCTGATCTTTTTTATTGGAGAGTTCAACCAGTTCCACCAGTCTTTCAAGACCAATGGCACAGCCAATGGCAAAGACATCTTGTCCACCCAATTGTTTGACTAAACCGTCGTATCGACCTCCTCCACAGACTGTGGCTTGAGCGCCCAGTTCGTTCGTTGTCCATTCAAATACTGTTTTTGTGTAATAATCCAACCCTCTCACCAAGCGAGGGTTGATGACATACTCAATGCCATGTCCATCCAAGCGTTCTAACAAACCAGTAAAATGATCTTTTGATTCCTGATCCAAATGATCATTCATTTTTGGGGCTGCCTGAATGACGTCAGACATTTCTGGATTTTTACTATCCAGAATTCGCATTGGGTTCTTTTCCAATCTCAATCGAGAATCCTCATCAAGCGAGTCAATATGATCATTAAAGTATTCAACAAGAATTGAGCGGTAAATTTTTCTCGCTTCTGCTGTACCCAATGAGTTCAATTCCAATTGTATGGAATCAACACCCAGATTTCTCCAAACTCTTGATGTCAGCAGAACCATTTCAGCATCGATGCCAGGGCCCTCAAATCCAAAAGCCTCCATATTCACCTGATGAAATTGACGATACCGGCCCTTTTGAGGTCTTTCATAGCGGTACATGGGGCCCATGGACCATAATTTTTGCGTTTGATTATAGAAAAGCCCGTTCTCAATGCCTGCTCTGACAACACCGGCGGTTGCTTCCGGTCTTAAAGAAAGCGATTGATCTTTGCGATCCAGGAATGAATACATCTCCTTTGAAACAACATCCGTCTGTTCACCGATGGTTCTTTGAAACAGCTCCGTTCTCTCTACTAATGGTGTTCGAATCTCCTTAAATGAATAGCTTGATAAGATCTTCTTGATGATTGATTCAACTGACTGCCAACGCTCTAACTCTGCCGGAAGCAGTGTTGGCATTCCTCGGATGGATTTGATTTTCTCAGTCAAAATCGATTAATTATGGGACATATACATACCGACCAAAGTCAGCAGAAAAAGTCCTGCACAAACAAGCGCTATAACTCTAAGAGCGACTAAATGTTCTGTTTTTCCATCGTTTGACATATGTTTTCTCCGTTTAAGGTATTAATGTAATGTTTTTTTTAATTTTTGTCTCAGTGTTTTCTTAGCAAGATTCATTACTTGCCCTGATAATTGACCACAAGCAGCCTGAATGTCATCCCCTCTTGTTTTTCTGGTCGTTGTCATTATCCCAGATTCCAAAAGGATATTCCTAAAATCATTGATCTGATTTTGATCCGTCGGCTTGAATTTTACACTTGGAAAAGGGTTGAAAGGGATCAAGTTAACCTTAGCGGGCTGATTCATTAATAGCTCTGAAAGCTGTTTTGCATCTTTGGCTGAATCATTGACCCCCTTAAGCATCGTGTATTCAAATGTAACGGATCTTAGGTTTTGAACTTTCGCATAATGCCAACAAGCTTCCAATAGTTCTTTGATTGGATGCTTTCGATTAATCGGCACCAACTCATCTCTGAGCTTATCATTGGCTGCATGAAGAGACACGGCAAGAGAGACTCCCACTTCCTCTGACAGTTTATATAACTGAGGAACCAATCCAGATGTGCTCACCGTAATCCTGCGTCTTGAAATATCAAAACCATGGGGATCATTCAATATTTTGATTGCCTTTATCACCTCTGGATAATTTGCAAGTGGCTCACCCATGCCCATGAAGACAATATTTGTCAGCCTCTCTTCATTCAGCTCTCTTCTGGCCAATAAGACTTGACCAATGATTTCACTAGATTTGAGGTTCCTGTTGAAACCTTGATGGCCGGTCGCACAAAATGGGCAATCAATGAGACACCCAACTTGGCTTGAGATGCAAAGGGTTCCTCGTCTTTCTTCTGGAATAAATACCGTTTCAATGATTTGATTGTCTTTTTTTCCTATCAACCACTTCTGAGTCCCATCATCCGAAAGCTCATTGCGTATGGCGTCATCAAATTCCAAGCTACAGTTTTGATTCAGGTGGTTTCTGAGCTCCAAATTGAAGTTGGTCATGAGATCAAAGTCAAAAACCTGTTTTGAGTAAATCCATTGCATCAATTGTTTTGCCCTGTAATCTTTTTCATCAATCTGATTAAAGAAAGTGACAAGATCCCCTAAGGGCATGCCAAGGATATTTTGACGCTTTATTGTCAATTTAGAGTGAATCAACCAAAGAAATATTGGATCTCAGCTGCTGCTGTATCTGGGCCATCTGATCCGTGCACAGCATTTCTCTCAATGCTCTCAGCAAAATCTTTACGGATGGTTCCCTCGTCCGCTTCTTCTGGATTTGTTGCACCCATTAACTTGCGATTCAGATTGATTGCATCAGGACCCTCAAGTACCTGCACCATTACTGCTCCAGAGGTCATGTAATCCACCAAATCATTGAAAAAAGGTCTTTCCTTGTGTACGGCATAAAATCCTTCTGCTTGTTCGCGGCTAAGGTGTAGCATTTTTGCTTGAACGATTTGAAGGCCTGCCTTCTCAAAACGAGAATAGATCTTTCCAATGATATTCTTTTCTACCCCGTCTGGCTTGATGATTGATAATGTTCTTTCCATTGCTCTATCCTTTATTAATTAGACACTGAAGCTTTCTCCGCAACCACATTCCCCGGTGGCATTTGGATTGCTAAACTTAAATACTTGGTTGAAGCCTTCTTCGATGAAGTCAATTTCAGTTCCACCAATCAATTCCATGCTTTCATTATCCACGACAACAGAGACACCTGAGAAAGTCATGACTTGATCATCGTTGGAAATATCTGAAACATAATCCAAGACATACGAATATCCGTTGCAGCCAGTGGGCTTGATGCTGATTCTAAGGCCCAGGGCATCGGGATTATTCAAAAGATTTGCTTTAAATCTTTTGATCGCATTATCTGTAATTGAAAGTTCCATAAAATTAAGCCCTCTTGAAATGCTTTATACATTCTTTTAAAGCATCTTCCAACAAAAAAAGACGGTCTTTTTTTGTTTTTTGGCAGATCTATGATCTTTGCATATTTTTTGATATCAAGCGTTTCAAGTTCTTGAATTGATTTTTTTTGTGTATCTCTGATCGCCATGGATGTGATTGCAATCAAATGTGGGCAACCATGAACATGATAATGCACTTCAGTTCTTCCCTCAGGATCCAATCGTGAGAATAACTTCAACCACATTCCATTTGACTTTGAGGTTTGTTCAACAGTGAATCCATCGCTCATGCGTGAATCTTTCATGACATGGGTATTGTCATAAAAAGCATCTCTTTGATTCATTGACTGTCTCCCTTTAGATTCCTTAAATGGGTTACTGCTGCGATCAGTTCGGATGCTGCTGACTCTGTATCATGCAATGATGTGGTTCTTCCAAAGCTGATACGAATGGTTCCATTGATTTCGTGATCCAGCAGTCCCATACTTTTTAACACATGTGAGGGCTCATCATGATCCGAAGAACAAGCCGACCCTCTAGAGATTGCAAAACCTTCCATCGCATAGATCAAACTTTCTGAATACAGATCGTGAAAACAGAGGCTAAGAATTCCCGGAAAAGCATCCTCAACTGAACCATTGATCTTCCATCCATTGAGACTCGAGAGTTTTTTCAAAAAAGCATCTCGACATTGCTGAATGTGCTCTAAATCATCATGCATTCTTTGTTTTGAAACTCTATAAGCGCTAGCCATTCCGGCAATCTGATGGGTGGGCAATGTGCCTGAACGCATTCCTCGCTCCTGGCCTCCCCCAACAATGAGTGATTTCACTCGGCCAACACTGTCTTTATTGATGTATAGAGCGCCCACTCCCTTCGGTCCATAAACTTTATGAGCAGACATTGACATAAGATCAATGCACATTTCTTTTACATCGATTGGGATTTTTCCGATGCTTTGTGCTGCATCCACATGAAATATGATTTCATTTTTTTTGCAGTATTTTCCAATCTCTTTAATCTCATTCACTACACCAGTCTCGTTATTGATGTGCATGCAGCTGGCAAATATTGCGTCTGGGTTCAGCTGACTGGTAAATGTTTCTAAATCAATTTGACCATCTTTATTTGGCTGAATGAAACTGACTTTTGATTCGAGTTCCTCAATCGAGCGCATAGACTCTATCACTGATTTATGCTCAAGGTGGGATGTTGTGAATCTCAGAGGATGACCTTTGTACTGAAATTGATGAAACCCCACAATTGCCAAATTATTTGATTCGGTCGCACCAGAAGTCCAAAGAATCTCTTCAGGATTTGCATTGATCAAATTCGCAACCTCATTTCTTGATTGCTCGACAATATTGTTTGCTGAGATGCCAAATTGATGATCCAAGGATGAAGGGTTACCAAATGAATCCTCACTCATGACGGCATGCATTTCCTCAATCACCTCAGGTGCCATTGGGGTTGTTGATGCAAAATCAAGATACGTTTTCATATTGATTATTTTAACCTGGGTTTCTGATACGAAGTAAGAATCCCTCTCATGATATTCACCTCATTATCATCGAGTTGTGCACGATTGAATAAAGCCTTTAAGCGTCTCATCAATTGTTTCGGGTTTTTGGGATTCAAAAAGCCTGTTTCTAAAAGAACCTTTTCCAAGTGCTCATAAAATAATTCCATTTCCTTGCCTGATGCTAAATCCCTCGTTGTTTGATCTTCTTCAACGCCAAAAAAGGCTAAGTTTATCTGGTAGGCAATGACTTGAACCGCCATTGACAAATTTAGAGAGGAATGCATCCCGCCGGTTGGAATATAAACAAGTCGGTTGCATCGATCGATGTCATCATTGGAAAGGCCCGATGTTTCAGGGCCAAATATTATCGAAACTTTTTGCTTGATACTGGATTTGAAGATGCTCTCAGCACTTTCGTGAATTGAATCGATGGGCACGCTGATCCTTCTTTGTCTCGCTGTTGTCCCAATAACAAGACTTGTATCCGCTATTGCCTCATCGAGGGTTTCAGATACTTTTGCATTTAATAAAATATCAAGTGCGCCTGAAGATCTAGCTCTAGACTCTGGATGTGGATGTTTTACAGGGTTAACGAGGGCAAGATTCTTAAATCCCATGGTTCCAATGGCTCTTGCAGCCGCTCCCACATTACCAGGATGAGAGGGCTCAACCAAAACAAATTCTATATTATCGTGACTCATAAATATGAAATTGGCTCATATATCCAAAAGTTCTGATATTCTACACACATTTCAGATCACATATTTCAAAGATGGAGATAAATTAAATGCAGGCTTTCTTAAATACAGCCATTAAAGCAGCCAGAAAAGCGGGAGATATTGCACAGATCAATTTTGATCGAATCGATTCAAACGACGTCAGGACAAAGTCATACAATGAGTTTGTTACCCATGTGGATGAACAAGCCGAGAAGGCAATCATTGAGATCATTCATTCCAGGTATCCTGATCATTCGATTCTGGGTGAAGAACATGGGATGCAAGACAATGATTCTGAATTCCTATGGATTATTGACCCGATTGATGGCACCACAAACTATATTCATGGTTTCCCGGTCTATTGTGTCTCCATTGCATTGAAGGTGAAAGATAGACTTGAGGTGGGTGTTATTTACGATCCATCAAGGCAAGAGCTGTTTACTGCAATCAGGGGGATGGGCAGTCAATTGGATGGTCGGAAGATCAGGGTCAGTAAGCATACCGCATTACAGGGCTCTCTATTGGGAACTGGATTCCCATTCAGAGATCAAAAGGATTGGCTGGAAGTCTATCTTGAAATATTTACTGATTTTACAAAAATTGTAGGCGCAATCAGAAGGCCTGGGTCGGCAGCGCTAGATCTTGCTTATGTGGCAAGCGGAAGATATGACGGTTTTTGGGAATTTGGCTTAAAGCCTTGGGACGTAGCCGCAGGAGTGCTTTTAATTCAGGAAGCCGGTGGCATTGTCCAGAACATCATTCCTGATACAGACCCTGTCGATAGCGGAAGTCTCTTTTGCGGAAACCCAAAAATATTTGAAGCAATGAAAGAAGTTCTAAGCCACTATGACAAAAGGCTCAAAGCCTTTGCCTAAGGCATTCCATCGTCCGTCTCTTCTCTTTTTTCGGGAATGAGATCGGTGGTTGAAATATCCAGATAAAAAATTGATGTGGATGCGACAAAAATCGAAGAGTAAGTTCCTATCAAGACACCCGCAATCAAAGCAATTGAAAAACCTTTCAGTGAGGGTCCGCCAAATACATAAAGTGAGAGCAACACAAGCAATGTTGTTGAACTGGTAATGATGGTTCTTTTGATCGTTTGCGTGATCGCTGAATTAAGAATCTCAATGTTTTCAGATGCCCTCATTGATCTAAAGTTTTCTCTGATTCGATCATAAATAACAATCGTGTCATTGAGCGAATATCCAACGACAGCAAGAATGGCTGCCAGTACAGATAAATCAAACGTCAACTGAAAGAATGAAAATATACCCAGTGTAATAATGACATCATGAATCAATGCCAGTACAGCACCGATTGAGAACTTCCACTGAAAACGAAAAACAATGTAGATCATGATCATGATTAGGGCGAATATCATTGCTAACCCCCCCTGCTCAGTGAGTTCTTCTCCAACCTGCGCACTTATATACTCAGAGCTTTTGAGCGTAACGGATTGGTCAGAATCCTCAAACATGCCGATAACATCCTCGCCCACTTTTTTATTACTAATTCCATTGATTGGAGGGATTCGAACCATGAGGTCTTGAGAAGATCCAGAGTTCTGAACAATGGCATCATCATATCCACCTGAGGCAAGATTATTCCTTACGTTTTCGATATTTGGGGCAGTCCCAAAACTGATTTCAATCTGAATCCCACCAGTAAAGTCAATTCCCAAATTAAGCCCTTTTGTCATGAGAGAAAAAGCAGAAACCACAATCAAAACGATTGACAGGATCGTTGTGGATTTTCGAGCAGATAAGAATTTTATGGTCTTCATCACTATATCCTTAGTTTCTCGATTGTTTTTCCGCCGTAAATTAAATTCACGAGCGCTCTAGAGACAATGATGGCAGTAAATAGAGATGTCAAAATACCGATTGAGAGCGTTATCGCAAAACCTTTGATTGGGCCAGTACCGAATGTGAAAAGCACCAGCGAAGCGATCAACGTCGTGACATTGGCATCTGTGATGGTGGCAAATGCTTTCTGGTAACCAGCGCTGATGCTGGCTTGTGGTGAGTTACCATTATTGATTTCCTCTCTAATCCTTTCGAAAATTAAAACATTTGCATCGACTGCCATACCAACTGTTAGAACAATCCCGGCTATTCCTGGAAGAGTAAGCGATGCTTGCAGCATTGATAGAACGGCAACAATGAAAGTGAGATTAATCAATAAACCAATATTGGCAATCAGGCCAAATCCTTTATACCAGATGATCATGAAAACGATGACAGCAATGAGTCCATATAGAATTGCTGTAAAGCCTTTTTCAATATTGTCCTGACCAAGACTGGGACCTACTGTCTTTTCTTCGATCTTAAATATTGGTGCAGCCAATGCTCCTGCTCTAAGTAGGATCGCTAAATCCTTTGCTTCAAAAACGGTCAAGCCCGTAATTTCGAATTGGCTACTGAAAACCCCTCTGATGGTTGCAATATTGATCACTTCCTTGTCCAAGACAGTTCTGTTGACAAAATTACCGTCTTGCTCAGAAGTTTCTTGTCTTTGTTGAACAAAAAGAACCGCCATGGGTTTATTCAGATTCTTCTTAGTGGTTTCAAGCATTGCTTTTGAACCTTTGCTATCAAGCCTAATGGAAACTGCCGGCCGGCCTTGGGAGAAAGATTGCGATGCGTCGATGAGTTGATTTCCAGTCACGATTGCTTTCTTCTTCAAAAGAACGGGGTTCTCTGATCGATCATTAAAAAGTTCACATCCAATGGGAGCTCTGCCTTTTTCTTCAGCCTCAAAAGCATTTTCATTCTCGCAGACCAATCTAAATTCCAAAGTTGCAGTGGCGCCCAAAATTCTCTCTGCTTGTGTTGGGTCCTGAACACCTGGAAGTTGAACCACGATACGATCAAGTCCTTGACGTTGAATGATTGGCTCTGCAACCCCCAATTCATTGACTCGGTTTCTCATGGTCAATATATTTTGTTGAATCGCAAAGTCTCTTCTTTGTTTGAGTTGATCATCTGTCATGGTAACCAATACTGCAGTCTGAGACTGGGTCGAAACATTCTCAAAAGCCAATAGATTATCAAGCTCTCTGACAATTCGCCTTGTGGCATTGAAATCATCCGGGTTTACCAACTCAATTCTGATTGAGTTCCCTTCTTTTCTAATCGTGCGTCTGATTCGTTGATCAATGAGCTCCTTATTGATATCAGTGACATACTGGTCCAGCCTTTGCTGAACTGCTGTGTCAAGATCGACTTGAAATTGGAAGTAAACCCCTCCTCTAAGATCAAGGCCTAAACTCATTGGCTTCATATCCATGGCATCGAGAAAACCAGGGACGTTGGGTGCAAAAGCGAGTGCTACAGTTGAAAACCTGCCAAGAAAAGATCTGACTTTATCGCTGGCTTTAATTTGGTTCTCAACATTATCAAATCGAATCAATACATCGCCATCCTTGTCTTCGATGGTTTTGTATTCTGAACCATCATCACTGAGGAATTTGCCTATCTCTTTTATTTCTTCTTGAGAGAATGTCAATCCATTCTCTTTTGCAATCATCAGTGCTGGATCCTCGCCGTAGAAATTTGGTAAAGCAAAACCAATCCCGATGACAATACACATCAAGACGAGCAGATTCTTCCATGTGGGATATTGATTCATGAGGATAATCTAGCCTTTTTTTATTGTGCCTTTTGGAAGCAAAGATGAGATGGTCTGTCTTTGGGTCTTGATTGTGACATTTTCTGAAATCTCAAGATGAACATAATTTTCATTCATCTCTTGGATCTTACCCAGGATACCGCCTGCAGTGACAACTTCATTTCCAATTTCAAGAGCATTGATCATCTCTTGATGTTCTTTTTGTTTCTTATTCTGCGGCCTAATGAGAACCAAGTAGAAAATCACAAAAATAGCAATGAGTGGGAGAAAACTCAAAAATGAGTCCCCTCCTCCAGCATTCTGTGCCCAAGCATTCTGTATCAAAATATTTACCTTTTAGTTAGTTCAAAAAAAATATTGGTGCAATTATGACATATTCCAATTATTGCTGATAACTTTGAATGAAGTTTTTGGAAAATTTTTCAAAAGAATCGGATTCTATAGACTTTCTTATATTGTCCATAAGTTCAATATAGAAGCTGAGATTATGGATTGTTGCGAGCCTGGCGCCTAAGATTTCATTGCAATTGAATAAATGACGCAAGTACGAACGGGTAAAGTTTTTACAGGTATAGCACTCGCAAGCATCATCTAATGGTTCTAAATCATTGATATATTTAGAGTTTTTGATTCTTACTACACCAGAATGAGTATAGATTTGTCCATTTCTTGCGTGTCGAGTCGGGATCACACAATCAAACATATCAACACCGACAGAAACGGCTTTGATGATATCAATGGGCGTTCCAAGGCCCATAAGATATCTGGGAATATTTTCAGACATTTTTGGCATTAATGATTCCAAAACCATCATTCTTTCATCAATGGGTTCTCCAACCGATAGCCCGCCAATTGCGAGGCCATCGAAATCAATGGTGGATAGAAATTCTAAGTTTTCCAAGCGTAAATCCGGATACATGCCGCCCTGAATGATCCCAAAGCAAGCACTGTCATCATCTCCTTTCTGTTGTAAAAAAGATTCGTGACTCCTCAATGCCCACTTCTCGGATCGTCTCATTGATGAAAGAGCCTCCTCTTGTGTGGCTGGATAATGAGTGCATTCATCTAAAACCATTTGTATATCACTGCCTATCACTTTTTGAATCTGCATGGCAATCTCTGGGGTCAGTCGAATCAAATCACCATTCACCGGTGAGTCAAACTCAACGTATTCGTCATTGATCTTTCTCTTCTTTGATAAGCTCCAGATTTGATAACCCCCCGAATCAGTCAAGATGGGCTTAGGCCATGACATCATCCGATGCAATCCACCATGCGAGGAAAGGATCTCTCTGCCCGGCCTAATCATCAAGTGATATGTATTTGCAAGGATGATTTCAGCACCAATATCAATAAGCTCGTCTGGTGTCATTGTTTTCACCGACCCATAAGTGCCCACTGGCATAAAAACCGGTGTATGAATCAATCCTTTTTCAAAATGCAGCTCACCCAGTCTGGCACTCTTATCCGATTTAATTAATTTAAATTTCACTGACCTAACCCTCTTTCTAGAAACATAGAATCACCATAACTATAGAAACGATAGCCATTATCAACGGCATACTGGTAAGATTTCAAGATTGTTTCTCTTCCAACAAAGGCAGAAACCAACATAATCAGAGATGATTCTGGTAAATGGAAATTGGTGATCATTGCATCAACCAACTGAAAATCAAAACCCGGAGCAATAAAGATATCAGTCTCATCACTGATGGGTTTGATTCCACTTTTCTGCATGAGAGATTCTAATGCCCTCACCACAGTTGTCCCCACTGCAATGATTCTACCGCCGTTCAATTTTGATATTCTAATCTGGTCGCACAATTTTTGATCGACCTCATAAAACTCTTGGTGCAACTTTTTTGACTTTATTTGCTCAGGTCTCAATGGAGCAAAAGTGCCGGCACCGACATGGAGAGTAAGCTCACCAATATCAACTTCCTTTCTTCTGAGTTCATCAAGGACATCTGTCGTAAAATGAAGCCCTGCTGTGGGTGCTGCAACAGCGCCCTCTTTTTTTGCGAATACGGTTTGATATCTTTTGCGGTCATCTGAATTTGGGCTCCTTTTAATGTATGGAGGTAGAGGTGTTTGTCCGTTTGAGTTCAAAATACTCATGACTGGAGACTCAGTGGAAATTGTAAAAAATTGGTTATCTCTTCCTTCTATTTTGAGAACCACCTCATGATCAATCATTATTTTTGTACCGACATGAATTTTACCGCTGAACTTTAATTGTGCTAAAAAACTCCGTTCTGCAAGAAGCCTCTCAAAGAATATCTCTACCTTCCCTCCGGATTCTTTCTTTCCAAATAGCCTTGCAGGCAATACCTTGGTGTTGTTCAAAATAAGCAAATCATGCCTTCTAAGGATTCGTGGTAACTCGGAGAAAGTTAGATCCTTGATGGAATCATGCTCAAGACGCATTAACTTACTCGATGCCCTGTCTTTAAGGGGAGTCTGAGCAATTGACTCAGGTGGAATATTTATTCTGAAATCACTTGGTTGCATTTTTGTATTGTACTCGATTAGCACATTCATAAAATGGTTCAATAATCGGTTAGTTTTATAGACTGAATACACAACAAAAGGTATTCTTCACTTATTATTTAGCCGGGATGGCGGAATTGGTAGACGCGCCGGATTCAAAATCCGGTGGGGCAACCCGTGAGAGTTCGAGTCTCTCTCCCGGCAGTGGATATATATTATGAAATACTGCAATCAATGTGGAAATGATTTGGAGTTTAAGATTCCAGACGGTGATAACAAGAACAGACATGTCTGTAATGCTTGTGACTGTATTCATTATGAAAACCCAAAGGTAGTT
This sequence comes from Gammaproteobacteria bacterium, assembly GCA_002717445.1. Lineage (GTDB taxonomy): Bacteria > Pseudomonadota > Gammaproteobacteria > Steroidobacterales > UBA11654 > CACPJA01. Next base: position 58,266 of record PBDY01000005.1, on the reverse strand, counting down.
GTTGGGACTGTGCCAATGCTTGGAGATCAAGTCTTGTTGTGCCTAAGAGGCATTGAGCCAAGAATGAATTTCTGGACACTGCCAGCGGGATTTCTTGAGAATGGCGAAAGCATGGCTGAAGGAGCAAAAAGAGAATGCGAGGAGGAAGCCCTCATTTCACCAAGTATTCAATCGATGATTGCTGTGGTGGATGTTGTTCATGCAGAGCAAGTTCATGTCTTCTATAGGGCAACCATCAAAGATGATCAGTTTGGAGCTGGTGAAGAGTCTTTGGACGTAAAATTATACAAACTCAATGAAATACCATGGGAACTCATTGCTTTTGAAACTGTAAAAATTGCTTTGACGGCACAAATCGAGAAAGATTCAAATGATGAAATTCCAGTTTATCAAACAATTCAATAATCGAGGCACTCTGGTATGACATTCATAGTGGGCGAAAGTTGCATCAGATGTAAGCTTGGGGATTGTGTTGAGGTATGTCCAGTAGACTGTTTTCACGAGGGTCCAAATATGCTGGTTATCAATCCTGATGAATGCATTGATTGCGCTTTGTGTGAACCTGAATGCCCTGTAGATGCAATTTTTGCCGACGATGAAATACCCGAAGGACAAGAAATTTTTGAAGACCTTAATCGTGAACTGAGTGAAACTTGGCCTGTTATTTCTCACGCGCCTGAACCACCTTCAGACGCCGATGAATGGAGAGAGGTGAAAGATAAAATTCAGCACTTAGAGAAGTGATCAACCCTCTTCGTTCAGTCGAAACAATAAAGACTCAGGTGGTAAATACCCAACAATCAGCTTGCCTTTATCAGTCAGAATGGTTGGAGTTCCAGAGATATTGAATACTGAACCAAGGTTATAATGAGATTGAACAGGACTGTCCGGACAATTATCGCCATCAACTTTTTTGCCTTGCTTGGCTCGATCTAAGGAGCCTTGCCTGTCTTTACTGCACCAGACAGAATGTGCCTTCTCCCAACTCTCAGTTTCGGGTCCAGTCCTTGGAAAAGACAGATACCTTACTCTGATGCCTAAATCTAAATAATCATCAATTTGTTGATGAAATTTTCTGCAATATCCACAATCAATGTCGGTAAAGATTGTAACGGTGTGATTGGTTTTTTTTGGCTCATAGATAATCATTGTTTTCTCATCCATGCTCTGTATGGCATCAAGCCTTGCTAGAACTCGCTTTTCCTCTGTGAGATTCACGCTATTCTGAAGGTCCAATATTTCACCGCGAATTAAAAATTTTCCATCTTTTGAAATGTAAATTACTTCTGATCCAATATTCACTGCATAAAGACCATCAACCGCTGAGTCATCCAAAGTATAGCCATTGGCACCTGGAAATATTTCTAAAAGTGTTTGGAGGATTAAATCAATCTCTTGAAGGCTGTCTTTGCCCTCATTCGATGAGACTTCAACTGAAAAAAACAAGAGTATGAACGTTAAAATTGGGAAAATCTGCATGAGCTTATTTTAACCTCTTGGGTGATGTTTTTCATGCAGATCTTTTAAGCGGTGTTGTGCAATATGAGTATATATCTGGGTTGTAGAAAGATCGCTGTGCCCAAGCAACATTTGTACAACTCTCAAATCGGCGCCATGATTGATGAGATGAGTGGCAAACGCATGTCTCAGACTATGCGGTGATAATTGAGCATTGATACCAACCTTGAGTGCGTACTTTTTAATGATTTGCCAAAATGCTTGTCTGCTAATGGATGTCGAGGTCCGAGTTGGAAATAGACAATCTGATTGACGGTCGCCCAAAATGTCTTGAATGGGTCCATTTAGATAATTTTTCATCCATCTCTTTGCCGTTTTTCCCATTGGAACCATTCGTTCTTTATTCCCCTTACCCATCACTCTTAGATAACCCTGGTTTAAATTCACCTGCTTGGCCTCAAGTTTAACCAATTCAGAAACCCTTAACCCAGTAGCATAGAGCAACTCCAGCATTGTCCTATCCCTAAACCCTAATGGTTTCTTTGTGTTCGGAGCCTTAATCAATTGCAAGACTTCATTTTCGGTCAGTAAAACCGGTAAGGATCTACCAATTTTGGGCATAGAAATCTTGTCGGTTGGATTTACTGAAATAAGCTCATGCTGCATTAAATATGTATAGAAACGTCTCAAAGAGGAGAGCATTCTGGCCGATGAGCGAGCACTTGAGCCTTTTTCGGCCTTATAGGCAATGAATTCCAACAAATCAGGCCTTGATATTTTATCCAAACTCAAGTGATGGTTGCTTGCCCAGACATCAAGTAATTTCAAATCTGAACGATATGCATCCAATGTGGATTTAGATAGACCTTGTTCAAGCCAGAGCGAATCTAGAAAAGAATCAACCATTGTTGATTCTGTATTTTTCTGATCGTCAGATGTTTTCATAAACTTTAATTGTGTATGATATCGATAGAAGTATACAGCGATTTTAAATTTCGAATGAAAAGCATAACAATGTATCTCTTTGGCTCCTGGGCATGGTTTATTTTTTCCGTGATCGTGGTGATCATGCTATTTTGCTATCCATTCACAAAATCCATTCAATCAACCAGGAAGTTGGTGAAAAATTGTGCCGAATGGATCATTCAACTCACTGGCTTAGATCTTGTGGTTGAGGGTGAAGAAAATTTAACCGATGGTTCATCCATTTTAGTTGCCAATCATGCGAGCTATACTGATCCAATGGTCCTTGCTGCTGCTTTGCCTGCTAATTTTGCCTTTGTTGCAAAAAAAGAACTGAAATACATTCCTTTCGCTAAATACATGCTTGGAAAGCTAGGGACCCATCTTGTTGATAGAAAAGACCCAAAAAAAGGGGCAGATGATTTTAAGAAGATCATGCAAAGCTCAAAAGCAAAAGATTCGATTATTTTTTTTCCAGAAGCCACTTTCTTAAAAGAAGAAGGTCTTTTGAAGTTTAAAAAAGGAGCATTCCTTACTGCGATAAGGAGTCAGGCACCAATTGTTCCAATCACAATCAATGGTTCAAGAGAATTTCTTAGATCAGAAAGTTGGCTGCCAAAAAATGTGGAGCTTCGAGTTACAATTCATCCACCCATTGCAACAGATGTGGAAGAAATAGAGATCAATGAAGTAATGGATAAGGCAAGAAAAATGATTTTGAGCGATCTAGATGAGCCCGACTTATTCACTAAAGAATTTAAATAAGCTAGCCACCTTTCCGATCAGAAACATATTCAATCCACGCTTCGGCATTCCTCTTATTTGTTTCTGAACCTAATTCAATGGCCTGAGAAAAAGATTCTACAGCTTGATCATAATTTCCAAGCTCGGTCTCTGCCATGCCTCTTAGGATATAAACATCTCCAGGGTTTTCCAGTTCAGCATCAGTAAGGGCTTTCTCTGTTGCATCTTGAACACCCTCCCAATCTCCATTTTCATTCAATAACATCGCTTTTTGGATATACAGCTTCCCTTCTCCGGTGAGTGGAGCCAAAATATCTATAACACCTATCGCTTTATCAAATTCTCTAGCTGCGGTCCATGCCCCTAGTAGCAGTCGAAGATTTTTCTCATTATTTTCAATGCTTCCCTGATCAATATTCTTCTCAATGAGCGTGGCCGCCTGATAAGGAATCTCAAGATATAAGTTGAGTCGAGCCAGATTTTCCAAAGTTTCTGATTTAGAAATTGCATCATTCTTATATCCAAGGCTCAAGGCAGCCAATGCATCAGCATCTTTTTGCATTTCCATATAGGTGCCAGCCATCGTTTCCCAATACCTCTCTTTTTCAGGCCAGTATGTCGAAAGCTTTGTTACAACTTCAATGGCTTCATCGTAACGCTTGTTGATAAAAAGAATCGCAAGCTCAAGCTGGAGCCATTGTTCTTTTGGCTTGAGAGCTTTCTCATTAGCAATATGAATATATGGGAGCGCTTCCAAAGGTTGTCCTTTTTGAAAGTATGCAATCCCAGTCATAATATATGACTCCGCAACCGGTTCTTTTTGAAATTTGTAAAACGTCATCAATGTCTGAATCGCAAGATCCCATTTTTCTAGAGAACCATAGAGACTTGCTAGATTAAATTGAGTACTTTGATGCTGACTGTTTGATAAAACATTTAAATCAACAACTTTCTTAAAGACTTCAATTGCTTGATCAATATTGTCCTGCTGAACATAAACGAATCCCATGAATTGATAGACCACTGCTTTTTCATATTTGGATAGATTCCATTCCATCATGGATTGCAAACTCTGCATTGCTCCATCCAGATCACCCTCTCCAAAACGATCAGAGACGCTATGAAACTTCTTCTCGACATTGTATGAAAACTGCCTCGATGAATTGGGTCGCTCAACTGCAACACGATCGGCTCTTAAAGGATGATGGATTGGAAGTTTTGATGCGGCATCTGCCATAGAGGCAAAAACCAAAAACAAAATAACCAAGGGCTTTAAAAAAGCTTCAATCATAAGTCATCCAAATTAAAATCCAATCTTTGAATCGCCCGTCTTTCTACAGGTACTCCATTTAGGATTCTCGGTTTAAATTTCCACTTTAGAACCGCTCGAATGACATTTCGATCAAACATTCTTCTAGGAACTGCCTCAACCACAATTGCGCTTTTCACTGATCCATCTGCTGCGATTAAAACTTCTACAATCACATATCCTTCGATGCCCTCTATTAATGCTTCCCTTGGCCATTGAGGATCAATTCTCACGATTGGAAGAACATCACCTTCAGCCATTGGGTTCCCTGCCCAATTACCAAGAAAGGGTCCTCCTCCTGCAATTGAAGGCAAATCAATATTAGGAATTTCAATTTTGATTTTATTCAAGGTTGGTTTTGCTTGTTTTTCCACAACCAATTTAGGTGGTGGAGGCGGTTCTTTGGGTGGCTTTGGCTTTATGGGTTTTCTTCGATCCTTAAAACTCAGACTTTCATCATCCTTAATCCTGACAAATTCCATAATCTGACCATCTGAATCAGCACGATACTGCTGATCGCCTGAATCAATCAATGCTTGCATGATAAAAAATAAGATGAGCGTGATACCAATTCCAATCAATAAAGCACTTAGGTATCGAGCCTCATTCTGAATATTGATTGTCATTATTGACATACTACTTATCCCTCGCAGCAATGGATATTTTTGAGATTCCACTGAGTCTAATTTGATCCATCACATCGATGATTGCCCCAGTAGAGGCCAACTCATCAGCCACTATAACTACGCTACTTTCAGGGTTCTCAGCATGTGCAGCCTCCATTAATATTCTCACGGATTGCAATTCAACTGGATTTTTATTCATCCAAATTTGATCAGTTGGAGTGACGGCTACAAGAATATTGCCTTGTTCAGCACGAGCTGCAGTTTCAGCCTCGGGTCTCGATGGGTCGACGCCCGTTTCTTTAATGAAAGATGTGGTTACAATGAAGAAAATAAGCATAATGAAAACAATATCCATCATTGGTGTGATATTGATTTCACTCTCTTCTTCTAACCTTTTTCTTCTTCTTAACATAATTTATTTCTGTGCTGCAAGGGACACATTCACGGCTCCAGCCATTCTTGACTGATCAATCACTTTTACAAGAAGTCCAGCATCTGCATCTCGGTCAGAAACCACAACAACACTTGCTTGTGGCTTTAATGCCAAGTTTGATTCTATATTGGCTCGAACCGCATCCAGTGCAATAAGCCTCTCTTGAATCAATATTTGCCCACTATCAAGTATTCGAACTGAAATGACATCCGATTTCTTTTGTTCCTTGATTGGCGATTTGGTTGGGCGATTCACATCTATTGAAATCTCCTTAACAAACGAGGTGGTCACGATAAAAAATATCAGCATGATAAAGACAATATCCAACATTGGAGTGATATTGATCTCGCTCTCATCATTTTTCTTTTTAATGCGTCTTTTCATAGCCCTCTATTCATGGATGATCAATTGGTCAGCAACTTTATTGATTTCATCCTCTGCCTTTCTTTTTAATAAATTAGCAATATATACTCCAGAGATTGCGGCCACCAAACCAGCCATTGTCGGAATAGTTGCTTGAGAAACTCCACTTGCCATTAGTCTGGCATTTCCCGTTCCAAAAAATGTCATTACATCAAAGACGTTTATCATTCCAACCACTGTCCCCAATAAACCCAATAGAGGGAGGATTTGCATCATGGTTTCTATTGTGAGAATAAATTTTCTTGTTTCTGCAGAAACTTCTGAGATGATTTGATCTCTGATTCTCATGGAAAACCAATCGCCCTTATTTGAAATATTCTTCCATTGATTAAGTGCTTGATCAGAGAGTGTGGGCATCAATTTATTAAAATACCAAAATCGTTCAATGATCAACGTCCACATAATCATTGTAACTAAGAGGATCCCCCATAAGACAGGGCCACCGGCTTCAAAAAATTCTCTGAGTTGCCCTATGATGAGAAAAAAGATAGTCAGAACCAATCCGGTCAATACAGAAAGAATCAGTACAGACTGATTAAGGTCAGTTTCTTTTCCGATGATTGAGGAGAGCTTGTTTAAAATTGACATGGATCAAAATTAACTCTTTCCGGCATTTTTCGCAATCAGCCCGGCGCTTTGTTCTTCAAGGATTTCTATCAAAGAAGTACTCCAACTTGTGAGTATGCTATGAAGGAATACCAAAGGAATGGCCACAATCAAGCCCAACATGGTTGTAACCAATGCTTGAGATATACCACCAGCCATGAGCTTTGGATCTCCAGTACCAAACAGTGTAAGCGCCTGGAAGGTTACAATCATACCGACAACTGTACCCAAAAGACCAAGCAGAGGAGCTACCGCTGCAAAAACTTTGATAATACTATGGTATTTTTCTAACTGAGGAACTTCCCTCAAGATCGCCTCATCAATTTTCAGCTCAAGAGTCTCTGGATCCAAGCCTTCATTTTCCTTTTGAATTGAGAGGATTCTCCCCAATGCATTATCCTTAGACGCTTCGCTTGATTGAAGCTGACGCCTGATTGCATCACCCTCATCTTTTAAGTACTTCATTCTCCAAAGCGACATGGCCAATCCTAAAAGCCCAATGAGGATAATGATATATCCAGGCAATCCACCCTGATTAATTCTCTCTCCAATGCCAGGTGTTTGAATCAGCAAGCCCAAAATTTGCCCCTTACTTGGGTCAACGGCCATTGCAGTATAGCCGTCTTCAAGCTCAAATAAGTCATCTGCCATGGATCGAAACCTTCTTGCTGGTTGTCTGGCAAGCACTTGCAAGGATTGAGTTTCAGGAATAAATTTTAGAAAAAAGTTTTCTGTAATTGCATTAAAGACTCCGACTCTTACAATTTCAGCATCAGTAATCGAACCGCCCGGTAATATGACTTCACTTTCAAAACGCTCTACATTCCCAGACTTAGTCATCTCTTCCAATAGGATAACAAGAAGATTTTTCATCTGATCTATACTCGGTAGGTTTCGAGTCTCAGCCAATTCTGCAAGGCCTTCCTCTCTTCCTGGATATTGAATCGATACCAATGAATTCTTTAGTGTTGCGATTGCTTCTCCAGAGACTTGCCTGACAACTCCAAATAATTCACCAAAATTACCTATCCGAATTCTAAGTGTCTCTGAAATTTCTTCCAGAATCTTTTCATTATTCTCAAACTTCTTTTGAAGACGAACAGCTCTTTCTTCCTCAAGTGTTAGTCTTGCCTTTGCTTCTTCAAGCAATTCTTTTTGTCTATCTCTTGCATTAATGAACTTGTCTTCACGCTCTTGATTAATTGCACCGGTTGTCAAACTATCGGATTTGGTAATTTCCAATAGTTTCTCCATGGTGTCGATCTGTTTTAATTTCAGAAGCAACACAGGATCGGTAATTGGTGCCTGATCTTCTTCAGCATTCGTTTGTGTATAGCCCGAAGTCAGAGGCATTAGTAGCACTCCTAAGAAAATAATTTTCTTTATATTGATTATTTTCACTGATTTTCTCCCGGTGCTTCTATCGGAAGCTGAATCAAATCAGGGGTAATTTGTTTGTTGGCAATTCTCAATCCCTCTTTGACATAATCAGTATATTTTCTTGGCAGTGATTCCCAAGTGCCTGTTTGTTTATTCCAGAATCCGGTCTCATCTTGGTCGGGTGTTTGATAAGTTAAAGAAGTTCTTCCAACTCTTAGAAAATCAACTTGTCTTGTCTCGCCTTCAACTTCTAAAAAAGCAGTATATGACTCAATGTCAGAGCTATAACTGGTTTCGATTTGATAGGCATCCATGATCTGTCTGTATTTCTCTGATACGGTGATATCCGCTTGATCCATAATGGTTCTGAGTCGGGCCACTCTTGATTTACGTTCTTCAAGTAGGAACGGTACATCGAGATCAATAAATTTATCGAGGGTTTCGATGCTATCAAGCATGAGAGGGACAATCCCTCTTTCAATGAGAGAGAATTCCTCAAGTTGATTATTGATATCAACGATTTGAGTCTCCTGGTCTTCAATCAGTCTTTCCACATAATCGTTATATCTAATGAGTCGGTCAATTTGCTGTAAGACCAATCGATACTCACCAAGTAATTCTTGCGTTTCATTGGATAAATTACTGATCTTATCTTGAGAATTGACTGAACGATTGTCGCTTTGATTTTGCACAACCAATGTGTCTGATAAGATCTCAGTTGGGTCTGGTAATATAATTTCTTCTTCTTGATCTTGAGCTAGAACAAAATGAGAACCCGTTGCCACGATGGCAAAAGTAGCTCCACAGATATATCCCATAATTCTATGTATAGTCATGATAATTTCTCAAAATCCCCCTCAGAATCCTTAAAAAATACCACTGCAACTTATCAGATCAAAGGCTGAAATAAAAGTGGTTTATAGCGTTATCAGGGGTCCAAAAAAGATAAGGGATATATGTTTTTTTGTATTTGGGCTAAAAAAGTAGCTACATATCAGTATAATTAGGGCCTCCAGCGCCTTCGGGGCAATCCCAATTAATATTTTGACTTGGATCTTTGATGTCACAGGTTTTGCAGTGAATGCAGTTTTGTGCATTGATTTGAAAATAGGTTTCTCCCTCACCGCTTTCAACCACTTCGTAAACACCTGCAGGGCAATATAATCTTGCAGGCTCCCCATAAAGCGGAAGATTGGTTGAGATGGGAATCTTGGAATCATGTAATTTCAAATGACAAGGTTGATCCTCTTCGTGATTGACGCCTGAGAGATAAATTGATGAGGTCCTATCAAATGTTGTGACATTGTCATATTTCTCATAGGTGATCGGTTCTGAGTCACTCAATTGGTTTAATTGCTCATGATCTTTTTTTACTGCTGATAATGTGAAGGGCAATCTACCTCTTAAAACATTCTGATCAATCCAAACCAATGGTGAGCCGAACATGAGTCCAAACTTTTTAAGCAATGGTGAAAAATTTCTAGCCTGATAAAGCTCTGACATCAACCAGGTCTTATTAAGTTCCTCATTGTAATTCTCTATTTCATTACCAGAATTATCTGTTTGCAATTGGGAAACAATCACCTCTGCCGCAGTCATGCCAGATTGCATCGCGGTATGAGTTCCCTTGATTTTTGCGCCATTCATGAAGCCTGCCTCGCAGCCGACTAATATCCCGCCGGGGATGGTCAGCTTTGGTATTGACTGAATGCCGCCTTTGTTTAATGCACGAGCACCGTAGGAAATTCTTTCTGCCCCTTTTAAGAGAGCCTTTATCTTCTTATGCGTCTTCCATTTCTGAAATTCATTGTAAGGACTCATGTTTGGATTCTTATAATCTAGAGAGATGATAAGGCCTAGATAGAGTTGTTTATTGGGTGCGTGATAAATGAATCCGCCCCCCTCGGTGTGATTGTCCAAAGGCCATCCTGCTGTATGAAGAACAAGCCCTTCCTGATGAAGCTCAGGATCAATGCTCCAAACTTCTTTAAATCCAATTCCATAGTGTTGTGGGTCACAATTCTTGTTCAATTCAAATGAGTGAATTATCTTTTTACCCAAGCTGCCCCTACACCCTTCAGCAAAAACGGTTTGTTTTGCTATTAATTCATATCCCAGTTCATGTCCATCCTTAGGATCGCCATTTTTATCTAGACCCATGTCGCCTGTGATCACGCCTTTCAGCTGATCGTCTTGCATAATTAAATCAACCGCTGGGAAACCAGGAAAAATATTGACCCCCATGGCTTCTGCTTTTTCTCCGAGGTATCTGCAGAGCGAGCCAAGACTGATGATTCGATTACCATGATTCATCAAAGTTCTTGGCATTAAAAAGTTGGGAACATTGATTGCACCGCTTTCTCCAAGAAGAAAAAGCATCTCGTCTTTTATTACAGGCGTCTGAATGAAAGCATTCTCGCTTTCCCAATCTGGCAAAAGTGAGTCTAGTGCTCGAGTATCAACGACGGCTCCTGAGAGAATGTGGGCACCAATCTCTGAGCCTTTCTCGAGAAGGCAAATATTCAGATCCAGACCCTTTTCCTCTGAAATCTGCATCAATCTGATTGAGGTTGAAAGACCCGCTGGCCCTCCTCCTACAATCACGACATCAAAATCCATTGATTCTCTAACCATGCGATTATTCTATCAATTTTTTTAGCAAAGTATGAGATATCCATACGAGAAATACCTCTCCTTGTGACAAACCACAATGATGATTTTTAGAAGAATGGATCAATTCTTTTGAGGTTCGTAAGTCGGTGAAAAATCTCTGTACTCATTAAATGCTTCAATAATCTCTTCAATCGTAGCGTTTACCCTGAGAACCCTGACTTTCTTGATGCCTAATTCTTTGATTCCATCCAATCTATGATGGCCATCAATAAGATAGTTATCGATATCTATGATCAAAGGATTGTATTGATCCTCAAGCAACCAAGTCTTGTCCTTTGCAAGAAGCTTGAACACCCTGACTCTTTGAGTTTGAACTGGAACAATTGTGGCTGTCATGACCACTTGTTTTTTATATGAAAATTGACTTTTGTCCAGTATCTCTTGACTGAGTTGTGGCAGTTGATTTCGGTCAAAATGTTTTTCGCTTGAGAATGATGAAGAGGAAAATAAAACGATGAGAATTAAAAAGGCTGCACTCTTTAAAGCATCCCTTCTGGAAGAAATGAAACAATTTAAGCCACTGACCATCGCATTTACCTCAGTAAAAATAAGAATTCAATACTACTACCAATGAATATGAAGACGGTAACTTTTTTCAAAATTAATCCAGATAAAAAGAAGATGGATTACAACTTAGGAGTGATCCACTATAATCCCATTAACCAAATTTTAGATGAAAATCATTATGGCTGGAAAACTAGCGCTTTGTAGACATGGTCAAAGTGAGTGGAACTTGAAAAATAAATTCACTGGATGGGAAGATGTCGGGTTAACGCCACTGGGAGAAGAAGAAGCCCTGGAGGCTGGTAAACAACTTAAAGGAATCGATATCAATTTTGATATTGCATTCACATCATTGCTTAAAAGAGCGAATAAAACCCTATTCATCATTCTTGAACAAATGGACCTAACCTGGATTCCAATCACACACGCTTGGGAACTCAATGAAAGACACTATGGTGCTCTGCAGGGGAAAAACAAAGCTGAAGTTGCAAAAGAGTTTGGTGATGAACAGGTTCATATTTGGAGAAGAAGCTATGACATTCCGCCGCCTCCAATAGGTAATGAGGATCCATCTCACCCCAGATTTGATGGTAAGTATGATGGAATTGATGAGTTGCCATCGGGAGAAAGCTTGAAAGACACCTTATCAAGAGTGAAGCCCTACTGGGAAAACCAAATACTTCCAGAATTACTGGGCAACCAAAATGTTTTGGTTGTGGCTCATGGAAACAGTTTAAGGTCCATGATTAAAATCATTGAGGCAATAGATGATGAATCAATAGTGGAACTCAACTTGCCCACTGGAATACCTATTGTTTATGAGTTCAATGAAAACATGGAACCAATCTCAAAAAACTTCCTCGCTGATTCTGAGGCGCTCCAAAAAGCTCAAGACGCTGTGGTAAAACAAGGAAAGTCCGAGTGATATATAGGCTTGATCAGCAGATTCCAAAGTTCAATGAGACGAACTTTATTGCTCCCGATGCTTCTGTCATTGGAAACGTAGAACTAAAAGAAAATGCAAGCATATGGTTTGGCGCGGTCATTCGTGGAGACAACGATCCGATCATTGTCGGTGAGAATTCAAATATTCAGGATGGATCCATACTGCATACTGATCTTGGTGCCCCTCTTACAATCGAATCCGGCGTAACCATTGGCCATAAAGTAATGCTTCATGGTTGCATGATCCAAGCCGATACCTTGATTGGAATCAACTCGACCATACTCAATCATGCAGTAATCGGAAGAAATTCTATGGTTGGAGCTAATTCACTGATCACTGAAGGAAAAGAATTTCCAGAAAACTCTTTGATCATGGGATCCCCAGCAAAAGTGGTCAGAGAGCTAAATGCAGAAGAAGTGATGATGATTAAGTTTTCTGCTAAACACTATGTCGAAAATGCAAAGAGGTTTCAGAAAGATCTCACTGCTTTCTGAGTCTCATCAAACCTTCCTGAGTCGTCGATGCGACCAGATCTCCATCCCTAGTGAAAATCTCTGCTCTCGTGAAACCTCTTGAGCCCGAAGATCTAGTGCTCTCATATGAAAATAAATGCCATTCATCAACCTTGATGGGTTTGTGAAACCACATGGCATGATCAAGGCTCGCCATTTGAAATCGATTTTGAAGCAGATTCGTTCCATGAGGAAGTATTGCAGTGGTTAATAAATCGTAATCAGACACATAAGCCAATAAAGCCTGATGCAGTTCAGCATCGCTTGGAACTTCACCTTTTGCACGAATCCAACTTTGCTTAACCGGGTCACCGGTTTTATTGGTTAGAAAATGCGGGATCTGAACAGGCTTTGACTCAAAAGGTCTTTCTCTTGTAAGCATTCTCTTGATTCTAAGTGGCAACTGCTCGACCCATTCCGGTTTTATTAGGTCCACAATGTCTTCGAGGTCCTCGGGTTCCTTGACTTTTGGCATTTTTGACTGATGCTCTAGCCCTTTCTCTGGTTTCTGGAATGATGCGGTCATATTGAATATTTGCTGGCCATGCTGAACGGCGATCACTCGCCTGTTTGAAAAACTTCCTCCGTCTCTAGCTCGATCGACCTCATATACAATGGGTGCTTCAAAGTCTCCTCTTCTAAGGAAATATGCGTGCAATGAGTGAATTAAACGATTTTCGACTGTGGAGGATGCGGCCCTGAGAGCCTGACCTAGAACCTGTCCGCCAAAGACCTGGGGGCTTCCAATATCCTGGCTTTCGCCTCGAAATATATTCTCCTCAATCATTTCTAAACTGAGGATTTCAATTAAACGCTCAATGGATGTATCTAGTGAGTTTTCTTTTGACATTTTACTTGAAGTAATAAAATGAGACTGTTTCGGCAACACAGGCGGGCTTATCTTCATTCTCAATTTCAATGGTTGTTTGAGCAACAACATGGGTTGCTCCTCGCCTTTGTCTAACTTTTAAGACTTCAGATCTAGCTCTAACACGACTGTTGACTGGAACCATATTCGTAAAACGAACCTTATTAACGCCATAGTTGATCGCCCTCTGTAGATTTTCAAATTGAACAAACTCAGAGGACATGGTTGGTGTCATAGACAATATTAAATATCCATGAGCAATAGTCTTGGATCCTGGCATTTCCGACTTTGCCCTTTCTTCATCCACATGAATCCACTGATGATCGTTGGTGGCATCAGCAAATAGATTTATTTGATCTTGATTGATTTGATGCCAATCTGATACACCGATTTCTTGGCCTTCGAGGGCCTTGAAATCTTCAAAACATGAAATCAGTCGCGGCATCAGTCTATTGAGATTCTTCCTATGGTATTCATGAATTCACCTCTTGTGGCTTCATTGGTTCTAAAACTTCCAGTCATCGTGCTTGTAACCATATCAACTCCACTCTTATGTACACCGCGGGTAGTCATGCAGGCGTGTCTTGCGACAATCACGACTCCAACACCCTTCGGCTGCAAAACGTCTTCTATGGATTTGGCTATTTGGGCCGTCATTTTTTCTTGGACCTGAAACCGTCTAGCATAGGTATCGACGACTCTTGCTAATTTACTGATTCCAACAACTTTATTCTTAGGCAGATAAGCCACAAAAGCCTTTCCTGTAATTAGAGCGATATGATGCTCACAATGAGACTCAAAATCAATCCCTCTAAGAGTGACCATCTCGTCATAATCATCCACTTCTTCAAAAGTACGATTAAGAAAGTCATTGGGATCCTCTTCGTAACCGCTGAACCAGTCCTTATAAGCATTTGCTACCCGTTTTGGGGTATCAAGCATGCCTTCTCTATCGGGATCATCCCCTGCCCACTCAATCAAGGTTTTGACTGCAGCCTCGGCTTGTTCGCGTGTAATGTTATTCTTTTTAGTCATTTGTGCATCCAAGTTATAGATTTTATAGTCGAGAAAATATCGAAATGAAGCTGATTATGCAAGTCTTCATTCGATTTCAAGTTTATCTGAAATCTCAGTCGTCATGCGATTCAAATTATACAAAGCATTCAGGGATCTGGGTTGAATAATATTGAGATTCATTTTTTTAAGTGTCAGTTGAGGACTCATGTTTTCAATGATTTCAGAATTTTGCTGTAATTTTTGTAGCAAGCTGGGTTCGTAAATAGAGCACAGAGGCTCTATTCCCTTCTCATCATTTGAAAACACAGTTGCATCTTTATCTTTTGCTCTCATTTCTAACAATTGAGTCATTGTTTCATCATCCAAGAATGGAAGGTCGCATGAAACAATGATCCATGCCGTAGAAGAATTGTGTTTGGAAGCGCTCATGATGCCCGCCATTGGACCTTTAAAACTCATATCATCAATCAGCATCGGATGCCTTGACCGATTCAATTCTTCGCTCTGATCTTGTCTAATCGAGACAAATACTTCATCGGAATAAGGTTTCAACAATTCAATTGTTCGATCAAGAATGGTTCTGCCATGCACCTCGATCAAAGCCTTATCTTTGCCCATACGAGAACTGAAACCACCTGTGAGTATTGTGGCTAGCATGCGAAATCGTGTTTAAGAAATATCAGATTTACCACCTGACTTTTCCAATAATTCAATATCGGAAATAACAATTCCATGACTGATGGATTTGCACATATCATAAATGGTTAATGACGCGACTGAAACTCCTGTGAGCGCTTCCATTTCAACGCCCGTCTTACCATCAATGCTCACACTGCATGTGACGACAAGATCTGCGTCCTGATTGAAATCAATTGAAATGTCACATCCGTTGACGCTCAATGGATGACAAAATGGAATCAACTCATGGGTTTTTTTAACTGCCTGAGTACCTGCAATGATCGCAGTTGTAAGCACGGGTCCTTTCTTAGATTCTATTTCACCATCTTTGACAAGGGTTTTTATTTCATGTGGGAGTTTGACCAAAGCGGAGGCCTTGGCGACTCGATGAGTGGTCTTTTTTTCACTCACATCCACCATACCTGGTTGGTTGTTTTTTTTAATATGACTAAACATAATCTAATTATTCATGGTTGCGATTTATCGGGCAAGATATAATGTAACTTTCGTATATGAAAAGCTCTAAGAAAAGGTTGGCAATATAGAATAATGGCAAAGACTCTATTCGATAAAATATGGGATCAGCACACCATTTGCGATTTAGGAGATGGAAATGATTTGATATACATTGATCGAATCTTTCTGCATGAGAGAACTGGCAGTATCGCTCTCAGAAGTCTCGATGAGAGAGAAATTCCAGTCAGAAATCCAGAACAGATATTCGCAACGATCGATCATATTGTTGACACGCTTCCTGGCAGGGGTGACGAGACAATGATGCCAAGTGGCTCACAATTCATTCAGTCACTGAGGGAATCTGCCATAAGAGAAAAAATCAATTTTTTTGATTTGAATACTTCACGCCAAGGAATTGTTCATGTGGTCTCCCCTGAGCAAGGCATTGCATTACCCGGTATCACCTATATTTGCCCGGATTCACACACTTGTAGCCTGGGTGCACTTGGAACTCTAGCATGGGGTGTTGGCTCTAGCGAATGTGAACATGCTCTTGCAACAAATACATTGGTGAAGAAAAGACCAAAATCGATGCAAGTCAGCATCAATGGAGTCCCAAAAGACGGAGTAACAGCCAAAGATATCATTCTACATTTGATTTCAAAATATGGGGCAAACGGAGCAAACGGACATGCCATAGAGTTTAGAGGGGAAACCATAGATCGGATGAACATTGAGTCAAGACTCACGCTTTGCAATATGGCTGTTGAATTTGGGGCAATGACAGGAATCATATGCCCCGATGAAAAAACCATTGATTATATTTCTGGGAGGTCATTCTCACCCAAAAAAGATCAACAAAAATTAGCCGAAGAAAGCTGGTCGCAACTCAAATCAGATGATAATGCTGTTTTTTCCAAGATCATCGAAGTCGATGCGTCAGAATTGGGGGCTTATGTAACATGGGGAACGAGTCCTGAACATGCCATTGATATTCAAGACAAGATACCAACAACAGAATCAATAAAGAATCAGGCAAAGAATGCATCTGTCAAAAAAGCCTTAGATTACATGGGGCTGAATGAAAATGAAAAAATCAAAGAAACAAAAATCGATGCAGCATTTATCGGTTCTTGCACCAATAGCAGGCTGTCTGATTTAAGAATTGCGGCAACAGTCCTCAAAGGAAAGAAAGTTGCTTCTGGCATCAAGGCCATCTGCGTTCCTGGCTCATCCAAAGTCAAGAAGGATGCAGAGTCAGAGGGCATTGATCAAATTTTTAAATCTGCCGGTTTTGAATGGAGAGAATCAGGGTGTTCTATGTGTTTTTTTGCAGGNGGAGAAAGCTTTGGTGAAAATGAGCGTGTAATCTCAACCACCAATCGAAATTTTGAGAATCGACAGGGAAANAAGNCTCGAACACATTTGGCTTCACCAGCCACAGTGGCTGCATCTGCGATAAAAGGTAAGATCACTCCGCCAGATCAATTGGAGCCACAATCATGAATCCAGTCAGTATGATTTTGGGAGTTGCGGCACCCTTTCTGAGAATCAATGTTGATACTGATGCGATCATTCCTAGTCATGAAATGAAGGCCGTCTCAAAAAAGGGGCTATCGGAGGGTCTGTTTTCTGAGTGGAGGTATGACTCGGTAAGTGAGAGAAAGCCAAATGATGATTTCGTACTCAATCAAAATCCATACAATCAATCCGTAATTCTTTTGACGGGCGATAATTTTGGTTGCGGTTCATCAAGAGAACATGCCGTCTGGGCACTTCAAGAATGGGGAATAAGGGCGATAATTGGCACTTCGTACGGATCAATTTTTTACAGCAATTGCATCAGAAATGGCTTGCTTCCTATCAGCCTGTCTCCCGTTGACATCGAGACATTGGTTGGATTTGTGGAAAAAGATCCTCAAAAAAATCTGATCATGATCAATTTAGAAACATTGAAAATCAACTATGGATCGTCAGAAATTGCTTTTGACTTCGATAAAAAACATCGAACCCTTCTATTGGAGGGTCTTGACGAAATCCAACAAACACAAAAGCTGAATAGTGAGATTTCTTCATTTGAAGAAAAGCATCGCAAACTCAACCCATGGCTGTAAATAAGCAATTCCAAAATAGGTGTTTTTGAAACCAAATAGTTTATGATTACGCTATGAAAAATCTCTACTTACTTTTGTTCTTATTTCCGCTTGGTATTCATGCAAATGAAAAAGATCATGAATTGCTCATGGCAACACTATATGTTCAGTCCTCTGCAGAGTTTTATGCGAATTCGAGCACGATTTACCGAGCTGCACAGAATAATTTAGATGCATTATTATTAAATAAAAATCATACAGCAGCGCTTGAGCAAATAGAAAATTTTAGCGATAAGCCCCCTGCAATCATTCTTGATGTCGATCAAACTGTTTTGGATAACAGCGCTTACCAAGCAAGAGTTATTGAAAAAGAAACCTCTTATCCAGATGGTTGGTTTGATTGGGCAAAAGAAGAAAAGGCTGAATTCATGCCTGGTGTATTTGAATTCATGCAATATGCAGAGTCAAAAGGAGTGGAAATATTTTTTGTAACCAATCGAGATCTTGAGATTGAAAAAGCCACAATCAATAACTATAAAGCCCTTGGTTACAATAGTTCCACAGGGGAGCATATCCTATCTCGCGGTGAAAATGGCTGGGGATCAAACAAAACATCAAGAAGGGAATTGATTGCAAAAGGTTATCGAATAGTAATGATGTTTGGTGATAACTTTGGTGATTTTGTAGACATGAATGAAAACCTGCTTTCTCCAAAAGAGAGAGTTGAGACCATCAAGAAATACACGAAATATTGGGGCACATCCTGGTACATGCTCGCAAATCCAATGTATGGCGCATGGGAAGGCGCGATCATAGATTTTAATTACAACATCCCAAGAAAGGAACTGGTTGGAATGAAATTTGACGCGTTAGACCCTAAATGATTCAAAGCATTAAATACCTATTGGTGGCTCTATTGACGACCGCTTTGACAATCTTATACTTGGATCAATATGCACCAATAATTGTAGAGGTACCGGAAAAGACTTCACAACGAATGCCGATTGAATTCTCAAAAGAGATCCAAAAAAAGCAAATTCATAAAATAGAAAAGAAAGCAAAAAATGTCATCCTATTGATAGGTGATGGCATGGGGCTTAATCAGGTCACTGCATATAGGATTGCTAAAGGTGGGCCCAACTTTTTGACTGCTTTTGATAAATTCCCATTCACAGGATTAGTAAAGACACACTCCTTCGATAATCTAATAACTGACTCGGCTGCATCTGCAACGGCTTATAGCTCCGGCATTAAAACAAAAAATCGTTACTTGGGTGTCGATGGCAATGGCGATGATGTGGAACTCATCACAGAAATTCTTCTTCGAAAAGGTTTCGTAACTGGCCTTGTTGCAACATCAGAAATCACGCATGCAACACCAGCAGCTTTTGCAATTCACAATATCTCAAGATATAACACCGATGAAATTGCCAAGAGCATGTATGAATCAAAGAATCATATATTGATGGGTGGAGGCAAAGATTTTTTTATGCCTGAATCAAATGGTGGGCAAAGAAAAGATGAGATAAACCTAGTTGATCTGATAAAAAATGGAAATATATACATTGATTCAAAAAAAGCTCTCATGAGCTTTAAAGGTGAAGCCAAAAAAAGAATATTTGGGTTATTTGCAAAAGAGGGCTTGACCAGATCGGAAAGTGAACCAAGCTTGTTGGATATGTTTAAATTCACTCTTGATCAATCAAAAAAGATGGTAGATCAAAATCGCTGTTCTGGCTTCTTTATCATGGCAGAAGGCTCACAAATAGATTGGGCAGGACATGAAAATGATTTTGATTATCAATTTGAAGAAATGGATGAATTTCATGATGTGGTGGGTCATGCACTGGAGTTTGTTAAATTCAGAGATGATACTCTTTTAATAGTATTGTCTGACCATGAGACTGGCGGACTTTTGATTGAAATGGATGAGCTAAGAAACAAGCCCAGCAGCAGCATGATCGTATCATGGAATACCGCATTAGAAGAAGGCACTCACACTGGTGCAATGATTCCAGCTTACTCATATGGACCTGGAGCAATCAACTTTACTGGAGTAATTGATAATACTGATGTATTTTTTTCACTTAAGGAAGCAATTGGGATTAATGAGCTTGCTGACAAAGAATGTAAATTGAATGATTAGAGAATAGTAAAGATAATTGATGAATGATATTGATGTATTAATTAGTGAAGTTGGACCAAGAGATGGGCTTCAAAGCATAGACACCATCATGTCCACTGAACATAAAAAAGAATGGATCAAAGCCGAAGCAGAAGCTGGAGTTAGAGAAATTGAGGTCGGCTCTTTTGTGCCTCCAAAACTATTGCCTCAAATGGCAGATGCTTTCGAAGTTGTTCAATTCGCAAAAACCATTCCAAACCTAACTGTGGTTGCTCTTGTTCCAAATTTCTTTGGAGCAAAAAATGCAATTGAAGCCGGTGCAGACAAAATATGTCTCCCTTTGTCTGTCAGCGAAACTCATAGCCGAGCTAATTTAAGAAAAAGTCATAATGAAGTACTCGAGGAAATAAGAAAAATCTCTGAGTACATCGCAAAAATTGATGGATCTCAGAAGCCTGACTTTGAAGGAAATCTCTCAACTGCATTTGGATGCACTCTTGAAGGCAGTGTCTCTGAGGACAAAGTGATCAAACTGGGTGCACAAATGATGGAGCTGGGTTGTGACGAAGTCGGCTTATCTGATACCACAGGATATGCAAATCCAAACCAAGTCAAAAGACTCATTCGGCTACTGAAAAAAGAAGTGGGCGAGGAGAATCTCACTAGCATGCATCTGCATAATACTCGTGGACTCGGTCTTGCGAATGCATTGGCATCATTCGAAGAAGGAGTAACGACATTGGATTCTTCATTAGGAGGGATCGGCGGATGTCCATTTGCACCAGGAGCAAGCGGCAATATTGTGACTGAGGATTTGGTGTTTATGCTTGATGCAATGGGTGTTGAAACCGGTATTGATATTGAAAAGTTACTTACAGTGACTGAAAAGGTTCAGTCTTTCATTCCGAATGAAAGCATCTATGGTTTCACAAAAGATTCTGGCTTACCAAAAGGCTATGAAAAAGGCTGGGGAGTTTTGAAAAGCTGATTCTTCCAGAGGGGGTGTATGAAAAATTGCAAAGATTGTTTTATAACTTGTACTTGAAATCCACAAGGATTTTGTTGTAGTCAGTGATCATCTTCTTCTTGTTATCAAACCAAACCACATCAACTGAAAACCTTTCTGTAACTGGATAACTGAGATTGAATTGATGCCCTTTATGGCCCGTACCTCCTCCTCCAAAATCAGAGTGGGTCAAGGCACCAAAAGTTGAATCTGACTCAATGTCTTTAAAAAGATATGTAAATTTCCATTTTTCATTAATTTTTAGACTTAATCCAGACTGAAAACCTCTGTCATTTTCATCTGCATCTGAATTATTAACGATATCTAGAAAAAAGGTTGTGGGCAGAGACATCATCTTTGTTTTGATCTCTAATGAGAGATTCATCAAACTAAAGTCATAAAGATAGTTACCATTATCATCTATAGAGTTACCAAAGTTCTTACCATTCCAGGTAATCTGACTTGGGTTATATTCTTTTAATTTGTCAAAGTCATAAATTGCAAAAGATATCGTCGCCTTAGTTTGTTCATTGATGTTCTTATTCAAACCCAGCTGGAGACTCCTGATATCGATGGTTTTAAAAGGATTTTCATCAAACTTTATGTAACCGATATTTGAGAAAATATCTCCGTAATTTAAATTAATCGCTAGCCCTTTCGGATTATAATCTCCATCAAATATCAACTCACTTTTATTAGGCTTGAAAAATGGATTTTTCATTTTTCCGAATAAAAGACTCGTGTTATCCGACATGTCATATTTTAAATACATCTGATCCATGCCAATATCAGACATGCTGAAACCAGTTCCCAATGTTTGATTTCCCGATGTGGTGTTCTCTTCTGCGGTTGCAAATCTTATGAACAAATCAAGTTTTTCAGAGGCCGAATATTTTGCGCCAAGTCTTGTTCTGATTCTATTCCGATTTCTCGTATCTTCCTTCCCGCTGTCATCTGTATATTCATACCTGAATCTGAAGTCATAGCTAAGGTTCAAATCTGAAGCACTAGCTGATCCGCTAAAAAACACAATGATCAACAGTGTTTTTATAAGTTTTTTCATTTCAGAAGCGTGTCTATCTAATGTTGCTACTAACCAAATGCGCCTTTAAGTGCAAAGAAGAATAAAATTGATAATCCAGCCCCGACAGGCAGTGTGATGATCCAAGAAACAATAATTTTACCGACCACACCAAGATTGATTGCACCTATGCCTCTTGCAAGCCCCACGCCGAGAACGGCTCCAACAAGTGTATGCGTTGTTGAGATTGGAAGACCAATCCCTGACGCAATAACTACAGTGCCCGCGGCGGCCAATTCAGCAGCAAATCCCCTGCTTGGAGTCAATTCTGTGATTGCAGTACCAACTGTTTTCATGACTCTGTAACCAAGCATCACAAGACCGATTACTATCCCGGAAGCACCTATTAAAAGAATCCATGGCGGTAGTTTTGATTCTGCAAGGACCTCGCCTCCATTTTGGACAACAGAGACGATTGCTGCAAGAGGCCCTATGGCATTTGCAACATCATTTGAGCCGTGTGCAAAAGCCATTGCACAAGCAGTAAATATCATAAGAACTGCGAAAACTCGCTCAACACCATTAAACATTGCTCCATTCTTTTCCTTTACTGAATCATCGATTCTTTGCAACAAAAGAGCGCCCAATAAGGCAATGACAAGTGCAAAGACAAGAGACCATGCAACACTCTCTGATGCTGTAAATGATAGGTCAAGATGTTTAAGGCCTTTTATGAAAGTTACCATTGATACTGTAAAGCCAGCCAAAAACATATAAAAAGGAACGTATCTTTTTGCACTCATGAATGGATCATCAGATTGCAAGATGAGTCGCCTAACGCTCGTGAAAAGAAGAAATGAAATGGTTCCCGCCAATACAGGTGAAACCACCCAGCTGGCTATGATCGAAGCAACTTCACCCCAATTGACAACTTCAACACCGATTCCAACGGCTGAAAAACCAACAATGGCTCCAACAATTGAATGAGTGGTTGATACGGGCCATCCAAAATAAGATGCAATGAGCAACCAAATCGCAGCCGCCATCAAAGCTGCCGTCATGCCATAGACAAGTAACTCGGGTGTATCTGAGAGAACACCAATTTCAATAATTTCTTTCCTGATTGTGGAGGTCACTTCACCGCCTGCAAGATATGCGCCTGCAAACTCAAATATGCATGCAACTAGTACTGCTTGGGCTATTGTTAAAGCCCGTGAACCAACAGAGGTACCCATTGCATTGGCGACATCATTTGCACCTATGCCCCAGGCCATGAAAAAGCCAACAAGACAGCCTAATAGGAGGAATATATGTCCGTACTGAGCAATAATTTCCATTCTTATCCCTCTTTTATCTTGAAACCAAACGCACTAGAAGATGACCAACTGTCTGGGAAATATCTGCAAGTGAGCCAATTTTATTGATGATGTCATAAAAAAACATCATATCCAAAGGATCGAATTCCTTTTCACACTCGAACAATTGATTTCTAAGAGCAATTTCAAGCTCATCATTTTCTTTCTCAATTTGCTCTAAATTTGAAACGAGATCAGAAAGGGCAGCTGCATCATTTGATCCAAAACCGCTCTTTTGCATCTCATCGACCCTTCTCACTGCTTCGCAAGCTTGGTTCGCCGCCTTGATTGCAGCTTTTGAGCAAGCGATAAACTGCTCATTGACCTGGCTTGGTATTTTCATTTTTCGACCAATCATAATTCCTGAAATATCTTTTGCAGAATTGGGTATTCCATCCATAGTCATAACAAGATCCAAAAGATCTTGTCTTGAAACCGACATAAAGAGAGATTTAGGAAGATTGTTACGGATGTTGTTTTTGATATCATCGGCACGGTTTTCTAAATCAATGATTGCCTCTCTGCACTCTTTTGCAGTTGTCCAATCATTTTGTGAAACAGCGACAAGAAAATCATCCAACCTTGAGACCGATGCATCACCCACACTCATGTGCTCTTGTAATCCAGTGAATGGTGACTCGGCCAGTATTCCTAGAAAACTTTTATTATTCATTTAACCACTCCTGTTTTTAAGCCTGAATTATTTAAAGTTAATGATCTCATTTTTTTAACTATTGAGTCTCTTTTAGAAGATAAGCAATCAAGTCTTCTCTATCTTGGGGATTCCTCATTCCCACATAAACCATTTTATTCTCAGGAATCAATGCTTGTGGATTCTCGAGCCATTGGTCCAAGTTCTCATAATCCCACATGATACCTGATTCGGTGAGTTGAGAAGAATACTTATATTTTTTCTGGCTGCCGGCTTTTCTTCCGAAAAAATTATAAAGATTAGGCCCAATTTTGTGTGGTTCTTTTCTTTTTAAGGAATGGCATGCTCTGCATTGAAGAAACAATCTCTTACCCTTCGAGGGATCTCCTAAATTGCTATCGATCTGTTCGAGCTTAATATCGGATGAATCACTCAACATTAAATCCTTTGATTGATGATTCTCTTTTTCGCTATTTCCACAGGTCACAAGAATAAGAAATGATAAAATTGTTAAGAGTTTGGGAATCGATTTTCTCATCAATTGAATTAACCTATTCGTAAGCAACAGGCCCGGAATCATTCGAGAGGTCAAACATTGAATAATCGCTGTATTCACTCATAAGCTTGGAGCTGTATTCGTCTGGCAGATCGTTCATGTCTTTCAATTTGACGCCCGATGCATGCCAGAGCGTATGCCCTTCCTCTTCATCCATATCCATCCAATTCAGATATGGCATTAAAACGGTTGCCGTAAACATTGTGGGTAATGAGCTGATGGATTCGTCTATAAATTTATTCAATGGAGCAAACATTGTGAATCGCTGCATCCTAGGGGAAGACAATCCTGGAGGGTAAGCAGTCTGGCTTTGCATCCAAACCGTTTCTGGTCCAAAATTCCAATCAAGTAAAAGTGGCTTATCGGGCATCTTATCGATAAACGATGTTGGCCGAATGCCCATTGGAGAAACATTAAGGCCTCTGCCTATGCTTGTGGCTTTTCTCAGATTTGGCTCAACTTTATTCGTTNTCCCAGTAAATGGGTTTTCATATTCATCAATCATTTCCCCGGTTTCAATGTCCCTAAAAAAGGTCACCATATTCCCAAGNATCTCATACGATCCATCATTAAGCGGGATCACCTTATAGCTTTCCATNCCCTCAATTCTGACCATGGGTATCGGTTGATCGGAATGCTTTTGCGCGTAAAGAACGCCCGTATAATGCCAAGGAATTTGCTCCTCATTGCCTATGGTGGCTTGCATACGAAGCATGCTGGTAACATTGTTTACAGGCAGAGTTAGGTCGGGAATATTTTCAGGGACTATGCCGCTTACTCCAGCACTGACTTGGTCATTGCTCACCAAGCTTGCTAAACCCAATCCTAAAATGAAATCTCGTCTTGGTATCTTTAGAGCCATATCCTTCTTCCTTTAATTATTGATCTTACTTTGATTTTATATGTTGAATTACTTTGTCGGCAAGAAACTCTGCTATTAGATCATGATCTTTGTTTACATCCCACATGCTCCATGTTCCCGGGTATTGATCTTGGACCGGGAATTCATTGCTTGGACTGCCTAAATTTGGATCATAGCCTTGATGCCCATATGCAGAAACATCATAAGCAAGCGAAGGATCCATGTCCGTTCTCTTTTCGCTCGATAAAGCCTGTCGCAATGGTGGGTATGGTTGAGTCGTGTCACAACCGCCCATTTTATAGCAGCACGGCTCTAGTTTCTGAGGATCATCAAGACTCTTGCACATGGTTTTTACCCAAATACCCCAATACTCGGCAAATGGATGGCCTACCTTTGGATAGGTATCGTAATCATAACCATTGAATTTCATCCAGCCTTGATAGCCAATCTCTTTGGCCATTTGATTTGGAACTTCGATAAGATTAAGTACCGAATCTTCCATGATCTGAGGAAAGGCCATAACGATGTGCTCGACACCATTATTCCTAAGAATTTCTAAAGCTTCCCAGTACCGGTGACCCCATACTCCAATTGGTTTTGAAGAGCTATCATGTAAATTAATATAGCCTAAATTTTCACCCCGCATTGGCCTTGATCTCTCTCGTTGAGTGACGTTAGGTGGTCCTTTGATTTTTTCATTGATAACCAAGTCTCCAAACCACCCACCTAAAATATTCTCTGAGTGCAATGATGGGTATTCCTCTAATAAAAGAGTTTTGATGTTCTCATTGAGCTTAAGAGTGTCATTAATTTTGGGATCATATGCTTCATTACCAGGATTGATCCCATGGTTAAGCAAAAGGATGCCGGTTTTATCCAAGCTAATGTCCGGATTTAATTTCTTCCCTATACCATTCATATGAATGGCTGCGAGCCTTTTGTCTTCAATCACAGGGTTGGGATAGAGTTCTATATCAATGGTTGGGTTATTGGTTGGAGTGCCCATAGAGCGAGTCCACATCACATCATCGACTGGATAGGAGGCATCCATGGCAAACTTTGGATCGTTAACCCATTCAAGGACAACGCTGTCGTTGTGCAATTCATTATGATTTTTGATCAGTTTCTTGGCAACCAAGTAGGTGTCATAGGTTTTTGAAAAGCGTGCTCCTGCTGTGGTCAAATCAATCATGATGAGTTTATCTATGCCCACATTTAATAACCTTGTGACAGGCCCATCAATGTCATATCGATCTGGGTCACAATCTTTCCAATCTTCATGACAATAATTCAGTATTGATCCATTGACTGTCCCGGGGTTATACAACATTCTAGGATCAGGAAGCTCTCGTATGTCAGGACTGATCCATGTCATATTGTCGACAACAAAATCTACATTAATATCTTGCTCCCTGCTGTTGAGCTCTTTTGTAAGCGCCTTAGTTACTTTTCGTCTTAATTCAGGATAAGGGTCTACGCCACCAATTCTTTCATATTCAAAGCCATACTTTCCTAAACTTTTTTGTGCACTCTCAAACTTTAATAGTTGAGGCCAATAGTCTTCATTCCACAATATTCTTTGATATATAGGGCTATTTTTATCGTAGGAGAAAATTTGAACCGTCACATCCCAAATCCCATTCTCATTAAACACCTCATTCCCACCATGTGAAATGAAGAGCACTCCAATTCTTTCTATCTCAGCATTCTTCGAATTGATTTGGCTGGAGTGTTCTGAGCATGAATGCAGAAGAAACCCGAACAGTAGCGTTAAAATAATTGACTGTCTTCTATTCAATACAGGCCTTCTCTTATATATTGATTTATATTTTCAATGTTTAGTTCTTGATATTATAGCCACATATTAACTTAGAATTCACATGACAATTATTCACAAAAGTTTTCCTGTTGGTCCATTGCAGTGCAATTGCACTGTTCTGGGCAATTCAGAAACAGGCAGGGGATATCTTATTGATCCCGGTGGCGATTCTGAACTCATCATGAAAACCATTCAATCCATGAATATTGAATTGGAGGGCATTTATCATACCCATGCTCATTTTGATCACTTTCTGGCCTCTGCGGAGATCAAAGAAGAAACCGGTGCGCCGATTTATTTGCATGAATCAGACCAATTTTTATGGGACAGCCTTGAAATGCAATGCAGTTATTTTAATATAGAGTTCAAACCGACGCCCCCACCCGATTTTAAGATCGAAGATCAACAAGAACTCGCCCAATGCAACGGTGTTTGTTTACATACTCCTGGTCATACACCCGGGTCCATTAGCTTTCATTTTGAGTCTGAAAAACTCCTGGTGGCAGGAGACACCCTCTTTATGGGATCAGTCGGTAGAACGGATTTACCGGGTGGTAATTTCAATCAACTCAAAACCTCAATCCAAGAAAAAATTTATACGCTAGACGAATCCACTAAAGTCATTGCTGGACATGGGCCTGAGACCTCGATTGAGAATGAGATGAATAATAATCTGGTGATTCGATATAACTCGTAGTTTTTTTCTATCTCTTGTTCAGAAAAGAATAGGCTTTTAGTGAGCAAAACAAACCAATTGCTAACGTCGTCACAGAAAGCTTTCCCCTGTGAGGGTTTTCA
Organism: Gammaproteobacteria bacterium; assembly: GCA_002717445.1. Lineage (GTDB taxonomy): Bacteria > Pseudomonadota > Gammaproteobacteria > Steroidobacterales > UBA11654 > CACPJA01. The sequence continues at coordinate 30,383 of PBDY01000005.1, read as the reverse complement.
ATGGTTAGGATGCCATTTGATTCAAGATAGAAAAGCAGGTAGATGCCAACAATAATTGGCAAAAGGGCCAGAAAGAAATTGATGAGACTCTTTGTATTCATAAGGAACAAATAATGAAAATACTATCATGTCTTAAGGCGGTCGTATACGCTTATGACTATTGCATTAAAATGAAGATTTAAGATGATTTTAAATGTCTAGCATTTTGAAAAAGAGATGGATGAATAAATGGTATTTATTCTTCGGAGTATCGGTTCCGATATCACTCATAATGCTTATCCCATTGTCAAACTTCGATTCAGTGACGGGCGTTGAGATATCCAACATGATCAGCTTCTCGGTCAGATGGGCAGTTCCTTTTATCCATCTCGTGATTGCGATCTCATCCCTTCAAATTATTTTTCCAGGGGCTCTGACTCGTTGGCTGATGCTGAATCGTAAATATATTGGTCTCATCTTTGCCGTTGCTATGGCTTGGCAAGGTCTTTTTATCTTTATCATGTCGTACTATTTTCACGACTATTATTTTTCTGAAGTCTACTATTTTAGAGATGAAATTGAAGGCAGCATTGGATACATCTTCCTTGTTGCAATGGTTCTCACGTCTTTTGACTTTGGAAAGAAATTTGTGGATTCAAAACAATGGAGAATCATACATAAAGCAGGCATCTATTTTCTTTGGGCCTATCCTTTTAGCGTCTACTGGTGGGCCATCTCTTACTATGAAACTCCGCTGATGATCGATTACTTTTTTTATTGGCTGGGCTTTTTTGCATTTCTTGCAAGAATAATCGCATGGGGCATAGTGAGAAATAGAAAGGTTTCCAGAAAAACTCGGCTCAATGCATTGCTTGGCTCAATACTCATTGTCTCTGGCCTATCCCTATCTGCTCTGAGTCTATACTGGCAAAACAGTATCACCGAATCATTAACCGCCCTCGAATGGTCATCCATATTGGAGTTATGGCTGCCCTTTTGGCCATTTGAGCCATTCCTCTCTTTGATGATCATTGCTGTTGGCACGATGATCTTAACAAAAGAAGGCGTGCGTCGAATTGATCCGGATATCATCGAGCAAAGATGATAATAAAAGAATCTTTATAACGGTTTCTTTGAGATTGGGAACAGCTTTATTGTAGAAGTCGCTGAAGCGATCATTGCGTCGTTTTGCTTCATAGTCGCATAAGCAAAAACTATGCTCTTCCCCATTCTTAAGATTTTTGATTCAGCAGCCAAAGTGCCTGGATGTGCGGGTGCGATAAAACTGACATTAATATCCAATGACACCGGATTGTATTGAAATTTTTCCAATGCAATAATCAAATGTGCCATTGAGGAATCAAGCATTCCTGTCACAAATCCTCCTTGAACAATCTGTGCTCCTGAATGGCAAAACTCGGGTATTGCATCAAATTCCATCAACATGGTCTTCTCGACTTCATTGAATTCTACGAGGCTCCCACGTAAAGTCTCCAAGCATGGTGGCTTATTACTTTGAAGGAGCCTTATTATCTCTTTTTTTTCCATACTCTAGTTACTTGTACTACTGAGACTAGTCTTCAATATTTGGTAGTTGGTAATCTTTAAACTGTTGTCGTAACTCAAACTTTTGGATTTTTCCAGTTGCAGTGTGTGGCAATGAATCGACAAAAACAACATCATCAGGGATCCACCACTTTGCAACTTTCCCATCAAACCAAGCAAGAATCTCTTCTTTAGTAACGGTCTCGCCTTCTTTGGTTTGAACCAAAAGCAATGGCCTTTCTGACCACTGTGGATGATAAACTCCAATCACAGCCGATTCGGCAACTTTAGGGTGATCGGTAGCAGTGTTCTCAAGATCGATTGAGCTGATCCATTCTCCACCAGATTTAATCACGTCTTTTGTACGATCGGTAATGGCCATGAATCCCTTTGGATTAATGGTTGCGACATCGCCTGTTTCAAACCAGCCGTCATCTTCCAATGTGGTTCCGGGCTCGGCTTTAAAATAATCGCTGAGAATCCATGCGCCTCTGACTTTTAAACTTCCGAAAGCCTCACCGTCCCATGGGAGTTCATTGTTGTCATCGTCTGTGATTTTCATTTCAGCGCCATAAACACCTCGCCCTGCTTTCAGTTTCATTTCGAGCAATTCATCCCCTTCGAGGTCATCCATTCCATCTCTAAAAGTATTATAAGTACCCAGAGGACTCATTTCGGTCATGCCCCATGCAATGTGAACATAAACTCCGTGTTTCTCCTGCATCTCTGTCATGATAGAAGCAGGACATGCTGCCCCTCCAACAACCACCCTCTTTAATGTGGGTATAGATTTTCCAGACTCTTCCAAATACTGCAATACATTCAACCAAACTGTGGGAACCCCCATTGAGATCGTGACGTGCTCTGTCTCTATGAGCTGTTGCAGTGTTTCCCCGTCTCCCATTTTTGGTCCTGGAAGAACGATCTTGCTCCCAACCATTGGGCCGACATAAACCGAACCCCATGAATTGACATGAAACATTGGAACAATAGGCAAAATGATGTCTTTTGCTGAGACCCCAAAAACATCCGGCAGGCCAGCTGCATAAGCATGGAGCACGGTGGCGCGATGATTGTAAAGCACGCCTTTTGGATCCCCGGTGGTTCCAGATGTATAACACATTCCACTTGCCGTGGTCTCATCAAACTCAGGCCACTCTATCTCATCGGATTCTTTTGCCAAGATCGATTCATAACACAACAATCCCTTTAATGATGAATTTGGCATGGCCTCTTCAGAGGTTAAAACAATGAAATGTTCAATGGTTTCCAGCTGGTCTTGAATGCTCTCAAGCAGAGGAACAAACATGGGATCACAAAAAACAACTTTGTCTTCGGCATGGTTCATGATGTATATGAGCTGCTCAGGGAACAGTCGAGGGTTGACGGTGTGGCAAATGGCTCCGGAGGAAGAAATGGCATAGTAAAGCTCAAAATGCCTATGATCATTCCATGCAAGCGTTCCCACACGATCACCGATATCAATGCCGAGTGATTTTAGAGCATTGCCCAGTTGCCTTGTTCTTTGGAAAGCCTCTTTAAATGTATATCTAAAATCTGGTTGATCTGCCACGACCGATACAATCTCTTGATCGGGAAAGTTCTTGTCTGCGTGATCCATTATTGAACCAATCATTAATGGCGTATCCATCATCAATCCCTTCATCTTTTTTCCTCCGCTGTGAACTTCATTAGAACAATCTATCCGCCTATGTAATACATTTCTACTTTTTCGTTCGTTTTATCGCTCTTTTCGCTGTATCTCAATTCACTGTAGCGGTCTTTTCTGTCTTTCCAAATTGATGCAATCTCATTCCTGATGAAATCATCCGACTTGCCGCTACGAATCAAACTTCGTATATCCCTTCCTTCAGAGGCAAACAAACAATTATAAAGCTTGCCATCCGATGACAGCCTGGCTCTTGTGCAAGACCCACAAAAAGGTTTGGTGACAGAAGAAATCAAACCAATTTCAGTTTCACTGTCTGCTATCTGAAATCTTTCTGCGGTCTCTCCTTCATAATTCCTATCAAGTGGCTTTAATGCCCATTGCTCAGAGAGCTTTGCAATGATTTCATGACTGCCTACCGTTTCATTTAATTGCCACTGATTGAGATTTCCAACATCCATATACTCGATGAAACGAATGATCACGGATTGGCCTTTGAAATAATCGACCATCTCCATCACTTGATCATCATTGGTGCCTCTTTTTATGACTGCGTTGATTTTGACTTTCTTAAAGCCCACTGAAAGTGCTTTACTGATTCCTTCTATGACTGTATCAAGATTGCCTCTTCCACCGGTCATCGCGGTGAACTGCTCAGGATCAATGGAATCAAGACTGACAGTGATTCGATTCAAGCCGCAGGCTTTGAGCTCTTCTGAATATTTCTTCAGCAAAACACCGTTTGTCGTCAGTGCAATGTCCTCAATTTTTTCAAGGGTTGAGAGATCCCCAATCAACTCAGATAGATTAACCCTCAGCAAGGGTTCCCCGCCCGTGATTCTTACTTTGTTGACGCCCAAATCACTGAAAAGCTTTGTCACTCTGAAGATCTCCTGAAATGAAAGTCTTTCTGTGGATTTAAGGAAATTAAAACCTGAATGAAACTTTTTCTCAGGCATGCAATAAATGCATCTGAAGTTGCAACGATCCATCACCGAGACCCTCAGGTCTTTGAGCGGTCTTCCCAGATTGTCCCTTATGGGACTCAAGTGACTTAAATTGGACATTTATTGGCTAAGGCTTTTGATCAGCTCTATTGGATCATGGTGCTCATACTCAAGCTCTTCAGCCACGGCTGTAATTGTTACTCGGCCAGCATGAATATTGAGGCCTTCACAAAACCCCTCGTCAAGGCTCAGTGCCTGATTGAATCCATTGTTTGCCAGACTTAAAACATAGGGAATGGTTGCGTTATTCAATGCATAGGTGGAGGTCATCGGAACAGCGCCCGGCATATTTGCCACACAATAGTGCAGCACCCCCTCTTCTTCATAGGTGGGTTCTGAATGGGTGGTTGGTCTTGAGGTTTCCGAACAACCGCCTTGATCAATCGCAACATCGACCAAAACCGAGCCCTCCTTCATCGATTTAACCAGTTCACGACTGATTAACTTGGGTGCAGATGCTCCCGGAACGAGCACAGCGCCAATCACAATGTCTGCTGCTTTAATGCATTCTTGATTGTTCTCTTGTGTTGCAATCACAGCATTGAGTTTGTCTCCAAAGACCGACTCCAACTGATTCAATCGTGCGGCCGATTTATCAAGAACGGTGACATTGGCTTGCATGCCTATGGCAATCTCAATTGAGTTATATCCAACAACGCCTCCTCCGATCACAACCACCTCTGCAGGTTCGACATTGGTCACCCCCCCAATCAATCGACCGAGTCCTCCCTTTGCTTTCTCAAGGCATGTTGCTCCGGCCTGAACAGCCATTCTTCCGGCAACCTCACTCATTGGGGTCAATAAAGGATATGTGCCATCCTCAGCTTTGACAGATTCGTATGCGATGGCCCTGCAGCCAGAAGCCAACAGTGCTTTGACTTGCTCAGGGTCTGGCGCCAAATGGAGGTAAGTGAACAAAATCTGATCGGGTCTCAATAATGCGCATTCGTCAAGCTGCGGCTCTTTTACTTTCACGATCATCTCGGCTCTTTGAAAAATCTCTTCACGGGTTTGAACAATCTCAGCACCTGAGTCTTCATAGGCTTCATTGCCTTTGCCAATGCCAAGCCCAGCATTTTGCTCGATCAGCACTTCATGGCCGGATTGGGTCAGTTTTTCGACACTTTCAGGCGTAAGCCCGATTCTGTATTCATCCGATTTAATTTCCTTTGGCACACCGATTAACATGTCAAAACTCCTTTTTATTTAATGGTTGGCATCGAGAGATTGATTGATCCATCGTCTTCGACCCATCTGGCTGTAATTGTTTTGGTTCTCGTAAAAAATCTGATGCCGTCCATTCCGTAAATATTTGATGATCCAAAAATAGAATCCTTCCATCCGCCAAATGTGTAAAAAGAAAGCGGCACGGGTATGGCGACATTGATGCCCACCATGCCCACCTCAACCGAATGGACAAACTCTCTCGCCTTTGAGCCTTGATTGGTAAATATAGCTACACCATTTCCAAATTGATGCTCATTCGCCAATTGGATCGCAGCATTGAAATCTTTGACCCTGAGCACAACCAGAACTGGACCGAATATTTCTTCTTTATAGATGCTCATCTCTGGACTGACATCATCAAAAAGAGTCGGGCCAAGAAAGAAGCCTGGCTCGTTCGTCATTCCGTGCTCGCGTCCATCAAGCACTGCGGTTGCACCCGCATCGATGCCTTGCTGAATGTAATCCATGACCTTATTTTTATGTTCATTTGTAATGAGCGGTCCCATTTCATTTTCAGCCTGATTCCCTGGCCCAATCTTCAGCACGCCTGCTTTTTCAGCCAGGAGCTTACATAAATCATCTGCAACTCCTTCAACAGCAACCACCACAGAAATGGCCATGCATCGCTCGCCTGCTGACCCGTATGCAGCACCAATGATTGCGTTTGCCGTTTGCTCAAGTGATGCGTCCTCCAGAACGATGGCGTGATTCTTTGCTCCGCCCAATGATTGAACCCTTTTTCCATTGGCCGAGGCTTTCTCATGAACATACTGAGCCACAGGGGTTGATCCAACAAAACTAAATGTCTTGATGGCAGGATGTTCTAGAATTGCATCGACGACTTCCTTGTCGCCATTGACGACATTCAAAACGCCTTTAGGCAATCCAGCCTCGTGCAAAAGCTCTGCGAGCTTCATGGCACATGAGGGATCTTTCTCTGAAGGCTTTAGGATAAAGGTATTGCCGCATGCAATGGCAATTGGAAACATCCACATGGGGACCATGGCAGGAAAATTAAACGGCGTCACACCGGAACAAACTCCGATCGGCTGTCGGGTGGAATAGCAATCGATGCCCGTTCCAACTTGCTCACTGAACTCACCTTTAAGCAAATGTGGAATGCCGCATACAAAATCCACCACTTCAATGCCCCTTTGCAAGGAACCGGCTGCATCTGATGCAACCTTCCCATGCTCTCGGGTAATGAGGTCGACCAGTTCTTCTCTGTTTGTCTCAAGCAGTTCTTTGTACTTGAAAAAGATCTGAGCTCGCTTTGTAACCGAAGTTTGTGACCAAGTCTTAAATGCTTCAGAGGCGGATTCAACCGCTTTGCTGAGATCATCGGAATTGCCCATTGAAACTGAAGCACTGACTTCGCCGGTCGCGGGATTAAAGACATCCCCGTATCGTTCAGATGTCGATGGCTGCCGTTCGCCGTTAATCCAATGGTTAATGATTGATGTCATGGGTTGTCCTTAATTGATTGCTTCTAACGATTCTTTGACGGTATGAAGGATTGTTCGAACATCATCAGCACTAGCAATGAATGGAGGACACACTGCAATCGTATCGCCCGTGGTTCTGATTAGAACGCCTCTGTCAAAACACTCCCTGAATACACTCATTGCTCTTGCGGTTGGTTTGCCTTCTATGGGTTCCAGCTCGACAGCGCCCAATAAACCAAAATTTCGTATATCAATGACGTGTTTTGTGCCTTTAATTTTGTGTACTTCTTCCTCCAATACGGGTGCAAGCTCTCTGGCATTTTCAAAGAGTCCTTCTTCTTCATATGCATTGAGCGTCGCTAATCCTGCTGCTGCAGCCAAGGGATGGCCTGAATAGGTATAGCCATGGAAAAACTCAATGGCATCTTCCGGCCCAGTCATGAAAGTATCGTATATCTCTTCTTTGACTAAAACACCACCCATAGGGACTGCTCCACTGGTCATGCCCTTGGCAATGGTCATAATATCTGGTGTAACACCGAATGCGTCTGCGCCAAAATTGCTTCCTGTTCTTCCAAATCCAGTGATGACCTCATCCAGAATAAGTAAAATGCCATGCTCGTCACAGATTTTTCTGATTCTATTGAGATAACCAACGGGCGGAATATAAACACCGGCTGAGCCAGCAATGGGCTCCATGATTACTGCGGCCACTGTGGATGGATCGTGCAACATAAGTATTTCTGTCAATTGATCTGCAAGATGATCTCCCCATTTAGGCTGGCCGACTGAAAAAGCATTGTGCTCAAGATTGTGGGTATGCTTGAGATGATCCACACCGGGCAGCATTGCACCAAACATTTTTCGATTGGGTGACATACCGCCAACAGAAATTCCTCCAAACCCGACTCCGTGATAGCCCTTTTCCCGTCCAATGAGTCGAGTTCTATGTCCCTCTCCTCTCGCACGATGATATGCCAGTGCAATTTTTAAAGCTGTGTCTACCGCTTCGGAACCAGAATTGGTGAAGAACGCATGCGTCAATTCTTTTGGTGCAATGTCTACCAATTTTTCTGCCATTGCAAAAATGGTTGGATGTCCAAGTTGAAATGCAGTTGCATAATCCAATGTTTCTGCTTGCTTTTGAATGGCTTCAACTATCTTTGGATGACAATGTCCGGCATTGCAACACCACAGACCTGAAACGCCATCAATGACGGTTTTGTCATCGTATGTTGTGTAATGCATTCCGCTGGCTTTCTTAAGCATTCTTGGATTCTTTTTAAAATATCGATTGCCAGTAAATGGCATCCAATAATGTTCTAAATTTGGTAACGCATTGCTCATAAAATTGCCCTCAAAAAAATATATAGCTATTGTACTCACTAATTTCTTACTCAATCAATGGATATGTCTCGAAATGTCAAATAAACTATTGGAATGAACAGCGATAAAAATAATGAATTTAAGGCAATCAATATTTCTGTTTTGACCATTTCTGATAGCAGAAGTATTGATGAAGATGACTCAGGCGAATATCTGGTTTCTGCATTGCAAGAGCAAGGGCACTTTTTAAAGGATCGAAAAATCTGCACAGACAACACTTATGAAATCAGAGCAATCGTCTCGCAATGGATTCTGGATGAAAACGTTCATGGAATCATCACCACTGGTGGCACTGGAATCACGGGCAGAGATGGAACGCCAGAAGCGATCCTGCCTCTTTTGGATAAAACCATTGACGGCTTTGGCGAAATGTTCAGATCGCTTTCTTATCAAAACATTAAAACATCAACGTTGCAATCCAGAGCCTTTTCAGGGGTTGCCAATGGGACATATCTCTTTTGCCTTCCCGGCTCACCGGGTGCATGCAAGGATGGTTGGAATTTCTTAATCAAAGATCAATTGGACAGTAGAACGAAGCCCTGCAATCTTGTGGAATTAATGCCTCGATTAAAGGAGGAATAAACTCAAATGAGTGAACGACTAGAAGTGTTCATGTTTCCCTGTTTGTCGGATAACTATGGATACCTCATTCATGATCCTATCCAAGATGTAACAGCATCAATTGATACGCCGGATGTTCATGCCATCGAGCAAGCGCTGAATCAAAATAATTGGAAGCTGAACTATATAATTAACACGCATCATCATTATGATCATGCGGGGGGCAATCTGAAACTAAAGAAGGAAACAAACTGCATAGTCATTGGGCCGATGCAAGACAAAGATAGAATTCCTGGCATTGATCGAACCATTGAGCATGCAGAAGAATTTGAGTTTGGGTCTTTTAGAGTTAAGGGATTTCATACGCCAGGACACACCACTGGGCACATGGTTTATCATTTTGAGGATCAAAATATTGCCTTTGTTGGCGATACTTTATTTGCAATGGGTTGTGGGCGACTGTTTGAAGGCACTCCTGAGCAAATGCTTGATTCTCTTGACATCATCATGTCATGGTCGGATGAAACCATGCTTTATTGTGCTCATGAATACACTCAAAGCAATGCTGAATTTGCGATCACAGTTGATGGAAAGAATAAAGATCTTCTCAAGAGGAAATCTGAAGTAGATGCCCTGCGAAAAAAATTCATTCCAACCATCCCAACAAAACTTGATATAGAGAAAAAAACAAATCCTTTTTTGAGATCTGATGATAAAGAAATTAGATTAGAATTAGGTATGATGGCATCAAGTAGATCCGAGGTTTTTGCAGAGATAAGAAGTCGTAAAGATCAATTCTGAATCGCTGATATCAATCTTATTCCTTTATAATGGAATTATTGCGCCCGTAGCTCAGTTGGATAGAGCGTGTGGCTACGAACCACAAGGTCGGGAGTTCGAATCTCTCCGGGCGCGCCAATAACTGATATTTTAATTAGCTCTTTAGTTAGTCAGTATTCCCTATCGGGACCTGCTCAGCGTTTTTTTCTTTCCTAAACACATAGATTGCAAACATGCTAACGATGATGTTGCAAATGCCCATAAATACAAAAGGTGCAGAAGGATCGATGGCATCAAATATTCGACCTCCAATATATGAACAAATCAATATCCCTAAGGCGCCAGAAAGATTAAATACTCCGACTACTGCTCCTCGTTTAATTTTAGGGGCTTCCTGACCCAAAAGGGTTGTTGCTGCAAAAAATGCGCATTGCTGACCCACGCCTAAAAGCATAAAAAGAGACAGAAATTTTGATTCCAAAGGATTTTCTACAAACATCATGGAACCATAACCAGCTGCAGCCATTGCCATACATATACTGACACAAATAATCCTATCCCCCTTGTCCATAAGATAACCAATAAAAGGTGAGGCAACTAAAGCTGCGCTTATTGAGGCAACAAATAATAATCTAGCCTTAGAAGTAGCTTCAGGAAGTTCTAGGCCACTTTCCATGCCACTGATAGTTCCCCAAGCAACCAAGAAAGCACCAAGAATAACTAGATCGCTACGAGCAACAAAAGCGGCAAAGTAAGCAAGTAGAATTCTCAGATTCTTTCCTTCTGCCAATCCAGCTTTGATTTGTTCTGAATATGGAATCTTCTTTTGCTCCTCGGTAGGAGTTCCCTTCTTTAGGCCAAACGCAACAACAATTGCTGTGATGAAACACATTCCTGCTACTATCATCATCGCAAATTTTCCCGAAGTAATGTCATCGTAGCCCATACTTTTAAATGTTTCTGGCAATCTTGCAAAAACTAAGGTCACAAAAATAATACCTAAAGCATTCATGATCCCTGTGAGCCCAATCATCTTGCCGCGTGTTCGATCTTGAGGATAGTCTGCAGTGACCGTTCCTAACATTCCAGTTGCCGCACCCATTCCTACGGCATAAACAATTCTATAGACAGTAAGCTCCGTGATACCAGTCGCCAGAGGATAAAGTACGTAAGAAAGCCCCATGGTTAACATGCCAAAGGCATAAACTTGACTGCGACCAATCTTATCTGCAATGAGTCCGACTGGGAGAAAAATCAAGAGAAGAGCAATCTCACTAACCACCTGTAGGTCTCCAACTGCTCTTCCTAATTGACCTATGTATCTCCCTGCTTCATCAAATTCTTTCGCATAACCCAGGTTGGCAACTAAAACATAGGTAGTGGCAAATGAAATAAAGGTGAGCAATCCAATAGTTGTTAATGCTGCATAACATATAGAGAGAAAATGGGTTTTCGTCACTCCATCAACCATATCGATTCTAAATTTACTACTGCCTAAAACTTTGATTGAGAGAAACGAATTACTCATAAACCAACCCCCCAAAGCCAACTTCAGCAAAGAATTGCACCGCTTCATCAATGATCTCTTGCTCTCGATCGCTTGGTGTAAGTCTCTTCCTGGTCTTCAGTTTGGTCAATTTCGCCATAAATACTTACCCCTTGAATGGCTCCTGCTCGATGGCATAAAGCTCAAGGCTGGATAAGCTCGGTGTTTTTGGATCATATGTTTCTGGAGCAGTAAAATACTTGGGATAATGTTTCTCAACATAATCCAAGACTTGTCGACTATGTACTTGCTCAAGATCTTCTCCAGAACCCATAAAAGCGTTATAGAGCATGTGTCCAGGAGTTTGGCCCATCAGCATCCATGGAAGCCATGGCGTGACCCTATTCCAAGTTCCTGAATAAGGAAGAGTGGTGTAACTCGAGTCTTGCATCTTGGCCGCGTCAATATGAAAGGCAAAACCTTCTGAGACTTGTACCATTGGTCCATTTGACTCCCTCACCCATTTCTTGGGATCCAATGCGTTTGGATAAAAAAGGTTGATATGGATTTCCATGTCCAACCTATCTCCTCTTTGTTGCCATGGAAGGATAAAAGGAATCTTAGGGATTTCTTCTTGATTTCGATCTCCAAATTTAGGCGGCTCAGGAAAATGATCTTTAATAACATAGTTGAAAGGGTCATTGGCAATATGAACCACTCTGACATCTTCATTGGTCATAGGGTTCTTCCATTCTTCCAAAACTTCTCCGGTTCTGAGATCAGTATAAAGTCCCACTTCTCTTAAGATTTTTGCATATGAACCGTCGGCCTGTTTCTCTAATCGTGAAACACCAAAGCCTTGGAAACCCACAGTATCCAAAATAGGCTTGTTTGGTCTAATGGCCATAACATGCCCTTTAAACCATCCGATTTTCTGTTTTGATTCATCAAGATCGCCATTCAGCCTTGCGTAACCGACTTTATTACCAGGACCCGTCGTGAGATCAAGATACGGTCCTTTCAGGCTTTGGCCCATGGACTGACCATATGAAGAAGCCGAATCACCTTTTGCTTGATTTGACATCATACTGAGAGCCATAGCTCCCGCACCAAATGCTCCAACATTTCCAACATTCTTAAAAAAATCTCTTCTTTTCATATTTACCTCAAATCAGTTGTTATTTTTTTACGCTCTACAAATAATAGTAACAGTGCCAAAAGTAAAAGTACGATATTTGCAATCCCAACCAAAGTAAACGGTGCGGTTGGGCCAATGCTATCAAATATCTGCCCTCCAATCCCAGCAACAAGAAAGATGCCTACTGCTCCAAAAAAACTGAAACCACCAATAACGGCACCTCTTGCTTTTGCAGGTGCAACGGTCCCAATCAAAGATATGGCAGAAATATTTGCAAATATCTCACCCAAGCCAAGAAGGCCTACACCAAAATACATTTGCTTACTTGTTACATCATCTATAAATCCTAAATAGAGATAGCCACAAGCTGCAATAGCCATTGCAATTGCGAGTGCCACGACCCGATCAAACTTATCAATAAAAAAGTTGATCAACAATGCCCCTGGAATTGCACATGCCTGGACAGCAACATATAAAAGTGCTGCCATTTTTTGAGCTTCCGGCTTGCTCATGCCCATTGATTGAAACTCAATACCCAGCCAAAGTGCAAAAAAAGTGCTGACAACTGCTAAATCGCCTCTAGAGACAATGCCTGCTGTATATGCCAAGGCGACTCTGGGATTTTTGGCCTCTTTAAAAGCAATCTTTAGCGTGGAAAAGTACGAGTCCTTTTTTGCAGTAGCTTCAGCGGCGCCTTTTTTGAGATTCATATAGAGGACCACAGATACGATAAAGACCATGGCGGAAGCAGACCAAAAGGTATACTGAGCCCAATTCGCTGTATCGTACCCAAGATTAATTAGGAAATTGGGTGCCTCTAACTGCTCATAAAAAGTAGCAAAGTTTCTGAATGTTGAAATAATAAGAACCAAACCAAGACCGTTCAATATCGATGTAAAAGCGATTAGCCTGCCTCTGGTGCTATCGTGCACATAATCGTTCGCAACGGTTGGCAGCATAACGGTATTGGCAGCACAGCCAAGCGCAACGAAAATTCTAAAAAATAATAATTGCGAAATATTATCTGCCAAGGGATAAATAAAATAACCGATACCCAATAAAAAGAAGCCCATCGAATATACGATTCTTCTTCCTACTCTGTCAGATAAGGCACCAAAAAAACCTATTACCGAAACAACTACGACTTCTTGAACGGCAGTGAGGCTACCGGCAAGCCTTCCGAATTGATCTTCTGGAAGCTCTAGTGCGCTGAAAATTGAATAATTAAAAACATTTACAAATGACATACTGGCAATTCCAAAGAATGCCCCAAAAAATAACGTATATAGATGTCTTTTCTCAATATCTGGCATCAAAACTATTGGCCCTATCTTAAGTCCCATTTCTTGATTAGTATTAATACCTCTCTCCCTTTCTAGTTTTATGGAATGATTTTGAATTATATTTTCTAATAGATAACAATACACCAAGTCTTATGTTAAAAAAAATTACAAAATTAACACTTTGGATCATTGCGCTCATTTTGGCTTTTTCATTGCTTATGGCATGGAGGTTGGGAGTATTTGTCACCATAAATGAAAAGAAGCCTGAGACCTGTAAACCAATCTACCTCGCAGGTAGCGCAGAAGACATTGAAATAGACTATAAAAATGGAATTGCTTATCTATCCATGCTTGACCGAACAGGCTTAATTCAGGGAAAAGATGTGCAAGGCAGCATCGGTAAGATCGATTTAAAAAACATGCCATGGGTCATTGAGAATGCATTTTCAGGTAATGGCTTGGAGAACTTTAGACCCCATGGCTTATCCCTATTTGGCAACACAGTTGCTGCAATCAATCACCCGAAAAATAGAGGCGATGCATTGGAATCAATCGAAATATTTTCCATTGAAGAGAGTGGAAAATTAATCCACCAAAAAAGCATCGCTTCTGAACTCATTGACAGTCCCAATGATGTGGTATTGATTGATGAGAAAAAATTCTATGTGGGCAATGATAAGGATCTCAACCTCTCAAGCTTGGAGAAAATACAAGAACAGATGGGCAGACCCTATTCAAGCATTGCATATTATGATGGTAACCAAGTCAGTATTGCGATTGATAATCTCTCCAGTGTTTCTGGGATTGATGCAATTGATAATCAATACATCCTTGCCTCAGAAACAAATGCCAAAAGACTAGCCATTTTAAAAAGAGATTTTGAAAGTGGCCGATTGCAAAAAGTAAATACGTTTTCACTGAATGGATCGCCAGACAACATCAGCACCAATGGAAACTCAGTCATCGTGGCACAAATACCAAGTGTATTCGCATTGATTCAACATTTTATAGCCATTCAAAAAGGAGAATACATCCCATCTCCATCAAAAATAGAAAGGTTAACATGGTCAAAAAATAAGAATGACTTAGAAGAAGAGACCGAGATTCTATTTCTCAGTAAAGGCGTTGATTTATCGACGGCCAGTGTTGGAGCAATCTGGGAGGATACATTGCTAATCGGATCTATTACAGATGATAAAATGTATGTTTGTCGATTGGGTGAATAATGAACGAGAATAAAAATAGTTTTGAGAGCCATGTTTCCAATGAGAGGACACATCTATCTCAAGTAAGGCGTGCTTTTTCTGATGCCCTAGAGATTGATAGAAAAGATCCCTCATTAGCCAGTTTTTTGGTTGCCTGCTGTAACTATTTGATTTTTTCTTTAAGGCGACTGATTGAACAAGATCTTGTATTGCATGAGCGACTTCATCCTCATGTTGATTCGGATAATTCAGAATATCTAGATAAACTAGAAAAACTAGAATTAGGATTAGTTTCCATGGAATCATTTATTCTTAAATTAGAAAAATCAAAAGAGCGATTAGTTAAGAATGGGCTATATGGATTGGAAGATTTTAAAAAAAATGCCAATGATTTCTTAGAAGCATTCCTATCAATGCTTGCATCGAATAGACACTCAACCTACAGCTTAGAAAAGAAGGTCTTCACGAATGACGATTGGGAGGCGATTGCCTGTATTTCGAATGAAAGCATGGAGTCGGAAAGAAAACTATACGATGATGTCACTATGTCTCCGCCAGAAGGCTGTAACCCAAAAGACTATCCTCCTATAGGCCATAACCAAGCTGTTGAGTAAAATATGAAGAAAATAATTTCATTAGTTTTTATTTCTCTCATAATTTCTTCCTCTGGCTTGCACTCATCTGAGGAAGATGTCTCAACAATTCTAATTACAGGATCAAATAGAAATATCGGCTTAGAATTTGTAAAGCAATTCTCACAAAAAGGATGGAGGGTAATAGCCACAACACGATCACTGGACTCAGCAGATGATCTGATTGAATTCTCAAATAAGAATCGGAATGTCATTGTTGAACAATTGGATATCACTAATGATGCGCATCTTCAAAATCTAAAGAAAAAATATCAGGATGATGTTGTAGACATCTTGCTTAATAATGCAGCTTACACTCCCAGATACTTTTCGTCTTTCAGAGGCATTGAAGGGGTTGATATTGAGGCAACACGAAAAAGCTTTGAAGTTAACAGCATTGGAACCATGAGAGTCATTCAAACATTTATCGAAAATGTAGAGCGATCCAAAAGCGGTAAAATAGTAAACCTTTCAACAAAAGCCGCCTCATTTGACGAAAGACCAGAGATTCCCATGATGTATAGCTATGCAATGAGTAAGGCTGCTTTAAATAGCATGATTAAAACGCTATCGTTTGAAACTGCTGAAAGCAATATTATTGTGGTTGCCTTATCGCCTGGAATTGTAAATACAACCATGGGCATGGGATTGATGGGTGCAATAGATATCGATGAAAGCGTTACAAAGATGATGCTTGTAATTGAGAATCTATCAATGGATCAGAATGGTCTTTTTCTTGATTATGAAGACGGAAGAGTTATTGAGTGGTGATGCTCAAAAAATTATAATGACATTCATAATAAAGGGTTGCAAAACATGAAGATCATCATAATCATATTTCTCCTAGTAAATGGCTCCATTCTTATGGCCGATAATAGGCCCATCTTGTCAGAAAAGGATGGCCTGCTATATGAAGAGACATCAGACCTACCCTTCAATGGAGTTCATACTATCTTCTATGAGGATGGCAGTATCAAAGAAAAAAATTCATACATCAATGGCAAGAAAGAAGGGGAAAGAAAAACATTTCACAAGAATGGAATGGTATTTGAGGATGAGATGTATGCTGATGGAAAATTAGAGGACGTATTTAGAGGCTACTATGATAATGGGGCTCTTTGGTGGGAAGGCACTGCTTTGAATAACAACAGACATGGAGCCATCAAAGTTCTTCATGCTACGGGTGAAATCAATTATCGAGGTCATTATGAGTTTAATTTAAAAGTTGGGCTCTGGGAATTCTTTGATCTGGATGGAGAAATTGAGAAAATTGAATGTTATGAAGATAATCTGATTGTTGATCCGACTGCATGCAACATGTCAGTTTCAAACAAATAAAAAAATGCTTCTTTTCTAAAGATCAACGATTTCAAAGAATGCCCTTTCACCTGATTCTAGAGCTCCTTCCATGCCTCGATTGGCAACCGCTGTATGTTCACCACAAAAGTGGAGGTTTAAATGTGGGTTCGAAACTGCCTGACCAAATCTAGATACCTGACCAGGGCCCCAATACGCCCAGTCGCCTTTGGAGTAAGGATTCAGAGACCATGAGTGATAAGCAGCAACCTCGAGCTGATTCTTCGAGCTGGGTCTAATCCTTTCAATGGATTGAATGACACTGTTTATTGCATCTTCCTGCCTCATTCGGTCCAGCTTTTCCGCGATTGGGCCTCTTAACCAAACGGTAAGACTGTCAACTTGCTCTGGGGTTGATGCTTGTCTTTGAGAAAGAATCATTCCTGCAAGTTCATCGGTATACATGTTTGGGCTCATCTCATCTAATTCCCAAAATGGTGTCTTTGGAATGAGATGAAGCATATTAATTTTTTGGGATTTAAGGGATTGAATTGCCTCTGACTGTGCACCAATTATTTTTGGATATATTGAAATATCTTTTAAGACAGAAAATGGCAATGAGCATATTATTTTATTGGCCGAGTACGATGTCCCGTCTTCGCAATTGACTTCAGCTCTATTTTTTGAAGCATCAATGGATACAACCCTTTTGCCGAAGTAAACCTCCTCGCTGAGGTTATTTGCCATGGCCTCTACAATTGAAATATTCCCTCCTTCTGCCACAAGGCTTGTTTGAAAACCCAGTCTGCTTTGGGAAGCGGCAAAAGCATTAACAAACATCAGCATCAAGACTGAAACATCTTTGGCGCTATAGCCATGACTGATATTGAGGTTATATGCCAAATCAATTAAATCATCTGAGAAACCTTCTTTTTTCAACCATTCATGGACCGAGATATCATGCATAAAGTGATCTTCATTCATCCATTCTTGCGGTGCACTCAAAGGATTATTTTTCCCAAGATAAGTGTGAAAAAAAGCATTGGGTGGCATATTCCGATAGTCTTCAGGTAGTGCATTCTTAGGATGACTTGGCCAATCATTTTTATGAATAATCTTTCCGCCCAAAGCAAGCGTTCTCTCTCTGAAATAAGGGATGACAGGCTTAAGATCTATCAGATTGACCCCAAATCTATTGGCTGTATCAATCACCCTTGCGTACCCTGAGCCGAATGCGGTTCCCCCGCTTTCTGGACAGCCTGGTATATGTTTTTGAGTGAGCACCCTGCCCCCGACCCGATCATTGGCTTCAAGCACCCTTACATTATAACCTTCTTCTTCTAGAAGATTGGCTGCATACAAACCAGAAAGTCCAGCACCAATAATGAGTACATCGATTGATTCATTTGATTTGATGATATTTGGAAAAGTTAAAATGGGTGCATATCCCATTGCTTTGAGTAGCCTTCTTCTGAAGTTAGAGTATGAATTTTGGTTAAATAACTTAGGCATAATTTACTCCTCGATGGTGATGGTCTGATTGACTGATTGATTTTGAATGATTGATTTTTTTCCACTGGGCCAAATGACTTCAATGAAATCTATTGCGGATTTATCTCCTAATCCAAAATGCAGCCTTGGATCATTTCCTGAGTTATATCCGTGTGCGCTTGTGGCCTCTCTGTACTGAGTGAAATCATCTGAGGCCAAGGTCACGCGAGCCCCGTAGCCATTCGTATTGCTTTCTTTGCCGATGAGGTTAATCTTCAACCAATTATTTTTATTGCCTTTATTAAACAACAAATAGTTTCTGTCAGATTCTGTAATTTGTTCGCCGCCGGTATAAAAGGTTCTGTTGGTGAAAAAAATATCGAGAAAACCGTCTTCGTCTAAATCAGCTGTTCCAACACCGCTTCCTACTCCATATCCCTTGGCTCTAGAACGCCAAGTCAGATCTGAAAAGGTTAAATCTCCATTATTCCTAAAGAGCTTGTTGTAATCGGGTTCAATGGCGATATAAAACTGCACAAAAATAGGAATATCAATCACATCATTAATCAATGTGTCTGACAGCCCACCATTGTTGACATAAATGTCAATTAATCCATCGTTGTCAAAATCACCCATCGCACATCCTCTTGCTCCTGATTTGTGACTTACTCCAGATGAGAGAGTGATGTCTTTGTAGCTGAGCTGCCCGGTATCATTTAGAAGACTGATATAAAGGCGATTTGCTTGATCAGAGGTGGGGAGAAAAACATCCATGTCTCCATCATTATCAATGTCTCCAACACAAGCGCCGTTTGCATTTCCAGGATTCAGGAAAGCAACCCCTGAAGGCGGCCGAAAAGAGTTTGTAATATTCTTAAAAGAACCCTTTTGATCATTCAAGAACAATATCTTTTTATCCCCCTCGTTGGTAACCAATAGATCCACATATCCATCATGGTTTATATCTGTCCAACTGGGTGCGCCTTGAGAGTTCCCCTCTAAAACAAATTGTAGTACTCCGGTACCGGTTTCATCAGTTACATCTGTAAAAGTACCGTCACCATTGTTTCTAAAAAGCGCATTCTCTATATCAAAGTCTGCACACTTCCAGTAGAGATCTAAATCACCGTCGTTATCATAGTCAGCCCATGCAATTCCAGCGCCAGTGTTTCCAATCCCACCTATTTTGCGATCATTTTCATTGCCCTTCCTAAATAACTGAGCCTCTCTAGTCACGTTTTTAAAATTCGGCTGGCCTGTTTCTTTGAGAAGATTTTTATAAAGGGTTGTTGGAATATGCGTGCTCTTGTCTGTTGGAGGTAAATTTGAGATGGCTAAGTCCATATCGCCATCATTATCATAATCACCCCACGATGCACCGCGACCGAGAGCATTGTTGTTATCAACTCCTCTTAATTGTGCGACATCAACAAAAATGCGATCGCCCTGATTCTCAAATAATCGATTGCCTTGTCCTTCGCCGTGATATTCAGTGACAACATAGATATCAATATCGCCATCGTCGTCATAATCAATGAAAGTTGGTCCTGAAGCATTCACGCTCTCACTGGCTATTCCTGATCGGAAACTCTCATCTTCAAAACGAATTGGTGACAAGCCAACCCAGAGGTAATAGCCAAAAGTATTGAGAATAGTAATTAAGACAATGACATTGATTATTTTCTTCATGGCTATATAAATATTTGCTGTTTAAGCAAATATCATAGCATCAAACATTGCGCCTAATAAAAGAAGTCCAAGGTGAATTATTGATGAGAAAAATGTTTTTCTAGCCAAAGCTTTGCTTTGTTCTTTGAGCAAAAGGATTGAGCAATACAAAAAATATCCGCCACCTACGACCGCAAAAAACAGATAAATCCAACTCATCCCATAGAAAAATAAAGACCAAGAGAGAACAACCAATATCAGAGTATGCCAAAAAATAGCTTGGCTGGTGACTCGATCACCGTAAACAACTGGCAACATGGGGATATCAGCCTTTGCGTATTCATCTTTGAAGCTGATCGCTAATGCCCAAAAATGTGGAGGTGTCCAAAAAAATAGGACCGCTGAAAGTATCAAGGGAGCTTCTGAAAATGCATTGCCTGCTGCTGCAGATCCGACAAGAACCGCAAAACTCCCTGCCAATCCTCCAATAACAATATTCATCCATGTACTGCGTTTTAGCCAGACTGTGTAAACAATGCCATAAGTAAAAATCCCAGCAAAAAGATAGAATGCTGCCTCAAAATTACTGACTTGATATGTGGCATACAGTGACAAAAGGCTAATGATTACTAACCAAACATTCCAAGTCTTTGTAGGAGTCAATTCTTTGGTGACAAAAGGTCTTTCTTTTGTCCGATCCATGATTGAATCAATGTCACGTTCATACCATTGATTGAATGCCCCGGAAGTGGATGATGCAACCAAAACGTATGCTGCCAGTGCAAAGATTTCTAAAGCTGACAATGAAGATGAAGGAGATACTGCAATGCCAGCAAGTGTGCAAGCCATGATCAAAAAACCCAGACGAACCTTCCCGGCTTGGTAAATCAAGGCAATATTCTTAGATAAGGCTTTGTTTTGAAACATTTAATTAAGAGTTTGATCAATTGAGGTCGTATTATCGATGATCTGGATCAAATTTAAAGAAAATATTGATCAAATTCAGTTTTTCTTCTTGATAGAAATACCCAATTCATTCAATTGGCCTTTTCCAGCATGACTTGGTGCATCAGTGAGCAGGCAACTGGCCGTTTGTGTTTTAGGAAATGCAATCACATCTCTGATGCTGGAAGACCCTGTCATCAACATAACAATTCTATCGATGCCAAATGCAATCCCACCATGAGGGGGGCATCCATACTTTAGCGCTTCTAGGAAAAAACCAAATTTCTCATCTGCCTCTTCTGCATTGATGCCTAGTATTGAAAAGACAGACTGCTGCATTGCTTCTGAGTGAATACGAATGGATCCTCCACCAATTTCATGTCCATTGAGGACCATGTCATAACCTTGAGACAATGAGTCCTTGGGATTCGTTTTAAGCTCCTCAGGGTCGAGGTTTATTGGGGACGTAAATGGATGATGTTCTGCAGACCATCTTTTTTCTTTCTCATCCCAATGAAACATCGGAAAGTCAGTGACCCAGAGTGGAAACCATCCGTCGTGGATCAAGCCAAAGTCTTCTGCCATTTTGACCCGAAGGGCGCCAAGCGACGCATTTACAATTCCTTTCTTATCAGCACCGAAAAAGACCGTATTGCCGTTTTCCAATGAGAGTTTCTCAATCAATTGGCTGATGACTTCATCATTCAAAAATTTAAGTATTGGAGACTGGAGGCCATCAATTCCTTTTTCAATCTCATTGACCTTGATATAGGCCAATCCTTTTGCACCGTAGTTTGAAACAAAATCAGTGTAATCATCAATTTGTTTGCGAGACATCTCCGATGAATCCCTAAGTACGAGGCATGCTACTCTTGAATCATCATCATTTGCTGGACCAGAAAAAACCTTGAATTCAACCTCTTGCATCAGGTCGCTGACTTCAGTCAATTCCATATCTATGCCCAGATGTGGACTGTCTGAACCGAATCGTTGCATTGCTTCTGCATGCGTGACTTGAACAAACTCTTTGTCGAGATCAACATCGAGCACGGATTTGAACAACTCTCTTACCATGGACTCCATCTCAGTCTTAACGTCTTCTTGCTCAACGAATGACATCTCAACATCGAGTTGAGTAAATTCAGGCTGGCGATCTGCCCTCAAGTCTTCGTCCCTGAAACATCTTGCAATCTGATAGTAACGATCGAACCCTGACATCATTAAGAGCTGCTTAAATAATTGCGGGGATTGTGGCAAAGCAAAGAAATTGCCCTGCTGTGTTCTGCTTGGCACCAAATAGTCTCTGGCACCCTCTGGGGTCGCCTTGGTTAAAATGGGCGTCTCAATTTCAAAATAAGAGGCTTTGTTTAGATACTCTCTCAATGATCTGGTGATTTCATGTCTGATTTTAATGTTCTTCGACATGTCTTCTCGCCTGAGATCAAGATATCTATATTTCAGGCGAATGTCTTCATTGGTTGCTTCATCATGATGGAATGGGGGTGTTATTGAAGCATTGAGAACCTCCCCTGATTCAACCAACAATTCAACTGCTCCAGTTTTCATATCATTATTGATAGTGCCCTCAGGTCTTTCTCTTACGACACCAGATACAGAGAGTACAAATTCACTTCTCATTTTTTCGGCCGTCTTGAAGAGATCTTCATTTTCGGGATTAAAAACCAGTTGCAGTATTCCTGAGACATCTCTTAGGTCAATGAATATTACACCGCCATGATCCCTTCTTCGGTGGACCCATCCTGATACCGATAACTCCTTTCCGATATCAACAATACCAATGTCTTCACACAAGTGAGTTCTGTATTTTCCGTTCATATTTATTCTTTATCAATTAGTGCGTCAGGGTCGGGGACCACTACGCCAAGCGAAATAATCATTTTCAATGCATCTTCAACACCCATCTTAAGCTCTTTAACCTCATTTTGAGGAACCAAGACAATGTAGCCTGATGTTGGATTAGGCGTTGTTGGTATATAGACACAAACCAACTCCTCTCCAGTATGATTTTGAACTTCCCCTAACTCCTTAGACGTTTGAAAGCAGAGACTGTAGACTCCTTTTCTTGGATATTCGATTAACAGAACCTTTGAGAAGGATTGCGTTTGATCGGAAAGCACCAGTTCAGAAAACTTCTTAAGCGGAGAGTAAATGCTTCGAATCAATGGGATGCGATCCAAGAAAGCATCCCAGGACTTAATGATTTTGTTGCCAAAATAGTTTACTGCAGTCAATCCGGTTAGCAAAACTAAGACGATTGCAGTCACGACCCCAATACCGGGTATTTCTATACCCAATAAGTTCTCTGGTCTCAAGGCAGACGGTACCAGAAGATATGTCTGGCCCAATAAATCAATCAGAAGCTTGATGACAAAAATGGTCAAGCCAAGTGGGATCCATACCAAAAGGCCAGCAACAATAATGGTTCTTAACTTTTTCATCTCAATCTATATTAATACGTTCAATCATTCTTTGATGAATTATCTTTCTTTTTCTCTTTTTTCTTATCCGCTTTGGAATCAGAAGATTGCTGACTGGATTCTTTTTTCTTAGTTTCTGCTTTCCCGTCTTCAGCGATGTTCTTTTTGTTCCCCGTCTTAAAGTCGGTTTCATACCAACCGTCTCCACTCAATCTAAAATTTGGAGCAGAAATGAGTCTCTTTAAGCTCTTCTTCGAGCAATCAGGACAAATTTCTAAAGGCGCTTCATTTACCCCTTGAAGCACGTCCAAAAAATGTCCACATTCACTACATTTGTATTCGTATATTGGCATTTCTTCTTGGTAATTAAAAAATCAGTATGTGAAAACGGAGTATATTACGACAGCAAAGAAAAATATTCTAAAATTTTCACTCGGGATAATTGAATTCATTGATGGTTTTGGAATCCAATCTCTGATCTGAAAGGGCAATAATCATAGATTCCATGTCATCGGGTATTGGAGAGGTCAATGAAATCATTTCACGGTTGGCAGGATGCATAAAACTCAAGCGAAAAGCATGCAATGCCTGTCGATTAAAATTGACCAGCATTTCTCTGCTCCCTTCATCTAACTTCTTAGGAATCGCCAACCTTCCGCCATATAGTTGGTCCCCTAGTATCGGATACTTGATATGTACCATATGAACTCGAATCTGATGCGTCCTTCCGGTATCGAGGCGAATGGCCAATAATGTATGTCCTTTTAAGCGGCATAGAACCCTATAATGGGTTCTGGATTCCCTGCCTTTATCCGAAACCTTAAATTTCAATCGATTATGCGGATCCCTTGCAAGATTGACTTCAATCATTCCTCCGGCAACCATCTCACCTTTGCATATCGCTCGATACTCTCTTTGGATTAATCTTGCCTGCATGTCTTTGACTAGTTGATTGTATGCATCCGTCGTCTTTGCTGCCAAAATCAATCCTGTTGTATCTTTATCCAATCGATGAATCAAGCCTGCTCTAGGAAGAATGTTTAGATCTTCATTGTAAAAGAGCAATCCATTCTGGAGTGTGCCACTGAGGTTGCCATGGCCTGGATGAACCACCATTCCTGATGGCTTATCAATGACTAGAATATCCTCGTCTTCATAAATAATGCTTAAATCGATTTCCTCTGCTTTGGCTTCTTCGCGGTCTTCAAATTGAGGATGAACATCAATCACTTGCCCAGTTGAAAGCAAAGTTCTGGGTTTAACGCTCGCATTATCTAGCAGTATATTTCCTGATTCGATCCAAGACTTGATGGACGACCTTGAAAATTGAGTCAACAAGGTGCTTATGTANTTGTCTATTCTTTGACCNTTCCCTTCTTCATTGACCGTCAATTTAATTTTTTCTGTTTGCTTTTCCATCAATAAAAATTATCGTTCATGCTCTTTTGATTTCATTTTAGGCTATAATTCATCGAATATTTAGCAAATAGAAGAATGCATAACAAACTATTTTATTTTATTTTCGTACTTGTTCTCTTTACAGCTGGTTGCAGCAGAGAAGATGAGCAAACCGATACGAGATCATCCTCTGCAATGATTTATGACAGAGCTGCCAAAGCGATGGCAGGCGGAAACTACCGTAATGCAACAAATTACTTGGAAGTGCTGACCACGTCATTTCCATTCAGCAATGAAGCCAAGCAAGCACAACTGGATTTAATTTTTGCTTATTACAGAAGCAATGCAATGGAAGAAGCAATTGATGAAGCAAAACAATTTGAAAAAGAAAATCCGACTCATCCAAGGGTTGATTATGCGCTGTATATGAGAGGGCTATCGCTGTTTGAAGGGCAGCATAGCTGGTATCACGAATGGTTTGATGTTGATTTGAGTAAAAGACCTCCCTCGAATACAGAAGAAGCTTTTTCTATTTTTTCTCAACTCATCAGAAGATACCCAAACAGCACTTATATCGATGATGCAACGCAACGGATGACTTTTTTAAGAAATCGTCTCGCAAAATATGAAAATCATGTTGCGGAACATTATATGGAAAGAGGTGCATACGTCGCAGCTGCGAATCGTGCAAAATATTCGCTTGAGCAATACAGTGGCGCACCTGAAACAGTCAAATCTCTCGAGATCATCACCAGAGCATATGAAAAATTAGGCATGATGGACCTGGCAGATCAAGCAAGAGAAATATATGCCGTCAATATACCTGAGGGCTTTGAATCAGACTTAGACGTCGATGAAGAAAAGCCTTGGTATCGACTTTGGTAAAATCATTGATCAAGTAACTCTTTCATCATCTCGCCAATCATGGCGGGAGAATCAGTTGTTCTTACTCCAGCATCATTCAGGGCTTTGTATTTGCTTGAAGCAGTTCCCTCATTGCCAGTGACGATTGCTCCAGCATGGCCCATTCTTTTGCCTGGAGGCGCAGACACACCAGCCACATAGGCCACAACAGGCTTGCCGATATTATCTTTAATAAACTCTGCGGCCTTTTCCTCATCTGAGCCACCAATTTCACCAACCATAACAATCCCATTCGTTGCCGAATCTGCCTCGAAGAGTGACAAGCATTCAATAAAGTTCAATCCCTTGATGGGATCGCCACCTATGCCAATACATGTGCTTTGACCCAAGCCAGACATCGATGTCTGATGGACAGCTTCATAAGTCAGAGTTCCGGACCTAGAGATTATACCTATGGAACCTTTTTGATGAATGAAACCAGGCATGATCCCAATTTTTGCTTCTTCAGGCGTTATAATGCCAGGGCAATTTGGACCCAGCAGAATGGAATCAGAACCATTGAGCATCGCTTTAACTTCAATCATATCTTGAACAGGGACGCCCTCGGTAATGCACACAATAAGTTCTACTTCAGATTCAATGGCCGATTTCATGGCATCTGCTGCAAATCTTGCAGGAACAAATATCATACTGACATCTATTTCTGTTTCTCGTTTGGCTTCAGCGACAGAATTAAAAACCGGAACATTCAGATGGGTCGAGCCGCCCTTTCCTGGCGTCACTCCAGCGACGATATTCGAGCCATATTCTATGCATTGTTTTGCATGGAAGGAGCCTTGCGATCCTGTGATCCCTTGGCAAAGGATCTTTGACTCTTTATCCACTAATACGCTCATGTAATTTATCCTTTGACTGAAGACACGACTTTTATTGCTGCATCTGTAAGATCACTTGCTGAAATAATTTTCATCCCAGATTCCTCAAGGATTTCTGTACCCAACTCCACATTGGTTCCCTGCAATCGAACCACAATGGGAATATCGATGGCTGTCGACTTCACTGCTTCAGTAATGCCTTGAGCAATGACATCACAGCGAACGATCCCACCGAAAATATTGATTAAAATGGCATCGACATTGGGATTCGCCATAATGATCTCGATTGCCATCTTGACTCTCTCGGTTGTCGCGCCTCCTCCAACATCAAGAAAATTTGCTGGTTCTCCACCGTGGAGCTTAATTAAATCCATCGTTGCCATTGCTAGCCCTGCCCCATTGACCATGCAAGCAATGTTTCCATCCAAGGATACGTAGCTCAGATCATGCTCGGATGCTTTCACTTCAAGTTCATTTTCCTGAGAGTCATCTTTAAATGATAAAAGCTCTTCTTGTCTGAATAATGCATTGCTTTCAATTGAAATTTTTGCATCTAAGGCAATGAGTTGATTGTCTTCATTCAAAATAAGCGGATTGACCTCGATTAGATTTGCATCTTTGCCTTTTGCAATTTCAAACATCTTCTGAGTGATCGAAATGAATTGAGATTCAATGTCATCACTGAAACCCATTCCATTTGCCATTTCATGCAAGGATGACATTTCTAGGCCCTTCAATGGGTCAATAGTATAGTTGATGATCTTATCCGGAGACTCTTCGGCCACGGCCTCAATGTCAACCCCGCCTTCTCTTGATGCGATGTATGTCCATGATTCCTTTGTTCGATCAACCAATAAGCTTAAGTAATATTCACTCTTGATTGACGTGCCTGACTCTATATAGACCTGATTCACAGGCAATCCTTCGGCATCTGTTTGTTTTGTTACCAGATTTGTCCCGAGCATTTCAGAAGCCCTCTGCTCAACTTCAGTAATGCTTTTTGCAATTTTTACCCCACCGGCTTTTCCGCGACCTCCAGCATGAACTTGTGCCTTAACCACCCAAATATCGGACTGAAGTTTTTCTGCTGCTGATTTGGCTTCATCGGAAGAATTGGCTATTTTTCCATTTAACACAGGTATTCCGTGTTCAAAAAATAGTTTCTTCGACTGATATTCGTGTAAATTCATAATTTGAAACTCAAAAGATTGGTCGTAGACTCATAACAACTAGGATATTTTGATCTAAACTGTAATCTATTGAAACCTTTTTTCTAATAATTTATGTCTAAAAGTATAAAAATAGGGCTGACGGGTGGAATAGCATCTGGAAAATCAACTGTCAGTGATTGTTTCAAAAAAATCGGTACACAAATAATTGATGCCGATGTCATTTCTCATGAAGTCGCTGAACCAAATGGCTCAGCATTCAATGAGATCCTGTCCTCATTTGGATCCGATATTCTCGATGAGAATGGATTGATCGATAGAAAAAAAATGAGGGCAATCATCTTCGATGATTCGGCCAAGAAAAAAACTCTTGAAGAAATCATACATCCAAAAGTCAAAGATCAGATGTTCATGTTAATCAATCAATCGAATGATCACTACCTGATCGTATCCGTTCCTTTATTGGCTGAGACCGGAATGAATCAAATAATGGACAGAACTTTACTGATCGACTGTTCGGAAAATACACAGATAAAACGACTGATGGATCGTGATAAAATCACTCTCAATGAAGCAAAGTCCATTTTAGCAAATCAAGCATCAAGATCGGATCGACAAAAGAT
Source organism: Gammaproteobacteria bacterium (assembly GCA_002717445.1). Taxonomy (GTDB): domain Bacteria; phylum Pseudomonadota; class Gammaproteobacteria; order Steroidobacterales; family UBA11654; genus CACPJA01. Next base: position 2,273 of record PBDY01000005.1, on the reverse strand, counting down.
TGCTGACGACTTGATTGTTAATGAAAAAAATGTCACTTTGAAGGAATTAGAAAAAAAAGTACTTAAGCTTCACGAGTACTATTCAAAACAGTAAAAGACTCAAATAAATGGAACATGGCATATATGAATTACCACTGAACGAAAGGCTCAGAACCTTCATGAGAATTGAATTCTTATTCAAGAGGCTCAACAATTTTAGTGGCTCAAAAAATCATTGGAAGATCAGAACAACGATTCATACGCTCTTAGAAATCTATACCATTCTTGCAAGAACAGATGTCCGAAGAGAAGTCTTGGCAGACTTGGATCGTTACATCATTCAAATGCAAAGATTTCAATCCATACCTGATGCCGATAATGAAATGGCCACGAATTTACTGGATGACTTAAACGCCATAAAAGAAAAAATGATGCAGCTCGGGACTGGCTACCTCCAACCACTCAGAGACGATGACTATATTTCAGCACTTTTGCACAGGCATACACTGCCAGGCGGTAAAGCTGAATTTGATATGCCTCGCTATAAATTTTGGCTAGAAGGAGACCAAAAAACAGTCAAGGAAGACTTGAGTCGATGGATCAATGTAATCAAGCCCATATGTGGTGGAATTGAAAAGCTGATGTGGATCATAAGAGAAAGCAGTGAACCCATAAGAACGGCGGCAACAAGTGGTCAATACAACCATCAAATTGGAAAAACGGCTCAAATCTCATTGATCAGGGTCTTTCTTGATAATGCATCTGTTTATCCTGAGATCAGTGGTGGCAGACACATGATTGCCATCCGATTTTTGGAGAGAAATAAAGAAGGCCAGTTTGTTCAAACTGAAGAGAATATCGAATTCAAGCTATCCCTCTGTTGAGGAACTCATTAATCACTGCGTGATCATGCCGTGGCATTTTTTATATTTCTTACCCGAGCCACATGGACAAGGCTCATTCCGCCCTATCTTTTCTTGCCCTCTCACAAACGTCTTGGCATCATTCTTCTTTTGACCTGATTTTGAGGGCTGAAATGCCGATCCATCATTGTGTGATAGCTTCGCTTTAGCAATGTCTGGTGCTTGCTGACTAACCGATTCAGCATCCTCTTCACCTTTAAATCTTGCTTTCGCTAAAATACCGATGGCATTTGTTTTTAGCTGATCCATCATGAATGAGAACATCTCGAATGACTCCCTCTTGTATTCTTGCTTTGGATTTTTTTGAGCATATCCCCTGAGATGAATGCCTTGACGGAGATGATCCATTGATGCCAAATGTTCTCTCCATTGCATATCGAGCTGTTGGATCATTATGGCTTTTTCAATCTCTCTCATCGGACGATGACCTATCGAATTTTCTTTAATGCTATAGTTTTTTTGAAATTCTTGATGTATGACATTCCAAAGATTGTCCGCATTGATGGTCTCATCTCTCTCAATCAGACTCACCAAATCTACATCGATCATGTAATCATTCATCAGTGCTTGCTGTAGGCCTTCTAAATCCCATGTTTCCTCCATTGATTCTGGCTCAATATAATTAGAAACCAATTCCTGAATCACCTCCTCACTGATGCCATCAATCATCTCGCCAATACTGTCTGCATCTAAAATATCATTCCTGAGTTGATAAATGACGCTTCTCTGATCGTTAGCCACATCATCATATTCCAATAAATTTTTTCGGATATCGAAGTTGTGAGACTCAACTTTTCTTTGTGCTCTTTCAATCTGTTTTGTGAGAAGGTTACTCTCAATTGCCTCCTCTTGCTCCATGCCAACCCTTGAGAGCATTGCTTTTGTTTTTTCAGGGTCGCCAAATATTCTCAATAAATCATCATCCAGAGACAGGTAAAATCTACTGGAACCTGGATCTCCTTGCCTGCCCGATCGACCTCTGAGCTGGTTATCAATCCTTCTGGACTCATGACGTTCCGTGCCAATGATATGCAATCCGCCGGCATCAATAACTTCTTGATGTCTTTGTGACCATTCTTCCTTAATCCGGTCAATGCGATCTTGAGTCACATTTTCTCCAAGTGATTTGATTTCTCCATCTAAGCTTCCACCTAAAACAATATCCGTTCCCCGACCTGCCATATTTGTTGCAATTGTCACCGCACCCGGTCGGCCGGCCTGTGTAATGATCATGGATTCTTTTTTATGTTGCTTTGCATTCAGAACCTCGTGCTTAATTCTCTCTTTCTGCAAAAGCTTTGAAATGTATTCCGAATTTTCAATGGATGCCGTACCAAGCAAAACAGGCTGGCCTATGTCTTGCTTCTCCTT
>PBDY01000004.1 GCA_002717445.1 Gammaproteobacteria bacterium | reverse complement strand
GCAAGACGGCTATCGCCTGGTGGAATCCTTTGAGCAGCAGCCTGATGCTGAGTCCATAGCCGCTGCTCTATAGGTAACTTTACCGCCTCAGCCTAAATTCAAATGATCTTAGAGTGTATTAATGCGCTAGATGAGACGAACTTTCGATCGCTCACTTGATTAAACGTGCTGAACTCCTTATGGTGCATACCTGATCAGTTTTTATGACCCGACGGACCCTGTTGAATCAGTTCACACCTCTTGATGGAGTGGCTGCATTATTGGCATTACTTGCTTTGGGAGGTGTGTTGTGGAGTCCTAAGCTAAGTAATTCAGTGGCCAAAGCTACAGGATCCTTAATACCAATCCAGCTGACTGTAGATGTTCGAAATATACCGGTGGCTGATCCTAAAGCCCTAATACAAGCTGCATTGGATCAAGGTAAAACAAGCATTGTTATTCGTAATCAGCCAGCTGGCTCATTGAAACTATCAAATATTGTTGACCTAACGAGCAAGCTCGTTGCGGTTCAACCTGATGGATCTGTTGTTACAGCAATAGATCCTAATATTGCTGCTAATAGCATCCTTGAAGCTCGATTTGTGCTTGATGGTAATGGCATATTTTCCAAGAACGGAATTGTTATGGCCGGAACGAATCTCAAGATTGGAACACCTGTAGAACTTGAAGGAACTACATATCGAATAAATGGAAACGTTAGCAATATTATGGCCAAGTGATTACCTTGTTTTCTTTTCACCAATATAGGAGAAGAGTCACAAAGACATTTATCCCATTACTGGGAATCGCGAGCACGCTAATTGGTTCCGTTGCTAACGCTAATCCGCCATTACTTAGTCCACCGCCTCCAGGGAAAAACCAGGGGTTGCCCTCACTCCAGTATGGCCGTAAATGCCCAGCTTTACAGCAAAGCATTAAGACCTTAGTAGGCAAAGATAGGTGGGCCTGGAGCGTGAGCATCCTTGATCGACATGGTCAACTTCTTGCAGACATCAACGGAGGGGTTCCAAGAGTTCCTGCATCCAATCAAAAGTTGATAACAACAGCTTTTGCCCTCGACAGGCTTGGTCCAGATTTTAAGTTGCATACTCAACTTGTAAGACGAACTGACGGCGTCCTTGAGATTAGTGGTGAAGGCGATCCAGATCTGGGGATTGCTCAAATTCAACGATTTGCAATGGCAGCACTAGGGCAGGGAGGATCAAGAACCAATCCATCTACAGATTATGTACGTCTGCTAATTAGGGAAGAGCCACGTCGACGCTGGTGGCCCCATGACTGGGATAACACAGACCGTACATACGCTTACGGCGCGCCAATTACTCGTCTTGCGCTTACAAGCAACGCCCTTGAATCAGCGGTGCCCAATCCAGCTTCTCGCTTACAGCTTTTGCTTGAGCGCGAAGTTTTACGTCAGGGTGGTAAGGCTCACATACAGCTTGTTGAACACGATCAGTTCAGTAAAAGCACTTATGAATCTGTTCTCCTACATGAGGAGGATTCCGCACCAATGCACGCTTTGCTTAGTCTTGCTAATGCAGAGAGCCATAACTTCACTGCGGAGGTTTTGCTCCGTCATGCTGCAGATAGTTGGGATATTAAACATGCCTCTAGGGAGGCTATGCGTTGGATGAAGCAACAAAATATTCCTGTGACAGGGCTTCGTATATCTGATGGCAGTGGTCTTTCAAGAAATAACCGGCTTAGCAGTCAAACTTTGGCAACCTTGTTGATGCGAATGGGAAACCACCCCCTAGCTCCTTACTATCAAGCATCTATGGCCATCGCTGGTCAACGGGGTACTCTTCGCAAGCTATTTAGAGATACTGAACTACAAGGAAAATTCTGGGGCAAAACTGGCACTCTTACGGGTGTTCGCTCAATTTCAGGAATCCTTGAGACTTCCGATGGACCTCGCTATGTAAGTGCAATAGCAAATGGTGCTATCTATCCGAATAAAACTGTTGGTCAGCTGTTGAAGGCCACTCAACGCTTTAGCCCGTGCCCTTCATCGGTCTTAACCGTGAACCCCCTCGACGAGCACGGTTAATTGGCACAGCCTTATCTTTGCTTGGATCTGAAGCTCCTGCTGCTTCATGACTGGAGATAGTTTGAATCTTTACTAACTCTTGCCTACCCGCAAGTATGACTTGACCTATCTCTTTGAGGCGCTGCTCAAGTTCTCCAAGGGTTTGCTCTGCGTAACGGTTAGCACCGTCTTGTACTCCAGCAGCTTCATGACGACTGCGTAGTATCAGCGACTCACATTGTTGTTGAGTTTGCTGTCTGTACTGGAGAGCGTCGTTGTGCAGACGTTCAGCTTCGTTTTGTGCTTCCTTTTGCATGCGCGTACTTTGTTCACGGACCTGATCAAGTTCTTGCATTGCCAGGTTTCGGTTGCGTTCATGCTGCTGGGCTAACTGTCTTTTTAATTCATTAGCCTCATGATCGAGTTGATTTCTACGTTCAAGGCCCTCTTGCTCAAGTTGCTGTCGGCGGCTGGCAAACTGCTGCTCAAGTTGAGCTAGCTTCGATTGCATTTCATGTTCAATTTGAGCCGACTGCTGTCGGGTTGACTGCAGCAGTTGCTCGCATTGCTGGCGGGTTTGATCGCGAAGCTCAGAAACCTGTCGTTCAGCCTCTTGCCTTACAGAAGCAGCACTTACGAGCTGCTCTCGCTGTTGATTGGCCTGTTGAACAATTTCATCGGCTTGCTTTCTGGCTGTTGTTATCAATTCCTGACGCTTTTGAAGCAGCTGATCGGCTTGATTTACCTGCGCGGGCAAGGTCTCTCTGACTGCATCTAAAACTTCAACAGCTTCTTGTTCGTTTACTAGGCGCCCTCCACTAAAGGGGATACGACTGCCTTCGAGAACGATCTCCTCAAGTTGGTCGAGCTGGTCGAGAACAGTGAACCTAGGCTCGCTCATAACAGAGGTGGGTTAAACCTCAATTAAATAACCTGTGGAGGTCTTCTGCCACCACTTCAGGCACCATGTGGTCAACTTTGCCGCCAAAACTAGCGACTTCCTTGACCAGAGAACTGCTTAGAAAGCTGTGGTGAGCTTCGGTAGCAAGAAATATCGTTTGCAGGTCAGGAGCCAGAGAACGGTTTGTATGAGCAATCTGTAGCTCATATTCGAAATCGCTCATCGCTCGCAGTCCACGCAGGATGAGATCTGCCTTGTTTTGCTGAGCACAGCTCACAGATAGCCCATCAAAACTGATCACGCTCACGCAGTTCAAATGATTTGTTGCCACCTTGATCTGCTTAAGTCTTTGTTCCAGCGAGAAGGCAGGTGTTTTGCCTGGGTTGCTCAGTACAGCTACAACAACCTCACCGAATAGCGCACAGCCACGCTCGATCAGATCAAGATGGCCAAGGGTTAGCGGGTCAAAGCTGCCAGGATAAAGAGCTCTCATGATCCAACCAAGCAACTGGTGGATCCTATTAAGAGACGAGCTCCCTAGAGTTGGCTGAATTGATTAGAGGATGAATGGATCTGGATTTAGTTGCCAAAAAAGCCTTGCTCCGCAAAATTCCACATGGTCTGTTTATTTGTGGTGTAAGGGAAGGAGAGGAAGTCAACGGCTTTACAGCAAGCTGGGTCACGCAAGGATCGTTTGAACCTCCCCTTGTGGTTATGGCAGTAAGAGCTGAGGGAAGCAGCCATGGAATTATTGAACGCACCAAGCTTTTTTCTCTAAATATTCTTGGTGTTGATCAGAAGGAACTAGCGGCTGTGTTTTTCAAACCCCAATTGGCTATGGGAGGACGATTCGAGTCGGCACCATTTCAGTTTGGAGAATTTGGACTTCCACTATTAGATAATGCACTAGGTGGAGTTGAGTGCGAACTTGTTGGTCAGGTTGTGCACGGTGATCACACTGTTTTTGTGGGCGAAGTGAGATCAGCAATCCTTCATAAAGATTGTGAAGCACTTAATCTTGCCTCTACAGGTTGGTCCTACGGCGGTTGAAAGCAATTTGACCCATGTTTCAACAAGGAATTCTCTTCTGTTAGATCAAGAGCGTCTTGATCAGCGGCTTAAGGAGATACCTGCCGAGCCTGGTTGCTACTTGATGCGTGATCAAGAAGATAGAATTTTATATGTGGGCAAATCTAAGTCTCTGCGAAGTCGAGTAAGAAGTTATTTTCGTAGTAGTAAAGACCTTAGTCCTCGTATTCTTTTGATGGTGCGACAGATATTTGAAATTGAATTTATCATCACAGACAGCGAATCAGAGGCACTAGTTTTAGAGTCAAACTTGATTAAGAACCAACAGCCACATTTTAATATCTTATTAAAAGATGACAAAAAATATCCATATGTGTGTATAACTTGGAGTGAAGACTATCCTCGTATATTTATAACAAGACGACGTCGACTGCGAATGCAGAGTGACCGGTTCTATGGACCTTATGTAGATGTAGGGCTTCTTCGTAGAACGTTAATGCTTGTCAAGCGTTCCTTTCCGTTGCGGCAACGACCACGTCCATTACATAAAGACCGTACATGTCTTAACTATTCAATCAAACGCTGTCCTGGTGTGTGTCAACAAAAGATTAGTGCTGATGAATATCAAAAAATCCTACGCAAGGTAGCGATGGTATTTCAAGGTAGAAGTGATGAACTAAAGGGTTTGCTTGAATCACAGATGAAACGATATTCAGAACGTTTAGATTATGAATCAGCTGCAGATATTCGTGATCAGTTGAAGGGGCTAGAACAGCTTAATGAAGCACAGAAGATGAGCCTGCCTGATTCATCAATTAGTCGTGATGTACTCGCTCTGGCAAGCGATGAACGTCTTGCAGCTGTTCAATTATTTCAGATGCGTGCCGGTAAGCTTGTAGGTCGTCTTGGATTTACTGCAGATGCTGTTGACCAAGACCCTGGAATTGTCTTGCAGCGGGTGATTGAAGAACATTATAGTCAACTTGACCCTGTTGAATTACCACCTGAGGTGCTTGTCCAGCATCGTTTGCCACAGCAAGAATTGCTTGTTGAGTGGCTTAGCGAGCAACGAGGACGTCGTGTGAAAGTTATCTGTCCTCAACGTCAAAACAAAACAGAGATAATCGAACTTGTAGAAAGAAATGCATCGTACGAACTTGAACGAGCCAAACAGGGTCAGGAGCAACAGGCACTAGCTTCTGAGGATTTGGCTCAATTGCTAGATCTTTCAATACAACCGAGGCGGATTGAGGGTTTTGATATCAGTCATATTCAAGGAAGTGATGCAGTTGCTTCTCAGGTGGTATTTATCGACGGTTTACCTGCGAAGCAGCATTACCGAAAGTACAAAATTAAGAGTAATAGTATTAGACCTGGTCATAGTGATGACTTCATGGCCATGGCAGAAGTGATTCGTAGGCGTTTTCGTCGTTGGGCAAGGTTTAAGGAGGAGGGTGCTGAGATTGCGAAACTTTGCCATTCCACTGGTAGTACCTTGCAGACACAGGGTCTTAATGACTGGCCTGATGTTGTGATGATTGATGGAGGGAAGGGGCAGCTCTCAGCAGTGATGGAAGCATTGAGAGAGCTAAATCTTCAAGAAGATCTTGTTGTTTGTTCTTTGGCAAAGCAACGTGAAGAGATTTTTGTTCCTGGTCAAAAGAAACCATTAGAGAGTGAACCTGACCAGTTGGGTATTGCACTTCTAAGACGTCTTCGGGACGAGGCTCATCGTTTTGCTGTCAGTTATCACCGCCAACAAAGGGGAGAACGAATGAAACGATCACGTCTAAGTGACATCCAAGGACTTGGCCCTAGACGTGTCCGTGACTTGCTCGCACACTTTCAATCCATTGATGCCATTCAATTGGCTAGCGTAGAACAGATCAGCAAGGTTCCAGGGCTTGGTCCAGCACTTGCTTTACAGGTCAGAACTTACTTCCACCCTGAGGAGGCCAATGCTATGGAGGAGGTTGTTGAGCAAAACACAGTGCTTTTTTAATGCAACGTGGCTTGCCTAAGGTCAGCTAGTTGCTGTTGCCCCCTATGACCATGCCGCCTGAGGCTTACCTGTGGTTTAAAGCACTCCACATCGTTGGGGTGGTGGTTTGGTTCGCTGGTCTCTTTTATCTCGTGCGCTTGTTTATATATCACGTAGAGGCTGCTGAGATGGATCCGCCGGTAAAACAGGCTTTTGAGGAGCAGTACATGCTCATGGAGCGTCGACTGGTAAATATCATCACAACTCCAGGCATGGTTCTAGCTGTTTCTATGGCTGTGGGCTTATTGATCGCCCAACCAAGTTGGCTTTATCAGAGCTGGATGCATGCAAAGCTTGCCTTGGTTGCAGCTCTTCTCGCCTATCACGCATTTTGCTATCGCTTGATGGGTCAATTAAGACGAGGGGAATGCAAATGGAGTGGGCGTCAGCTTCGCGCCTTAAATGAACTACCTACTTTAATTTTAGTGCTTGTGGTGATGCTGGTTGTATTTAAAAACCAGTTCCCTACGGGAGCAGCCACGTGGTTGATAGTTGGGCTTGTGCTTTTTATGGCTATATCAATTCAACTTTATGCCCGTTGGAGAAGATTGCAGAAACAAACGCCAATTAAAAATATCAGCCATGGCGAGTGATGCCCATCCCCTCAAGCGAATTCTCATGAGTGTTGATCGTGAAAGTTGCCCCGATTCACTTAATTTTCACTGCCACACTACATACAGTGACGGAAGTCTTGAGCCCAAGGAGCTTATTTCACAAGCCGCAGCGCGAGGGTTAAAGCATCTCGCAGTAACNGATCACCACAACTCACAGGCATATCAAATAATGAGTGATTGGCTTGCAAGTAGAAGCAATAAAAACCTTCCCGTCCCAGTNCTTTGGACTGGCGTAGAGATAAGTTGCTTACTGAATGGTTGTCTTGTACATGTATTGGCGCTTGGTTTTGAAGTTGGCCATCAAGCTATTCATCGCTATATTCAAAATGACTCTGTCATAGGCGAATCTCTACGAGCTCCAGCCGTATTAAATTCAATTCATCAAGCTGGTGGATTAGCAGTTCTTGCCCATCCAGCGCGTTATCGTATAGGACATACCGAGCTTATCAATGCCGCTGCTGAGATTGGATTTGATGGTGTAGAGACTTGGTACGATTATGATTGTCTTTCCAAGTGGCGTCCCACAAAGTACATTTGTGAAGCTATTGATAAACAGCTAGAACAGCTTGGTTTATTGCGTACATGTGGAACTGATACGCATGGCTATGATCTCAGCGGTCGCTGATTAATTGATTTTATTAATTGCAAGTGTAGGATTTTTTTAGGTTATAGAGGATTTAGTAAGCGATCTGAAGCCAAATATATAAATTCATAGAATAAAAGCTAAACAAGTTGCGTATTAGTATAAATTGACAAATTCGAAAATTAGGTCTACTTAAACATTAGATACCTTAGTGGCTATTGGTATAGACAAGCGGCTTCCTGCTGTTACATCAGCACGTTTTACAAATTCTTTTGTGTAAAATAGCTTTTCTATAACTCATCTTTATTTTTGATACCTCCTTTGAATTGGTTGGCTACTTTTGAAAGTGTTTATTCTGTTTAAAAATGTATTTACTGGCAGACTGAAATGCTCTAATTATTGATTTATTTGATCTTGTGGAGTCAACTCTAACCATACTCTTTCTGTCGCTGAATAAGTAATAACTATTAGCAAGAATATTGCCTAAATCATTCCTGGCAAAAACATTGTTAAGACCTAATTGCTTCAAAGCATGAACTTGTTAGAGATACTTTTCTATATAGATGGCTCGTGATTTGAATTTTATGATCAGTGATCAAGTGGCTTTGCTTCGATTTGTGCTTCACTCTTAATAACTATCTCCTTGAGGCATGTCAATTCAGATGCGTCTGCAGATTTCCACATCTCTCGGTTTGCAGCCTCTAGCAATCTCTCGGCCATATCTCTAAGTACCCAAGGATTGTTATCTCTTAGAAAGCATTGAATATTTTCATTAGTTAGCCATTGCTCGTATAGGGCTTTGTAACACCAGTCTGAAATTCTATCTGTTGCAGCGTCATAAGCAAAGAGGTAGTCAAGACTAGCTCCCATTTCAAATGCGCCCTTATAACCGTGTTGCATCATTCCATCAATCCATCGTTGATTTAACAAACGACTTCTTACAACCTTGTCAATTTCTCGTTCAAGTCTATGTATTCTTGGGCGTTCCCTTCGTGAATGATCGCCAAACCAAAGATCCGGTCGTCGCCCAGTGGTTAGTTCGACAGCAGCGGCTAGGCCACCGTGAAATTGGTAATAGTCGTCTGAATCAAGTAAATCATGCTCACGATTGTCTTGGTTATGAAGAACAATTTGAACATTCTTCAGGCTTTGCTCTAGGCCAACACGATCAAGTGTTGGATTTGAATTATCGGTATATCGCCATTGGCTCCATTCAAGATAAGCCTGGCCAAGATCTGAACGATTGTTCCAGGATCCTGAGTCAATTAGTGCTTGTAGTCCTGCGCCATAAGCTCCCGGTGCAGATCCATAAATACGTCCCTGTGGTCCCTGTTGACGTGTAATTTCAGCCAATGGATTCAATGAGGCATCTTCATTGAGATTTGATATGAGTGTTTGCGCTTTATACACCCAGCTCACAAGCTGTGGAAAAGCATCTCGGAATAGTCCAGAAATCCTCAGCAGCACATCAACCCTTGGACGCCCAAGAATGCTTAATGGAATAATTTCTACATCGACCATTCTTCGAGTCGGGCCATCCCAAACTGGCCGAACTCCAATTAACGCAAATAATTGTGCAATGTCTTCACCACCATTGCGCATGGTGGCTGTTCCCCAAACAGATAGGGCCAGGTGAACTAGATGCTCACCTTGTTCAAGTAGGTGTAAGTCTAATAACTGTTCCGCGCTACGTTTGCCAAGGTCCCATGCTGCCTCAGTAGGTAAGCCTCTTAGGTCTACAGAATAGAAATTCCTGCCAGTGGGCAGGACTTCTGGATTGCCCCGCGTAGGTGCGCCTGAGGGACCACTATTAATGCGTCGCCCAGAGACTGCATCAATAAATGAATCGCGCTCTTTTTCTGCGCAGGAATTAAGTCGAGGCCACAAATCGTATTTAATACGATTAAGAATAGGATTAACCTCTGATGATTTGATCCAGTTCTTTAATGGCTCAATGAGTAGTGGATGGCTATTATTGATATCCTCAGGTCTTTGAACTTTATTTATCAGAACCTTCAATAGAAGTAACGCTTGTTCTTCTAACCAAGTAACAGCATCTCCAACTTTTCGAGGAGAAATTAAATCTAATTTTATTAATATATCTTTGTCACTTTCACAGAGCATTACGCCTTCTTCATCAATCCATGGATCAAATTGCAATCCAAGTAGTTTCGCTATTGACTGTGTCAAACCTTTTTGATCTGCAGATGGTGATCGTGCCAGAGAAAGTAAAAGCTCAAGGGCTGCCTCCTCTGATGGCGGATTGCCGAAATGATGTAATCCTGTGCGTATCTGTGATTCTTTGAGTTCACAGAGGTAGGTTTCGGCGTTGTCGAAACTTTGCTGCAATAAAAGCCTACTTTCCTCTGTTTTGTCTATTACTAAAGGGACTCCAGGCCAATTATTCTTCTGTAAAAGATCTATCAACTTGGCTTCAAGGCTGTGCAGTCGTTTCGCGCCTAATTGACTAGCTTCAACATATTCATCAAGCAACGCCTCTAGTTTGAGTAGATCACCATAAAGACCAGCGCGTCCAAGAGGTGGTGTGAGGTGATCAAGGATCACTGCATGGCTTCTCCGCTTTGCTTGAGCTCCCTCTCCAGGGTCATTGACAATGAATGGATAAACATGCGGCACTGGTCCAAGCGCAAGATGCGGATAGCAAGAATCACTAAGGCCCACACCTTTCCCTGGAAGCCATTCCGCGCTGCCATGCTTGCCTACGTGAACCAATAAATTTGTTCTATGGACTTGGTTCATCCAAAGGTATTGGGCTAAGTATCTATGAGGTGGAGGTAGATCGGGTGAATGTAGGTCTGCAATTTCATCGCTGTCGTAGCCGCGACTTGGTTGTACTAGCACCACGACATTCTTAAATCGGATGCCATGGATTGGGAATCCTTCAGGCTCCAGGTCCACTGCCTGTTCTGGTGAGCCCCATCTTTTCAGAACCGGTCCGCATGCATCTGCTGGCAATGATTCCCACCAGCTCAAGTAACGCCCGAGAGGTAGATGAGACAGAGTTGGTCGGTTTTGGCTTTCTGGGTCATTTGTGCGATATCTGAGCAAGCATTTCATCAACTCTTGACCATCGGCTGGAATCGGTTCAGAACCGAGATCGTGCTCACTTTCTTGTAACCATTTCAAGATTGAGGCTGTACTGGCAGGCGTATCAAGCCCAACTCCATTCGCCAGTCTTCCGTCTCGAATGGGATAGTTGGCCAAAACAAGAGCTATTCGTCGCTGAGATGGCTTAGCTTTTCGAAGCTCGATCCACTTCCTTGCATGACGTGCAGTCCATACAAGACCGCCATCATCGGGATCCATGGCATTAACAACAGTTGAAAGAGATGGATGGGCTTGCTTAATAGTTCGAAATGCACCTGGACGAGTTGTGATACGTCCATCAAGTTCTGGAAGAACGACTTGCAGTGAAAGATCAAGCGGATCAAATCCACTGCTGCTGTCCATCCACTCCTGCCTAGAGCGACCGCTACTTAGGACTTGTAAAACCGGTACGTCAAGTTCATTCCAAAGCACTGATCCAATACCTGCATCCTCGAACTGCACCGAGGCAAATGAGGTTGTGGTTAGAACTGCCTCAACATTTTGCTGCTCAAAAAGGTGAGCTACGCCTTGCTGAACTGCCGGATCCCTGAGGCTACTGACCCAGATAGCGCGTGGTGCCAGTCCTTGTTCACGAAGCTTCTGGTTTACAGCTTTTGGGAAGGCAAGATCACCGGCTTGCAAAAGCGCCCGGTAAAGCACTACTCCAACCTTGGGCCCTGGCTCTTTTTGCCAGTCCCATGGAGCAGGATCAACCATCGCTTTCACCTTGATTTGATTGAGAGCTATGGGAGTGCCGTTTAGAAGATGATCGAAAACATCTAGAAGCATCACCATGTTTTCAATTCCGCCTTCTCGCAACAGATGCGCAAGCCGATCTACCAATGGGATGGGGTAACTGCTCAGGGCATGAAGCTCAATATCTTGATCACTAGTGCCGGCAAGAATAAGGAGTTCACGCTGTGTGGATCCTTTTTGCCATATCCTCAGCTGTTCCAGCCCATAACTCCAGTGCCCTCGTCCCCCTAAAAGACGCACGACGATCAATTTTGCTGATACTGCTGTAGAGACGAGATAGTGATCAATCTGGGCTGGATGATCTAGTGCTTTCAAAGGAAGTGCACGGATCCGTTCGTTCCACCTCTGCTCACCATGAAGCTCTAGAACAGAAGCGAGCGTTGCGATATCTGTTAGCGCACTGGTTAGCAGAAGGATTGGTGCTGGTGGCTGTTCGACAAGCACCACATCTTCGGATGAACCATCTCCTGCCAGGCTTGCTAGTCGATGCATTAGCTCATTATTCGGCAGAGAATTCTTGGATTGAGACGAGGTAGTGAGAAGATTTGGCGATTAGGTCCTTATCCAGTAATGCATCAGTTCCTGCCATATGCCTGGTTCCAAGGGAATTGCGTTCCTTTCGAGGAGGCCAAAGTTTCGATTGCCACTCATGCATTGCACTACGGAACAGGTGCCTTCGGAGGAATGCGGGCCATACCTGACCCTCAAGCCACAGACACAATTTTGCTTTTTAGAGCAGATCGGCATGCCAAAAGACTGAGTCAGAGTGCCAGATTGTTGTTGACTGAACTAAGTGAAGCGAAGATTCTTGCTGCCCTCGAGACCATGCTCAGGGCTAACCGACCAACAACCCCTATTTACCTTCGCCCATTTGTCTACACAAGTGACTTAGGTATTGCACCTCGACTCCACAATATTGAGACGGATTTCTTCATCTACGGCCTTGAGCTAGGCGACTACCTATCACCAGAGGGTGTTAGCTGCCGTATCAGCAGCTTTACACGTCAGGAGGACCGGTCTCTACCTCTCAGAGGTAAGATCAGCGGAGCTTATATAACCAGCTCGCTTGCTAAAACCGAAGCCGTTCTTAGTGGCTTCGATGAAGCGTTGTTACTTAATAGCAGAGGGAAGATCAGTGAGGCAAGCGGTATGAACCTCTTCCTTGTTAGAGATGGAAACTTGATAACTCCTGGAGTGGATCAAGACATTCTTGAAGGGATTACTCGTGCAAGTGTTATTGAACTTGCCGGTGCTATGGGAATTCCCGTTATTGAGCGACCAGTAGACAAGACAGAGCTTTTTATCGCTGATGAAGTATTTCTAACAGGTACAGCGGCCAAAATTACGCCAATACGGCAGCTGGAATCAACGCCATTGGCTACGGACCGACCTGTCATGAATGCCTTACGTGAGCGGCTTGTGAAGATCACGGAAGGACGCGACAAGGATTATGAGCATTGGATTACTCGCGTAGCAATCAGCAACTGATGATATTCGAGAAGAAGATCAAATTTATAAGCAGGGCATTATCTAGGATTACGCCATAACGTGAGCGGCTCGATGGCACCAGGCAGCCTTGAGGTCAAGAGAACTGATTCAGCTTTTCTGACACGCCTCCACTCACCACAACGCCCTGTATTGGTTTTTGATGGTGCAACCGGCACATCCTTGCAAAAACTTGAACTCAATGCAGATGATTTTGGTGGTGTGGAACTTGAGGGGTGTAATGAGAATCTAGTTCTCACTCGTCCAGATGCCGTTCAAGAGGTACATCGACAATTCCTGGAAGCTGGTTGCGATGTTATCGAAACAAACTCTTTCGGTGCAGCATCAATCGTGTTAGCTGAATATGGATTAGAAGATTTTGCATTTGAAATAAATAAGAAATCTGCACTGCTAGCTAAGGAAATGGCTATTAAGTTCAGCACAGCAGAGCAGCCACGCTTTGTAGCTGGTTCTATTGGCCCAACAACTAAATTGCCGACTCTCGGTCATATTGATTTTGATTCAATGCGTGAGTCTTATCAAGAACAGGCAGAGGGTCTTTTGGCTGGAGATGTTGACCTATTTATCATTGAAACATGTCAAGACGTTTTGCAGATCAAGGCTGCATTACACGGTGTCGAATCTGCCTTTTTAAAAGTCGGTGAACGTCGACCATTAATGGTTTCCGTCACTATGGAAACGACAGGGACCATGCTTGTTGGATCAGACATATCAGCAGTTGTTGCAATACTGGAACCTTTCCCAATAGAAATTCTTGGACTGAACTGCGCAACTGGTCCAGAGCAGATGAAGGAGCATATTAATTATCTCTCAAATCACTGTCCCTTTAGCATTAGCTGCATACCAAATGCTGGACTGCCTGAAAATGTGGACGGTGTCGCTCACTATCGATTAAAGCCTCTTGAATTGAAGATGCAACTTATGCACTTTGTTGAGGATCTTGGAGTTCAGGTTATTGGAGGTTGCTGTGGAACTACACCTGATCATATTTCTGCGTTAGCCGAATTGGCTAAGGAAATGTGTGCGGCAGAACGTCCTAGTCGATGTAATCATGATCTAGACAAGCGATCATTATTTGGATACGAACCAGCTGCAGCGTCACTTTATGGCGTCACTCCATATAACCAAGATAATTCTTTTCTGATTATTGGCGAACGTCTAAATGCAAGTGGTTCAAAGAAAGTGAGAGAACTACTAAATGCTGAAGATTGGGATGGACTTGTTGCTGTAGCACGTGGACAACTTAAGGAGAATGCACATTTACTTGATGTCAATGTTGACTATGTAGGTCGTGATGGCATAAAGGATATGCATGAAATGGTTAGTAGATTAGTCACTAACATAAACCTGCCGTTGATGCTTGATTCTACAGAATGGCAAAAGATGGAAGCAGGACTAAAGGTTGCCGGTGGTAAATGCATTCTTAACTCAACGAACTACGAGGATGGAGAGGAACGTTTCAGTCAGGTTTTAAAGTTAGCCAAAGAATTCGGAGCAGGCGTTGTCATTGGAACAATTGATGAACAAGGTATGGCCAGAACAGCAGAACAGAAATTTGCTATTGCAAAACGTGCTTACAAAGATGCTGTTCAGCTCGGCATTCCTGCACACGAAATTTTTTATGATCCATTAGCACTTCCAATATCCACTGGTATTGAGGAAGACCGCCGAAATGGATTGGAAACAATAGAAGCAATACGACTTATAAGAAATGAATTATCAGGTGTACATATAGTATTGGGTGTATCTAACATTAGCTTCGGCCTTTCACCAGCGGCGAGAATTACCCTGAATTCTGTATTTCTTAATGACTGCTGTGAGGCTGGCATGGATTCAGCAATAATTTCACCAGCCAAGATTCTGCCTCTTAGTAAAGTTAATGAAAAACATCAGCGCATATGTCGAGATTTAATACACGACTTGAGAACTTACGAAAAAGAAGCTTGTACATATGATCCTTTAACCGAGTTGACAAAACTTTTTGAAGGAGTTAGTACAAAGGATGCAAGGTCTTCTAGTGCATCATTGGCAGATCTCCCTATCGAAGATCGCCTAAAGCAATTTATTATTGATGGAGAGCGAGTTGGTCTTAATGAATCTCTCGAGGAAGCACTTATCTTGTATCAGCCCCTTCAAATTGTAAATACATTTCTTCTTGAAGGTATGAAAATAGTTGGTGAACAATTTGGCTCAGGCCAAATGCAACTTCCATTTGTTCTACAATCTGCGCAAACAATGAAATCAGCAGTAGCATATCTTGAGCCACACATGGACAAATCAGATGGTGCTAGTTCAACTAAGGGTAAATTCCTGATTGCTACCGTCAAAGGTGACGTACATGATATAGGCAAGAATCTTGTTGATATCATCTTAACGAATAATGGCTATCAAGTTATTAATCTTGGCATTAAGCAAGATAGTGCCGCAATTATTGATGCACAACGCATTCACCAGGCTGATTGCATTGCCATGAGTGGACTTCTAGTTAAATCTACAGCATTCATGAAGAGCAACCTTAAAGAATTCAATGAGGCTGGAATTACTGTGCCAGTTATCCTTGGAGGAGCTGCACTTACGCCAAAGTTCGTCAACAAGGATTGCAGCGATACTTACAATGGAAAGGTTGTATATGGGAAGGATGCATTCACAGACCTTCGTTTTATGGATGCCTATATTGCTGCGCGTAGAAATCGTCGTTGGGATGATGCCAACGGTTTTCTTGATGGCACTCCAAATGGATTAATACTTGGTGGAGATTCTGATTCAGCACAAACTCATATTACAAACCTTGGAATGACTGATTCTAAAACACTGAAAACTCAACCTTTGAGTGTAAGTACAGCTAGATCAACCGAAGTGTTGCTCGAAGAAGTGATAAAGCCACCATTCCTTGGTCCAAAAGAGCTGTTAGCAAATGAAATTCCATTCTCAGAACTTCTTACATATCTAGATCGCAATTCACTTTTTAAAGTTCAATGGCAAATGCGTAAGACAAAGAAGCAAAGTCGCTCAGAATATGATAAATATATTGAGGATAATGCATTGCCAGCCCTTGAGCGTTGGCTTAAGAGATTGGATGATGAATCACTCATAGATCCTGCTGTAACTTACGGCTATTTTCCATGTGGAAGAGAAGGTAATTCATTAATCGTTTTTAAAGCTGATGGTATTAGTGAACTTGGCCGTTTTAACTTGCCAAGACAAAGTGCTGGAAAATGCTTATGTATTTCTGATTTTTATAAGGATCTAAATGATGGCAAACCAACGGATTTCCTGCCAATGCAGGCCGTTACCATGGGAGAAAGATGTAGCATTTTCGCTCAACAGTTATTCCAGTCAGATGCATATACAGATTACCTTTTCTTTCATGGATTAACTGTACAGCTATCTGAGGCACTAGCCGAATGGTCGCACGCTCGTATTCGCCGAGAGTGTGGCTTCGGTGCAGAGGAACCACAGGCTATAAATGATCTGCTTGCGCAGCGTTATCGGGGATGTCGCTTTTCATTCGGCTATCCTGCATGTCCAAATGTAGGTGACTCTAGACAACAATTAAAATGGCTGAATTCGGATAGTATTGGCCTTATCATGGATAGTAATGATCAGTTGCAACCTGAGCAAAGCACTACAGCTCTGATCGCTCTTCACAGCCAGGCTCATTACTTCAGCACCTAAGAAGTTGCCGTTATAAACTGTTGAGTACTGGTAGTTAATGTGCCACCAAATAGATAACTCTGCTTTTATTATTCACAGAGGGTTTCCACTGTCTCGATCACCTCTTGCTGAAATTCTTCTAATGATTCTGAGTCACTGAGGTCGATACCTTCCCCAGCAGCGTTCTGGGTTAACTCATGAAAGTGAAAAGCACCCTCACCATTGGCAAGGAACTCGATAGCAGATGACTCACCACTTTCGCGAAAGGCATCGCAAAGTGCGAGGAAGGCGGCGTCTTCAGTGAACTCCCAATCCATTGAGGAGGCATATCTGAATGACCTTTAACTCCTATACCCCATCTTTCGTCAACCACAACGGCGATCAATGTGCCAGTACGTAGGCAGGCTGTTATGCCTAAAAACAGCCTTTTATGCACGCTAAATCCTGTACTGAACAGCATTCTCGATGATCTGAGCAATCAGCTGAAAAATATGAAAATAAAAACATTTGGTGAAGGATGATCACTGACGGAACTTTCTTTTTGTGTTCCTCTTGCTTTGCTCTTGGCTTCGGATCTATGAAGGACCGCAATCCCTACGCTTCAGAATGGCCCTTGAAGCCAAGCTGAGGCCTCTTACGGCTAAAACCCTCATTTCAATCAGTCAAGCCTCTTACTGGAGCCCCCAGGACACTTCAAGAACCATTTTGACCGTGAAGACATGTGCTTGTCGCTTAAGGCTATACATGCTCCCTGGGCTATCAATTCAAACAAGGTGACTCAGGAACTAAAAAAAATCAATCACTTCTTTATAGATAACACCATATAGCAATGCTGTGATGTCCTGTGCTGTGTTTTGAGATAAATCATTAATTTTATCGCGCGCGCTAATATTGATGTTTATATTTTCTATTAGCAAATCTTTGGTGATGGATATATCTGTTATGTTTAATTAGAGCGATTCAATCAAATCCGATACATTCTAGGACTAAATAGATTAATATGCTTTCAGTTCTAATAACTAATTACGTCCTTTTGCAACACGTGAATGTAACACTTGCTCTTCTATCATACTATAAATTATAAGTAGTTTCATAATGATAACGACTGGCATATAACTAGCCACAAATAGGTTAACTGGTCATAACAATATAAGGCAATCTCATAAGTAAAATTAATTAAATAATATGTCAATGACGTGGACTATTTAGAGCAATCAATTAGATTTAAAATAAAATCAGATAATAACTTAAAGTCAGCCCTCCAAAACAAGGCAACTCGTTAATTTCTTTTACGAGTGTTAGCAGTACAGATCATTTTATTTTATCAATATAAGTATTTTATCTCTAACAGCTTTAGAGATATAAAGTCACAATTTGGCTAGTATTCTGTATGCCAATGTAGAATGGAAATATATCTTGTAATTTGCAATTATGCCATCAGAAAGTAATACTAATTGTAATAAATAAGTTAGGCAATTCATTTAAAAGAACAAGAAGTCAAATAAACTACAAAGATAATAAAGACCAATGGCCTATTAAAGGGTTTATTCATAGG
>PBDY01000003.1 GCA_002717445.1 Gammaproteobacteria bacterium | reverse complement strand
TGAATCATTTACCTAATGACAAAATCATTAGATTGGCTCAATGGGCGCTGCTTAACAGGGAAGATAAGTCGTTCAAGGACATTAAAAAGATTGGCGATCTGTTATGGACGAATGATCAATTGGGTATTGAAAAGATGGTTTCTTCGGTGCCCGATGGCGAGGTTATCGATAATGCGCTTTCAGCAAACAGTAAATTACGGAAGAAGCTTGGACACTATCTCGGAGGTGTGTTTGTTTATGCGGGTGAATGCTATTGGGGAATCGATCGACTGTCATTTCTAGAGAAAAGATTGACGAGTCTTGATATAAAAAAAGATGACAAATCAAATGTGATACAAAGAAAATCACTTGAGGCGCATAAGATTGAAAATTTAGGACTCGAAATAGATGTGCTGTGGTCAGCGAGAAGTCCTTATAGTTACCTGGCGATGAAGCCACTGTCTGAACTCTCAAAAAAATATCACCTGAAACTCAATTATAAAATTATTTTACCAATGGTGATGAGAGGCATGAAAGTGAACCTTGAAAAACGAACTTACATTACAAAAGACTGCAAAAGAGTCGCCGATGAATACAGCATTCCATTTGGAAATATTGTGGATCCTTTAGGGTATGCAGTTGAGCGTTGCTATTCGCTGTATGCTTTCGCTAAAAAATACGGCAAAGAAGAGCAATATCTTCAGATGTTTGCAGAATCTGTTTGGGCAAATGGCAAACATGGTTATATGAAAAAGAACCTAAAAAATATTATTGAATCAATTGGGCTAGAATGGCCAGACGCAGAAAAAGAATTGGATTCCGAAGGCTGGAAAGATGAAGTTAAAAAGAATAAAGAACGACTCTTTAGCTTGGGTAAATGGGGCCCACCTACAATGATACTCAAAAACAAAGAGGGAAAAGAAGAACTGGTGGTTTGGGGTCAGGATCGAATTTGGCTGATTGAAGAACAGATTAAAATGATGCAGACACAAGCGAATTAAGCTAAATTAAATTTTTTAAAAAGGATAGGAAATGGAGTCAAAACTAAAAGTATTTATTACGGGTGCCAGCAGTGGAATCGGGTCTGCACTGGCAGAGGAATATGCGAAACAAGGTGCAATCATCGGTTTAGCTGCGAGAAGACAGGATAAATTACAGCAAATCAAGTCCAGCTGCGAGTCATTGGGCGCTGGTAAAGTCATAACGTATGATTTAGATGTGACAAATGAAGAGGCATCAATCGATGTTGCAAAAGATTTTGTCAATCTAGAGAGGAAAGGCATTGATGTAGTGATCGCAAATGCTGGAGTTGCATTCTCTGACAGTTTATCTTCAGGCGATCCAAAACAAATTAATCAAACACTGGCGATCAATATTCTAGGTGTGGCAAATACAATTGTTCCTTATGTTCCTGCTATGAAAAATCAAAAATCGGGTTCACTCGTCATCATTTCTTCGATTGCGAGCTTTACTGCGCCGCCCTACTTTGGCGGTTATGCAGCGTCAAAAGTCGCTGTAAGAAGATTGGCTGATTCTTGGAGAAGATCTCTAAAAAAATACAAGATTGATGTCACAACTATTTGTCCAGGCTATATAAAAAGCGAGATGACCGATGTCAATGAATTCAAAATGCCTTTTCTAATGGATGCAGATGTCGCAGCACGAAAAATGATCAGAGCCATAGAGAACAGAAAGAAGACTTACATTCTTCCATGGCAGTGGCGCCCGATCATTGCCTTATCAAGACTGTTTGGCCATAAATTATCTAAAATCTAAACTTTGTGAATCAAACCCCTGTAATCTTTTTAGATATGGATGGCGTGTTGGCTGACTTTTTCGGGGCCTTTTCGAGCTATTGCGGGGTAAGTCACTGGAAAGAATTAGAGCAGGATGAGTTGATGAAAAAAATTGACTCGATCAAAGGAACGGATTTCTTTGCGAAAATACCCAAAACGTGGTGTTGCGATGAATTGATTGAATTTGTTTCAGATGTATCAGGCGGTTACTCAATCCTATCTTCCCCCCTCGAAGGAGACGAAGAAAACTGTGCACAATGGAAAAAAGTATGGATCGAAGAAAAACTCTTGATCAAGCCCGATGAGATTTTCATAAAGAGCAACAAAGGAGAGCTAGCTCAATATCGGGGAATGCCAAACATATTGATCGATGACAGGCCTCACAACATTGAAGATTGGCATGCGAATGGCGGCAAAGCCATTCGGTTTCAAGCAAATGAAGATTCGATTGAAGTGGTCAAAAATGCGACAACAAAGATTCTGGAGTCAAGCCATTAGTCAAATTCAATGTACTCAAGCTCGTAATAAGTCATCATATATCCAGTCACTTCTGCTCTGACGCAAACGTAATCCTCTTCGGTAACCCAGATATCATAAGGAGGGTGCTTAACTCCTTCATTGAAACCGACGTCATCAATGTAACTAAAGTGATGACACTTAAAGGTTCCGGATTTTACTGTGACTTCCTCAAGTCCATGATATTCAATGCCAATGGTTAATTCAGAAATCATGGGTGGCGTTGCACCACGATGATCCAATGACGGCATGAATGCTCTCATCTCAAAGACACCTGGTCCATTTGATATATCAATGGATCTGCAATTCCAACCGTCTCCCACAATTGGGTGAGTTCCAAAAGCATCAAAAGAACCTCGCGTTTCCTTTTTTTGAGTGAGGCGATCAATCGATGGGCCATAGGACTCACACTCGATCGTCCCATTGCAATCTTCATCCAAATCAAAGACGAATAAGCCCGAGCCCATGAATTCATCTCCAACGGTCAATCGAATAAAACAATCCATCGGATGGTTTTTTTCATTTAAGGTCAATACCACATCTCTCATCACTGTCGGATCCGGCTCCTCTATCTCACAATGCGCTCTTAGGGTGGCCTGTCCATCCGAGTGTTTTGTGATGTGGAATAATTCATGCCCCCTATTTTGATTCATCATTTCTGGCTTCTTGGAAGTGTATGCCAACTTTCCACGAATGTTTTTATGTTTCATTTTGCTCATCCAAAGCTCCTGAGGTTTAAGTAAATAGGAGTAATATAATTTACAATAAGAGGGAATTTTTCAATAGACCACTCAAATAAGATTTTTACCATGAGAAAAAAAAGAATCCAAAGATTTTATATAGAGAAAATTGAAGACCCCAAAGCTCATTTTGAAATTACAGGGGAGCAATGCCATTACGTCACTAAAGTTTTAAGACTGCAAGCAGGAGATCAGATGATCTTATTTGATGAGTCGGGATCAGAATGGATGTCAAAAATCATTGACGGTAAGAAAAATCGGTTGCTCGTTGAGTTAGAGGAAAAAACAATACCCAATCGAGAATCCCCGATAAAAACCACTCTGATACAAAGCATCTCCAGAGGCCAAAGGATGGATACGGTGATGCAGAAATCAACTGAGCTAGGCATCAATAGAATTGTTCCCGTTTTTTCAACAAATACGGTTGTGAAGATGAATCAAGATAAAATTCAAAAAAGGCTTCATCACTGGAGAAAGATATTAATCAGCGCCTCGGAACAATCGGGCAGGACCCAGATACCTAATTTAATCGATCCTATTAACTTGGATGCCGAGTGCTTGCAGAAATACAAAAGTGATCTATCGATTTTCTTCGACACNACTGGTCAAGATTCACTTGATGGCAATAAGCCAAAGGAAATCACTCTAGNCATTGGCCCAGAAGGAGGCTTCACAAAAGAAGAGAAGCAAATCGCAATTGATAACGAATATTCAGTCATTCAATCAGGTCCCAGATTGTTGAGAACTGAAACGGCGCCAATCATGGCCTTGAGTATCTTGCAATATCTCTATGGCGATCTATCGAATTGATCTAGAATGAGAATCAATGAGAGCAATATTATGAAACTAGCTGTAGTGATGGATCCCATTGAGCGGATCAAGCCAGAAAAAGATGGAACGCTTGATTTACTGCTTTCGGCTCAATCGTTTGGATATGAACTCACTCGTTTTCACACGGAACAACTGAGAATCAATGACGGCAAGCCATTGGGTATTGGGCGCTCAATCACGGTGAATGATGACAGAGATAGTTGGTTTACCTATGGCAGAGAAAATGAACATTGTCTCAATGACTTCGATGTGATTCTAATGAGAAAGGATCCTCCGTTCGATATGGAATACATATACTCAACATATATTTTAGATCTAGCAAAGATGAATGGGACCAAAGTCATTAATGAGCCATCTGCGATCAGGAATTTAAATGAAAAAGTTTCCATTACCATGTTTCCGAGCGTGACACCTCCCACCCTGGTGACATCCAATCAAAATGACCTGAGAGATTTTATCAACCTTCAGAATAAAATTGTGGTGAAACCACTCGATGGAATGGGTGGGCGTTCCATTTTTATCGTCGAGAAAGGCGATCAAAATACAAACACAATATTTGAAGAAATGACGAGAAACGATAAAAAAACGATCATGGCACAAAAGTATATTCCTGAAATTAAGGACGGAGATAAACGCATACACCTTGTCTTTGGTCATCATGTGGGAATGGCGCTTGCAAGAGTTCCTTCTGAGGGCGATCATCGTGGAAATTTAGTGATGGGTGCAACAGGAGAGGTGAGGCCACTCACTGAACGTGACCAAGAAATCTGTGATGCCATTGGAAACACATTGCTCAAAGCTGGAGTCTACTTTGCAGGGATTGATGTGATCGGTGATTATTTGAGCGAAATAAACATCACAAGCCCAACAGGAATGAGAGAAATCTCAAAGAATTCTGAAGTGAATGTTTCAGACCGTTTCTTTGAAGCATTGCATAAATTAAATTGATATGAGTGTTAATAATTCACTCGTGGGTCACTTTCTCATAGCAAGTCCTAGCCTAAAAGATCCAAATTTTGAAAAGACAGTGACCTTGGTTTGTGAGCAGAACGAGTCTGGATCATTGGGATTGATCATCAATAAACCACTGCATCACGATTTGGATGAAGTAATCAATCAAATGAATTTGAATCAAATGGACACAGGCGAAATAAGTTTCCTGCAAGGCGGTCCTGTTGGATTAGACAGGGGTTTTGTAATACACAATTCAGGATTGTGGGAAAACACCACTGAAATCAATGAAAATACGTTCATCACGAGCTCAAGAGATATCATCGATGACATGGTAGATGGCAAAGGGCCCAATCATTCAATATTTATCGTTGGTTACTCAGGGTGGGGGCCGGGGCAGTTAGAAACTGAATTGATGACCAATTCTTGGATAAGTGCACCATACGATCCAACCATTGTCTTTGATGTGGATGCTGAATTTCGTTGGGAAAAGAGCATTGATTCGCTGGGAATAAAAAGTATAAATATAAGCGATCAAATTGGTCATGCATAAAATATAGTGGATTCGAGTATGTCTTCTACTTTCATTGCTTTTGATTTTGGTATGAAAAAAATGGGCGTTGCGATTGGTCAAAACATCACTAATACTGCATCACCACTCGACCCGATGGTCATGAAGAATGGTATTCCAGATTGGGAACTCTTAAAAAGGGTCATCCAAGAGTATCGGCCGGCCATTATTGTCCTTGGCAAACCCAATGTGAACAATAAAAGCTCAGAAGCGCTGATGGAGAAAATTAACGATTTTAAAGGAAGCCTAGAGAATGATCTCAACCAAAATGTAGAATGGGCTTTAGAGCATTTAACAACTGAGGATGCCAAAGAGAAATTGAAACTGCAAAGACAAGAAGGTATCCTTTCGCGAAAAATAATGAAAGGTCAAATAGATAGCATGGCAGCAGCAATCTTTTTGCAAGATTGGATGAACCAAAGATTAAACGATGGGCTTGTCACAAGTTAAAGGGTGATTCGATTGAAAAATTTCTTATACCTTAAAGATCTGAGCAAGAATCAAATCGATGAACTTCTCAATCTATCGGATCATTATCTGAACTCAAATCCTCCTCATGAATTTCAAAATCTTCTAAGCAATCAATCAATCGCCAGTCTTTTTTTTGAGCCCAGTACGAGAACGAGTGCATCTTTTCAAGTTGCTGCAAAACGACTGGGTGCAGAGACAATAATCATTGATGAGAAAAAATCTTCTGCAACCAAGGGTGAAACCATATTGGACACGATTAGAAATTTAGAAGCAATGGGTGTCAAGGCTTTCATCATCCGAACTGGGGACACAAATTTATTTAATCCGCTCATAAATGATGTGGGGCCAAATACGCATTTGATCAGCGCTGGTGAATCATCGATATCACATCCCACACAAGGTCTTTTAGATCTTTTGACCATTAGACAAGAGAAAGATTCTTTTGAAGACCTTAAGGTTGTAATCATGGGAGACATCTCGCACTCGAGGGTTGCAAGGTCTTTGGCAGAAGGATTAGAAATCATGAACACTGGAAATGTCACATTGGTCTCCCCAGTGGAATTTAAACCTGAAATGAGCAGTTTTCCGAATGCGAAACATGAAAACGACCCAAAAAAAGGTCTTTCTGATGCGGATGTAATCGTTGCACTTCGTGTGCAAAAGGAACGCATTGAGTCGACAGAGAGCAGCCTATCGCTTGAGCAATATTCAAATGAGTATCAATTATCTGAAGATAAACTTGCGCTGTGTAAGCCAAATGCGATAGTGATGCATCCTGGTCCCATGAACCGAGGCATTGAAATTTCCGATCAAGTTGCTGACGGGAAACAATCGGTCATCTTGAAGCAAGTGGAGAATGGAGTGGCTGTTCGAATGGCTGTCTTGACTCAAATATTAAAGCAATAAAATGTCGAATAAAGGAACAATCTTTGAAGAAACAGCTGAGGTGGTTGAACAACTGAGATTTGAGGCGGATCAATTTGTCACAATTGTAAAAGCAGAGAAATCATCACAAACCGCTAAGCCTGGACAATTTGCTTTTGTAGAATGCGGTGGCAATACAATACTAAGAAGGCCTCTTTCCTATCTGCGCTCATCAAAAGAGGATGGAACCGTAGAATTCATGTACAAAACAGTGGGCCCTGGTTTAGAGGCACTGAGTCAAATTGAGATAGGCGATGAAATTAAAGTAATGGGTCCGATTGGCAATGGATTCATTCATCCCTCAAACAAAAATTCTGCAATTCTAATCGGGGGAGGTGTCGGCATTCCTCCAGTTTTATTCATGGGTGAAGAATTAAAAAAGGCAAACGATGACATTGAATTGGTCGCTTTCTTTGGCTCTGAAGTACCCTTCCCATTTCAAACATGCACATCTGACTTGGGGATACCGGGTACCGATCAATCGCTCAATGCAACCATTGATGACATGGAAAAACTGAGAATACCGTGTCGATTATCCAGTCAAGCAGGTTATGCGGGTTGCCATTTGGGTCTTGTCACTGAACCGGCAAGCAGTTTCATTGAGACATTGTCAGACTCAGAGAAAATGGAAACAGTGATCTATGCTTGCGGGCCTGAAAAAATGTTGGAGGCAGTTGCTCTATTGGCAAAAGAGAAACAATTGGATTGCGTGCTTTCTCTTGAGGAGCATATGGCCTGTGCAATCGGAGGCTGTGCTGGATGCACGGTCAAAATTCTTGAAGACGATCATGAAAAAATGAAAAGAGTGTGTGTAGATGGGCCTGTATTCAAGGCTGAACAAATATACTTTTAATGACGGATCTCAAGAATAATCTTGAATTAATTTATTCCGAAATTGATGCCATGGATTTCCGAAACGGAAAGCCAAAAATCATAGCCGTTTCTAAGAAGCAACCGCTGGATAAAATAAAAATATTATACGAATTAGGTGTCAACGAATTTGCAGAAAACTTTGCCCAAGAGGCAATCGATAAGATCATAGAACTTGATCTGGATGCCGTTTGGCATTTCATTGGGAACATCCAATCGAACAAAACCAAAATGATTGCCAATCATTTTGATTGGGTTCATTCAATCACGCGTTACAAGGTTGCAGAAAGATTAAACAATCAAAGAATCAAAGCGGAACCGATGAATGCCTGCATTCAAGTAAAGATTGATGATGATGCCAGAGAATCCGTCAGTCATGATGAAGCGAGAGAGCTCCTAAACGAAATGAAAGATTTGGAGAATATAAAATTGAGAGGATTGATGGGGATCTCTATT
The DNA here is from genome assembly GCA_002717445.1 of Gammaproteobacteria bacterium. GTDB lineage: Bacteria > Pseudomonadota > Gammaproteobacteria > Steroidobacterales > UBA11654 > CACPJA01. The sequence goes on along the minus strand of PBDY01000003.1, from coordinate 8,090 downwards.
CCAGACTCCTCATTTGAAGAAAGAATAAATGGTTTTGCCAAACTCCATCAATTCTATAAAGATCTGAATGACGAGGGCTATGGACTGGACACACTTTCCATGGGAATGTCGGATGATTACAAAATAGCCATTCAAAATGGTTCAAATATGATTAGAATAGGCACGGGATTATTTGGCAAGAGACATATTTAATGCATGAGAACAAAAACATTGGATTCATTGGGGGCGGAATGGTTGCAGAAGCGATCATCAGAGGCCTTATATTGCATGGTCATGATGCATCAAAAATATATGTTTCGGATCCAAGCGAAGATCGAAGAAACATTCTTTCTATTCTCAATAAAAAACTGAATGTTCGCGAAAAAAATCAGGAGGTTTCTGATTGCTCGGATGTTTTAATCATCTGCGTAAAGCCTCAAATCTTCAAAGAAGCTGCGCAGTCAATTTCTCAAAAAGACCATGAAAAAATGATCATCTCTGTGGCCGCAGGTATAGAAATTGAATCAATCATCTCACTTTTTGGGGAAGAATCTAAGCTTTGTCGGGCAATGCCAAATACGCCTTGTCTAGTGGGCAGAGGCGTCTCGGCTTTGATTCAATCTAATCTGACAGAAAGTGAAATTGTATTGGCAACATATATTTTTAATTCCGTTGGAAAAACAATATGGGTACAAAATGAAGAGTGGATGCATGCAATCACAGCCGTGTCAGGGAGCGGTCCTGCTTATTTTTTTCATATGATGGATCTTCTGAAAACGGCGGCAATAAAATCCGGCATTCCAGAGGACATTGCTGAAACACTCTCGGTGCAAACTGCCATTGGCTCAAGTCATCTCGCTCTAAACAGTGCAGACGATCTTGTCACACTCAAGAAAAAAGTCATGTCTCCAGGAGGCACAACTGAGGCTGCTTTTAGATCTCTTGATGAGAATGATTTGGATCGGGTTTGGGATGAAGCAATTGAAGCAGCAAGGAATAGATCCATTGAGCTGGGTCAGAACAAATAATTTTTATTCAGCGGTCCCAAATGACTGATCTCGCCCTATTTTTATTTACTACACTTATTGATTTTGTCTTGTTGCTTCTAGTCGTCAGAGTTTTTTCATCTCGTTGGGTGAGCGAATACAATCAAATCAATAAAGCAATCGGTCTATTGACTGATCGATTGCTTTCCACTCTTGGAAAATCAACCGATCCTCAAAGACTGGCAATCATCTCCATCCTGCTTGCATTGATGGTTGAGTTTTTTTCCGGGCTGATCTTATTTGGAATGAACTGCATTAAGAGCCCTAGTGTGTTTGAGCTGTTTGCTCTATCTGCATTATCAATTCTTGATCTTGTACTCACAATTTTCTTTTTCTCGATCATCCTGCATGCAATATTCTCCTGGCTGATACCCAATCAACACAGCAGCCTTTCAGACTTCATTAGACAATTGGTTGTTCCTGTTCTAAATCCAATTCGAAAAAACTTGCCGGTTCCTGCAGGACTTGATTTCTCGCCGTTCATTGCAATTGTGTTAATACAGTCGATTTCTCTATTCATTTCCGGAAACATAACCAGCAAACTACTGCTCGATGGAATTGTTTGCGCCAATTTTCAGCATCTGGTTTAAAATAAATACATGATCATCACCGATGCAAAAGTTGAAACGCATGACATGCAACTGAAAGAACCTTGGGCGATTGCAGGGCATGTTCACGAATCGATTAAAAATACTTTCATTACTCTGAAAGACACAGAGGGCAATATCGGGATTGGTTCATGCGCCACACAGAATGATTCAGAAGAGTCGGTGAAAGCATGCTTTGACAATCTAAATTCTTTTTCATCATCTCTAACCGGAAAAGATCTCACTCCAAATGAAAACATCCTAAGTTGGGTCGCATCAGAATTGTCTTCAAGTCCAGAAGGAAATGCTGCTGTTGATATTGCATTGCATGATTTATGGGCCAAAAGACAAAAAAAATCACTCGTTGAAGCACTGGGCAAAAAGCATCAAAGTTTCGATACTTCTATAACAATTGGTGTTGCGTCTTTGGAGAAAACCATAGAGATGGCAGAAAAACACATAGGCAATGGATTTTCATTTTTAAAAATCAAAATCGGTGACTGCGTTGAAGAAGACATCGAACGCATGAAAGCACTCTTTGCATTAAAGCCTGAGGAGATTAGAATTCGTGTTGATGCCAATAGGGGTTACTCAAAAGAAGAATTGATTAAATTTTATGGAGAAACTCTTGATCTAGGTCTTGAGTTAATCGAGCAACCAATGGAAACGGATCAAAATGATGAGATGCTTTATTTTCCTGAAGAAATCAGAAAAATTTGTGTCGCTGATGAAAGTCTTAAAAACTTTGATCACGCAATGCATCTCGTGCAAGAGCCAAAACCCTTTGGGGTATTTAACATCAAACTCATGAAATGCGGGGGAGTTTTTGCTGCAAAAAAAATCGCGGCATTGGCTCAAGAAAATGGGATAAAACTCATGTGGGGATGCTTTGATGAAAGCAAAGTCAGCATTTCTGCTGCTCTACACACTGCACTCTCGTGTGAGAACACCCAATACATTGATTTAGACGGCTTCTTTGATTTAGGATGGGATCTCATAGAAGGCGGATACACATGCGAGAATGGAGTCATGAGCGTGATTGAAAAGCCGGGCCTGGGGATCTACTGATGAAAGATATTTATGGAACAGCATTGCTTTATAGTGGGGGTCTGCTTGATGATATCCATGCCAAAACAGCACACGGATTACTCAGATACTCGGACCGATTTAAAATTCTAGGTCTGATAGATCAAAAGTTTAATGGTTCAATGAGCGCGGATCTTGTAGAGCATTGCAAAGAGAATCTCATGATATACAAAGATCTATCTGCCGCACTCGAACAATTACCAGAGAAACCTAAATATCTCGTCATGGGAGTGGCATTTGGAGGCGGGATGCTTCCAGAGGAACATCGATTGATTGTGAAAGATGCACTCAGTCATGGCATGGATGTGGTTTGTGGACTTCATCAACTCTTGTCAGAGGATTCTGAGCTTGCAGGGCTTGCTGAAAAAAATGGTGCAGAAATTCATGACATCAGGAAACCAAAAAAAGCAGAAGAATTAAGATTCTGGAGCGGCGAGATCAAAGCGATTCAGATCCCCACAATTGCAGTACTGGGAACAGATTGTGCAACGGGGAAAAGGACAATGTGTCAATTTTTGGTTGAAGCTTTGAGAGAATCTGGCACAAAAACAGAGGTCATTTATACGGGTCAGACAGGATTTCTTCAGGGTTTTAAACACGGCCTAATTCTTGACTCAACATTGAATGATTTCGTTTCCGGCGAACTTGAAAAAGCAATCATTGATTGTGCCACAAAAGAAAAACCTGATTTGATGCTTATCGAAGGTCAATCATCGCTTAGAAACCCTTCCGGTCCATGCGGATCAGAAATCTTGCTCTCTGGAAATATCGATGCCGTTGTTTTGGCTCATCCAGCAGAAAGAAAATATTTCGATAACTGCGAAGCAGCCGAAGCCATCATTCCAGGTATAGAAGATGAAATAGAATTGATCAGACACTATGGAAAAGAGGTCATTGGCATTGCCATCAATGCCAGTGAATCATTCGATACATCTTCATTGAAAGATGAACTTGGAATACCGGTGTTGAACCCAATCTTTGAGGACATCAGTCCTTTGGTTGATAAAATTACTTCAACCTTAATTACTGGTTAAATCATGTTTAATTCTAAGCACGATGGAATTTGATACATAAAGCAAATCGGCAATTTTTCGAACCAAATAATCTTCGTAACGATCCAAAGAATCATCGACCAGTGCTAAGCGCCAAAGCATCTCAATGATTTCATTTTTTGCTTCTGGATCTAGAGTCTCATGAAGGGTTCGGGTAAATTCATGCAGAGAAACTGAATCATCAGCAATTTTTTCTGCTTGATGAAAGAGTTTATTTGCATCGTCAATATTGATGCCAAAATACTCTTGTAAAAGCTCGATGATCGTTTGGTTTTCGAGATCGTCTTGTTCGAAATCAGCTCTCGCCATTTCAATCATAAGAACGGTGGCAGCCATCTCAACTGGATTGATGTTTTCCTGCGTCTGAGTTTGCGGTAAGTCTGGTTTGAAAAATTTAAAGAAGTCTGACACTTTTTTCTCAAAATGATCTATATTTCGATGATATATAAATAAATCATGATTGTGAACAGTTAGATCAATGAAATCATACATTAATAAGATAGGCTTAATTGATGCAAATTCTGCGCTTAAGATTGGGATTGTATTTAGCCTTTTTTTTACTGCATTGATATATTTTGCAGATATTTATTGGTTCTCAAAGCCAGACCTCCTTCCCAAACCGGAAGGTGTTGCATTTTGGTATAAATGGCAACTGAATGACCCCTCATGGATAACCAGAACCTCAGCATGGTTATTTTATTTGGGGCATCAAGGAATCATTTGGTGGCTAATTTATAAGGCACAAGAAGAAAAACCGAGCTATAGCAATGGGCTGCATTGGTTCAATATTTCGGCGCTATTGGCAAATGCAGGATTCATAACACTCCATTTGTTACAAACTGGATTTTGGTACGACGGTCTGGCTCAAGATGTTTTGGAAGTGTCTGCACAATGGTCGGTCATTGTTCTTCTTTTCATGGTATTGATCATGGAAAACCAAAGAAGAGGCATGTTCTTTGGTAAGAGGATTGGATTTGTCAGTAATGCAGCGGTGAGTATTAGAAAATATCATGGGTATTATTTTGCTTGGGCGACGATTTATACGTTCTGGTACCACCCAATGGTTGGAACTCAAGGTCATCTGATGGGATTCCTTTACATGTTTTTACTCTTGCTCCAAGGCAGTCTTTTCTTTACTCGCATGCATTTAAACCCTAAATGGACAATCTTTCTAGAAGCAACTGTTGTTATCCACGCAATGATAGTTGCATGGATGGTTGGACATAATTGGCCAATGTTCTTGTTTGGGTTTTTGGGAGTTTTTGTTGTAACTCAAATGTATGGCCTGCCCATCAGTCAGAAAATGCGTTGGCTTATTTGGGTCATTTTTACAGGCACCTTCATTGCGGTTTACAACTACAAAGGATGGGATAATTGGTATGAAATCATCTTTGTTTCAGGAACTTTGTGGGCTTGCGCCATTGTCATGTCAGCATTAATATTATTGTTTCAACCCAAAAACAATTCTGCCAAAGAAGGATGACTATGAAACTGCTCTCAAATACTTTTCAACATGGAGGATACATCCCTGAAAGATGTGCTTTTGGAATCAAAGACACAGAAAATCATATGGCTTTGGGGCAAAACAAAAACCCTCAGCTTAACTGGTCAGCGATACCTAACGATGCCAAGTCACTTGTTCTTATTTGCGTGGATACCGATGTTCCATCCTCTCTGGATAATTTCAATAAAGAGGGAAAAACCATTTCAAAGGATTTGCCAAGAGTAAATTTTTATCATTGGGTTATGGTTGATATCAAGCCGAAGGATGGTTCTGTCTCAGAAGGAGAATGCTCTGATGGCATCACTCCTGGCGGGAAACAAAATCCCAAAGGGCCTGTTGGTTCGCGTCAAGGGGTCAATGATTACACAAAGTTCATGGCCGGTGATCCTGAAATGCAGGGGAACTATTTTGGATACGAAGGACCCTGCCCTCCTTGGAATGACGAAATTCCCCATCATTATCGATTTCAACTGTTTGCTTGCGACTTTGAAACCTGCTCAGTGGATGGAAATTTCACAGCTGAAGAGGTCATCGAGTCAATGGAAGGACATGTCATCGGAAACACAGAGTTGATTGGTCTCTATAGTCTCAATCCCGACATAGGTTAAATTAGAAGATTTGAGGAATGATCCTTGATTGGACTCTGTCCATGTAATCTTCGTAACCCTCTAAGTTGATTGCCAAGGTTTTTTCCTCAATAAGTATTCTGGGTAGCAGTGCCAAAAAAAGAATTGCATTACCAAATAATGCTGTAGCAATACTCCCAAGCCAAAGAGACATCCCAAACAACCATACCAAGAGGCCTAGATACATTGGATGCCTGACAACAGCATAAAGACCTTTGTCTATTAGAACTTGGTTTCGATCGTCCTGTATGTTCACAACTGATTGGGCGAATTCATTCTGGATGATCGTGAAAACAATAATTAAATATCCAGCAATAGAGATAGCAAGTCCTGATATCTTCCAAAATTGAGAAGGCATCCAAAAGAACTTCAGGTAAAACACATCGATGGCATTCATACTAACAACAATACAAAGTGCAGAAATCAATAGCAAAGTGGCAAGCCGATCTTCTCTGGGTTGACGCTGGAAACTAAACTCCAACCTGGCCTCCATACTAGAAGGATATTTTGCAGTGATCCAAAATGAGGTTGCCAAGTTTATAACAAAGTATGTTCCCAACCATGCTGTAGCATCTGGCCAATCGAATCCCGGTGTTGGACCCAAAAGAAATAAGGCATAGAATGCAATCTGAAGTATGATGCCTGCCAGAACCCTGAGATAAATCAACTGTCTAGCCTTGCTCAAAATCCAAAGATAATGAGTTAATGCAATAACGAAGGCCTGTTGGTTGAGGGCCATCATGGAAAACATGACCGAGATGTGCATTACAATTTCCGCATAAAACTTCTTCTCTGACCATGCCATGACTGTGATCAACCTCAACTTTTACAGCATCAGAACTCATGACATCATAAAAACTAGGCCATCCAGTTCCAGAATCAAATTTAGTGTTCGAGCCAAAAAGATCGGTATTGCAACAAACGCACTGATAGGTGCCGCACTCGTTGTTATGAAGTAAATCTCCAGTAAAAGGAGCTTCGGTTCCTTTTTCCTGAGTAACATGAAGCTGCTCTGAAGATAAGTGATCTAGATTTTTTTTGTTCATAACTTGAGTATACTGAATTCGTAATTGAGATCTATGGATAATCCTAACCCAAAAAAAGTTGCCTCTAGTGACTACCTAAAACCAAAAAATTGGTTGGTTCTTGCCCTATTGGTAAAAGCAAGATTTATTTCATTGCTTCCAATTAAAGCCATTCAATCATTGGGGGGAATCATTGGATTTCTTCTCTTCTGCATTCCTTCAAATCGAAAAAAAATTGCAAAAAGAAATATTGAACTTTGTTTTCCAGATCTCAATGAAAAAGAACAAAATAAAATAGTCAAAGATCATTTCACCTCACTTGGAATCGGCTTCTTTGAGGTCTGTATTGCAAGATGGAAGTCGGATCGAAGCATTGGAAAAATCACACAAATAGAAGGCTTAGAAATTCTTCAAGATGCTGTAAAAAAAGATCGCGGCGTAGTTCTATTAAGTGCCCATTTCACCATGCTAGAGATCAGTGCATTCATTGGCAGGGAATCAATTGCACCAGACATGCCTGAATTGGTTGGCATGTATCGCGTTGGCAGCAATCCAATCATTAATCGTTTTTTTAGAAATGCACGCCTCAGGTCTGTTGACAGTCTTGTCACAAAATTTGAAGTGAAAAGCTTAATCAAAGCGCTCAAAGCAAAGAAAATAGTTTGGTATGCTTCAGACCAAAATTTTACTGGCAAAAATGCAGTCAATATCAGTTTCTTTGGGCAAGATGCTCCAACGACCCCTGCCATATGTCGATTTGCAGAAATGACGGGTTGCACGGTTCTTCCGTATTTCCCAAAGAGATTGCCAAATGGAAATTATGTTCTGACCATATACCCTGAAATGAATAATGATGATTGCAAAAATCCAGAAATATTTTTACAACACTTTTATCAGTGCCTAGAATCTCACATTATGGATAACAAAGAACAATACTACTGGGTTCACCGTCGCTTCAAGAAACCAGGTTCTGAGAATAATCCATACGTTAGCTAATAAAATAATGGCTGACAATGGTGTCCCAATCACTCACTGAGAAGTCTTTTTCATTTTTGTCATAGGTCCTCTCTAATGATCGACGAAAACGGTTGAGGGTTTTCTTTGGTGATGCGATTTTTTGATGGAGTCTGGATGCACTATCAAAATCAATTAAATAGACACTTGGTTTTGTATCGATGAGGATAT
>PBDY01000002.1 GCA_002717445.1 Gammaproteobacteria bacterium | reverse complement strand
GCACTGATGCGGATGATATCTTTGACTCTGCAGGTGGAGATGACAAGATCAATGGTAAAGGTGGAACCGATACCGTCTTGATCTTTGATGAAAGAGATAATTACGAAATTACTGTCCTAGATGGTGTAGTTAAGATCAAAGGATTATCGTCAGCAACTAGTGATTATCGTTATGACACTATCACCTTAACCAATATTGAAACGATTGTATTTTCTGACCAAACGGTCCAAGTTTCTGATCTAACAAGCAAACCTCTTACTAGCAAGTCTATTGATCAATCATCTAATGATGATAATGATCTTGATACAGAACCAAGTAACTCTGATGACGGCAACGGTACAATCACCCTGCCCGATGATGATGACCAATTTATGAATGGCTTTGATCTACCTATGATTGATTTACCAATTGCCGCTGATAATATTGATGCTGGACTAAGTGATTCTATCGATTCATTGAATGACTTGATCTTGATTGAAGATTCTATGGAGCTTAGTTTTGATGTGTTCTCTGGTGATGGTGAATTGATCGTTAGCATGGTTAAACCCATGCATTCACCATCCATACATAATGATACAATGATCCCGTGGGAAAACATCAATGATCAGGTAGTGTGGGAAGATTGGAACTATGAATCGCTGTAGATCCTTCATTTAGTTTCATTAGTTAAAACGCTGATAATAGCACTTTTCTTTTTTTGTATTAGAATGCACTGATGAGTATTTTCTTGGAGATGTTTAGAGGTCTTTTCTTGACTGGGATTTTAAGCCTGGTCTTTTTCATGGTTCCTATAACTATTCACGGACAAGACAGTCCTGAATCTGGATTATTAAAACCAGAAATGTTGATGGACACTTCATCATCAAAAGATTTTTTTAAATCACTACAGATGTCAGTCATTGAACATCCAGTATTTCTTTCCTCTGAAGCAAATCTCCTACAAAGCAAAGAAGTCCTCAATATTGCAAAAGCACCGAGAAAGCCACAAGTCTCGTTATTTGGCTCAACAACAAACCGCTTACAAAGCAGCTACGATGATAGATTCAGTTTCTTTGAAAACTCACCCATTAAAGACCGTACCTCTGCAGGAATTCTGGTTGAGCAACTTTTGTTTGATTTCTTTTCAACCAAATATCAGATCAATGAGGCTCGCAATAATTTGCTGGCAGATGAAGTGGTGCAGGAGCAGAAGGTCAATAGCTTGCTTCTAAAGATGGTCACTTCATGTCTGGATACGGCATCCTACGAAATTCTAAAGGCTCTGGTTCAAGACTCGGTAAGACGACATAAAGAAATTACTGAAAAGATCAGAATCAGAGTAGAAAGCGGAAGAGCACCAACACGAGAACTCTCCAGAGCCAATGCTCGCTTGGCAGAAGCGGAGGCCAAGTTACTTAGAATCGAACTCAATTATGATTCCTCAAAAGCAGAATTCATGCAATTGATGCCAAACATCAAAGCTTGCAGCCAAATGATTGGGATTGATAAATCTGATCTTATGTTGGATCAGAATCAAGCCATTGAGATGGCCATCAATACAAATTTAAACATCAAAGAAATTGACCTAAGAATCAGAGCTGCTGAAGAAAATGTTTTGAAACAGCGATCAAATTTTTGGCCAAGGCTGAATCTAACCTTACAGGGTGATTTGTATAATCCTGAATATTACATGACCAAGAAATTAGAAGAACACGACATCTACCTTGGAATTCAATTTGAATCTGAACTGTATACGGGCGGAAGAAAAAACTCTCAATTAAGGATTGCAAAAGAGCAGTTGAATCAACTCTCATATGATCGTTCAACACTTGCAAAGGACATAACATCAAACATCGAATCATTGCTTTCGCAATTAAAAAATTCGGGGAATAGAATAGATGCGTACGAAAGTGCTTTCGATGCAAATGGTAAAAGTAGAGACAATCTCAATATGCAATTCCAAACTTCAAATGTCTCATTGCTTGAGCTACTCCAAGCAGAAAGAGATTTGTTGGAATCGGCGGAGAATATGGTCTTTAACCAAAGATCAGTGATTTTATCCGGATACACTCAAAAAGCGATTTTGGGCCAACTAAAGAGCTATGTTGAGGCCTCTAGCAACTAATCTCTTCAAATTATTTTTCCAATCGATACACTTTAATAATGTCAAATAACAATAAACATTGGTTCTGGGGTTCGGTACTTAATTTTAAGTCCATTTTTTTTAGAATTGGCCTGGCAGCTACGATGATCAATCTACTCTCGGTTGCAAGTTCAATTTTTATTATGGTGGTTTATGATCGAGTCATACCCAATGCGGCATTCCCCTCGCTCTATGCATTAACAGCTGGGATGATGATCGTTTTAATATTTGACTTTATTCTAAAAAATATGAGGGCCTGGTTCATCGACTTGGCAGCACAACAAATTGATCTAAAAGTCGGTTATGATATTTATTCAAAAATACTAAAAGCACCACTCGATCAGGTCTCAGGATCTGTTGGTGGTCTTGCTAGCACCATTAAGGGATTTGATCATGTCAGAGAATTCTTTACCTCAGCAACACTGGCATTGGTCGTTGATCTGCCATTTGTATTTTTATTTGTCTTTGTCATTTATCTTATTTCTGGACCATTGGCTGTCATCCCATTGCTCGCAATACCTTTTGTGATTGGTATTGGATTCCTGGTGCAACCATTCATTTCAAGGCATGCAGAAAAAGCCATGGAGGTCGGAAAAAACAAGCATGGATTAATGATCGAGAGTCTCACAGGAATTGAGACCATTAAATCGACTGGGTCTTCTAAGCTGTTCCTGGATCGATATCAAGATTCCATTGAGGACGGTTCAGAAGCCGGCAGAATGTCTAAAGTCTTGTCGCAATTGGCAACAAACTCAGCCTCTTCTACTCAGCTGCTATGCCTTATATCCATTGTATTTTATGGAACGATCTTAATTGATGAAGGCGTGGTTTCGATGGGCGCAATGGTTGCAGCAGTTCTGCTTTCCTCAAGAGCAATAGCGCCACTGGCGCTCATAGCAAACTTATTTGGGAGACTCAATAGCACAAAAACCGCATATCGTGAATTGGATGCATTGATGAATCAAATCAGCAAGGATGAATCTGAATCATCTGGACTAAAGATCAGTAAACTTGGTGAATTGAATTGCTCAAGGGTTGGATTTACTTACCCCGATAGCACAATCCCAAGCCTCATAGAGTTTAATGCCTCGATAAAACCGGGTGAAAAAATTGCCATTATGGGAAGAAATGGCTCTGGCAAAACAACACTGGTCAAACTCTTATCTGGTTTACTGATGCCCACCCAAGGTGTGATCACGTTTGATAACTTGGCAACCAGTGAAATTCATCCCTCTATCTTTCATTCAAAGATTAGCGTGGTGCTTCAAGAAACAAATCTTTTCGCAGGAAGCATCCGAGAAAATATATTAATGGCAAGGGATGAAATAGATGAATCTCTGATTAAAGAGGCGATGGAATGCAGTGGAGTCAGCAGCTTTATATCTCGGGTACCCGGCGGCCTGGATGCAATCTTGGCAGATCGAGGGCTATCATTATCTGTAGGACAAAGACAAGCCATTTCCATTGCGAGGGCTTTGGTAAATAATCCTGAGGTACTGATTATGGATGAGCCAACTGCCTCACTGGATCTGAATGCAGAACAAACATTTGTAAAAAAACTCAATCCATTCATAAGAGAAAAAACCCTGATTGCAGTGACCCATAGATTACCGCTTCTTGAATTGGTTGATCGAATCATCGTTATTGCTGATGGGAAAGTTGCATTAGATGGACCAAGGGATCAGATCTTGGAGCGATTGAAGGCTAAAAAATCATGAAAGAATACTCAAAAGCAGTCAAAAAAGCAGACATGATCCTTTATACAATTTTGATTTTTTGGGTATCGATATCTATCTGGGCATCCTTTGCTTCATTGGAAGAAGTCACATCTGGGCAAGGCAGAATCATCGCATCGTCTAAAATACAAATCATTCAAAATCTTGAAGGCGGAATTATTGATGAAATATATGTTAAATCTGGCGACATCGTTTCAAAAAATGAGGCTTTACTTCAGCTCGATACGACTCGTTTTGTCTCAGAGCTTTCCGCACTCGGTAAAGAAAAAGCAGCAGCAGAAAAGAATCTAAGCCTACTGAATGAGGAAAAAGAGATCCTCGCCCCATTGGTTGATCAAGGCGTAGAGTCACGAATGGAATTGATAAGACTTCTACAGAGAATTTCAGATGCTGAGGCTCAACTTTTAAAAACAGAAGAAATGGAACCCATACTGGAGGATCGATTAAATCGATCTACAGTTAAAACTCCAATGGATGGAATCGTCAATAGAGTTCTTGTGACAACCACTGGTGGTGTTGTTCAATCCGGAGAACCTTTGGCAGAGATCGTACCCATTGAAGAGGAATTCTTAATTGAGGTGGAAGTAAGCCCAAAGGACATTGCTTATGTCCTAAAAGGTCAAGAAGCCATTGTGAAACTGACCGCGTTTGATTTTGCAAAATTTGGATCCATGTCAGGAACAGTGATCAATGTGGGTGCTGATTCCATTCAAAAGGAGGATGGAAGCATCTGGTACATTTGTGAAGTAGCGGTCGATAAATCGGCAACAACCTCGCTGGGAAAAACAGTGAAGATACTTCCCGGCATGATTGCTCAGATCGATATCATCAGTGGAGAAAAAACGGTGATGGAATATCTGCTTCAACCCGTCACAAAAATTGCAAACGAAGCATTCAGAGAAAGGTAATTTAAATCAATGATTGTGTTTGTCGTGAAGATCTTTNTCNATGTCTTCNTGATCACCNACCATGATNTGNCGCTCNCTNTTAGTGATGTATTTCTCAAGAAAAGGTATCAGCAATAACGGNAAAAGACCNCCCAGAACAATGCCCAAAGTTCTGGCTCTCATTGTGGGATCAACCAAAGCTNCCACCAGATCGGCAATGACATGGGCCAAGGAAGCGCCAATGATGCCAGAGAGATATCCTTTGGATGTCAGCTTGAGCAACCGGTTAATACTCCATCCAGAGTAAAAACCTATCAATACAAGACTCACATGGACGATACCAAAAACGAATCCTGGAAGGATTTTCCCTTCGATAAGGAGTCCGATGCTTTCAATCAATGCTTCCATCTATAAATCCTGATTTACAAATTATGTTGAATGTAGTGATCGACTTTCTCTTCCAAAACATCCAATGGTAAAGCTCCCTCTCCCAAAATGACATGGTGAAATTCTTTAATATCGAATTTTTCACCGAGCGCTTGCTTCGCTTTATTTTTTAATTCCATGATTTTCAACTGGCCTATTTTATAAGCCAATGCTTGGCCCGGCATAATGAGATACCGATCCACCTCATTCACAATGTCTTGTTCAGTTTTGGCTGCATTGTCTTTGAAAAATTCAATTGCTTGGTCTCTGCTCCAACCTTTGTAATGCATCCCTGTATCGACAACGAGTCTCACCGCTCTCCACATGTCGTATGTTAACGCCCCAAATTCAGAGTACGGATCTTGATAAAGGCCCATATCGTAACCCAAGCTTTCACTGTAGAGCCCCCATCCCTCAACATAGGCTGTATAACCGGAATATTTCCTAAAGTTGGGAATGTTTTCAATCTCCATAGCAAGTGCAATTTGCAAATGATGTCCCGGAACAGCTTCATGAACAGAGAGAACCTCTATCTCATATTTTGGCCTAACCTCTGGTTTATAGAGATTGACATAGTAGTAACCCGCTCGAGACCCATCTGCTGATGGCCTCATGTAATAGGCAGTCGTGGTGTCTGGTGCCGATTCTTCAGGAATCGGTCTAATGCCATATGGCATTCTTGGCAAAACTTTAAAAAGCGGCACAATCTTAGGATCGATCTTCTTGGATGTGGCTAAATAGGCTTGGAGAAGCGCTTCCTCTGTTTCAAAGTAGAATTGAGAATCCGTTCTCAGAAAATTCAAAAACTCATCAAACGTGCCTTCCCAGCCAACCCTCTCTATGATTTTGCTCATTTCAGATCGTATTCTTTCAACCTCAGATAGACCTATTTGATGTATTTCCTCAGGCGTTAATTCGGTTGTCGTGTGGTATCGAGCTAAATTTTCATACCATGCTTTTCCGTTTGGTAAATCTGAAACTCCGATTGATGTTCTTGATGAAGGCAGGTATTCATCCACAAAGAAATCTTTGAATCTATAGTACGCGGGAATCACGTCTTGCGAGATGACCTGCATGGCCTTCCTCTTTATTTCTGATGGATCATCAATGGTGTCAGGCATTGCCTCAAAAACATTGTAAAAAGGACTTTTGGTTGGGTCATCAACCAACTGCAGTTCGATTTGCCTTGCCACTCGTTCCATTAGGTTTCTAGGAGCCGTGACGTTTCTCTCCATCCCGAGTTTTGCCAGTGCAATGTGCGCTTCAATATAACTTGGAAGCTTTTCAAGACGAGCAATCCAATCCAAATAGTCTTGTTGCGTCATAAACCCTAAGCTTTCTGCTGTTTCATGCTCTAACTGGATGCCCCCTCTTTGTCCGAAAACAAGCAGATGTGAATCAAATTGCTGTCCTCTGACAGCTCTTTCGTAGTTGTATAAAAATAATCTGTGATTCAGTTTGTTCTGTTCACTGAGTTTTTCAGGATCGATGTTTTTTATTTCTTTTAATGCATCTCTGGTTTTTTGCTGTCTATTTCGTAATGTTTCTTCAGAGAGATCTGGCCAATCTTGGTTTGATGATTTATCGCCCATATAAGAGGCATATAGAGGGTTTTCGTCAATCGATCTCTGCCACTCTGAATCAATGATTTGAAGAAAGCGCTGATCCTCATCGGACGATGAGAAAACGTTGAATGAAATTAAAAATGCCAGTATTGAAATAACCAATCGATTCATTTCACTCTATCCCTCCTTGAAGATATGGCCATGCTTTGACCAGATAAATAACCATTGTCCAAACGGTGAGTATACTTGCAACAATTAATGCAATCATGCCGGTGGTATAAATATCTATTGCGAACAATGATTCTTGATAAAGCATGCATGAAAGCCCGACCATTTGTAATATTGTTTTTAATTTTGAAAAAGCGATGACCGATACCTGATGCCTTTCTCCAAGCTCTGCCATCCATTCTCTCAGAGCAGAAATAGAAATCTCTCTTCCAATAATGACAATCGAAATAAGTGTATTAATCACTGTTGGATCGGATTGCACAATCATCAATAGTGCAATGCAAACGATCAACTTATCAGCAACCGGATCTAAAAAAGCTCCCAGTTTTGAGCTTTGGTCAAATTCACGAGCGACCCAACCATCCAACCAATCGGTCAAAGCAGCAACAATAAAAATAATGGCAGACAACGGCCTTGCATTCTCCATGTTTGAAAAAAATACAAACACCATGAGTGGAATGCATGCAATTCTTATGAGGGTTAGAATATTGGCGATATTGGATTTGAGCGACATGTCCTAAGTATATCGGATCATATCTTTGAGGACATTAGTTTGGGTGAAAATGATTGAAAATCTTTTTGGCTAAATTCTTATTGATGCCATCAACCGTCACTAAATCTTCAACGGATGCCCTCTTCACCTCTTGGAATCCTCCAAACTGTGTCAGCAGGTTTCTTTTCTTGCTGGGCCCAATTCCATCGATGGATTCAAGATCCGATTGAAGCAATTGTTTTCTTTTCTTGGCTCTGTGTCCTGTGATTGCAAAACGATGCGCCTCATCTCTTACGGATTGGACTAGAAATTTGGCAGAGTCTTTCCCATTCATGTCCACGGGATTTTTGAATCCTTCGAGAAAAATTCGATCATTCTTTGGGTCTCTCTTGTCTCCTTTTGCAATACCAATGATCATTTGGCCTTTGATTGATAATGATTGCAGCACTTTCTTGACCGAATTAATCTGGCCCTTGCCACCATCTACTATCAGGAGGTCTGGCAGATTCTTACCCTCATCATTGATTCTTTTATAATACCTTTCAATCGCGTTTGAGATCGCAGCATAATCATCACCCGGTGTCAGTCCTTTAATGTTAAAACGCCGATAATCTTTTTTACTAAAGCCATCCTCATTGAGCCAAACACAGGCTGCGACAGACTCATCACCCATATGATGGCTGACGTCAAAACACACCAGATCTTTGAGTTTTTGCTTGGATCCCAATGCGAGAGTTAAATCCGTCAACTGATTTGATATTGAAGCCTTAGATGCCAACTTTGATTTAAGTGATTCTTCAGCATTTGCAACGGATATCTTTAACCATTTTGCACGATATGAAACCACACGATCCTTGATTTTTGTTTGCCTTTTTTGAGATTCCATCAATGCTTGCTCAATTATTTTCTTTTCACTCAAGCTTTGATTGAGAATGATTTCACGAGGAACATCGTGCTCTAAATAGAACTGCATCAGTGAAGAAGCCAGGATTTCTTGATGAGAATCGTATTTCGTTTTAGATGGAAAGATTGTTCGGCTTCCCAAAATCTTTCCCTGACGAACAAACAATACCGCTAGACAATACATGCCTCTTTCGCCTATCAATGAGATTACATCTGCATCGACTTTTTTTGTGCCATCTACATATTGTTGCGATTGGATGACTTTAAGATTGGCAACTTGGTCCCTAAAAAAAGCGGCTCTTTCATAGTTTTGATCCTTGGATGCTTTGTCCATTTCGTGGATGAATTTATCAATGATGCTCTTGTCATTTCCCTTCAAATAATCAACCGCTTGATTCACATTGAATGAATAATCCTCATGACTGATTCTGTCAACACACGGTGCTGAGCACCTCTTGATCTGAAATTGCAAACAAGGTCTTGAGCGGTTTTTATAGTATGAATCGGTGCAGTTTCTTAAAAGAAATATTTTTTGTAGGTTATTTAGAGTGTTCCTAACCGCATATACATTGGGATATGGGCCAAAGTACCTGGCATGTTTCAACTTCCTTTTCCCGCGATGAAAACTAAATTTTGGAAAATCATGTTTTAAGCTGACCTCTATGTGTGGATAACTTTTTCCATCTTTCAGTAGGACATTGAATTTTGGATTGTGTTTCTTGATGAGAGTGTTCTCTAGAATCAATGCTTCTCTCTCAGTAATAGTGATAGTGATATCTATCGTTTTAATCTCTTTTAATATCGCCTCTACTTTTCCGCTTGCAGGTTTTGGTGTGAAGTAGCTCTTCACTCTTTGTTTCAACCCTTTCGCCTTGCCAACATAAATGACCTTGCCTTGCTCATTGCTCATGATGTAAACACCGGGTTTATTGGGCAACCGTTTGGCTTGTGATTGAAGCTTAGAAATCATCTGGTCATTGTCCATCTTGATCATTCTCCTTAGCCAGCTGCCATAATGACTCCAATTCTTCTAAGGTCATTTCATCCAGTTTTTTATTTTGTTGCTTGGCAAGATGCTCCATGGTTTTAAAACGATCAATGAATTTCTTATTGGCACTTCTAAGCGCGCTTTCAGGGTTAACCTTTAAATGCCTGGCAAGACTAACCAAAGTAAAAAAAAGATCGCCCAACTCATTCTCAATTTCATCTTCACTGCTTGATTCAACAGCTGCTTTCAGCTCATCGATCTCCTCAAAGATTTTTTTATACACACCATTGATTTCTGGCCAATCAAAACCCACCGCTCTTGCCTTCTTTCCAATCTTGAATGATTTATTTAATGCGGGTTGATTGTTTCCAATGCCATCCATCAAGCTTGCATCATTACTCTTCTTTCTTTGCTCAATGACTTTGATCCTCTCCCACTCATCTGTTTGAACATCAGAGCTATGAATCTTTTTATCTGAGAAGACATGGGGATGTCTTCTGATGAGCTTATCAGTGATTGAGTCGATGACGTCATCCAGCGTAAATAGCCCTTTCTCCTCTGCCATCAATGAGTGAAAACTGACTTGAAACAGTAGATCACCCAATTCGTCCTTGAGTGACTCATAATCCTGGCTTTCAATGGCCTCAACAACCTCGTATGCTTCTTCAATGGTGCAATCTGCTATCGATTCAAATGATTGCTCTTTATCCCAAGGACATCCTGACTCAGGATCTCTTAATTGAGCCGTTATTTTATGCAGTTTTTTCATCTTTATGAGCGATTAACCCTGAGAATTTTCTCAAAATCTGAGCGGTTAAACCCCAAATCATGTGATCCAGGTAATTGTAGCTGTAGACGGTCCATTCAATCTGATCGTATATTCTTCTTTCGTTATGCAGTGAGTTTCGGTTCAGAAGAAAACTGATCGGAACCTCAAATACCTCCTCAACCTCATCCCTGTTAAGAGTTGGAAGAAAATCCTTGGGTATCAAACTCACTATTGGGGTAACTATGAAGCCGGTCCCAAGGCTGACCTGTGGTGAAACATATCCGATCAGTTCGCTTTGCTCTCTATCTAAACCAATTTCCTCCTCCGATTCTCTCAAAGCTGTCATAGTGATGTTTCGATCCTGGCTGTCATCAAATGAACCACCGGGTAGACTGATCTCGCCAGCATGATGCTTGAGATGACTCGTTCTTTTGGTCAGCAAGACGCTCAATTCGTTTTCCTCCGATTGAGTAATGCCAATCATGACGGCTGCATGTTTTAATTTTGTTTTCTCAATGTAGTGCTCAACTATCGGTTGAGGCAGCTTTCTCATCACCTCTCGAACTGGGTCATCTGAGGGAGAAGTATTGAGATAGCTCTGTCTAATGTGATCAAGCACAAGAATCTATTGGAATTATTGATTCCTAGTGAGTTTGACTGGGTCTAGAAGCTCTGCAAGTGTATCGGAATCCAAATCAGTCATTTCAGTAGCAACGTCGATGATCGATCTTTTTTCCTGATACGCTTTTTTTACTATTTGAGCGCCTGCTTCATAACCAATAGTGGCGTTCAGTGCTGTTGCTAATATTGGGTTCTGGCTCAGCATGGATTCAATGTTTTCTTGATTCACTGTAAAATCTTTTATGGCCTTATCTGCCAAGCTCAAGCATGCATTTGAAAGCAAAGACAAAGACTCGGACAGACTGTGTGCAATCAGTGGAAGCATCACATTGAGCTGGAAATTACCAGATTGTGCAGCGTGAGTAATTGTCAGATCATTGCCCAATGCTTGGCTCGCAACCATACAAACCGATTCAGGAATCACTGGATTGACTTTACCAGGCATGATACTGCTCCCCGGCTGAAGGGTGGGCAGAGTTATCTCCCCTAAGCCGCCTAGAGGTCCACTGTTCATCCATCTAAGATCATTGCTAATTTTCGTCAATGCAACAGCCAATGTCTTGTTGCAAGAAGACAATATCAGTGCTGCATCTTGCGAACTGATTGCTTGAAATGAGTTATTTGCAGGCTTAAATTCCATGCCCGTCAGTTTATTCATGTGTGCACAGCATTTTTCTGAAAGATCAGGATCTGCATTGATTCCAGTGCCGACTGCCGTTCCTCCAATCGCAAGCTGCTGTAACTTAGACAAAGAGAACTCATATTGTGCAATCGCATCTTCAATTTGAGCAGACCATGCACTCATTTCTTGTGAGAAAGTAACCGGCATCGCATCCATAAGATGAGTGCGCCCATTCTTGGGTATGTCACCGATCGATTTTGCTTTTTGGTCGATGACGTTTTTTAAGTGCTCCATGGAAGGAATCAAATTATTCCTAACAGACAAGGAGGCATCGACATTGATGGCAGATGGAATGACATCATTGCTGCTCTGACCCATATTGACGTCATCATTTGGGTGAACTGGATTTGCTTCTGTGGAGGATAGATTGGATATGACCTCATTCATATTCATATTGGTGCTTGTCCCTGACCCAGTTTGAAAGACATCCACTGGAAACTCTCTCAAATGGTTCCCTTCATAAATTTCCATGGCTGAATCTGCAATGGCAGAAGCTTTTCCTGCTGATAGAAGATTTAGGTCTTTATTTGAATTGGCAAGGCCCCATTTTAAGAGTGCCAAGGATCGTATAAAACCTCCAGGCATTTTGTGGTCACTGATGTCAAAATTTTCAACTGCACGTTGAGTCTGAGGACCCCATTTTGACTCAGTAGGAACCTTTAGTTCCCCCATGCTGTCTTTTTCAATTCTGAACTTTTTGTCTGCCAAGATTTACTCCTTGTACATATCATAATACATAGAGAATAGCAGTCACAGAAGAAACTTTAGTGTATTATTGCACTCTGATTTGATGGATTAAAAAAACATGAGCGATGAACGACTAATAGCGGTATCTCCCATCGATGGCAGATACTCAAGTAAGGTTGAACACTTGAGAGAAATCTTTAGTGAGTCAGCGCTGATGCGATACCGGGTCATCACAGAAATCACATGGCTACAATACCTCTCAGATTGTGATGAATTGAATCAAATCCCATCGATGACCTCTCAAATGAAAGATGCGATCACAAAAATACATTTGGATTTTTCACTGGAGGATGCACGAAAAATCAAAGAGATTGAGAGCGAAATTAATCATGATGTCAAAGCCGTTGAGTATTTTTTAAAAGAAAAGATTGAGAATATTGAGGGGGGAGAAAATTACACTTCTTTCATCCATTTTGCTTGTACATCAGAGGACATCAACAACATCTCCTATGCCCTCATGCTGAAAGATGGAGTCAGCGAAACAACTAAATCCATTGAACGATTAACCAAAACACTAAAAGAGCAGTCACATTCTTGGGCGAACGACTCCATGCTATCAAGAACGCATGGTCAGCCTGCCAGCCCTACAACCATGGGTAAAGAGTTTGCTAATTTTTTAAGCCGATTGGATAGACAGCTTGATTTACTAAATGATTCTCAGTTTTTAGCAAAGATGAATGGTGCAGTGGGCAATTATAATGCTCACATCATTGCCTATCCAAGCGTTGACTGGGAATCAGTCTCAAAGGGCTACATAGATTCTATTGGTCTCACATTCAATCCCTACACAACTCAAATTGAACCCCATGATTGGATGGCTGAACTTTTTCATACGATGATTCGGGTCAACAACATATGCCTGGATATAAGCAGAGACATGTGGATGTATATTTCTATTGGTTATTTCAAGCAAGTGGTAAATGAATCTGAAGTTGGTTCTTCGACCATGCCGCACAAAGTAAACCCGATAGATTTTGAGAACTCAGAAGGAAACATTGGAATGGCAAATGCTATTTTGAATCACCTTGCATCTAAGCTCACGATCTCAAGAATGCAGAGAGACTTGAGCGACTCAACTGCACAAAGAAATATTGGTACAGCATTTGCACAGTCTGAGATTGCAATTCAATCATTATTGAAAGGATTATCCAAAATTGAACTTTCCCGAGAAAAACTCCAACAAGATTTAGAAGACAACTGGGAAATTTTGGCAGAACCGATTCAAACCATTCTTAGGAGAGAACACATTGCCAATGCCTACGAAGACTTAAAAACACTGACCAGAGGGCAAAAATTGGATCGAGAGAAGCTTCATGCATTCATTGATTCTCTTGACGTTGATCAGGCCGTCAAAGATGAAATGAAAGCCCTAAGGCCCGAATCATACATCGGTATCGCTGCATCACTCGCCAAGAAAATATAAGGTGCCAGAAACAAAAAGCATTTTAATCACCGAAACAAGTTGGTCAGAACATTCTGAGGATATCATACGCATCAGAGATGCAGTCTTCATTCGAGAACAAGCTGTCCCAAAAAATATTGAAATGGATGGAAAAGACGCTGAATGCATCCATTTTTTGATATACAAAGAAGNCGATCCCGTTGGCACAGCAAGAATAAAAATGGGTGGAAAGATTGAGCGGGTTTCCATATTAGAGCCTCATAGAAAAAAAGGGNTGGGCTCAAAACTGATGAAATTTATTATCGATACAGCAAAAAAGAAGGGNCTAGAAAAAATCTATTTACACAGCCAGATGGGTTCTATTGGGTTTTACAAAAATCTGGGCTTTATAGAAAAGGGAGAGGTGTTTCAGGAAGCTGGCATTGATCACGTACCAATGGTGTTGAAAGATGAGTAAGAATGGAATAGTGATGATTGCGATGTCAGGTGGTGTTGATTCTGCTGTCAGTGCTGCCAAGTTAATTGAATCAGGCTATGAAGTAGAAGGCCTTCATATGACCAATTGGAGGGATGACGAACCATACTGCACTGCTTCGCAAGATTTACAAGATGCAAAAAATGCTTGCAAAGAAATTGGAATACCCATGCATCATGTCGATTTCTCCGAGGCATACAGGAAAGATGTTTTTGATGAATCACTGGGAGAGCTGCAAGCAGGATTGACTCCTAATCCAGATATACTCTGCAATCAAATGATCAAATTTGATTCTTTCATTCAACATGCAAAAAGGCTAGGTGCAAAACAAATTGCAACCGGGCATTATGCAAGATCGTCATCCGAGGGGAACGAGAACTTGCTGCTCAAAGGAATAGATGACAACAAAGATCAAACTTATTTCTTGCATGGAATCAACCCAGGCGTACTTAGCGATGTATTGTTTCCTGTTGGTTCAATGAATAAGGATGAAGTAAGAGACTATGCTTATAAGAAAGGTTTACCCAACCATGACAAACCCGATAGCACAGGCATATGTTTCATTGGGGAAAGACCCTTTAAAAGCTTCATACAAACCTTTTTACCCCCTAAACCGGGGAAAATTGTCGCAGAGAATGGTGAAATTCTAGGCACTCATGATGGTTTGATGTATTTCACACTGGGGCAGAGAAAAGATATTGGAATTGGTGGCCTGAAGAATCATTCAGGTGAACCTTGGTATGTTGCCAATAAGGATATCAATACCAATGAATTATTGGTCGTACAAGGCAGAAACCATAAAAAATTATGGCAAAAAAAAGCTTTTGCTAAAGACATAAACTGGCTAAGTAAAGAATTTTCAGAAAGGGTTCAAAAAGGCGATCGAGTAACCTGTAAAGCAAAATGTCGTTACCGACAAGCCGATGCAGAGTGTGAAATACAAATCCATAAAGATGGGATAAAAGTCTTCTTTGAGGAAGCACAATGGGCCATTACTCATGGCCAATATCTTGTGATCTATCTGGATGATGTTTGCATGGGTGGAGGTAAAATCTTTCCGGATATTTAGTCATGACAATATGAGACAAAAAGAAGTGATTCGTATACAATCTGCACTCAGATTATAGAGGGGTACTATGTCGGATTACATAAATTCATTCTCAATTAAAGAAAAAACATACAAGTACTATGATTTAAGGTCGCTTGACAGTGATAAAGTTGATCGACTGCCCTTTACGCATAAAATTCTTCTAGAAAATGCCCTCCGACATTCAGAAAATGACAATGAGGGACCCAAAGACATTGAAACGATACTGAATTGGGACCCAAAATCAAATCGATCCGAAGAAATATCCTTCACTCCCAGTCGTGTCATCCTTCAAGATTTCACAGGCGTACCTGCTGTCGTTGATCTTGCCGCAATGAGAGATGCGGTGGTTGCAATGAATGGCAACCCAAAAGACATTAATCCACTTTCCCCTGCTGAATTGGTGATTGATCACTCTGTACAAGTGGATCATTTTGGAAGCTTGGATGCACTTGAGAAAAATAATACGGTTGAATTTCAAAGAAATCAGGAAAGATATCGGTTTCTAAGATGGGGACAGGATGCATTTTCTAATTTTGAAGTGGTTCCTCCAAACACTGGAATTGTTCACCAAGTCAATCTTGAATATCTGGGTCGTGTCGTATTTTCTAAAGACGATTCTCTGGCCTACCCTGATACATTGGTTGGAACCGATTCTCACACCACGATGATCAATGGCATTGGTTGTCTTGGTTGGGGCGTGGGTGGCATTGAGGCTGAAGCCGCGATGTTGGGTCAGCCCATCACGATGCTTCTACCAGAAGTCATTGGAGTCTCTGTAAAAGGTTCTTTAAAAGAAGGTGTCACCGCAACAGATTTAGTGCTGACGCTCACTGAAACACTTAGAAATTATGGGGTCGTTGGAAAATTCGTGGAGTTTTTTGGGGACGGCCTAAATCATCTTCCAGTGTCTGATCGGGCAACGCTGAGTAACATGGCTCCTGAATTCGGAAGCACATGTGCCATTTTTCCTATAGATGAAGCAACAATCAGGTACTTAAAACTATCGGGTCGAAGTGAAGAACAAGTCGACTTGGTTGAAACATACTCAAAAAAACAAGGTTTATGGAGGGAGTCGGATTCAAAAATAACTTATACAGACGTCATTGAACTAAATCTTTCGGAAATTGAACCATGCTTATCCGGTCCTAAACGGCCACAAGACAGAATAAAACTCAAAGATGTGGCGAGCATTGTTAAGACTGAAATCGGAGAAAAACCAATCACACGCGATCGACTTTCAGATGGTTCCGTTTTAATCGCTGCAATAACAAGCTGCACCAATACATCAAATCCAACGGTTATGGTCGCTGCAGGTTTGGTTGCAAAAAAGGCCAATGAACTTGGATTGAAACCCAAAGAATGGGTCAAAACCAGTCTGGCTCCAGGATCAAAGGTGGTTACTAAGTATCTTGAGGAATCGGGACTCTTGCCAGAATTGGAACAAATGGGATTCAATATTGTCGGATACGGTTGCACGACATGCATCGGTAACTCTGGACCCCTTGATCCAGGGGTTGCAAAAACCGTTCAAGATCAAAATTTAGCTGCCTCATCGGTCTTATCTGGGAACAGGAATTTTGAGGGAAGAATTCACCCTCTGGTCAAACATAATTTTCTCGCATCGCCACCATTGGTTGTGGCCTATGCCATTGCTGGTTCAACCTTGCTTGATCTCACCACTGAGCCTCTTGGGAATGTGGATGGAAAAGACATTTTCCTGAATGATATTTGGCCAAGCCAAAATGAGATTGAAAGCATCATTGAGAGAACAATTGATCCTGAGATGTTCATTAAAGCATATGAAGATTCCATTCAGGGCGATGATGCTTGGAAAAAACTTGAGACACCGCAAGGTGAAATCTACGAATGGCAAGAAAACTCAACATACATTAAAAAACCACCCTACTTTAAATCAATGAGCATGGAATTACCCGGCATAAGAGCCATAAAAGATGCGAGAGTTCTTGCTCTACTTGGAGATTCGGTTACGACAGATCATATCTCTCCGGCAGGAAACATTGATCAAAACTCTCCAGCAGGAAGTTACCTAAAGGAAAACGGAGTAGAGAGAAAAGATTTTAATTCCTATGGTTCGAGAAGAGGCAATCATGAAGTCATGATGAGAGGAACGTTTGCCAATATTCGCTTGAGGAATAAGCTTGCGCCGGGAACCGAGGGCGGTTGGACGAAATTAGCAGAAAGCGATGAACCCACTACCATCTTTGAGGCGGCTGAAGAATTCAGATCTAAAAACACTGATTTGATCGTGATTGCTGGAAAAGAATATGGAACAGGTTCCTCAAGAGACTGGGCTGCAAAAGGAGTCTCGCTTTTAGGTGTAAAAGCAGTTGTCGCAGAGTCTTACGAACGAATTCATCGCTCAAATCTGATTGGAATGGGAGTCTTACCATTGGAATTTAATTCAGGCGACTCTGCGGGGTCAATTGGACTCAACGGCTTTGAAACCTTTGATATGGATTCAATCACCAAAGATTCAAAAGTAGCATCGTTGAGAGCAAAATCAAAAGATGGCGAAGTCAAAACTTTTGAGGTAAAAATCAGAATTGATACTCCCAAGGAATGGGAATATTTTGAACATGGTGGAATTTTGCATTACGTCATCCGACGCCTTGTTGCAAAATAGTCAAGACCTTATTTTCTTCTTTAATTCACTGGCTCTTTTATACTGGGGCGCATAGCTCAAACTTTTATCTAGGTATCCGAGTGACAATTCAGTGTCTTTTTCAAGATGAGCAATATTCCCTAGATGAAAATGGACAATGGCTTCCATCAGAGGATCTTTGGAACTGGCATTCTCATTCAATAAGCTAAGAACAATGAAAAGATTTTCCTTGGCATTTTTTTTGCTGGCACCTGCAAATGCTGGTCTTGTGTAGTCACCGATTCCCTTAATAAGATAAACAAAGGGGTTCTTGTCGTTGACGTCAACTGCCTTTTGCATCATTTTTCCTGATTTAATGCCATGGCTTGCAGCCTTAAAAAAATTACTCTCGGCACTGAACCCATAACATGCTGAAAGTAAGGCGAACAGTTCTGCCTGGTATGCATTTGCTTCTTCGGCCATGTTGGATTTAGAAATACACATGGCACTGAACTTCTTTTTTTGTTTTTTGGAAGATAAATCAGAAATTAGAAACTCGTGAAATAGAATTTGTAACTCTAGTTCTTCTGATTGAGAATCGTTTTCTTTAAGGCCCAGAAGAGCATCGTGCATTTCAATGAGCTCGTTTGTATTGCTCTCCAGATAGCTTGCTAGACCTTTTTGTATGACTTCTGTTTGCAATGGATCAGCAAAAGTATACTGAGATGCCATACAAAACCATAGAACAAAGAAGGCGTTTTTTACTTTAGGCATAAAAATCATAGCTGCTGTATTGTATCAGTATAATAATTGGTTGAGGATTTAAAAATATGGACATTGATTACATCGACATTGGTGTCAATCTTTTGGATGAGAGTTTCAAAAAAGACCTGGATGAAGTTCTAGACAGAGCATTCAGTGCAAATGTCTGTGTCTTGATCAACACCTCTTCCTCTATCGAAGATGCAAAAAGGTCATTGGATTTAACGAAGAAATATCCATCAAAAATATTCTCTACGGCAGGAATTCATCCTCACAATGCTTCTTCTGGAGATGACCAGCTAAAAGAAAGTCTCATTGGAATTCTTCAGAATGACAGCATGGTCGCAATCGGTGAATGCGGTCTTGATTATTTTAGGAATCTCAGTACAAAAGAAGAGCAACTATTGGTATTCAAAACGCATCTTGAAGTAGCCAAAGAAACTGGATTGCCATTATTCTTGCATCAACGCGATGCCCACGATGATTTTACACATTGCTTAAATGATGTGTTTGATTCATCAGTGCATGGTGTTGCTCATTGCTTTACAGGAAATACGGATCAAATGAAAACCTATCTTGATATGGGTTTATACATTGGCATCACTGGCTGGATATGTGATGAAAGAAGGAATCATGAATTAATCAAAGCAGTCAAAGAATTGCCTCTGGACAGGGTTCTAATTGAGACAGATTCACCTTATCTAATACCAAGGTCACTCAAGAGATCTCGAAGAAATGAGCCGATGAATATATCCATCATTGCTGAGAAACTTGCCAAAGAGATGGGTGTTGAGCTCTCAACCTTGGCCAATCATTTGGTAACTAACTCGAAGAAATTATTTAATCTTTCAAACTAAGAATTGTTTTAAAGTAGAAAAATTGGAATCTATCTCGGTGAATACAGACTCTTTTTCAAGAATAGTCATCAAGTTAGTTGGTATATCGATGGTTTCTTGAATGATAGGCTCTACTATATTTTCAAATTTTGCTGGATGAGCAGTCGATACAATGACCCAGTGACGGTTTCTATCCTCAGTTTCTTTTAAAGAATCATACGCTTTAAATGCAGTCGCGGTATGAGGGCATACCACTAAATTTAATTCTTTGAATTGTTGCTTAATCTGTTGACTGATTTCTTCATTGCTCACAGAAATGCAATCCATTTCACGACTCAGTCTTGCATCATCACTATACAACGAAGAGAATCTCTCCATATTACTTGGATTCCCAACATCCATGGCTGACGCATAAGTTTGAATCGAAGGCGATGGTGACCACTCACCTGTTTTTGAAAAATTGTAAATCGTTTGATTGGAATTTGTTGCAAACAAAACTTTTTCGATTGGGAATCCCATTTTCTTCGCGATAAAACAGGCGAAGGAATTGCCCATATTGCCTGTGGGCACAATGAAACTGGATGGCTGTCCAGAATCACGATAATGAAGCATGCTGGACCAAGCATAATAAGTTGCTTGAGGAAGCAATCGCCCAATATTAATACTATTGGCAGATGCAAGATTAATCTGAATTGAAGATTGATGAGAAAATGCTTCTTTCACCAATCTCTGGCAGTCATCAAACCCTCCATTGACTGCAAGCGAGGTCACATTATTGCCCCAGCATGTTAATTGTTGCTGTTGTCTAGGGGAAACCCTATTGTTTGGAAAAAGTACGATGACATTAAAGCCTTCAAGCTTATAAAAAGCAGAAGCAACAGCTCCACCTGTATCGCCCGATGTCGCAACCAGAATCGTTCTTCGTTCATCGGTTCTTTTGGCATGAATTTCAGCTGAACAAGCGGCCAAAAACCTTGCGCCATAATCCTTAAATGCAGCAGTTGGTCCATGATACAACTCCAGCATGGAAAGAGGCGTTGAACCGTTGTCTAAGCTGCTTAACTCAATAGGAAAGTTAAATGATCCACTGACAACACTATCCAAACATTCCTCAAGCAATGAATCTCTAAAATAAGGANAAAGCATAGCNGTAGAAAANGCGGCATAATCGNCTAAATCAATGAAGTCATCTGGGTTAATTTTAGGAATCTCATTGGGCAAATATAAACCGCCGTCATCGGCCGTTCCACTGAGTAATGCTTGTTCAATACTGACGCTCTTTGAGCTTCTTGTGCTGATAAAATTCATCGAATCATTGCATCCTAACAATGGACAAAAGATCAAAGAAAACACCGGATGCCGTTACTTCCCGTCCCGCGCCAGGGCCTCGAAGCACGAGTGGGTAGTCACTGTAGTAATCAGAATGGATCGCAATAATGTTTTCCGTCCCCTTTAAGCTGAAAAAAGGATGATCATTTGAGAGGTTTTTCAAACTGACGGATGCGTTTCCTTTTTGATCAAGTTGAGCGACATAAGCCAGCTTTTCTTCATTCTCCAAAGCATTGAGATATCTGTCTTTCATTGCTTGATCTTGGGATTGCATTGCTTCTAGGTATTCATTAATGGATAGAGGTAGAAATTCTGGATCGACCAAAGACTCGACATCGATGTCTGAAACATTCAAATCCAGACCCATCTCTCTTGCTAAAATAACCAATTTTCTAGCCACATCCATGCCTGAAAGATCGTCTCTTGGGTCAGGCTCTGTGAATCCCTGCTGTAACGCTTCGTTAACCAGTTTTGAAAATGGAATACTCGCATCAAAAGAATTGAAAAGGTAAGCCAAGGTTCCAGAAAAAATTCCCTCAATCTTTCTGATAGAGTCAGAAGAGGATGCAATGTCTGAGACAGATTTAATGAAAGGAAGTGCTGCGCCTGCAGTGGTTTCATATAAGAAATCCACATTATTTGCATTCTTCGATTTCATGATGGAATGATACCTCTCAATCTCACCGCTCAAACCCTTCTTGTTTGCGGTGACGATATTAATCCCTTTCTCAAAGATATTTTCGTATTGACCGGGAGCGTCATTGGAAGCAGAACAATCGACAATGATGCGTGCAGATGCCGGTTGTTTGAGCATATGGTTGATCATTTCATTTGTGTCACTTTGATCCTGAGTTTCAATCTTTCTCACGACGCTATCTGCTGATGCAAGATCAATGTTTTCTTCTTTCAGGATCATCTTTTGACTATTGCTTAATCCAATAACATCCAAAGAAATATCCTCTTTTTCTTGGAGACTCTCTCTTTCATCTAGGATTTGTTTATGAAGTTCTTGCCCGATGGATCCGTAGCCTAATATTCCGATTGCAATCTGTTTGCTTGAATTAAAAAATGCATCGTGGACAAAAGATGTCGCGTGATTCATGTCCTTGCTCTTGATGACTACTGAGATATTCTTCTCTGACGAACCCTGAGCAATTGCAATGACATTTGTTTCAGACAATGAAATCGCATTAAAAAACTTAGCTGCAATCCCTTTAGTTCCTGTCATTCCCGAACCCACTATGGCAAGAATGCTGCAATCGTCTTCGATCTGAAGCGCATTTAAATTTTCATTTTCAAAATCACTTTCAAATTCTTGCTTGATGACATCGGCTGCTTTTTGAGCATCCTTCGAACGAACTGCAAAACAGATGCTATGCTCAGAACTTGCTTGTGAGATCAGGACAATTGAGATATTTGCCTCTTGGAGAACATTGCCCAATCGATTCACAATCCCTGGAACCCCAATCATGCCTGTTCCCTCAAGGTTCACAAGCGCGACCTCTTTGATCGTCGTAATTCCTTTTACAGCTCGTGTATTTTTTTGCTCTGAACAAATACAGGTCCCGGATGATTCAGGGTTAAATGTATTCCTGATATAGAGCGGCATCTCTTTATGCATCAATGGAGCCATGGTTTTTGGATGAATCACTTCAGCACCGAAATAGGAAAGCTCTATGGCTTCGTCATATGTCATTTGTTCGATGATCCTTGCTTTAGAAACCACTCTAGGGTCGCCGGTCAAGACACCGTCCACATCTGTCCATATGGTCACTGAACCAGCTTCAGAGAGTGACCCAAGAATGGATGCTGAATAATCACTGCCATTTCGACCAAGATTTGTTGGATCACCCTGCATATCAGAAGCGATGAATCCACCCATAATTATTTTCCCAGTTTTATCTTGCACGCAATCTGTAAAAGCTTCTTTAGATTTTGACCAGTTCACATTGGCACCCATGTCCTCATTCTGGATGATTAGAAAATCCATTGGATTCAACCATGAGGTATTCACCTCACCAAGTGATGCCAAATAGGCATGCAACAACTTTGATGACCAAATCTCACCAAAGCCGAGTATCTCATTTTCCTCGACATGAACAGAAGAATGATCCTTCTGCCTTGCAATATCCTTTATCTTTTGGATGTCTTGATTAAATTCTTCTATAAGCCTTACTTCATCGGGAGAATTGTTCAATAAACTCTCGGTGGTTTCTATGTAACGAGACCCAATGTCTTTTAGTATTTCATGATCTTTTCTTAGTGAATATTTCAGTAGATCATCCGTCATTCCACCCATGGCAGAGACAACAACAATGAGGTCCTCTGATTCACTGTTTATGATCAGATTACCCACACGTTTGAGTGCATCAGTATTTTTCATACTGGTGCCTCCAAACTTATATACTTGCCAGTCTTTTTGGATCATCCTAAATATTCCTGAAGATTTTTACTGTTATAAAAAGTCGCCCATGATAACCTTTTCCGATAAATTATCATAATTATCAATAAGTTTGGCGAAACATAGTTTGGTAGTTATTTAGGATTGGAAAGCAATGAAGCTAAGTAAAAAAGATTTCAATGAATGGGAAAATAAATCCATCACGTTATTAGGCATGTCTGGCGTTGGCAAGACCACCTTAGCCAATAAATTACCCAAATCAAAATGGTTTCACTATTCTGGTGACTATAGGATTGGGACAAAATATCTTGAAGAACCCATACTGGATAACATCAAAGAAAAGGCAATGAATGTCCCTTTTCTGGCTGAGCTTTTAAAATTAGACTCCATCTATATCTCTTGCAATATAACCGTTGATAATCTGATGCCCATCTCGTCCTTTCTCGGAAAAATAGGAGACCCAAATAAAGGTGGCTTGAGCATCGATGAGTTCTTAAAAAGGCAAACGCTTCACATGGATGCAGAAATGAAGGCCATGCAAGATGTTCCACAATTCATAGAAAAATCACAGAGAATCTATAACTACAATCACTTCATCAATGATGCAGGCGGGAGCATCTGTGAATTATACGGGACAGAGTCAATGGATACATTGGTTGAAAATACCCTGATACTCTATATTAAAGCAGATTCAAACATTAGAGATGAGTTGATCAAAAGAGCAACCGAAAATCCTAAACCGATGTTTTACACCAAAGACTTCCTTGATGAACATTTAGAGATTTATATCTCAGAAAAAGAGATTGGCCAAGATGTTATGGACCCTGATGATTTTGTTCGATGGGTTTTTCCGAAACTCCTTGATTATCGAAAAAACAAATATGAGAGAATAGCTTCTGAGCATGGCTACACAGTCAGTGCCACAGAAGTGAATAATATCAATGACGAGAATCAGTTTCTCGAACTCATTGAAAATGCCATAGACAGCTAAAACATGAGAAAGATCAAGGTAAATGGCAAAAATATTGCCTATAACCAAACCGGTCAAGGCGCACCCATCGTTTTTCTTCACGGAAATCCAACTTCATCTTATCTTTGGAGAAACATAGTTCCTCATCTTGAATCAAATGCCTCTTGCTATGTTTTCGATCTCATAGGAATGGGGTCATCGGATAAATTGGATAACCCTGGATCTAGTTCTTATCGATTTGAGGAGCATTTTAATTACATCAATCAAGCAATAAATGAAGTGCTTCCCAATGAAAAAATCACACTTGTGCTACATGATTGGGGGTCTGCTCTTGGTTTTCACTGGGCACACCAGAATCAAAAAAGGATTCAAGGTATCGCCTATATGGAAGGAATCGTAAAAGAGCTGGAATGGAATGATTGGAATGAAAAAAGTCGAGCACTGTTCCAAGCATTAAGGTCCGATGCCGGAGATGAATTGATCCTACAAAAAAATGTTTTTATTGAAAAAATACTCCTCGGATCCATCATTAGAGAACTTACCCAAGATGAAATAGAGGAATACAGAAAGCCATTTCTCAATCCAGGAGAGGACAGAAGAGTGATGCTTTCATGGCCCAGAGAAATCCCAATTGATGGGCAACCAGAGAATGTATGTAAAATAGTAAGTGAATATTCAGATTGGATGAGTAAAAATAATCTTCCTAAACTCTTTATCAATGCAGAGCCTGGAGCGATAATTCAAGGATCTGTTAGAGACTTTTGTAGAACATGGAGAAATCAGAGTGAAATTACCGTAGAGGGTATTCATTTCATTCAAGAAGATTCTCCGAATGAGATTGGCAAAGCAATACAACAATGGCACAAGAAAATTAAAAAGGATTAAAAAAATGACTAGTGTGAAAAAAGAAAGACCACTTGACGGGATGAGGGTTATTGAAATGGGTCAGCTCATAGCAGGGCCTTTCACAGGAAGTATGCTTGGATACTTTGGTGCTGAAGTAATCAAGATTGAGCCGCCAACAGGAGACCCTGTAAGATATTGGCGCCTCACTGAAAACAATACTTCGTATTGGTGGCATAGCGTTTCAAGAAATAAGAAATCAATCACACTAAACTTAAAAACTGACGAAGGACGGCAAATTGCAAAAGACTTAATCTTAAAATCTGATGTTTTAATCGAAAACTTTAAACCTGGGACTTTGGAAAAATGGGGCATGAGTCCAGAGGAATTAAAAAAAGATAACCCTGGGCTAATCACTGCAAGAATTTCTGGCTATGGACAAACCGGACCCCGCTCTCATCTTCCTGGTTATGCATCAGTTTGTGAAGGGTTTGGCGGGTTTAGGTACGTTAATGGCTTTGAAGATAGACCGCCAGTTAGGCCAAATTTAAGCATCGGTGACACATTGGCAGGCCTGCATGCGGCAATGGGTGTTATGTTGGCTTATATCCAAAGAGAAAAAGATCCTGAAAAGAAAGGGCAAGTTGTGGATGCTGCTATTTATGAATCAGTTTTTCAACTCATGGAAGCAGTTGTACCTGAGTATTCTGGATGTGGTGCTGTGAGAGAGCCTTCCGGGTCTACGATCACAGGGATTGTGCCAACCAATACCTACGTCACTTCAGACAATAAACATGTGATCATTGGTGGAAATGGTGATTCCATTTTTAAGCGATTGATGACCGCCATTGGTCGTCCTGATATGGCTGATGATCCAAGATACGAAAATAATCAAGGTCGAGTTGTGCATGAAAAAGTACTTGATGCTGCAATCGAAGAATGGACCCGAAAGCACACTTCTGAAGAAGTGCTTTCAACGATGGATGAAGTCTCGGTTCCTGCTGGACCAATTTACAGTGTTGAAGACATGGTCAATGATGAACATTATATTGCAAGAGGCATGTTTCATGAGGTTGAAGCCAATGGCAGAACTCTTCAAATTCCTGCCATGCTTCCAGTCTTAACAGAAACACCTGGAACAACCGATTGGCCTGGACCCGAGTTGAGTGAACATACCTCTGAAATCTTAGAGGAAATGCTGGGTAAGACAGCAGAAGAAATTGAAAGATTCAAGTCAGAGGGTGTGGTTTAGTTTCTCGTTCTTCGTCTTCTAATTAAATAAATAACCCCCAATAAAATCATTGATGGGATTAACCAATATCTTATCGGTAATTCTCCCGTTGCAATCTTTCCATATTCATTAAGCTCTAGACTATCAAACTCATCTCGCCAGGCATTAACTGCAAGAGATTCATCATTGATGACTTCAAATGTTTTGTTTTTTGCGCCGTCTTTATAGATTGATTCAACCAAGACGGCTGCGACATCCCCTCTGGGTATCCAACCCAAAACATTATCGCCTTGTGAAAACTGAATCCCTTGTGTAGCAGTCTCTCCAACGAGTCCTCCGGGGCGGACAATGGTGAAGGAGATTCCGCTATTTCTAATCTCATCTTCTGCTAGTGCCTTCCATTTCATAGTTTTATTTGCAAAAAGGTTGAGTATTACAGTTGAGATATTCTCTGCTCCACCAGCACCTATTGAAGACATATAAATAATTTGCTGAACATCATTCTTTTTGGCTGCAGAAACAATATTAATGGTTCCCAGATAGTCCACGATCTCTGAGTTGTCTCCGCCAACTGGTCCAATGGCAGAAATAATGACATCAACATCTCTCAGCGCTATAGATAAACTCTCTTCGTCAGTGACATCGGCATAAACCCAATCTAGAGCATCCAAAGAATCTTTTTGGTCAGCGCTTCTAGAAAAAGCCCTGATTCCGACATCTCTTTTCTTGAGTTCCTCAATAATATGTGTACCGGTTCTACCTGAGGCCCCAAATACACCGATTAATTGTGTTTCGTCTGAGACTACAATGGTTGATTGAAATAAGGTGAAGAAGGCCAGTGTGAAGAAGAAGGGGGTTAATCTTTTCATATTTTGTAATCCAGAATTTATGATTTATTGAATCATAGACTATAATAACTCGCGTTTTAAACAACACAAGCATGATGAAAATAAGATCAAAATTATATGTTTTTATTCTAATATCTCCTTTTAGTGTTTTGATCGGAGATGAGATAGAAGAGATTAAAGTCACAGGAAGTTATATTGGCTCTAAAACCAGTGTCATCAGTACACAGGTCATAGATGAATCAGACTTTAATCATTTGAACATAAGCACCGTCGGTGAGATCAGTAAGTATCTTGCCAGTTCTTCAGGCTCTCATTTTCAATCAAATACTCTTGATGGAGTTGACCAAGGTATGTCGTCAATAACCCTTAGGGGTCTTGATCATGCTTCTACTCTTGTCCTGATCAATCAAAAAAGACAAACATTTGCAGGCACATCGTCTCATGAAGGCGAAGGATATATCGATGTCAATATCATCCCTGAAATTGCTTTGAAGCGAGTTGAAATCCTAAAAGAAGGAGCGACTTCTCTCTATGGAAGTGATGCAGTAGCAGGGGTTATAAACTTTATTACTCATGATGATTTTGAAGGGACTAAAGTTAGCTGGTCTCAACAAGAAACCACCAATTATGATCAGAAAGATAGCACCATAGGTATTATCTATGGGAAGAAGTTTGATGATTCAAATCTGGTATTGGCGGTAAACTTTCTCCAAAGAAGTTCCTTGCCATCAATCGAGATTCCAAGAATTGCTGAAAATGGTTTAAGCACATTGGGCAATACATTTAAGATTGCCGAGGACGATACGGTCTCATCCGGTGATTATTTGGGTTCATATTCAGCCGGTGATTGGGTTGCCGATCCAAATTGTTTAGACAATGGGGGTGTGATCCAAGGTCCATTTTGTAAATTTCTATACGGGACTAGATTCAACATCGTTAATGATGAAGATCACAAAAAGCTTTATCTGAGTTACAAAAAAGATAGAGATAATATCAGTTACAAATTAACTCTCATCAATTCAAGCATTGATGTAAATGATAACCCTCAGTCACCTTCATATCCTGCCTTGTCATTCATGTCTAAAAGGATATTGCCAGGACAAGGCAGTAGTCCCTTTAATGTTCCTGTGACTTGGTATGGAAGGCCTTTGGGTTCTGCATTCCCCTCCCCGCTTTCTCCCAAAGCTATTGACCAATACCATATGAGTGGATTGATGAATATTGAACTAACGAGTGAGGCCAATTTAGAAGTTTCGATAACAAAAAGCAAACATCAGAATTTTCACAATAGGCCCGACACCATTAACTCAAGAATGGAAGCGGCCATTGCTGGGAATGGGGGTCCGAATGGAAATGAAACATGGAACTTATTCAATCCACTGCTCAATTCGAAAAGTCTCATTGAGTACATAAAAGGCTCAGAGCAAAGTTTGAGAATTGGAGAATTAACCTCAATAGATGCAATTCTAAGGACAAAATTTGGCGCAAATAACGTTGCCATGGGTATACAGCTCAATGAAGAATCATTAGATGTCACATACAATGAATTGTCTCGTGCAGAATTTGATGCGAACGGAAACCTCACAAAAAGTGCGGATCTACTATTTCTTGGTGGAGGTAGAAATACATCGGCAAAAAGAGACAAGGCAGCTGTGTTTTTTGAATTGGAAAAAATATTTTCTGAAAACATGGATCTCCTATTTGCTTCAAGGTATGAAAAAGTGGATGACGAATCATCCTTAGATCCGAAACTCACACTGAATTATAGGCCTACAAACAATCTTTTGATAAGGGGTTCCATTGGTACCTCCTTTTCTACTCCATCAATGGCTCAACTTTTTAACTCAGAGATTGCTCTGGGTGGAGTCAGAGATGTAATCAATGGAGTTGAACAAACAAGTTCATTATTTGTAAGGGTGATTCAACTGGGTAATCCCAATTTAAAGCCTGCAATATCCACAAATACAAATATCGGCCTATCATGGTCATTTGCTGAAAGCGCCTCATTATCATTTGATATTTGGAAAATTAACTACAAAGATCGTCTCGAATTGGAGGATGCTCAAACAAAAATTATAGAAAATCCAAATAGTTCAGCGGTGCAAAGAAATGAATATGGCGATATTGTTGCTGTTCAAACAACGTTCTTTAATGAAGAGAAAACAATCGTCAAGGGTTTGGATCTATCTCTCGATTATGAAAAATTATTCTCAAACGGAAATATGATTGATATTGGTATCAATGCCACATATCTCTTTGAGTACTTAACACCGGAACATGAAGATGAAGATGAGCATGAAGAAGGTAAAGATCATTCTGATCATATGTTAAATAGAGTTGGAAAATTTAATTACAATGCACACACTCATTCATTGCCACGCTTGAGACTTAATGCATTGATGGGATATACCATTGGTGATATTCGTTATTCAATCAATGCAAGATATTTAGATGGCTATCAAAATCTTCGTCCGCTTACCGATGCAGTGATCCAAAGCGGTTATTCGAATAAAATTGATTCTTTCTTGGTCTTTGATATTGGTGCAACTAAGGATTTTTCAATCAATCGAGGTGACATTGTTCTTGGCTTGCATTTAATGAATGCTTTCGATAAATCTGCGCCTTTGCTATATGATGCGCCTGATTTCAGCTTTGATACTCGATTGCATGACCCAAGAGGAAGGCTGTTAAATCTATCAATGGATTTTAGATTTTAGCTTATCTGAAATGGGGTAAAACCTGATCTGCAAAAATCTGAGTTTGATCTACCATTGCTCTTAAACGAAGGTCTCTTGGCTCTGCTATGGGAGAGCCTCCTAGAAGATATACATGATCCAAACCTAGATCTAAGAGATCAGATAAACGTTCGATGCATTTTTCAGCAGGGCCAGCAATCGAAAACCAATCGATAAAATCATCATCGATCAGTTCCAAGTGGGATCCTTTTTCGCTGGAATGATTCTTCATATCATACTCAGTTCTTAAAGAGTTGGATATTCTTTTTAAAGAACTTGGAAGATGATCTATTGGCGCTTTTTTCATGGCAGTAAAATGTGCGACAAGGCCTGTCAGCATCCTCGCCATTTCTATTGCTTTTTTCTCATCAGGATCACATATTAGATTGATGTAAGCCCCTATCTTGATTTCATCTCTCGATCTTCCAGTTTTTTCTATATGATCAAGTGCAGTGTTCATGGCCCAAGAGATTCTTTCATGGGAACTGCCCACCGCGAAAGAAACCCTTTCTGAGACATCGCAAGCCATCTGGATTGTTTTTGGTCCTGTACAAGCCACATCCATGGGTACGGGTGGAATAATGCTTGGATCAATCCAACGAATGGGTGATTGCATGTTTCCTACATCGATGGATTCACCTCTAAAATATGACTGAATGGTTTGAATACAGTCTTTCAACTCTTTGGTTGTAGCCTGACGTTTACCAATATGTGCGGCTGATGAATCGCCCCGACCAATGCCGCAGATTGCTCTACCATCTGACTCTTCTTGTAAACTTGCCATTGCAGAAGCAGTAACCGCAGTGGCTCTCGTTACAGGGTGTGTCACTCCAGTTCCAAGTTTTATCGTCCTTGTGTGATGGGCCATGAGAGATAACTGACCGTAAGGATCTGCAGATAGGTTCTGAGTATCGGGACAAAGTATTGAATCAAACCCCATATTCTCAATTCTTACTGCCATTTCAGCAGAACATTTCGGTACGGGCTCCATAACAACCCCTATTTCAGTCATTTAACCTCTCCATTCATCTCTGATTTCTCCTCTGATGTCATTAAGCTAAGAGATATGGCATGTAAATCGCCTTTAAGCTCTTCACCGAGGATACCATAGACTAACTGGTGTCTCTGAATAGGACTCATATTCAAAAAATCATTACTCACAATTTCTACCCAAATATGCATTTTACCCTCATCATGAGCTTTATGGCCTTTATGAAGATGGCCTTGGTCCTCAACTTTTACTGAGTCAGCTTTAATCTCCCTTTCTAGGCGATCTTTTATATAAATTATTCGATTATCCATATGCTGTTTTGATAAGTTTAAGTATTGAAAATATTCTATATTTTTGACACTGTATTGATCCAGGTCAATTCCTAAGTAGTATGTATTAATTACTCTATAATAATACAAGAATAACAAGGAGAGGAGCTCGATAAAATGAAAAGAATCAACCTATCAAATCTAGCTCAGTCCGATGATTTAGGGCTTAAATCAACCGAAATGATTAAATTAAAAAATAGCCTTATAAAGGATTCTTTTTGCTTATTGACTGATCATGGAATCGATGAAGAAGTTTTTGATAACGCTTATTTGCAATCTAAATTATTTCACTCACTCCCTTCCGATAATGAAATAAAGCAGGCGGCTCATTATAGGCATGCATTCGCTTCAAGAGGATGGTCTCCTGAGGGTGAAGAGCCTGCATATTCGCCCAATACAAAAGCCACTTGTTCTGCTTTTGATCTTTGCTATGAGGTCGAAGAGATTGATAAAGAATTCGAAAGTTATGGACCGAATCACTGGCCTCCACAAATGCCTGATTTTAAGAAGGCTGTTTATGATTACTATTTAAATATTTCTAAGATTGAAAAAGGAATTGCCGGGTATTTAGAAGAGTTATTAGAGATTGATAAAGGCTTTATAAGCTCAAAAATGACGGAAAAATCTCCTTCAACTATGCGCTTAATTTATTATCCTGCACTGACTAAAGAACCTGATGAGAATCTTTTTGGAATCAGTGCCCACACTGATTATGAAGTATTTACTTTATTAACCCAAAGACAAAAAGGGTCTCAAGTTCAAAAACCCAATGGCGAATGGATTGAAGTTGAATGTGGTCCTTATGAGATTATTATGATGGCAGGAGACATGACTGAAGTCATGACAAATGGAAAAATAAAAGCCACGCCTCATAGGGTGCCACCAACAAAATGGGAACGTTATTCAATCACTAGATTCTGTGCAATTGACGGGCATCATGTTGTCGCACCACTCGATCAGTTTATTGACCCTAAAATTGGACCAAAATATAAACCAATATCACAAATAAAAAATATTAATGATGGCCTTGCTGAAGCATCAGCCAACGCTGATGCCATGGCAAATGGTTAATTTTCAACTGAAGAACGCTAACTTCGTAAATGGAGTAATCCAAGAAATCTTAAGCACCATGCAACAAATGATGTAAACAGTGAGAATAAGTGCAAGATTCCCGCGGATTGCACCACTGACCATACCGTGCTTGGGATCATCTGCATTCCTATTGCGGCCATAGCGAATCATGTCTGGTGTGACGCTAATTGCTGCCATCAACCAGAAAGCCAAATAAGCATTCCAAGCCCACGGAGCACCATGTAGACCTCCCCAAGATTCAATCAACATTAAACCAGAAATGGGGATGATGATTGATGTGGTCAAAGTGACGCCCATTGCAAGCTTTCTTAGGAATCCTCTGGCCCATATTCCAGCTTCTTTTGACTGATTAAATCGAATTTGCATCGCCCATATATTGGAAAAAAAAGTATGTCCAAAGAAAAGAAAAGCTGCAAACTCATGGATAAATAGAAGCAACAGATAGTTGATACCCAAATTGCTTAATCTTGCACCAAAAAGTGGTAAAGCTGATACGACCGAGATGACTACAAAAACGCCATACCAGAAAAACCTATTTGGATCATTGTCTGCTCTTTGTGTATTCATATTCGAAAATAAGTGCTTTTGATATTAACAATTAACTATTTTTCTCAATTAAGATCAACTGCATATTTCTTTAGATCTTCCAATTGGCAGTGTTCAAGAGCGCCTTTATGTGTTGATGAGAGTAAAACTTTGGGTGCAGCATTTGCCTCAAAAGCCTGCTGCCATCTTGGTGCACATAGACACCATTGATCTCCCTCATTGAGCCCTGCAAAACCCGCCTCAGGAAAAGGGGTCGATAGATCATTCCCCACGGATGCACTGAAAGCCAAGAATTCTGAAGTCATAATGCTACAAACCGTATGGCTGCCAGCATCTTGATCCGACGTATCACAGCAGCCATTTCTATAAAAACCAGTCAAAGGATTGAGACTGCAATCACTCAAGGGTTGATCAAAAACATTTAATGATTCGTCCATTGTTTATATCTTTTGCACCATCGTAATGCCGTCACCAACAGGGATCATGGTGATATTAACACGGTCATCACCATGTAAAAATTGATTCAATTCTCTTAGTGCGATTGTTTCTTTTTCTTCATTATTAGGGTCAGCTACATCCCCACTCCACAATACATTATCAAATAAGATTATCCCGTCTTTGCTGATCAGCTGAAGGCACAACTCATAATAAGCATGATAATTTCTTTTATCTGCATCAATAAAGATCATATCAAAAGATCCCAGATTCTGCTCAGTCGAAACAAGATGATTGAGCGAATCCATCGCCGTACCAAGCATGTGCTCAATGAGGTGATCTACCTTTGCTAATTTCCAATATTTCTCAGCAACCCCTGTCATGACTGGATCACGGTCTAAAGTGATCAGGCGACCATTTTTCATGGCTAAAGCACAAACCAAGGCGCTGTAACCCGTATATGTACCAATCTCAAGGATATTGCTTGCCCTAATAGCACGGACCATGAATGCCATAAACTGTCCCTGGTCTGGAGAAATTTGCATTTGAGATCCTGAAAGACTCAAGGTCTCATCCCTTAGGCTCCTCAAAGCATTGTGCTCTCTCAAAGAGACATCCAGTAAGTATTCATAGAGATGATCATCAAGCTGAATGGTATTTTTGCTCAATGTTGCACCTTATAGAGTGAAGTATAGGATGATCAAAAGTAATAGGAAAAAAACAAGGGACAAGCTTGAAGAGACAATCCAGTACTTTCTTATGTTTTTTTTCATCGTTTAATGGTGGGCCGTGTAGGATTTGAACCTACGACCAACTGGTTAAAAGCCAGCTGCTCTACCAACTGAGCTAACGGCCCATGGCAATTAAAAAAATCCAGTGAATGATAACCTAGGTGGTAAAAATAAAACAGGGATTCTTTGTAATTTTGAGAGCTGTTTTTACTGATTAATCTTGCTTAATCTTTCTTCTGCAAGACTGGATGCTGACGAATTGGGATACTCTCTGATCACTCTTTGAAATATGGCTTCTGCAGTCGATAGATTCCCCAACTCTTGGTGAGAAAAACCAGACTTTAGGATTGACTCCATCATTTTTTCTGAATCTGGATATTCATCAATGATCTGGTTAAAAATTATTAAAGCCTCACGGTGCTTGTTCTGGGCAAAAAGTGATTCTGCAAGCCAAAATTTTGCATCATCGGTATAGGTACCCGTCGGAAAGTCTTTTATGTAATCTCTAAAAGAGATCTCAGCAGAAACATAATCGCCCTTTCTCAGCAACTCGAATGATGATTTAAAATCTTCTTTTGCATTCTCAGCATTGTGCAGTTTCACCTCTGTTTCCGAATCGCCTTTTGCAATGAGTGATTCTAGCTCATTGTTTTTTAAGATCATTTGATTCAATTCTTGCTTGATAAGATCAACCTCCTCCTCCAAAGAATTAACACGGTTTTCAATGTCTTGGTTATTGACTTCGATTGAATCATTTACTTGAGTCTCATAAACCCCACATCCAGAAAATTGTGCAATAATCATCAAAGATATAAACCACTTAAGCTTCATGGGGTCCTTCTTATACTGAATAAGATCATGGTGATAAGGGTAACAAATGCGAACGGGATATAGCCGACAATTTCAGGCCTGACTTCAAAAATTTGTGAGGACTCAAGGATTGTATTTTGGCTAATAAAATATGCCAAACCAATGATCATCCCGATTAAGATTCTAAAACCGGATCCTCTTTTTCTCTGAGAGCCCACAGACATTTGAAATGCCAATAAAACAAGTATTGGAATAATTAGAAACGAAGCCAACCGATTATGAAATACCGTTAGGTAGGTTTTTGTATCGAGGTTATTATTTTCTAAATAATCAATGAATCTCGACAATTCAATAACATTCAATTCATCAGAATCAGTAACACTCAAACTCACAAGATCTCTATCCAAGTCGGTTCGCTCAATCTGGTATCTTGAAAAATTAGAAGTGGTTTCATTATCTAGAAAAAGTGTTTCTGATAGGTTGCTCAGTATCCACTGATTATAGTCATCAATTCCTGCAGACGATGCTCGAGAGATTTTTTGAATTGAAAAATCCTCATCGATCACAAATATCGTGACCTCTCCAAAACTATTGTTCTCATTCACAAAATTAATATTTATGATTTTACTCTCATCAATCACCCAAAATCCGCCACTATCCCCAAGTGTTTCGATGTTAAATTTATTCTTTGTTCTAAACTGATCCGCATATCTTTCCAATGGGGACGAAATATATTCTCCAGATCCGCTAAAGATAAGTGCCATCAAAGCGCCAGAAAAAAAGAGGGATAAAGAAAGCCTAAAGAACGAAAATCCTGACGACATAACTACAATGAGTTCGCTGTTTTTTCCTAGATTACCAAGAGCAACCAAGGATCCAATCAATACAATGATTGGTATAAACCTCATTAGTGAGCTTGGTAATTTCATTAGAGAATATTGCATTGCCTCATAAACACCATAGGACCCAACACCGATGTCATCACTCTGGCTGACAAAATCCACAAAAAGTGACAATGACGCAAATACAAAACCAACAATCAGAGTCGCCCTAAATATCGCTTTAAAAAGATACAGGTCAATAATGTTCATCGGCCCATCCTTGAAAGTTGACTCTTAAAATACAAATAAATGATCAGAAAAGTAACGAAACATCCATGAACCCACCAGATTCCTAGCTGAATGGGGCTATCGCCCTGCTCAAACCAAACTTTTGCAGCTCCCAATAAATTGACATAAACAAGGTATATCAATACACCAATAACTAAACCGCCGTACTGGCCCTCCCTTG
Source organism: Gammaproteobacteria bacterium (assembly GCA_002717445.1). GTDB lineage: Bacteria > Pseudomonadota > Gammaproteobacteria > Steroidobacterales > UBA11654 > CACPJA01. The sequence goes on along the minus strand of PBDY01000002.1, from coordinate 104,794 downwards.
GTGATGACTTGCTCAATGGTACTGCCAAGAGCACAAGAATAATGAGTGCTATAGATGGTGAGAGCCTCCATTGGAGTTCAGACCTGGAGAGGACTGAGTCAGTCATGATGAGCTCAGAAAAACTTTTGGTTTCAAAGCCTTCATCGCTGTTACCATTGGAGTCAAAAAAAAGTGGGAGTCTGTGCTCGGTAAATTTTAGTACACGAAAGTCACTTTCCCCAGGAAGTCCCTCATATCTTTGCCCATTGAAGAAGACAAGACGGTTTGAATCATTATTCAATGATTGTATTTCAGCATATTCAGAGGTAATGACACTGACTTTACTTCCTGTTTTCTTTTGGAGGAAAACTTTTATGAATCGGCTCCTTTCTGATTTTTCTTGGGCATAAAAAACAGATCCGTCCTTTAAATTCACAAATCTTCCTGGTTCAAAAAACTCAATGCCTACAGAGCGCATCGCTGCCTCTTGATTTATCAAAATACTTTGTTTTGCATTGGGTGAAATGACGATGGAGGTAAATGTCAACAAGCCAATTATGACAATGAGAGGGAAAAAGAATACTCTGTATATGAAACCAGTGCCCTTGCCTGCAACCTGTATTGCCGTCATTTCATGATCTCTATAGAAACGACCAATCACGATGATTACAGATAAAAAAGTGCTCAATGGAAGAAGGATTATCAAATACTCAATGGACGATAGAGCTAAGATCGGAAGTAGTGATGATGAGAGAATGTCGCCAGAAGCAATGTCGCTTATCACATCGGCAAACTTATTCGTGATGAGCACAATCAATAGAACAAGAGTCACTCCGAGCCAGGTTGCAAGAAGCTCTCTTAATATATACTGACTAATAATCTTATTCACACCAGATACTCATTAAAGAAAATAGAATACGCCCATATTTATTAGTTTTAATGACCATATCATTACACTACAATTATGGTCTACTAATTAGTTTTGATTGATCTAGACACCAGAATACATTGATCAGATAAAAACAGAGGAATAAAAAATGAAATTTGCAACGAATAATAAAAAAATTAATGAGATCAAATCAGACTGTTTAATGATCTCGGTTTTCGATGATGGGAAACTTAGAGGAGCTGGGAAACTTGTCAATACTGCAAACGGAAAATTGATTGATGATTTAATTAAAAATAGAGACATTCAAGGAAAGATCGGTCAAACAAGGATTATTCCAGTAACAGGTAAAACTTACAAAAGGATTGTTTTGGTTGGATGCGGTAAATATGAAGATTTTTCTCAAAAGCATTACAGAAAAGCTCTGATTTCTGCATTGAATAAAATCTCACTAACCAATCATAAAAAAGTTGTCAGCTTGATTCATGATGGCGTTGATAAAATTGATAATCCCAAAAAAGCATATCGATTATCAAGAGTTTTGGCGGAGTCATGGCATTCGATCAGCTACCAATACACCACCACTAAAGAAAGCAATTACAGAAAATTGAGTCTCAAAAAAATTGAGATCGGAACAAATGGGAAGAAAGCCATAAAAGATCTAAAAATGGGTCTAAAACATGGCGATGCCATCGGTAATGCAACTCAACTGGTAAGGCATCTAGGCGACCTTCCAGCAAATATTTGTACACCGAGCTACCTCACATCAATGGCTAGAAAAATTGTAAACAAAAACAAATCAGCATCATTGAAAATCCTCAATGAAGCTCAAATGAAAAAGCTGGGAATGAACTCACTTCTTTCTGTAACAGCTGGTGCTTCAGAGCCTGCGAAAATGATTATTGCTGAGTTCAATAATGGTCCAAAAAGCCAAAAACCAATCGCAATAGTAGGAAAAGGAATTACATTTGATACAGGAGGTATTTCACTAAAACCTTCTAATAAAATGGATGAAATGAAATACGACATGTGCGGAGCATCAACCACAATTGGCCTCTTACAGATGGTTACTGAACTCAATCTTCCCATCAACGCTGTATTCGTTGTACCTGCTTGTGAAAACGTACCCAGCAGTACAGCAACAAAACCTGGTGATATCGTGAAATCAATGTCTGGAAAGACGATAGAGGTATTAAATACAGATGCGGAAGGAAGATTAATATTGGCTGATGCGCTGACCTATACACAAAGATTTAAGCCTAAACTAATTATAGACATGGCAACTCTGACAGGAGCTTGTGTCGTGGCATTGGGGTCCCATCACTCAGGTCTCATGAGTAATTCTGATCAGTTGGCGAATCAATTGCTTCAATGTGGTCAGTCCACCGATGATGTCACATGGAGGCTACCTTTGACTGAGGAGTATGCCAACCAAATAGTCAGTAACTTTGCTGATGTTGCAAATATTAGTACCCGTGGCTCCGGAGCTGGCACTATTACAGCGGGCTGTTTTTTGCAGAAATTTGTTGGTGAACACGATTGGGCTCACATAGATATTGCAGGCGTTGCATGGGCTGAAGGTACAAACAAAGGTGCAACCGGAAGACCGATGGGCTTAATGTCAGAATTTCTAATCAACGAATCAAAAACGTAATCATCTGATAAATGAAAGATATCGAAGTCACTTTTCATCATTTTGAGAACGATGACGAAAAAAAACAGATGAACTATGTCTATCGCTTGATTGAAAAAGGCTACAAGAAGAGGTTTGGAAAGATTTATATCCATGCCTGTAATGAAGAACAAGCAAAACTCATTGACGATCAACTTTGGACCTTTAGACAAGAAAGCTTTGTTCCGCATTCAAGATCGGAAGACAAAATTCATAATGCACCGATCTCGATCGGTTGTGAGAGATTTCCGGACATGCACTTCGATGTCATAATTAATCTTTCAGACCAAGCAGAGGATCCTGCATTAGAAACTAAGAAAATACACGAGATTGTTCCGGCTTCAGAAGAGAAAAAAAGCTTAGCCAGAATCAAGTGGAAAACATACAAGGGTTTAAACTACACAATTAAATCTCATAAGGTGAATTGAGTTGGAAAAAACATATAATCCAAAAGAAATAGAAACCAGAATATATGCATCGTGGGAAGATTCAGGATATTTCTCACCCTCAAAATCTGGTGCTCCCTTTTGCATTGTAATACCACCGCCAAATGTCACAGGCACCCTACACATGGGACATGCTTTCCAAGACACCATCATGGACATCATTATTCGGTATGAACGAATGAAAGGTAAAAATACTCTATGGCAAGTGGGTACAGATCATGCAGGAATTGCCACGCAAATGGTTGTGGAAAGGCAATTGGAAAAAAATGGAACATCAAGACAACAACTCGGTAGAGAAACATTTGAACAAGAAGTCTGGAAATGGAAGGAAGAATCTGGAAGCACCATAACAAAACAAATGAAGAGATTGGGTGCCTCAACAGATTGGACTAAAGAAAAATTCACTATGGATGAAAATCTCGTTAGAGGCGTCACAAAAGTCTTCATTCAACTGTACGAAGAGGGGTTGATTTATAGAGGTAAGAGACTTGTGAATTGGGATCCAGTTTTACAAACGGCACTCTCAGATCTTGAGGTAGCTACTTCAGAGGAAAAAGGTTCTTTGTGGCACATGAGATATCCATTGGATGGCCAAGAGGATTACATTGTTGTTGCAACTACGAGACCGGAGACAATGTTGGGGGATACTGCTGTAGCAGTCCATCCAGATGACAAACGCTATAAACATCTTGTCGGTAAGCATATCATTCTTCCCCTGACAAAAAGAAAGATTCCAATTATTGCCGATGAGTATGTCGATCAAGCGTTTGGAACGGGGTGTGTAAAGATAACACCTGCTCACGATTTCAATGACTTTGAAATTGGCAAAAAGCACGGTCTCGAGGTCATCAGTGTTTTAGATCAAGCTGCTAAAATTAGTCAGTCAGCACCATCAGAATATGGAGGGCTTGACCGTTTTGAGGCAAGAAGAAAGATTGTGAAGGACCTAGAAGAACTCGGTCTGATGCATGAAATTGAAGATTATCTACTCACCATCCCTAGAGGAGATCGAAGTGGAGCAATTCTTGAACCACTGATTACAAACCAATGGTTCTTAAAAATGGAACCGCTGGCAAAACCTGCCATAGAGGTCGTGAAAAATGGTGAATTAAAATTCGTTCCTGAGAATTGGTCTAAAACTTATTTCGAATGGTTAGAAAACATTCAGGATTGGTGTATCTCAAGACAGCTGTGGTGGGGTCACCGAATTCCAGCATGGTATGACAATGAAGGGAATGTTTTCGTGGGAGAAAATGAACCAGAGATTCGGAAAAAACATAACTTAGACGGATCAATTGTTCTGACACAGGACCAAGATGTACTCGATACATGGTTTTCTTCTGCTCTATGGCCTTTCTCGAGTCTTGGGTGGCCAGATGATACTTATGACCTAAAAACGTTTTATCCAACCAATGTACTGGTCACGGGCTTTGATATTATATTCTTTTGGGTAGCGAGAATGGTGATGATGGGTCTTAAATTTATGGATGAGATCCCATTCAATGAAATATATATTCATGGCCTAATAAAAGATAAAAACGGTCAAAAGATGTCCAAATCGAAGGGAAATATTCTGGATCCGATTGATTTAATTGATGGCATCAGTCTTGATGATCTTCTTGAAAAAAGGGTGCAAGGCCTTATGCAACCAGAAATGGAACAACGAATCATCAATGATACAAAAAAAGAATTTCCGAATGGAATTCCTGATTTTGGAACCGATGCGCTTCGCTTTAATTTTGCAATTCAGGCTTCGACTGGGAGAGATATTCGCCTTGATTTAAATAGAGTGGAAGGTTATCGGAATTTTTGCAATAAAATTTGGAATGCATCTCGATTCATAAAAATGAACACCAATGACTTTGAATTATTAAATATAAAAGATTCACAGGGGCATGCCATCGATCAATGGATTCAATCAAGATATGCAAAAACAATCGATGAGGTAGAAAAACAATTCGGGCAATATCGTTTCGATCTTGCAGCAACAGCAATGTATGAGTTTGTTTGGAATGACTTTTGTGACTGGTATATCGAATTGGCAAAAACACATATCAATGATCCTGGGATAGCGGATTCAAAAAAAGATTATACAAAAAACAATCTCATAAACATGTTGGATGCAATTTTGAGAATGCTACACCCTACGATTCCATTCATTACTGAAGAAATTTGGCAATCACTGAATGAAGAAAATGCTAAACGAAGCATCATGAAATCTGTTTTCCCCTCCTCCGATGATTGGAAAACTGATGATGAAAGCGCTGAAAATACTGAATGGCTCAAGAATTTTATATCCTCGGTTCGTCAGATTCGATCCGAAATGAATATTCCACCAAAACAGTCGATTTCAATCATCGTCGAAGATGCCTCAAGTTTGGACTGCGAAAGGCTCGAGTCACTTGGTTCATTCATTCGTAATTTAGGGTCGGTTGAGGCAATCATGCACAAAGAAAGCTCTGATGTTTTGCCAAAATCAGCCATTGCGCTTCTGGGTGAAATGAAGGTGTTTATTCCTTTGGAAGGACTGGTGGATATCGAAGAAGAGAAAGGTCGACTGGAAAAGAAGTTATCCAAACTAAATAAAGAACTCGAATCGGTTCAGAATAGACTCTCCAATGATGCTTTTATTGAAAAAGCTCCGAGCGATGTCGTTGATGACCTGAAAGCAAAGCTTAAAGGATTAATTTCTGATCAATCCAGAATTGAAGAACAAATTAAGTTGTTATGAATTCTGGTGCTTTGGCACCATCCAAAGCAAAACTAAACCCGGAATAAATAGAATCAATAAACCTAGAATTCCTGCTCTTGGAGTATTGAAGATCATTGATATCCAAGCAAGCAGAGCTGGTCCCGCAACCACTGCTGATTTACCCACTAAGTTATAGAAACCAAAAAATTGTGCTTCTTTATTTTTAGGAATAATACTGCTGAAATAAGCACGGCTGACTGACTGTATGCCTCCCATAACCAACCCAACCACAATTGCCATTATATAAAACTCTGTGGCCGTTGTGATTCGACTGGCAAAAACTGATATTAAGATGTAGATCAAAATACCGATGCTGAGTATTTTCTTAAATCCAACCTTATCTGCATAGTGACCAAAGATGAGTGTTGATGGAAAACCCACAAACTGAGTCAATATCAAAGCAATGATCATAGATGAAGCCTCTAATCCGATATCAGAACCATAAGCAGTTGCCATCCTTACGATTGTGTCAATGCCATCCATATAAAACCAATAAGCCAAAAGAAAGATTGCTACATTTCTATACTTTCGAACTTCAATTAGCGTCTGATAAACCTCTTTAAATGACTGTTTTAGTGCCTCAAGGAGGCGAGTTTCATTCTTTTCATGACTTGATTCCTTAACATTTTTCATAAGGGGGATGCTGAAGATTGCCCACCAAATAGCGACCATAAGAAAAGAGATTAAAATTGCATCTGATTGACTGTCAATACCAAATAATTCAGGGTTTAAGAACATAATGACGTTGATTAGGAATAGCAATCCTCCGCCCAAGTAACCCAGTGAATAACCCAATGCTGAAACAATATTTCTGTCCTCATTATTAGATACCGAGGTCATCAATGAATCATAAAAGACGTTTCCTCCTGAGAAACCAACTGCTGCAAAAGCATAAAGAAGAGCTGCAATCAACCATTCGCCTTGTGGGATTAAATAGAATGATGCAGTGCAGAAAATACCTAGGCTCGCAAAAGAGATTAGAAGTTTTTTTCTTTTGGTTCCAATATCAGCATACGCGCCCAATATCGGAGCTATTAAAACCACCATAAGCCCTGATACAGAATTCGCATAACCAACCATGGCAGTGCTTTCCAAATTTGATAAATCACTTGCCCAATAAGATTTATAGAAAATTGGAAAGAAACCCGCCATCACTGTGGTTGCAAAAGCTGAATTACCCCAATCATAGAAAGCCCAAGAGACTGCATCTTTTTTGAATTTTTTAAGAATCATTGTCTAGAATATTTTCTACCAATTGTAAATCTTCCCATACTTTTCTTTTTTTAGACGGACTTCTTAAAAGATAAGCAGGATGGTATATAACCAATGTGGGAATATTGTTGTTTCCAAAATCATGAATTTTGCCTCTTAATTGACCCATAGGAAGATCAGTGCCTAGAAGAGAATGTGCAGCAATCCTTCCTACTGCAACAATGACTTTGGGTTTAACCAGCTCGATCTGCTTTTCCAAATAAGGAAAGCATTTTGCTACCTCTCCGGGCTTGGGATCTCGATTATCGGGAGGCCTGCATTTAAGAATATTTGCAATAAAAACTTCTTCCCTTGATAAACCCATTGAAAAAATAACCTCTGTTAAAAGGCGCCCTGCTCTGCCCACAAATGGTTTTCCTTGGAGATCCTCATCTTTACCGGGTGCCTCGCCAATAAAAAACCAATCAGAACTCATATCTCCATCTCCGAACACGGGATTGTTTCGCCCTTTGTGAAGTTGACATGCTTTGCAAGTGGATACTTGGGACTCAATTATTGACCAATCAGTTTGACCATTGGGGTCAGGATTTTCCGAAATATTTCTTAATTGATAAGCATCAATCTCTAATGATTTAAGCAGTTTTAACCTTGATGGCATGCTTTACTGTGTGGCATTTTTTTCTCGCCCTTTGCGACGACTCCTTACAAATCTAGTCAAAACTCCTAATAATCCGGAGAAAAGGTAAATAACTGATAAAAGGCTTAGTACATTTGGTGCATCAAGAATAATCATAATGAATACCAATGGAATCAATAGAGTTCCGTTAAATGGCATTTTATTTAATGTTCTGAGATCTTTGAAACTGTTGTAGTGAATCTTTGTGACCATGAGCATTGATGCAGTGACATAAAAAAGTGATATCACAATCAGTGCAATCAGCTGATCAAATGAATGAATGACGCACTGCCAAAGCATGACAGTGACCAATGTTGCAGAGGCAGGAGATGGTAATCCTAAGAAATAGTTCTCGGACTTAAGAAGAAGATGATTATTAAATCTGGCAAGCCTCAATGCTGTTGTCGCAATATAGAAAAATGAAAGAAGCCACATAAATTTAATGTCAATCATATCGATGAAATGATCTGTGGCCCAAGAATAGAACAATATGGACGGAGCAACGCCGAATGAAATTAAATCGCAAAGACTGTCGTAGTCTTTGCCAAAATCAGAAACAGCATTTGTGGCTCTTGCAACCTTCCCATCTAAACCGTCTAAAAAGACAGCAACAATGATTGAAATGATTGCCATCTCAAACTCTCCGTCAATCGAACAGAAGATAGAAAAACATCCCGCAAATAAATTTGCTGAAGTAAATAAATTAGGCAAAATAAATATGCCTTTCTTTAAGTTTACCTTTTCTCTGTTTTTTTCTTTTCTCAGATCCATCGCGACATTATAAATAAATCATGAGACATGTAAAAATTGGATTTAAAAAATATGAAAATAATATATCTGATGATTTGATGCATTTACTTGGGTTTTTACATACTATTTCATTATGAAATTATCGAATTATCCTCTTAGAACGTTCAAAGATGCGCCATCTGATGCAGAATTGATCTCGCATCAACTCATGCTGAGATCTGGACTCATAAAGAAATTGGCCTCTGGGATATTCACTTGGATGCCATTTGGTCTAAAAGTATTAAGAAAGATTGAGCAGACTGTGCGAAAAGAAATGGATGAGTCTGGCGCGCTTGAAGTACTTATGCCAACGATTCAACCTTCAGAGCTTTGGCAAGAAACCGAACGGTGGGAAGACTATGGAAATCTACTGCTACAAATCCATGATCGTCATGATCGTCTATTTTGCTATGGACCAACGCATGAAGAAGTGATTACAGACATACTTAGAAAAAGTGTAAAAAGCTACAAACAGTTGCCTGTAAATTTCTACCAAATTCAGACTAAATTCAGAGATGAAATCAGGCCTCGGTTTGGTGTGATGAGGGCAAGAGAGTTTTTGATGAAAGACGCTTACTCGTTTCACTTAAACCAAGATTCTCTTGAAGAGGAGTATGAAAAGATGGGTCAGACCTATGAAACCATCTTTAAAAAATTAGAACTTAATTTCAGGAAGGTTGAAGCTACGAGCGGAGAGATTGGTGGATCGGTGTCCCATGAATTTCATGTCATTGCAGAGTCTGGTGAAGATGAAATCGCTTTTTGTGATGATGAAAATTTTGCTGCAAATGTTGAAACATTAGACTCCAAGAATGCCCCGAATGGTGGAGAGTTGACCTATGCACGTGGAATTGAGGTGGGACATATTTTTCAACTGGGTGATAAGTACAGTAAATCGATGAAGCTTGATGTCCTTGATTCCAGTGGTAAGAATGTCAATCCTTATATGGGCTGCTATGGCATTGGTATCTCAAGAATCGTTGCGGCTGCGATTGAACAAAACCATGATGAAAAAGGAATCATCTGGCCGAAAGCTATTTCACCTTTTGAGATATTGATTATCGTCCTCAATGATAAAAACGATTCCAGTGTCATGGATCATGCATTGAAAATTTATCAAGAGCTCAAAACGGATGGCGTTGAAGTTCTGATTGATGATCGCGATGAAAGAGCGGGAGTTAAATTCGCAGATGCAGACTTAATGGGCATCCCCACTCATGTGATTGTTGGCAAAAGGGGTATTGAACAAAAGAAAATTGAAATTACTTCAAGGAGAACAAGTGAAAAAAGGGATGTCAAGATGGATGAGGTTATCAAACATCTCAAGGATTGATTAGTCGCCCTTTTTCTGATTTGACGATTGCGAAATTGCCCACTCAATGAACTCAATTGCTTCTTTCTGAGCCCTTAAGGCATCCTGCCTGGCAGGTTCATAAAGATTGACCTCCATCCTTCTTTCGGCCCTGGATAAAAGGCGTTCTGCTTCCAGGATTTTCTGAGATTGATCTGCACCGGAATTCATTTCCTTTGCCGCTGCAATGGTTTGTCTGGCATTACTCATCTCTTGCAACGGAGGCAAAGTTGCACATGCGCTCAGCGCAAATATGATGATTAGAGATATTAAGTAATTCTTCATTTCAATGATTTAATCAATAGATCAAAGAATATCAATCAAATCAAACAACGTCTATATGATAATCAGTGGATGGTTCAATTGAGCTTCAATACTGACTTAACAAAAGGTATGGTTAGCTTTCTCTTATTGGATAATGACTCATAATCAAGGATGTCTAGAATATCCATCAAAGAAGTCACACTTCTAACGGTTCGCTTAATGATAAACTTAGCAGAATCATCGGGCAGCTCGAATCCTCTGGCATTGGCATGATACTGAATTGCGAAAACAAGCTCATCGTCATCAAGCGGATCAATCCTGAATAATAATCCCAATGAAAACCGAGATGCCAAATCTGGAATCTTAAAACTCAAACCTTTTGGTGTCTCTTTAGACGCAACGATTAATCGTGAGCTCGAACTTAGGATGCTCTCATAAAGATGCATTAATTTCTCTTCCCACGTATATTGCCCCACTACACAATCAAGATCATCTATCGCAATCAAATCTAATCCCTCTAGACCTTCAATGATCTCTGGTGAATAGTCTTTTGCTTCTGCCATACTTAAATATTGAATCCTCTTGTTGTTTATATCGTATTGGTTACATAACGAGCTGAGAAGATGTGTTTTACCGTTCCCCGACTCTCCTGCGATCCATATTAGTTTTTGATCCTCACCTTTGAGTGCATCTATTAATGCTGAGTTTTGGCCAACAAAAAAACTCTCAAAAGTCATGTATTGAGAGATCTCTACTGGAAGCGGGAGTTGTTTCACTTTTTTATGAGGCCTTGGCAGTGATTATCTTCTTCGCTCTGATTGACCATGAAATCCAATAATCCAAACCACTCAGAATCGAAGCGAGAAAGACTAATGACCCTGTGAACTGGATCAAAAGATCAAAGCTTGGTGTCAGAGCCTGCCCTGCAATAACAAAAAGAACAAAAAAGATCTGCAGAAAAGTATTTAACTTACTGATGAATGACGGATTGGGGCTCGGTTTTTCTATGAAATAATAATACAGAGCCAGTCCAAATAAGATCATAAAATCCCTCAGCAAGACCGTTGCCATTAACCAAAATGGCACCAAACCCATAAGATAAAGCGTCACAAACAAGCTCACTAAGAGAATTTTATCTGCCGCTGGATCAAGTGCAGCTCCTAGATTCGATCGCCAATTATTTCTTTTGGCCAAAAAACCATCTAGAAAATCTGAGATACCAGCAATTGCAATTAACCCTAGAGCATTTTCGTACTGCTTGTCCCATAAAAAATCGATGATGGGAATCACTAAAATTATCCTAAGAATGCAAATTGCATTCGGAATATATGACATTCGTAGCTGAAAATAAGAACTCATCGAGAATATCTCAAAGATTAATGATTATCATGATGATAATATAGTCTTTCATTTAATTATCATAGCTCGGATTAGAAAGAACACACTTTTTAGGAATGAGTAACCAAAAATCAAAAATAACATATTCGGATTCCGGTGTAGACATTGGCAAGGCCAATGATTTGATTGATGAAATCAAGCCAATGATCAAAGAAACCCTAAACGATGACGTACTGTCTAATATTGGTGGTTTCGGAGCATTATTCGAGTTAAACACTAAAGACTTTGAGCGGCCGGTTCTTGTTTCTGGCACGGATGGAGTTGGGACAAAAGTGAAGCTGGCACAACAACTCGATATCCTTGAAGGGGTTGGTATTGATCTGGTTGCGATGTGTGTTAATGACATTATTACATCTGGCGCAAAACCCCTCTTTTTTCTTGATTATTTTGCAACCTCAGCACTCGACAATTCACAAGCTAAAAGAATCATAAAAGGAATTGCCGATGGATGCCTGCAATCTGAAATGGCACTCATTGGTGGAGAAACTGCTGAAATGCCAGGTGTTTATCAGTCGGGTGACTTTGATCTTGCTGGATTTTGCGTCGGCATTGTTGATTACGATAAGATCATTGATGGATCGAATATTTCAGAAGGTGATGCAATCATAGGTCTGGCATCATCCGGGGCTCATTCAAATGGATATTCACTGATTAGAAAATTAATTGAGCAGAATTCAGTAGACCTAGATCAAATCCAAAATGGTGAGAAGCTTGGGAAACAAATCATTAATCCTACGACCATATACAGTCGTCCAGTTCTAAGCTGTCTCGACAATTTTGAAGTTAAATCAATGGCACATATCACTGGGGGCGGATTCCAAGACAATATCATCCGAGCCATACCGAAAGGTTTTAAGGCGATTATTGATACAAATTGTTGGAACTTACCGCCTGTTTTTCAGTGGATTCAAAAAGAGGCAAATATTGATTCGGATGAAATGCTTAAAACATTTAATTGTGGCATAGGATACGTGGTCATTGTCAGGAGTAATCTTAAAGATGCAGTCATCAAGCATTTTCAAAATGCCGACATAGAAGCTTATGACATCGGATTCATCGAGAGTGGAGAAAAATCTGTAATCATCAATCATGGGTGATGAAAGTCGATCAAAATGCAGAGCAGTTTGTTTCATTTCTGGCAATGGAACCAACCTTCAAGCCATCATAGACAACATAAACGATAAAGCTCTGCAGATCGATCTGATCTCAGTGATATCAGATAATCCTAAAGCAAAAGGACTCGATAGGGCTGAAAAAGAAGGGATCAATACAAAAATAATCGATGACTCTTCATTTCAAAATCGTAAAGATTTTGATGAATGCTTTGAAAAAGAAATGATTGCCCTCAATCCTGATCTAATTATTTTAGCTGGATACATGAAGATACTGAGTAGAAGTTTTTGTCTTCGTTTTACAGGCAGGATTCTAAATATACATCCGTCTCTACTGCCAAAATATAAAGGCCTGAACACCCACCAAAGAGTGATCGATGATCAAGAAGAATTACACGGAGCGAGTGTTCACTTTGTGACCCCAGAACTGGATGATGGCCCCGTCATCATACAATATCAATTCAATATTGAAAATCATGATGACCGTCATTCGCTTCAAGAAAAAGTGCAGCGAGGTGAATACATCATCTACTCAAAAGCAATTCAGTGGTTTAGCGAAGACAGGCTATCGTTTGAATCTGAGAAACTTTGCCTAGATGGCGCTCCACTATCCGAACCCAGAATTATCAAAAAAAGCTAGGTTTTGGGCAATGTAACTCCAGTCTGACCTTGGTATTTGCCTTTTCTGTCGAGATATGACTCCTCGCAATCCTCGTCTGATTCAAGAAATATCATCTGAGCAACGCCTTCATTGGCATATATCTTTGCAGGCAATGGTGTGGTGTTTGAAAACTCGAGAGTGACATGTCCTTCCCATTCTGGTTCGAGTGGCGTCACGTTCACTATGATTCCACATCGTGCATAGGTTGATTTGCCTAAACAAATGGTCAAAACATTTCTTGGAATTCTAAAAAATTCAATTGTCCTTGCAAGGGCAAATGAATTCGGAGGAATGATGCATACATCGGAATCAAAATTGACAAAGCTATTCTCATCAAATGACTTGGGGTCAACGACGGCTGAATTGATATTGGTAAAAACTTTAAACTCAGTCGCACATCTAACATCGTAACCAAAGCTTGATGTCCCATAAGAAATCAGATCATTTCCATCTTTTTTTCTTATCTGGGAATCAGTGAACGGCTCTATCATTCCATGATTATCAGCCATTCTTTTGATCCATTTGTCAGATTTAATTGCCATCGCTTAAAGATAATTAAAAGAAATAAATTAAACTATTTATTGTAGATAGTATGATGCACTAAAATTTAAACATCCACCAGTAAGAGTAAGATAAAGAAATGCTTAATAAGATCATCAATTGGCAATTGGAGAAACCAACCATGAATCCGTTCATTACGATCTTGGTGATCCTCTCTCTTTTGGGTTTTTTCTCATACAATATTCAGTATTTTGAGCTTGATGCCTCATCAGACTCGCTCTTACTAGAGGACGATGAAGACTTACGATATTACAGAAACATCAAAGCAAGATATGGCGATGATGAGTTTTTAGTGGTTACCATCAGTCCCAAGAGTGGTTTATTTGAAGAAAAAACAATCGACTTCCTAAGCAGTCTTAAAGGAGATCTATCTAAATTGGAACAGATTGAATCGGTTGTGAGTATTTTGGATGTTCCATTGTTGAAATCACCACCAAAAAGTCTTTCTGAGATTGCCGACTCAGCACCAACTTTCTTAAGCCCAGAGACCGATAGAAAATTGGCAAAGATTGAACTCACGACAAGCAATCTTTATAGGAATCTAATCATCAGTGAGGATTCAAAAACCACTGCCATGCTTCTAAATATAAGGCTCAATAATGAACTGGAAAGACTGATTGACCAAAGAGACGCGCTCAGGGCAAAAAGATTGAATTCAGATCTTTCTACAGCAGAACTTAAAGAACTCAGTCGACTCACTTCAGAAGTAAAAAGACTTAGAAAAGATGAAAGAAATGAAACTGAAAGAATGGTTTCAGACGTAAGAAATGTACTTGATCAATACAAGTCATTCGCTGAAATCTTCCTGGGAGGTGTCCCAATGATCACTGTGGATATGATCGATTATATTCAAAATGACATTCAACTATTTGGATTATTGATATTGATGTTTCTGGTGATTGCACTCTTAGTGATATTTAAAAACCCTCAATGGATGGTCATTTCAATGGCTTGCTGTCTGATTGGATTGTTGATTATGACAGGAGTATTGGGTTTTATGTCATGGCCTGTCACCGTTGTTTCAGCAAATTTTGTGGCTCTATTATTAATTTTTAGTCTTTCGATTACCGTTCATCTCACTGTTCGATATCGTGAACTTGTAAAACTATTTCCTGATGAAAAACATTCATCATTGATCACAATGACCATGCGAGATAAGTTTGAACCCTGCCTCTTTACGACAATAACAACGATGGTTGGCTTTGGGTCCCTCCTGATAGCTGGCATTCGACCAGTGATTGACTTTGGGTGGATGATGTTGATCAGTATGGGAGTAATTTTTATTCTGGTATTCAACCTCTTCCCAGCATTGCTTAGTCTGTTCTCCAAAATTGATCATGAGATTAAGAAAGACAAAACCCATATGCTGACGAATGCCTTTGCAAATCTTGTAATTCATAAGCCAATACAGATTCTTGTCTTATTTACGATCATGTTTGCGATCAGTGTCTCTGGAATCACAAAGCTGACAGCTGAGAACCAATTCATCAAGGCTTTCAAGGAAGACACTGAAATTTTCCAAGGCTTGACCGTGATTGACACCCAGCTTGGCGGAACAACACCCCTTGATATCATCATTGAAGCGGACCCTGATTTTTTTAATGCCAGCGAAGATGAAGCAATGATTGAGGATGATTTCTTTGATGAGATGTTCTTCGAAGAAGATGGTGAATATGACATTGGTGGTGACAGCTATTGGTATAACTCATATCGACTCAAGACGATTGAGGCTGTGCATGAATATTTGGAATCATTGAATGAAGCTGGAAAGGTGATCTCATTTGACACCACAATGGATGTTCTTGAAACCTTAAATGATGGCGATGAGATGGATACTTTCTTTCTATCCGTTCTTTATAAGAAAGTGCCAGATGATGTTAAGGAGGCTCTCTTTGATCCATATCTTTCAGAAGATGGCAATCAACTCAGGATCTCTTTTAGGGTGCTTGAATCTTATCCAGATTTACAAAGAGGTGAATTATTAAGAAAAATCAAACGTGATTTAACGACAGAACTTGGGCTTAAAGACTCTCAAGTGAAGTTAACCGGAATGCTGGTTTTATACAATAATGTTCTTGAAAGCCTAATCACCTCTCAAATTCTAACGATTGGATTTGTTTTTGCTGCGATCATGGTCATGTTTTTATTTTTATTCAGATCAATCAAATTTGCGATCATTGCTGTGATTCCTAGCATCATTGCTTCTTCTTCAGTCTTAGGCTTAATGGGCTTAATGAATATTCCGCTCGATATTATGACCATCACAATTGCTGCCATATGCATCGGCATTGGTGTGGATCACTCGATTCATTATGTTCATCGTTATAGAGAGGAAATGCTTGAGTATTCTGATGTTGGTGTTGCCATACGTAATGCTCACAGCAGTACCGGTCAAGCGATCTATTACACCTCTGTCATTATCGTCTTGGGATTCTCGATATTGGCATTTTCAAACTTCATCCCGACAATCTATTTTGGTCTATTCACCGCATTTGCAATGTTGCTTGCTTTGTTTGCCAATTTAACACTGCTGCCTGTGTTGTTAATGAAACTCAGGTAAAATGATCCAAACACCATGAGTCTTGAAAATAAAAAAATATTTATAACCAGTGCGCTGCCCTATGCCAATGGATCGATTCATATTGGTCATATGGTCGGTTACATTCAAGCTGACATTTGGTCCAGGTTTTTGAAAATGCATGATCATGATGTGGTGTTTGTTTGTGCAAGTGATGCGCATGGGACCCCCATTATGCTGAGTGCCGAGGATTTGGGCGTAGAACCTGAAGAACTAGCAGCGGAATACACTCGCCAACATGAGAATGACTTCAAAGACTTTCATGTATCCTTTGACAACTATCACACAACTCATTCTGAAGAGAATGAAAGTTTGGTGAAAGAAATTTATGGAAAACTCAAGGACAATGACTGCATCCGAACAGAAATCATCGAACAAGCCTATGACGACAAGGAAAACATGTTCCTGCCCGATCGGTATGTCAGGGGTACATGCCCCAAATGCAATGAACCAGATCAATATGGGGATAATTGTGAAAAGTGTGGTGCGACATATAAACCGACCGATCTGATTGACCCTATCTCTGCCATTTCCGGCAAAACACCGAGCTTGAAAGAATCCGAACATTACTTCATGAAACTGACTAAGTTCAACAATATGCTTAAAGAGTGGATTGAAACAATCGATATTCATCCATCGGTCAAATCAAAACTCCAAGAATGGTTTGATGTTGGATTAAGGGATTGGGATATTTCAAGGGATGCACCCTACTTTGGCTTTATCATTCCGGGTGAAGAGGATAAATACTTTTATGTATGGTTGGATGCACCGATTGGGTATTTTGCATCGCTAAAAAACCTATCGGATAAATCCAAACTTCATTTTGAAGAATATTTTCATGATGATCCAACAACACACATGGTTCATTTTATCGGCAAAGACATCATATACTTCCATGCACTTTTTTGGCCTGCTGTTTTGGAAGGTGCCGGTCTCAAGAAGCCTGATGCGATTTATGTCAATGGTTTCTTAACGGTAAATGGTCAGAAAATGTCTAAATCCAGAGGAACTTTTATTAAGGCCAGAACCTACCTTGATCATCTTGATCCAGAATATCTTCGTTATTACTTCGCTTACAAGAGCTCGTCGGGGATTGATGATTTTGATCTCGATACGGTAGATTTTCAAAACAGAATTAATGCAGATCTGATTGGAAAATGGATCAATATTGCCAGCCGAAGTTCAAAATTCATCAGAGATCATTTTGAAAATTGCCTATCAGAAGATATCGATGACGATTTATTGGAAATATTCAATAACGAAGCCAAGATAGTCAAAGGGCTCTATCAGAAACGTGAATTGGGTCAATCAATGAGAAAAATCATGCTTTTGGCTGACAAAGCAAACCAATATTTGGATCAAGAAAAACCATGGATCATGATCAAGGATGACAATGAAAAAGAAAATGTTCAAAAGGTCTGCACCAATGCACTCAATATGTTTTTAAAATTAACCATCATGTTAAAACCCGTGATGCCTGAGGTCGCAAAAAATGTCGAATCATTCATGAATCTATCTGACCTCAATTGGTCAAATATTTCTGATGTGATCAAAGATCATAAAATAAATGATTATGAAAACCTCCTCACTAGAATTCGTGAGGAAGATATTGAAAGGATAATTAAAAAATGAGTAATGAAGAAAACATTATCAACTTTGATGAGTTCATCAACGTTGACCTAAGAGTGGCTAAAATCATCGATGCAAAAGACGTCGAAGAGGCCGACAAGCTTCTTGAAATAAGGGTGGATATCGGTTCAGATGAAAGAACCATTTTTGCAGGCATCAAAGGATACTATGACCCTTCCGAACTGATTGGAAAACTGATCGTTGTCGTTGCCAATCTTAAGCCGAGAAAAATGCGTTTTGGGGTTTCTGAAGGCATGTTACTTGCATCGGGCGATGACGATTCAGGGGTATTCTTGATTTCACCAGATGATGGAGCAGAGCCGGGGCAAAGAGTCAGTTGATTACCTATCCTCGTTTGTGTTTAACGGGAGTCTTTCTTCTCGGATAACAAGACTTACATATATAACACTCAAGCCCATAACAAGCTCTTGCTTGGCAATGCTCTCTCCCCCAATAAATGATTTGCAGATGAAGTCTGCTCCAATCTGATTCAGGGAAAATATTTTTGAGATCCTTTTCGGTCTTTTGAACATTCTTTCCATTGCTAAGACCCCAGCGATGAGCCAAACGGTGAATATGGGTATCCACTGGAAAAGCTGGATGACCAAAACCCTGGCTCATAACCACTGACGCTGTTTTATGTCCAACGCCAGGCAATTGCTCTAGTGCCTCAAAGCTTTCAGGGACTTTTTGATCATATTCATAGACCAATGTATGAGATAAATTACTGATTGCTTTTGATTTTTTTGGTCCTAAGCCACATGGTTTTATGATCTCATAGATAGATTCAACCGATAGTTTTGTCATTGCAAAAGGGTCCGATGCCATCGCAAATAACTCAGGCGTTACTTCATTAACTCTTTTATCTGTGCATTGAGCGGAGAGCAACACAGCGATCAATAAAGTATAGATATCCTTATGATCCAATGGGATTGGTGTTTCTGGATACGCTTCATTCAAAGCGTCAATGATGATATTTGCCCTATCTGATTTATTCATAAAACCAAATGTAGCATAATAAATGAATGCCTTTGAAAGATAAAAAAATTGAAGTTATCTCAGCAATCATCATCAGCTGTGTGGGGGTTTTCTTTGTTTTTGGTATGCCATTTTTTGTTGGAGGCATCATTTCAGAACTGGGGTTCAGTCAATCTCAAGCCAACTTGGTATCTTCTGCTGAGATTGCGGGGATGGCGTTATCCTCAATGTTGGGATTTTTTTGGATAAAACGATTCCCATGGAGAACAATTGCATTCTTTTCAATCGCTATAATCATACTGGGTAATATAGCATCCAGCGTCGAGTTTTCGGGAGGTCAATCATTTTCTTTTCTTGTGATGGTTCGATTTATGACTGGATTATTTGGGCATGGTGTATGCTTTTCGCTTGGCGTGGCAGCAATCGGGCGCACCCATAACCCTGATAAAAACTTCGCCTATACCGTGGCTGCTCAAGTTGTTATGGGATCATTGACTGCTCTCTTTGTCCCAGTTGCGATGTCAAAATATGGTATTTCAGGAATGACAATACCAGCTATTACACTAGCTTTTGTCGGACTTTTCTTTGTCAGGTACCTTTTCAACGGAAACCAGTCTGAAATTGATGGCTCAACGAGTCAAGGTCAAGCAAAGCTTACTCTTCTTCCACTTATTGGTCTTTTAATCATGGTGATCTGGCAAATGGGTGTTGGGCCCTTCTTTAACAACTTGGTTCCATATGGAATAAATAATGGCCTAGCCAGTGATGCCATTGGTAGGGCTTTATTCATAAGTACTGCGATGAGCATCATTGGTCCAATCTCAGCTTCTATGTTGATTGATAAAGTTGATCGATCTCATGCAGTTTTAGGAGCCCTTACAGTTCAAATATTGATTGTCTTAAGCTTTGTTGGAGAAATCAGCTGGATTGGATTCACGCTGAGAGCCATTTTCTTTCAAGTTGCGTGGAACTTTGTCGGACCATTTTTAATGGGCATGGTTGCATCGGTAGATAAATCTGGCAATTATTCGGTCATGATACCTGCTGCACAATTAGGGGGAATCTCAATTGGCCATGCGGTCATTGCATCCCTATTAAATACAGGAAATCCTTTGCTCATAAACTACTTCTCCGGATTATTTATTGCATTGTCTGTTCTGATTTACTTTATGCTCTTCCGGGACCGGACGGGATAGCTGAATTATGGGCTTTTTATATATAAATCGGTGATCGTTCCTTCAAACACTTCTGCTGCCATTGCAACCGTTTCAGATAATGTGGGATGAGGGTGAACCGTAAGAGCAACATCATTCACGTCACAATCCATTTCAATTGCTAAAACAATCTCTGCGATTAAATCACCGGCATTGGTTCCAACAATGCCACCGCCAATGATCTTTTTGGTTGATTGATTAAAGAGTAATTTGGTCATGCCCTCATTTCTACCAATCGTGAGCGATCTGCCACTGGCTGACCATGGAAAGATTCCTTTCCCATAATCCATCCCTTTGGCTTTACACTCTTCCTCTGAAAGCCCGACCCAAGCTACCTCAGGATCAGTGTATGCAACGGATGGAATACACCGAACATCATTTGTGACTTTATGCCCTGCCACTACCTCAGCGGCAATTTTGCCTTCATGACTTGCTTTGTGGGCCAACATGGGGTCACCAATCACATCACCAATGGCAAGAATGGATTCAACATTGGTTCTGAATTGTTTATCGACACTGATGATGCCTCGATCGTCTACTTTCACTCCTATCTCCTCTAAGCCAAGAAGATGTCCATTGGATTTTCTTCCAACTGCAACGAGAATGTTTTGATATATTTCGCTGAATTCTTTGTCGTCTTGCCTAAAGAAAACATTGATGCCTTGGTCAGAAGGCTCAGCTGAAATCACCTGGGCCGATTTCATGATATTTTTGCACTTCTTTTTAAGAATTTTTTCAAGCGGTCTTACAAGATCAGGATCCGTTCCTGGCATCAAGTCTTTTGTTAACTCAATAATCGTAACTTCGCTGCCCAGGGCTGAGTATATTGTCGACATCTCAAGACCTATGATGCCCCCACCAATGATTAAAATATCTGAGGGAATATCATCAGGCTCCAGCGCGCCAGTGGAATCAATAATCCTAGGATCCTCAGGGAAGAAAGGGAGCTCAGCCGGTTCGGAACCAACTGCAATGATGAATTGTTTAGACGATATTTTCTTAGATTCACCATCATGAATGATTTCAATCTCGGTCTTTGATAAAAATGTTGCTGTACCTTGAATCACGTCAACGTTTCTTTTCTGAGCAAGTCCTTTGAGACCTGCGGTTAATCCTCCAATGATATTGTTTTTCCAAGCTTTCATTTTGAAAAGATCAATTTCAGGTTCATTGAACTTTATACCGCTGATCTCTGCATCTTTTGAGTCGTCTAAAATTTTTGCTGCATGAAGAAAGGCCTTTGAAGGAATGCATCCTACATTGAGGCAAACCCCTCCTAAATCTGCATTCCTATCGACCAAAGCTACATTTAAACCTAGATCAGAAGCCCTGAACGCAGCCGCATAACCGCCGGGGCCTGCACCCAGTACAACCAGGTCGTAATCATGCTCAGATCGCATTGGCTGAATTGTTTCATTGTGGGACTCATTCTTTTGATCTGGCTCATTATTTCTGGATTGAATGGGTATTTCTGGATCCTGTCGGGATTGAGACGAGACATTACTGACCAAATCTCCATTGGATACCTTATCTCCAAGCCCAACAACAACATTTTCAACAACACCAGAAACAGTACTTTGAACATCCATCGCAGCCTTTTCAGTCTCAAGGGTTAATATTGGGTCTCCTTCCTGAATGGTATCGCCTTTTGCCACATGAATCTCAACAACCTCTACTTCATCAAAATCACCGAGATCAGGTATTCTTACCTCAACCATCGCTGATCTCCTGAGACAGAAATGAATCTGGATTCTCAAGCAGTTGCTTGAGTGCAGTTGTAAACTGAATGCCTCCAACGCCGTCAATGACTCGATGGTCATAAGACAATGAAAGAGGAAGAATAAGTCTTGGTAAGAATTTTCCTTTAATCATGATGGGTCTTATTTGTGCTCGAGCCACGCCAAGTATAGCAACCTCGGGTGGATTAATGATTGGTGTAAATCCAACTCCCCCAAAACCGCCCAGACTCGATATCGTAAAGGTTCCGCCTTGAAGATCTTCTAACTTGATCTTTCCGCTTCTGGCATCTTCACTCAACCTGACAAGCTCTTGTGAGATTTTCTTTAAGCTTTTCTGATCTGCATTTTTTATGACAGGAACCATAAGCCCTTGATCGGTATTTGCTGCAAATCCTATGTTGATGTATTTTTTATGGATGAGTGCTGAATTCTTCTCGTCCAGCGATGAATTGAAATCAGGCATTTGCTTCAAGAGTTGGCAAACTGCCATAACAATGAATGGAAGAATTGAAAGAGATATACCATCTGATTGATAAGATTTCTTTAAATCCATTCTCAGTTGTTCCAGATTATTGATGTCGACCTCATCATGCTGCGTGACATGAGGTATATTGATCCAACTGGCTTGAAGTCTTGGTCCCGATATCTTTTTTATCCGACTCAATGGAACGCTTTCGATATCTCCAAATGCAGAATGATCAACTTCAGGCAGTTTTGGAAGAGCAGATTGAACGCTAGCAATCTTTCCACTCATTACTCCTTTGACGAATGATTTAAGATCCTCTGGAAGAATCCGGCCCTTCATTCCGGATCCATTGACTTGATTTAGATCTACGCCCAGCTCGCGTGACAGTTTTCTAACTGAAGGGCTTGCATGCACAGAGGCGAAAGAGGTATTGAAGAATTGGCGATCATTTTTTTGACTCCGCTCAACTGGCTTTTGAGCCCGTGTCATCTGGGGAGATCCTTCATTGTTTATTTCTGGTTCTGTATCCTTCTCCTCATTTTCTTCGGCTACAGGATCAGTCTCTATAGCCTCGATCAAACACAGATCATCGCCTTGATTAATTTTGTCTCCATTTTGGACATACACCTCGATTAATGCCCCAGAAATAGGACTGGGAATCTCCATGGCTGCTTTTTCAGTCTCTAAAGTGAGGATTGGGTCATCTATATTAAGGTTGTCTCCAGGCTGCACATGCATTTCAACGATCTCTACATCGCTGAAATCACCAAGATCAGGAACTGATATTTTCTTTTTTTCTGAAATGACCTATCCTCCGATACAAGCAACTAGTTTTCTTGAACAGAATCAAGAAATGTCGTGAGTTCGCCGGATTCAAACAGTTGTTCAATGATATCTGATCCCCCGACCAGCTCACCATTGACATAAAGTTGAGGGAAAGTTGGCCAATTTGAAAAGGTCTTAAGGCCCTCTCTTAATTCATGATCTTCGAGAATATTGACGAAGGCAAATCGTTTGTTTGAGGCTTTGAGGATTCCACAAACTTTCGCTGAGAATCCACATTGTGGAAAA
This sequence comes from Gammaproteobacteria bacterium, assembly GCA_002717445.1. GTDB lineage: Bacteria > Pseudomonadota > Gammaproteobacteria > Steroidobacterales > UBA11654 > CACPJA01. The sequence continues at coordinate 81,360 of PBDY01000002.1, read as the reverse complement.
TCTGGCGTACCTTTCATGTACAGAATTAAAGGAAACTCTTCCAATTGATTCTTTATTCGTTCATCTAGTGTCATCGATTACTCCTAATTAAGATGGTTATATTATAGATTCTAAAATCCTAAAAATAATGAATAATTTTTGGACGATTTGTTTGATTCATAGAAAAATTGTTATAATTCTGTTTGTTAAGAAATTATTAGGGGTATGTTTATGAATCCTTTGGATAAAATCACTGGAACGATTATAACTGGACTGGTTATCGCTGTAGTGATTGCAATTGGAAATTCAACCGCTTCAGTTAATGGTGTCCAATCAATCGTGATTTGGTTACATGTGGCGGCAGGTGTGGCTTGGATCGGTCTTCTTTATTACTTTAATTTTGTCCAAGTTCCCTCCGTCGCGGAAGCAAATGCTGATGAAGGTGGGCCAGGGCCAGCAGCAATCACTAAGTATGTCGCTCCAAGAGCGCTTCTGTGGTTTAGATGGGCAGCCTTAGTCACATGGTTGACTGGTGCAACTTATTTGCATCTAAATGGTGTACTTGGAGATGCTTTTGAACTGGGTATGAGAACAGGGAATGCATATGCCACAACAATTGGTATCGGTGCATGGATGGGGACCATTATGTTGTTCAACGTTTGGGTTTTAATTTGGCCAAACCAGAAAAAAGTTTTGGGGATCGTTGAGGCCACTGCAGAAGAAAAAGCAAAAGCAGCAAGAACTGCTTTTCTCGCTTCAAGAACCAACACAATGTTGTCCATTCCAATGCTGATGAGCATGGTAGGTGCTGGTCACGGATTTTTCATGTAAAAAAACATCAATCCTAAAAAGGCTCTTCAATGAAGAGCCTTTTTTATTTGCATTTGCATCAAATGAAGGAAATTCGAAGTTGTCCAATAAAGCACCATCCCGGATGGAAAAGTGAACAGCAAGACAAAAAATAAGAAAGACATCAAATATAATTTTCTTTTTTGGTTGCTTAATAAATTTTTGTTTAAATTTTTATCTGTATAAAGATATGCGCTCAAAATGCTGATGATCATCATGCAAAATGGTAAAAGATTCATTGAAGACCCAAAATAAGGAATAAAGAATGGCAACATTGCCCATTGATCAGGCTTGCTTAGGTCATTAATAAAAACAAAAGGCTCTCCCAATAGATATATTGATTCTCCCAATACATCAAAGACCGCTATGAATATTGGTATCTGTATCAGAAAACCAAAAAAACTCTTTATTGAGTAAAAAGGACTTATGTTTTTATCTTTATACAGTTTCATGATTCTGTGATTGGCCTCTTCGCCTGAGAAATTGCATTTTATTTCATTGATCTTAGGTTGCAGCATAGAGTGAATAACATTCACATCGTCCTGCCATTTTTCAGCAATTCGATTGAGAGGATAAATGATGACTTTTAGTACGCATGCAAGCAGAAGAATTGCTAAACCTGCATTTCCAGAAAATTCTAAAAGCCAAATGAAGATCCACTCAATAAAGAAGCATAATTGTCTCAACCAGTCCCAAAGTGCAGCGTACATAAGTTTCCTTAGTTCTGACTCTGAGCCTACAAACTGTTTTGTACTCAGAGGGCCAAAATACAAGACAAACCGATGCAAGCCATCTACAGCAGTTGATCTAAATCTTAATCCCAGCTCTGATTCATTGATTTTATTGACCAATGCTTCATTATTTCTAGGGGAAACAAGGAAAGACCAGAATCTTGTTCGAACACCAATCCATGAACCTTCCTGAGTAATAGCTTGACTCAAATTGGATAGGTTTTCAGAGCCACGATCATCAACCCTTACTAGCCATGTGCCATTGTAGATACCGCCCATTCCATAGATATCGCCTTCTTTTAATAAATTCTTTGGGTTGATTTCAATCTGAATATCAGCATCAGATCGAACCGTTAGCTCCAAAAAACCAAACTTTGTGTCAGTTGTGAAAATCACTTCTGATATCCCATCTTCATAATTGCTTCGGGCGTACGAAATCTTAAAGTCATCGCCTACTTTTCTTGATGTCATCACATAGTCATTGTGAGAATCTCCTTTGCTATTCATGATTTTTAAGACTGTTCTGAAATCAGTATTGATCTCAAAAGAGTTTTTATTTTGGGATGAGCAATCTGGATAACACGTCACCCACTTTTGGATCAGAGGTGTGTCTTGATCAAATGTGATCTGGTCAAAATGATTCTGATCGAGAGATTGTTCCTGCCCCAGTACTTGATGAGAAAATATCAAAATCAGCAGATAAATTCTGATCAATATTGACATTATTTGTAATACTCACTCATATTGGATATTGCATCCTCCATGTCTTTCAAATCCTTGCCTTCAATTTCAGAGAGATTGTAATTTTTATCTCTGACCTCAAAATAACTTCCATAGGATATGATGACTTTTTCAGGCGTCAAGACAGCGAATGAATCATAACTCCCGGCAATCAAATATTTCCAAGGCTTTTGCTGAAATAAATTATTGCCAGTGCTGTAATCAGAGTAGCTGTTTGTACAACCCAATACTTCCTTTAATAAAGTTGGTGCAAAATCATGGTGCGATGATCGAAAAGAATATTTCTGAGAATCCCTGTTTGGCCAAATGATTTTTAAAGGAACCTTGGTTTGGGCGGGACTATAATTACTGGAATGGCCATAATAATTGGTTTGATAATCATCGAGCTCATAACCGTGGTCTGAGGTTAGAATTACAATGGTGTCTTTGAGCATATCCCTTTCTCGTAAAACATTGCTTAACCTTCCAATTTCCATATCCACATCACGAATGGACTGTATATATCTTGAGACCTCAAGATTGTGAGATGTATCATTCTTTCTTGAAAATTTGTTGGCGATATTTAAAGATTCACTTGGGTTGGCTTCATCGATTGGAGGGTCATAATGAAGCAATGTGAAGAATTTAGGATCTTGGTTTTGCTTGATTGTCTCTACCCAACCATTTGTCACCAATTTTAGGCTGGCTTTTTCGGAAGCACCAAGTGGTCTGAGGTTGATACTGGAAATGCCTGCAAAGGCGGTCCTATCAAGCACTGCAGGACTTCCCAAGCCCGATGAACTGATGGCGTGTATGTCATAATTGCTCTCATCAAACTTTGTAATCATTAATGCGGGTTTTAGATTGTCATGAAACACTCTCCAATATGTAGAGGGCAAACCATAAAAGAGTGAAAACATACCCATTCTTGAGGAGGTTCCGCCTGAGTAGTGATTATCAAAACTGATGCTTTCAGAAAAAAGTTTTGCAGTATTGGGCATGATCTCACCATTGATCATCTCAGGACGCAAAGCATCGATTAAAATAACCAAAACATTTTCTGATTGTGTATCGCTGCGACAAAGCAGCTCATTCTTTGGATAAAGTAACTCAGAATCCATTGTTTTCTTAGACAAATTCTGTTTCCTCAATTGATCCGAATCGATTAAACCCAATCTAGCAAGATCTCTTTTGGCGTGAATAGGTCTGAACAATGGCAAATATCGCGTAAAAGTGGTGATGGAAGATTGATAGCTTGCATCGGCCCAAATGTGGACACCTTGGACATAAATCCATGCACTCATGGTGGCTACTGCGAGAGAAACACCAATAAAAGACTTATTTCTTCTCCTTTCCAGAGACTTCCCGATTTCATTACCAAGAAAATAATGAAAGACGACCATAATGATGAACTGGAGGATTGAAAAAAGATAAGTTTCACTGTCAAAAAGGATCGCAGTCATAAGACTCATGTGAAATCGGTTTACTGCAAAGAAGTTTGCATCCATGACAATCAGTGTATTAATGGTTGATGCGTAAATTATTGCTAAGAGGATAAGGAATTTTTTCATGCCTGCAATCCGATGCACCAAAGAGAGCAAGAGAAGGGGTAGAAAATGTATTGATATAAAATGAGTCAAGGTTGCAAACAGAACATAGCTTGCAGAAAGCAATGTCGTGCTTGAAGGAAAAAAAAGGAGATACTGAATTCCAATGAGAAAGGCTATAAGCCCATTAAAAAAGCCATACCAGAGGAACCATGCTGAAGAATAATTTAGTTTTTGAGTGTTTTTAGTAATTTCTTTATCTCTTCTAGACCAACGCTTTCTGAATGACTTAAATTATATACAAATTCTTCACGCAGTGATTCTATCTGATCTGAAAAGAGTTGATCATCATTGAGTAATTCATCAATGGTTGACGGCAGCTCTTCAAGTTCTGATGGAGAGATGATTCGACCCACTTTTTCTCTGATGCTCATTTCCAATGGTTCAGATTTAATCTCCTCCCAATTTGGATTCCTGACTCTTGGGGGTATGTCGATGAAAATGACGGGCTTTTCTAATCCCAGTGAATACTCAATTGCAGTTCCCGACCAATCACAAACTAATAAGTCAGACTGCAAGAGCGACTGAGAATCCCCCATCTCTGTGACCAATCGAAATTTTTCAGTGTGTGAATACTGATTTTCTATTTCATTGATTAGCTCTGGTGAGCGCTTAAGGGTTTCGTGATGCGGTCTCAAGATCAAGGAATAACCATGATCAATGATGATCGAGCATATCTCCATTCCTATAAGATTGATAATGCTCTGCTCGCCCCATGTGGGAGCCAAAAGTATCACTTTATTATGGGTAACCGGCTTCGCATTCATTTCGATCAACCTTTCAAGTCTCGGATACCCATAGGAAACAAGATTCTTGGCATTCAAATCTTTGTTTTGCTCCCTCAATTCAATTTCTTTCTTTTGATGGGGGCCAGCACATAATATGGTGTCATAGTGATCGAATGATTCTTCTGTATCCACCATGTGTGTGCTGGTTAAACTATGAAAAATATATACGTAGTGCACTGAGTGCATGGATCTCTTTAGTTCAAAATTATTCAAATCCATCATCGTTAAAATAAACAACTTTGCCTTTAAGTACTGAAAGAACAAAATCCTAAAGAAACCCTTTCCTATGAAGATCGATTTGTAATTTGGAGACTGCTTTAGCAATCCAGGGTCTTTCTCGTCTGAAGCAACATAGGTGGTATCTATTTCTTGATTTAGTAATGTATTCAAGAGAGGCTTGAGATGATGCCAGTCTTGAAAACTCTCTGAATAAAAAACAATCTTTTTGAAAGATTTGGGTAGTTTTTTGTATGTTCGATATCCTTGATATCCTTTAAAAAAAGTCGTCATATCGAATGATCAATCAATCCTTTTTTCTTTCTTTTTAAAGAGTGACTTTAATTTATACCAATATGATTTAATCACCAAACCCAGTGTTGCAAACATTCCCAGTATTGCTGAAATCAGCATGCCTCCTGTACTGGGATCAAGGTATGCATGAGCTGAATTGACATAACAAACCGATACCATTGAGAAAATTATTATCCTTTTTGTCACCTATAAATGCCTTTATTTCGATGAATTAGGAAAATATTTTAAATCAGTTTCAACAACCATGGGATAAATTTCTTCCCTTGCACGTTTGAGATGATCTTGATCATCTATTTCTGACCATATTAAGTCTTCTATTTTTAGGCAGGAAATTGAGATCACTTTAGCAACTGCAACCAATGCATCGGTTTCATAATCAGCCAATTTGTTTTTTTCATCGCTTTCATGAAACTGCATCATCATTTTAAATAATTCTTCCCCTATTTTTGTAATTCCAACCAATTCTCCAGCTGGCGGGCTGCTGAGCTCACTCATGTCTTTTGACATCATTACCAATTCTTCCTGATTGGCTTCAACGAATACCTCATCGCCACAATCACTGAAACCGCTCAATAAAATACAGTTTTCACTTTGATGATTTAGAATCGTTTGAATTGCCCTGTATTCAAAAATAATATCGGACTCTAGCAATAAAAATGGAGAGCGAACCTTGTCTGCAACCATCGACAGTGAATGCAATGTTCCCGATTGATCATACTCTGCATTATCCACAAGGCTTACGATTGAATTGTAATGATTGGTTAATTCTTTAAAGTATTGAGATTGATAGCCCGTGACAATCCATATTTTCTCAATGCCATTCTTGATCAGCTTATTGATGGACTCCTCAATAATGGATTGACTACCAAACTGCAAAAGCCCTTTAGGCTTTTGATCATTTTGACCACCCAATCGGCTTCCCATCCCTGCTGCTAAAATTACAGCTTCTTTAACCATGGTTTTTGAAAAAATTTTTAAACAAATCACACAATAAAGTGATATCCGATTCTTCAATGTGGCCCATTGTTGAAATTCTAAAAATGTTTTGCTTGAAGCTGCCTTGTCCTTGATAAATCACAAATCCATTGCTTTTCATGTAGGCATGTAAATCTTGATACCCAATGCCTTGTGGCAGTTGATAAGACCTCAGTACCGATGAGTAATCTTCATTCGGTATCAGTGTTTCAATACCAAGTTGATGCAAGCAAACATAGATTTGTTCTGCCCTTTGCTGAAATAAAGTATTTCTTGCCTGCCATCCGCCCATTTCTCTGAATTCAAGAATTGCCTCATGAAGAGCGGCAACCAAATGGGTGCCTTGAGTAAATGGCGAGAATCCGTCTGTTTTTTGCATGCCATAATACTGATGTAAATCAAAGTACACACCAGAGGGTTCCCTGGGAGCTTTTTCCCATTGATCCTTATGTGCAATCACAAAAGCAAGACCGGGTGCGCCATGGAGGCATTTATTTGCAGATGCAGCAACGGCTTTCAGGTTGATTTCATTTGCCATAATTTCTTCTGCGCCAAAACTACTGACACCATCAAGGTATAAATTAAGACCATAGTCCTTACACAATTGGCCTATTTTTCTTAATTGATTCAAACGACCAGTGGTCGTTTCATGATGAACCATGATTAGATTTTTAATGCTCCGATCGGCATCAACACAGTCTGCAATTGATTGAACATCAATTGTATCAAGCCAGTTAAATTGGATCGTCTGGTATGCCTTACCCTGAACACGTAAAATCTTTTCCATTCTCTCACCATAAACACCATTGCTGATCACCAGTGACTTCTCGTCATGTATAAAAGAGGTCAACATGCCTTCAACGGCTCCAGTTCCAGAACTGGTTAGGATCACAGATTCATAATCCTCCATATCGTCATAAATACTCGCCAGCTGAGAATTAACCTCTTGTATCAAACTTGAGAACTCATTCTCTCTGTGACAGAAATCCTCATTGATCATGCGTCTCTTTACACGATCCGACATATTGACTGGGCCTGGATTAAGTAAAATATTTTGCTTTTGATTAATCATTTATATTTCCTCTAAATCTTTGTGCAACCTCATTTGGTGAGATTAAAGGGCGAGGAAGTTTGTTTGGTACTCCTGCCTTAATTGGGAAATGAATGAAGTTTGGTCCTTTCTTATTTGATTCAAGCAACGAATCGAGGTCTTCCAAGGAATTCAATTTCGATGAGTTTCTATAACAATTTGAATGCGCAAACATTTTAAAATCTAGTATTGAGGAAACTGTTTTTTGAGAGCCTGTAGACTCATACACACCATTGTCCAAAACAATATGGGTGAGATTCTCAGGAGCCATAAAACCAACTGTTGACATGGCACCTAGACGCATGAGGAGGGCCCCATCGCCATCGATGACAATCACTCTTTTATTCGGCTGCATCATTGATAAACCCAATCCTATGTCTATCGCACAGCCCATTGAGCCAACCATATAGAAATGATTGTTCCGGTCCTCGGCAGCATAAAGCTCTCTTCCAGAATAACCTGTGGTAGCGATGATCAAATCATCTTTTTCGGTTGTTTTCTCTATGATCATCTTCATGACATCGCCTCTACTCACCAAATCTGATGTTTCGTTCACACAATCATCTATGGTTAAAGCTTGGTCATTCTTATGTTTAGATTGGTCAGTAAGCTCATACGGCTCAACCGAACCTTTCTTCATCACTAAAACATGTGGTTTTTGGTAATCGATTATCCGATCTTTAATCGTCTCCATTGTTACAGTCAATTCATCTTCGTTTCCAGGAAACCAAGACCAACTGACTTCCATCAAATCAAGAATCTGGGTTGTGATCTTACCCATAAGTTGGTGCTGAGGCTCGTCAGGCTCATTCTCTGGGTCACCCCTCAGTGTGGCAATCATTAAAATGGGTATTTCGAAGGTTTGAATCAAGGATGTAAATGGATTGACGGCATTGCCCAATCCTGAATTTTGAAACATGACGACAGGCAAACCTCCACCAAGATATATTCCAGCCGCAATAGCTACTGCGTCACCTTCATTGACAGCAGGAATGTATGATAAATGATCGGTCTCAATTGATGCATTGATCAAAGGCTTCAAAAATGAACAAGGAACACCTGTATAGGCGTTAAAACCCAGATAAAATGCTTCATCTAAAAATTTTTCAGCACAAATCATATGAAATTATTAGCCCTTATGACGTCTTCGAGTGTGTCGACATCTAGCCAATTTCCCGTGGTGTAAACAACTCTGATTGGTTGCTTATTTTTGCATAAATGTTCCAATAAATGGTGCATTTTCATTGAATGAAAATCCTCTCCCTTTGATAGGTGATTCACCTCTTTTTTTATCAATGGCATAACCTTAGAGGAAATTTTAATAACACCCATCCATTCTCCATGAATGGACTCCTGATCCAGTGCTTCTCCTGCAGACTTTATAAATATTGGATTTCCATAATTAGTTCTGGAATGAGGTTCGGAACATTTTACATAGTCAGCTGCTCTGTCTTTATTTACAGAATCCTGCCATTGTGTATCTACAACAATCACTAAATCGTCTTCTAAATCATCCATTAATTGAAGCAAATAAGGCTTAAATAAAACATCCCCAAATGAACAATATATATCGGAATCGGTCTGATCAATGGCCATATGAAAAGAAGACAGCTCAGAAGTGGTCTCAAAATCATCATTGTCTATATAGTTCAACTCGGGAAAATTGATTGCTTCTTTTTTGTATCCTCGGACAACATGAATTTTACTGACTCCGTGATTCCGATATATATCAGTAATGTGCTCTAACATGCTTTTATTTTTCAGTGGGATCATGGTTTTGGGTTGTTCATCGGTCAGACTGCCCATGGCTTCTCCTCGGGAAGCAGCAAGAATGAGTGCATCTGTTGTCCTTTCTTTTTTTGGTAAATAATTTTCTTCAGCCTCTTTTAATTCAGAAACGCCTTGTAACCGAAAAACCTCTTTGACAGAAGCAATCTCACCTTCAGTTGATAGAATTGACGATGATGCAAAGATTTCTTCTGCGGATTCTTGCATGGCTTTGATTGAAGATCTGATCATGTGGTTCGCCCAAATTGCAATGGAAAATCCTTCTTGCTCCAGCACCTCTGTTGGAGTGGAATAATATTTTGTTGGAACCACAATCACAGGCGAAGTGTCACCCCACTCTTTTTTGAAAGCCAAAACTTCACTTGGCTCAGATTTTGCACTGTGGATTAAAATCGCATCCGAGCCTGCTTGATGATATGCCTCTGCTCTTTTCAAAGCCTCACTTAATCCCCATCCGGCTATGAAAGCCTCAATCCTAGTGATGATTGAGAATTCATCATCAATCTGGGCGTCCTTGCCTGCCTTAATTCGACTACAAAATTCGTCTATATCAGCAAGTTCTTGCTTATCTCCATCTATGAAACTATTGGTTTTAGGGTAAAGCTTATCCTCAATGCAAACTGCCGCAATGTTTCTCTGTTCGAGTTTTTTAATCAAACGCCTAACATTATTAAAGTTACCGTAGCCAGTATCGCCATCGAGCATGATTGGGATATTGCTGGCATCTGACATGAACTCTATGTTTTCAAGCACTTGTGTCCAGCTGGCCTCATTGCTATCTCTGACACCGTATTGGGCAGATATTGCTAGTCCGCTTGCCCAAAGACCCTTAAAGCCTGCCTCTTCTGCAATTTTTGCACTGATTCCATTATGTGCCTCAAGCAAGAATTCAAGATTTTTGCTCAGTAGTAATTCTCTAAACAGCTTTGTTTTCTTGCTCACAGTCACCTTTTGATTCAGCAGACTAGAATGATCCCTTTAATTTCTCAGCAATGGCTGAAACAGCTTCTTGGTCAGCATTGCTGTATTCAGGGTATGAATGAAAACGCTCAAACACCTTTATGGTTGCATCAATGCCCATTTGTTCGGATTGAAGTGCAATTCCATGACCGGAATCTTTTGGCGCTGATGGATCCATGAGGAATGCCTGTCCGGATTGATTGATGATCGTGTCTGTATGTGGCTGCACACGAGTCAATATTGCCCATTCAACCTCATTAAGATCGTAAGGGTTTACATCCGGTCCAATCACAACTGCAATTTTTGCCGTTCTGCCCCATCTGCCGCTTGCACCCCATACTGCATGCAAAACATACTTTCCAAACTCAGGATGTGGCTTTTGAGCTCCGTCAACGGAAAGCTGAACAAAATAGCTGAGGTTTGGAGTAACCACTACATCTTTAACCTCTGGAATCTTGCTTTGCAGATCGCTGAGTAATTCACCCTCTATTGGCAAACAAGCCATATAGTTGTGATCAAATGGGGGCATCATTTCCATTGTTGAATACCACAAAGGTTGATCTCTATGGGTGATGCATTGAACCTCCATAAGAGGAAATAATTGCTCATCATCATAGTAACCAATTGGGTTAGAATGAGGACCAATCGTGATATCTCTATTTGGAAGAAATTGACCCTCTATGATCAATTCTGCTCTTGCGGGCACTTCAATATCAACGGTTTCGCAAGGAACCACATCGATCGCTTCTCCTTTTAATCCACCCGCAAAATTCATTTCATCCAAGCCAAACGGCAAACTGGTTGCGCCGGCCAATTGGATCACTGGGTCAACAACACATGCAATGGCAATTTCCAATGGTTTTCCCATTTCTTGCGCTTTTGCCCAGTGAAGACCGATATGATTACCAGGGGGATTCCAGAATGCAAAGATCGATAAACATCTTCTTTGCTCCTCTTCAGAGTATATTTCCCCATGAGGATGTGATGCATTCCATAATTGTGTCAGTCGATAACAGCCTGTGTTCGCAACACCTGTTTCTGGATCCTTTGTGATCACAACAGCATTAGTAATATACGATGGACCCTCTTTGCCAAACCATGCATGAGGAAGCTGCTTCGCGAGGTCAATATTCCGATCTGTTATTGTATTTTGCTTACAGGGCGCATCTTCTTTGCTGATAATATTTGGTTCAATCCAACTGGATTGATCGGTTAAAACTTTTGCATGCTTTGCTTTTGCTTTGAGTGGATCTCTCTCTCCCAAAATCATTGCTGTTCTTTCACGAGTTCCATAGGGATTAAATAGCAGAGGTATATCCGGCATGTTGTAACCTTCAAGATTATTTAACAAGAGTGCGGGACCGTTTTCATTATGCAAATGTCTCATCAGCGCTTGAAGCTCAGATGTTTCTCTGGCTACATTGAGTTGAATATTCAAATCATGCAGCAAGTCTTCTTTTCTAAGGACATCAATGTATCCTCTCATGTCATTAAATTGCACTCTCTATCTCCTCGAATCTTAATCTATAGGATTATTGTGCCTTGTCAGGTATCCAAATTAAATCAAAGATTTTGTTAAGTTTAACCGATACAATAGAAAATCAATATCGAGTGAGATTATATGGGTAAAAAAGTAGCCATTATTACCGGGTCTGCAACTGGTGTTGGTGCAGCTACTGCGATTCTTCTAGCAGAAAAAGAATGCAATGTTGTCATCAATTATACGCGATCAAAAGATGAAGCCTTAGAGACAGCTAAACTGGCAGAAGAGCATGGTGCAGAGACAATTGTTTTTCAAGCAGATGTTTCAAAAGATGATGAATGCCAAGCGATGGTTTCTGCAGCCATTAGTCAATGGGGTCAAATAGATTATCTTGTCAATAATGCAGGTCGCACCAAATTCAATCCGTTTGAAAACTTAGATGGCTTGTCCATGGATGATTTTCAGTCAATTTATGCAGTGAACGTGGTCGGAGCTTATCAAATGATAAAGGCGGTCGTCCCGCACATGAAAAAACAGGGTTTGGGCGCCATCGTAAATGACTCATCACTGGCAGGAGTCAACGCAGTGGGGTCCTCTATAGCTTATGTTGCTTCAAAAGCGGCTCTCAATGCAATGACTAAATCTTTGGCTCATGTTTTAGGGCCTGAAATTCGAATCAATGCAGTGGCTCCTGGCCCAATCAAAACCCGATGGCTAAAAGGCGGAATGAGTGATGAAGCATATGAATCTCTTATAAAACAGGGCGAAACCAACCTTCCGCTTAAGAAAGTGGCATCTGCTGAAGATGTGGCAGAAGTATTGGTCTGGTTTTTGGAAGGGGCACCTTTGATTACAGGAGAGGTCTTAATCGTTGACAGTGGTGCTCACCTAGGGCAGCTTCCAAAATACTCAACGGACGATCTTTAAGATAACTCCCATTTCCCTCCTTTTTTCTCAATTTGTTCTTTATGACCAAACGCCACTTGGTTATTAATGATCCTTATCAAACTTGGCTTCAGTTTAAAAAATAGTATGGATTTAAATCGTGAGCCAATTTTTTCTTCGTCTTCATTTAATGGATGATTGATCACGCGATTCAGGTATTCATATTTTTCAAGATATTGATCGATGGTGTGTTCCCTCTCCAATCCTTTGACCGATTCGACCGTTCCTGAGATCTGAATTCCCTTAAGCTTTTCCCAATCTTTTTGATCCTTATAGACTGTTGCAGAAACCTCGGGGTTCATATTGATGTGTTGTATATGCCTGCTCTTTTCTGAAGATAGAAAAAACAGGTTCAGATTTGAGTCTGAGACATAAAACACTGTCGCAGACCAAACGGATGCATTGTCTCTTGTTGAGATGGTGAGAGTGTGGTGCTCTTTGAGCATCTCAGTGGCATTGTTTTGAACTCCTTCAACAGATGATTCGGTCATGCTCTGCTATACGCCCTTCCACCGGCTCACCACTTCATTGTCTATACCAATCAAATCCAAAACTCTTCCAACGGTATGGTTAATGATGTCATCAATTGATTCTGGATGGTTATAGAAAGCTGGATTTGGTGGAACCACATGAGCGCCCATCAACGACACCTTCCTAAGCAGATCAATGTGTCCCAAATGGAGGGGTGTTTCCCTCGGAATAATGATTAGGCTTCTGCCCTCCTTTAACACCACATCTGCCGCTCTGACGATAAGATTTACAGCATATGAGTTTGCAACACCAGAAAGCGTTTTCATGGAACATGGGGCAATAATCATGCCTTCTGTTTCATATGAACCACTGGCGATACTGGCTCCCAAGTTTTTATCACTATGCACAACATCAGCAAGCTCTTTGACAGTCTTTGAGTCAAACTCACTTTCTAGTGAAATATTAAGTTTGGCACCATTGGTCATCACGAGATGTGACTCAACACCTTCAATTTCTTTGAGTATCTCAAGAAGCCGAATGCCATAAATAACGCCGCTTGCGCCTGAGATTCCAATAATTATTCTTTTCATGGTGACGATTATATCAATTTATCATCAATTAGATTAGTCTAAGAATCATAATGAAAGTGAATAATAATCTTATAAAAAAATCATATTTATCTCTTCCAATCGGTCAGATTCACTATAGAACGAATAATTGTGAAGACGGAATACCTCTCATTCTTCTGCACCGCACGCCGACAAGTTCAATAATGTATGAACCGATGATGAAAGAGATGCTAGATGATAGGCCTTTATATGCTTTTGACACTCCTGGATTCGGATCTTCCTTTAATCCAAAGGGATATCCCAATATGGAAAATTATCGTGACTGGATCTGTGAATCCATCGAAGCGCTTGGAATTGATAATTTTCATATTTATGCTCATCACACAGGTACACACATTGCTGCTGAGATCGCAAATATCTGGAAAGACCGGACTGTATCACTGATGCTCAATGGAGTGGCCTATCTGGAAAAGGATGAAAGAGAGTCATTCAAGAAAATGACCTCATCTGGGATTGAGCAAGACGTTGAAGGAAAATATCTTTTAGAAACATTTGAATTAATAAAGTCTCTCTTTCCATCGTATGACTCTGATTTAGTGAATACCGAGTTTTTAGGTGCCATAAGATCAATCAAAGGTCGTGAACAAGCTTTTGCAGCCGTCTGGGATCAAGACTTTAAATCATTAATAAAAACATTAAGTACGCCAATCATGGTCATGTCAGCCATTGATGATTTCTTTCATAATAAATTAGAAATCATAAAAGATGATCTTCATGAAGTTGAGATTGAGTCTCTTGCTGAATCAGGGATAGCTTCAACCGAGATCAGAACAACAGAGACGGTTCAGCTCATTTCTTTATTTATGAAAAGAGCCGAGATCACTAAGGCTTAACTTCAATGACAACGATCTCAGAGTAGATTGGTGGATCATGAGGGATATGATTCCCATCTCCTAAAATCATTTGAAGTGTATGCTTACCAGGCTCCAAGCTGATCACCACTCGATCCTGTGCTTTACCAAAGTGAAGATATTGCTTGGTTGCTGGAACAGGCATCGCAAGATCAGGAAGTGGTGAATCAATAATCAAATGATGATGGCCGGTTTTAGCCTCATAGGTTCCAGCAGCTGCCAATTTCATTCCGTGGATGCCAAAAACGACTTCAAATGTACGATCAACAATATCTCCATTAAGGGGCTGGATAAAAAATACTTTTGAATCTTCCGTATAGATGGGCGTGGAGATCAATAATAAAAAGATAGAAATAATATGTGTAAATTGCCTCATTCCAATCCGAGAATATAATCCCATTCTCTCTTTGTCATCGGTATTACTGATAAACGATTACCTTTTTGCAAAAGCCTCATCTCTTTCAAAGAGTTGTGTTCTCGTAATTCAGAAAGTGTAATATTTCTTTTGGTGTGACGAATATACTTTACATCGAGCATCAGCCATCTTGGATTTTCAGGGTCACTTTTTGCGTCAAAATATTTCTCGTCTGAGTCGAAAGCAGTGTGATCAGGATAGGCCTCGCTTGCGATCTCCATCAGTCCAACTATGCCTGGTTCCTTGCAATTCGAATGATAAAAAAATGCTTTATCACCTATCTTCATCTGATCCCTAAAAAAGTTTCTCACCTGATAGTTACGAATCCCATCCCAATGATCAGCTTGAAATTCCTTAAGATCATCTATGCTATAGGTTTCAGGTTCTGATTTCATAAGCCAAAACTGCATATCATCTCCTAGTATCGTTGCTCCTTTTCATCGTACCAGTATTTTCTCCATTCTGTAGAAGGATCAAGGTCACTACACTGGTTATTATTAAACTCAGACAATACATTTTGGGTGGTAAGATCATCAAACATGATTGCAGCATCAAGAATTTCACATTTCCATTTATAATCCTTTATTCTCATATCCGTCGCTAACATTTTAATTAATTTTTCTTCTGTCAGAAAATCTTCTGTCATCCTTATTCCTCCATCAATGGTGGAATCAAATATAATAAACTTATTACTATCCTCTCTGGGATCCCAAGATTCCCAATCGGTTAGATCCCCTTTTCTGCCTCTATCAGGATCTCCACTGTAAGCAAATTCAGCCCAATAACTCATCATTGCATGAGACAATGTTTTGACTTCATCTATATTTTTCTTACTCAGTATGTATTTTGTAAGTGCGTCTTCATCGAAGTTACCCATCACGAAAGGAATTTCAAAAGCATGTGATGCTCCAAGCAGATTCTTTAAATCTACACCATATTTTCTTGGTTCGTCATCCCAATCAAAACGATAAGCATAGATATTGGTTCTTCCAGATTTAGTGA
Organism: Gammaproteobacteria bacterium; assembly: GCA_002717445.1. Taxonomy (GTDB): domain Bacteria; phylum Pseudomonadota; class Gammaproteobacteria; order Steroidobacterales; family UBA11654; genus CACPJA01. The sequence goes on along the minus strand of PBDY01000002.1, from coordinate 65,546 downwards.
GACTTTGAGCAGGATCATCCACAGCCAGAAACTTCCAAGCATTGGTTCTGTGTCTGTTAACTGCATTCCATAAATCTAGATCTCTAATCCTAGGTATTCTTAGAAACTCTCTTGTCAAGCGAGGGTTATTAAGGAGAAATAATTTCATTTCATCTCGATTTGTTCCGATCATAATTGGAACATCACTATTGAATCCACTCTCTAATGAGCCTAGAATTCCTAGCTCGCTCAGCACTTCGCCATCTGGGAATGGTCTCAACATATCATTGGTATTATTCCTTACCATCAAGTAAGCCTCATAAACTTCAAGGGTTGTAGCATTCCTCATTAAAGCTTCTATTCCAACTTGAGACATTTCTTTTTGTAACATCGTTGCAGATTCTCGATCAGAAGCCATGCCTTTATCTATAATCAGCTGATTCAGCAATTCTCTTGAAGAATAATTTTTCCAAGGTAAATTTTCTTTGAGGTATGATTCTGAATGCTTTATATCACCAGGCTTAACTCCACCGCTTTGAATAATGGCTTTGTGAAACAGCCCTTTAGCATTCTTTGCAGACAATAATGCTGCTACGTTATATCCTCCAGCAGATTCTCCAAAGATCGTGACATTAGAAGAATCCCCACCAAAATATTCGATGTTCCTTTGTACCCATTCAAGTGCCTGTATAGTATCTAAATTTCCGTAATTACCTGATCGATCTTCAATATTTTCAGAATTTGAATTTACATCAGGATGCCTAAACCATCCAAATGGTCCCAATCGGTAATTGATACTAACAACTATGACATTTTGACTACTGGCCAATTCACTTGGGTCATAAAAATTGGCATTACCAGAAACATTGCTTCCGCCATGAATCCATACCATTACAGGTATTTTACTTGATGATGGCCCAAGTGCATCCAATGGTGTCCAAACATTGAGAAACAAACAATCTTCTGATCCGACAATTTCGCCCCAGTTTCTTCTTTTTGAAGTATTAATGAGTGAGCCTCTTTGAGCACATGTACTCCCAAATGACAAGGCTTCATAGACTCCTTCCCATTCTTTGGTTTCGCTCGCTTTTTTCCATCGAAAACTTGCATCTGGAATCGAGCCATATTGAATACCAAGCCATTGATAGGACTTACCATTGTTTGAGCCAATCACTGACCCTTTCTGGATTGTGAGAAGGGTTCTTTCATCCGGTCCAAGATCGGTCTTTGGAATACTGCAGGAGGTAAGATAACCTGCCAGGATGATTAGAATAATTTTTTTTAAATTGCCTGAAAACATAATTGGTAACGATAATACATATAATATTCGTTGAAAATGCAGAATTTGTTTAGATTTTTTAACGAAAGAGTAGAATGCTACACATGCAAATAAATTTAATCAAAAAATATGGTGCAGAATCTCTCTTTTTAATCCTCTTATTGTGTCTACCCATAAATGATGCCAACTCATCTCCATGGGCGACACCGGATGATTTATTGGCAAAGCATGACCTGCAAATGCTTACAGATTCGGGATTATTGAATATTCCGATAAATACTTGGCCGATTGCTTGGGGCGATGTTGCATACAACTTAAAAGTTGAGAATGTCAAAGACCTTTCTCCAGAAACACTTCTGTCCCTCCAAAGAATTAAACAAAGACTGATAGATGAGGAACTGGGAGGCATTTCGGCTAATGCTGAAATTAAGTTTGCAAAAAACCCTGACAGGATCATGACATTTTTTGATCCAGTCAATACAAAAAAACTTGCCGCATCCTCTGCTTCATACCTGTCAGAAAACATGGCAATAAATCTCAAATTCGAAAAAACAGACTCCTATGAGTTACTTGATGAGTCTTACATCTCTCTGGCCAGGGGAAATTATTCCATGACATTGGGGTCAAAGAAAAATTGGTGGGGTCCAGGCTGGATGGGAAGCACTGCTCTTTCAACAAACGCAAGGCCAATAAAGGGACTATCGATTGAAAGAAACTTTTCAGATCCATTTCAGAATCGCTATCTAGGACTACTTGGAAATTGGGACTTGGCCTTTATTCTTGGCGATATTCAAAATGCAAACCTGATGCCTGATCGTCGCTTTACGGCTCTCAGAATAGGAATACGTCCAAAAGATAACGTTGAGATAGGTTTTTCTAAATCAGCAGTTGTTTGTGATAAGGGGAGCGGCTGTGGATTCAGCAAGATCATTGATGGATTAATTGGGTCTGATGATGTCTATGATCTCAATACTATAGACTATCGTGTATCAGGCAATATCTTCGATACTCCATATGCTTCGTATGGACAGATATCTGGGACATCTCTTAATAATTCTATTGGACTCTTAGGTCTAGAAACATGGGGAAGCGTTGGTGGAGGCCAAAAATTTGAGTCTTACAGATTTTTTACAGAATTTTCTTCCACATCATGTGGAATTATTGATGGTCAAAGTAAATATGGGTGTGCCTATCAAAATGAAAAATATCCGTCTGCATATCACAATGATCGCAGCAATATTGGATACCCACTTGACGGAGACTCTCTAGCAATCTCATTGGGTGGAATTCTTGTTCTAGACGACACACAGCTATATAAGTCAACGCTTGCAATTGGCAGAATCAATCGAGGATCTGAGTCAGGATATTTATTTTCACAAAATGCGACTGATTTCTTGAATTTCAATTTGGGTTATCAATTTGATCTTTATTGGTATGATATTCCGCTTGGAAGCTTTGATGTTGGGCTGGGTTTTGATATTTATAAAGACAAAATATCTGGATCATCTGAAAAAGATCCGAGAGTCTATGTTGCTTGGGTTAATTCACTCGATCTCTCTGAGCAAAAAGTAAGGGACTTTTCAGAATACATTGAGCTTATTGAGGTCGGTGATGAAACGACTGCAACTATTGAGCCAATTGATGAGGACATTATTCAATTCGTGTCTTTCAATGACAGCGAACTCTCCTCGATAATATCGCTCATTGATCAAACGTCTCTTGAACGAGGAGATACTGCTTTTGCTGATTATTCGCCTCAGTCTCAATCAACCAATGAAATCATTGACCAACTCTCACAAATATCAAATGAAAAAAGCCTGTCAGATTATTTGGCATCAGTGGATGAAACGATTTCAAAAAGAAATTAATTTATTTCAATCCAATAACCTCTAAATAACGATCACGCAGTCTTTTTGATCGCGTCATATCACTCATTAATTTTCCGTTGATGATAACCGCATCAGAGAAAGTCGTCACTTCAAGAGGGTCTCCATCCCAAAGAACCAGGTCTGCATCTTTTCCAACCTCAATACTGCCGACTGAATCATCCAATCCAAATGCCTCTGCAATATTTATGGTCAGTGCCTTCATTGCTTCATTCTGATCCATTCCATTAGCAACTGCATTTCCAGCACCTTGTCGACTCAAAAAAGAATTGTGGGCATCGGCAATGCCAATCAAAACAGTGACTCCTGATTTTGTGAGAAGGGAGGCTGCATCGATCCTTGCACCGATTGAATCAAATGAACTCGGAATATTATCCATTGGATCAATAATCACGGGTATATTTCCTTCAGCCAACTGATCTGTAATTCTCCATGCTTCTTTGGCGCCATGAAAAATAATATTGATTTCATGCTTTTTAGAGAATTCAATCATTCTCAACATATCGCTGGCTCGGTTGGTTTTTGCAATCAAAGGTTTCCTTTTCTCTATTAAATTTAATAAAGCCTCTAGATCTCTTTCAGAGTATTCTCCTGCATCAAAGAACCCTCCTCTTTGAATGATATTTCGAGATTTCTTGAATTGCTTTGCCTTCATAAAGGCATCTTCAAGCTCCAAGAAGAGGGAGGCCCTCGAATCTCGATTGCCGCCCATTTGCATAACCATAGCAATATCAGTGGCAATCGGCTGAGTATCGATTTTGCCGTGTGTTTTAAAAGCAGAGCCCAAACCAGAAAATACATCACCTCTTCCAGAAGATGGGAATACGATCGCAGAGGTAATTCCTGCAGTTCGATTATAAGGAATCAATGTTGAACTCGCATTAAATGCAGAAGAAATGCTGAATCCTGCTGAGTAATGATCAGTTCGATCATCCCTTGTTTGAGCTTCAAGCTCAATTTCAATCAAACCTAAATTGGTGACAGGAGCCAATATTCCAGCCGAGAGAATTCGACCGTTTGCTTCGATAATTAAGGCTCCTCCACTATTGATGTCTTTACCAATTAAAGAAATTATCCCGCCTTGAATCAATACATCGGTTTCATCAAGAGTTCCCTGTTCACTCGAAGTTATAACGGTTGCATTTTTTATCAGAATGTCCTGTGTTTTGGCAAAGACTGAGAACGATAACAGTCCAATTACACCCAGAAATATAGATCTAAAAAGCTTCATAGTCGGTCTCCTTCTGGATCAATAATTCCAATATCAAAATCAGTTCTTTGAAAAGAACCGGGGTCATTTATATCAAATTTCAAATGCCCATCAATAAAGACCTTCTCTGCTCTTGAATAAACACTGAATGGGTCATGAGACCAAACAACAATGTCTGCCATTTTTCCAGGTTCAATCGAGCCAACATGGTCATCGATGCCCAAGGCTTTGGCAGGATTCAATGTAATCCATTGAATGGCTCTTTCCTTATTCAGATCCAAACCGATCTTCTGCCCAGCTGCCAACGCTTTTGCAGCCTCTTGATTAAGTCGTTGTATTCCAACTGCAGAATCAGAGTGGACAATTGCACAGCCTGTTTTATTTTCAGCCTGATCAACAATGGCAGTATTCTCCCAAACCATATCGAAAGCCTCGTGCTTAAATCCCCACCAATCTGCCCACATTGCAGCACAGACAGAATTCTGTGCCAATATATCAGCAACCTTATAGGCCTCAATCGCATGATGAAAGGTGGTGATTTTATATTCAAATTCCTTGGCGACATCCAACATGACTGCCATTTCCTCTCCACGATAGCAGTGCATCTGAACCAAAATATCCCCCTCCAACACTCCAACCAATGTTTCCAAACCCAAATCACGAGATGGACTATAGGACATCTCTTTTGCTTCATCGGATTTCTCTGCATATTCAGTTAAGCGTCTCTGATAAGCTTGCGCTTCAATCCAAGCATTTCGATAGCCTGCAACATTGCCCATGCGTGTTGATGGTTCGGAGTTTCTTCCTCCATAAACCCTTTTAGGATTTTCGCCGCATGCCATTTTCAATGTATACGGTGCATTTGGAAATTTCATACCTTGAACCGTCCTGCTGCGAACATTCTTGAGTGTGACCCCTCTTCCACCGATTAAATTTGCAGATCCCACCAAAACATGAAAAGAGGTGATACCGCCTTTTAATGCAAGCGTATATTGTGGATCTTGAGTCCAAACAGAATGTTCTGCCCAAACATGAGGCGTGGTTGGGCTGGTTGCCTCATTTCCGTCAGAGTTTGATCTTAGGCTTGGCGCCGGATAGACCCCCATGTGAGAGTGTATATCGATAATGCCTGGTGTTACCCATTTCCCTTCAGCATCCACAACAGTGGCGTCGGAAGAATCCAAGTCCTTGCCAACAGCAATAATCTTATTCTTATCCATTAAAATAGAGGCGTCTAAAATTGAATCGCCACGACCGGTTAGAATATTGGCATTGGTTATGATTGTCTTGCTGCTCGTTTCAGGCTCATAAGTCGATTCATAAGCATAATTGATTAGCTCTTTTTCATTGATTTGAGATTGAATATTTGGCGCTCCAAAAAGAATAATTGTTACGCCTGTTATTAAAAATGAATATTTGGGATTAAGAATCATGATTCCCCCTTTAATTTCTAGTTTTCATAGAGAAATATAAATTCAACCAAAAGTCAAACAACCTCGAAGAAGTTTTTAACTTCAAAATAATCAAAACATTTTTGTTGTAGAATATTTTTATGAAATTCTTCTCAAAAAAAATAGCCATTCCAATCTGTGCTCTATTTCTATGGAATGCTCACGGAGATGATTTTCAAGTCAATGAAGATTCCATCATCTCATCAAAAAAGAACAGTCAAGAATGGCTGTCGCATGGCAGAACGTATGATGAACAACGATTCAGTGAACTGAAGCAAATCAGCAATGAGAATATAGATCGTCTTGGAATCGAATGGTTTGCCGATCTTGATAGCAATAGGGGTCATGAAGCAACTCCCATTGTTTCCGATGGGGTAATGTTCACAACCGGTGCTTGGAGTGTTGTTTATGCACACAATGCTCTATCAGGTGAATTGCTTTGGAAGTTTGACCCTGAAGTGCCAAAAGAAAAAGCTTATTTTATATGTTGCGATGTCGTTAATCGAGGAGTCGCCATTTGGGAAGGTAAGGTATTTGTAGGTACATTGGATGGGAGACTCGTCGCACTTGATGCGAATAAGGGAACATTAATTTGGGAAACCATGACCGTAGATGACACTAAGCCATATAGTATCACGGGTGCGCCAAGAGTTATTAAAGGAAAGGTCATCATTGGTAATGGTGGCGCAGACTTTGGGGTCAGAGGATATGTCAGTGCTTATGATGCACTCGATGGGAAAATGGAATGGCGTTTTTATACAGTACCTGGAAACCCTGAAGAAGGATTTGAGAATTCAGCAATGGAAATGGCTGCAGAAACTTGGAAAGGCTCCAAATGGTGGAAATATGGTGGTGGTGGAACCGTTTGGGACTCAATGGCATATGATCCAGAACTGGATCTTCTCTACATTGGAACAGGCAATGCTTCACCATGGAATTATAAAATCAGAAGCCCGGGTGGTGGAGACAATCTGTTCGTATCCTCGATTGTTGCGCTTAAGCCAGACACTGGTGAATATGTGTGGCATTATCAAACAACTCCTGGAGACAATTGGGATTACACCGCAACCCAGCACATAATCCTAGCCGACATCACTATCAATGGTGAATCAAGAAAAGTTCTAATGCAGGCGCCAAAGAATGGATTTTTTTATGTCATCGATCGGATTAACGGGAAGCTTTTGTCTGCGGAAAAGTACGTTCAAGCGACATGGGCCAGCCGTATTGATCTGGAAACAGGAAGACCTGTCAAAACAGAGCTTGGCGATTACGATGAAGCCAAAATATTAATCTTCCCTGGGGCTCTGGGTGGACATAACTGGATGCCAATGTCATACAATCCTGAGACAGGATTGGTATATATTCCAGCACAAGAACTATACATGCCAATGAAGAAAGATGATGATTATGAATACGATCAAAAAGGGTGGAATACTGCTGGAGATTTAACAGTCATGGCACCTCCTAAGAATCTCCTTCAATTAATGCTATTGGCAAAAAGTGTCAGAGGGAGACTGAGCGCATGGGATCCGGTCCAACAAAAGGAGGTCTGGAACCAATACTTAACCCTTCCATGGAACGGTGGGACCCTATCGACAAATGGTAATCTCGTCTTTCAGGGCACATCTGATGGTGAACTGATTGCATACAATGCAAAGACTGGTGAGAAAAAATGGAGCAAAGATTTAAAAACTGGAATCATTGCCGCACCCATTACATATAGCATTGATGGAAAACAATACGTCACTGTAGTTGCCGGTTATGGTGGAGTGTTTGCGCTTCAAGCTGGTCTCCCGCCAAAATATTCAGGCGGTCCTATAAATGCTCGGATCGTAACTTTTGCTCTGGATGGAGATGTTCTGTTGCCTGAAAGACCCGCCAGTAGGGAAATGCCTAAACCCCCTTCACCAATCGAAGATCAAACCAGTATCGCCAGAGGTGAAGATTTGTATCACTGGGAGTGTCATATGTGTCACGGTGCTGGTGCTGTGGGGGGAGGAGTATTGGCAGACCTTCGATATATGTCTGAAGGCACACATAAAAAATTCAATGCCATCACACTTGGCGGTCTTTATACCGAGAAAGGAATGGTTGGCTTTGCAAGCCGTTTGAGTGAACAGGATGCAAAAGACATTCATGCATATCTTATCCAAAGAGCAAATGAGACCTACTTATTCGAAACCATTAATTCGGCTTTGAAATAACATATTCATCAACAACCTTACCACCAATCAAATGCTCCTGGATGATCATCTCTAGAACTTCTGGGGTGCAATTTTGATACCAAACAGCATCCGGATAGACAACCGCGATCGGACCACTTGTACAAACCCTTAAGCAATTAACTTTTGAGCGGTATATGCCGCCCCGATTATCAATCTCGAGTTCAGTCAGCCTGGATTTAAGGAACTCCCAAGATTCCAGGGTTTTCATCTTAGACGCACACTTGGGTTCAGTTTGATCAGCGCAGAGAAAAATATGCCTGTCGATTACATCGATGCCGAGATCATGTAACTTGTCTTTTATCAGTGAATTAATCGGAAGGGTCAATTACTTTTTTATTTTGGTTGAAATAACTTGGTCAAGCAATTTACCAAAAGGTGGTCGCATTAGTTTTAAAACACTCTCCATCGGTGTTTGCTTATAAACACCTCTTGCATGAGAAAAGGTTCTAAACCCTTCTATTCCGTGGTAATGCCCCATTCCGCTTGGGCCAATCCCACCAAATGGTAGATCCTCTTGAACGAATTGGAAAATGACGTCATTCAGCGCTGCTCCACCTGAAACCGTATTGGACATCACGAATTTTTCTTCGCTCTGTTTGCTTCCAAAATAATAAAGTCCAAGTGGTCTCTCATGAAGATTAATATAATCCACAGCTTCATCAATCTGGTTATAGGTTTTCACCGGCATGATGGGGCCAAATATTTCCTCTTTCATCACCAGCATGTCATCGGTTGCATTCAGAATAATTGTTGGCATCATCTTATTGTGAGATTTCTCTGATTTAGACTCATTTGACGGATTGATCTCAATGACTTCAGCTCCTTGATTACTGGCATCCTCAATATAGCTATGAAGCCTTTCATAATGGCCTTGATTGATCACTGAAGTGTAATCATCATTGTCAAAAATAGAGGGATACATCAATGAAATCGAATTTTTAGATGCTTCGATCCAATCGCCAAGCATTTCTTCTTTGATATAAACATAATCAGGAGCGATGCAAGTTTGTCCTGCGTTCATTAGTTTTCCATTCCAGATTCTATCTGATGCTTTCTTTAAGTCTGCACTATCACCAATGATTGCAGGTGATTTTCCTCCGAGCTCAAGGGTCACTGGAACTAAGTTTTTAGATGCAGCTTCCATGACTTTTTTTGCCACTGAAGTCGAGCCAGTAAATAAAAGGTGATCAAAATGAAGTGAGCTAAACTCTTGGCCCACAGAAGCATCTCCTGGAAATACCTCAACTTCATCATCATCAAAATATTTGTTGATCATGGATTTCATTAAACTCGAAGACCTGGGGGTAAACTCAGATGGTTTAATCATTGCCCTATTCCCGGCAGCCAGTATCACTGCCAGGGGTGCATAGGTTAAATTAAATGGATAATTCCATGGGCTAATAATGCCTACAACGCCCAAGGGTTGATAATCTATATAGGCTTTAGCGCCAAACAAGTTAAAAGGAGCAGAGGCCTTCCTTTTCTCGGGCTTCATCCACGATTTTAGATTCTTCTTAATGTAGTGTATTGATTCGAATGTGGCTGCTAATTCAGACAATTTAGACAACATTTCTGGCCGATGACCAAAATCTTCTGAAAGCGCTTTTGGTATTTGGGTTTGATACTCCAGCATCATATCAAGCATGCGGTCCAATCGATCCATTCGAATGGAGAGGCTGGGGTATGTTTGACGCCTGGATTGAATTTTTTGTTTTTCTAATATTTGATGCATGCTCTAATCCAAAAAGTCGGGGGATAATTCGTATATAAGATCATACAGAGGTTGAAAACTTGCCCAAAGAATTAAATCAGTGCCTGCCTGCTTCTTGGCATGTTCTGCCGTCTCATCATCAATAATAATTGGGTCTCCAGCGGCTTCTGCCATTAACTGACTTTGGCAACATTTATCCATAGAAATAAATAACCATGCGGCCACATCCACTGTCTGACCTGTTGTCAAAAGACCATGGTTTTGAAGAATTGCAGTGCGCTTATCTCCCAATGCTTTGGCTATCTCTTCGCCCTCGTCTTTATCAAAAGCCACGCCGCCGTAATCAGAATAAAGTGATTGTTCTTCAAAGAACATAGCTGCATCTTGAGTGATTGGATCCAAAACTTTTCCCAATGTGGAAAAAGTTCTCCCATATATTGAATGAGCGTGTGCCGCTGAGTTCACATCGGGTCTTGCTTTATGAATCGCAGAATGGATGAAAAAAGCTGCAGGGTTGATTGGTCTAGCCCCTTGAATAATCTCCCCGTCTTCTTTTACTAAAAGTAAGTCTGAAACTGTTATGTGAGAAAAATTCATGCCCAATGGATTGACCCAAAAATGGTCATTAAATTCAGGATCTCTAAGCGTTATATGTCCAGCCAATCCCTCATCAAAACCATAATGTGCAAATAATCTAAACGAAGCTGCAAGCCTTTCCAATTGTTGTCTTCTTAACTCTTCTACGTTTTTTGTTGCAATTGGAGTCAACGAACCTTTTTCTTTCTGTGGAAGCTTTCCTTGGTTTCTATCAATATCTTTGGCTGTAGTCATATTTCTAATTAAAATTAAGGCTAGAATCTTATATGATACACTTCTTATGTCTTCACAGAAAGACGCACCGTATAACAATTATTTTCGAGTGAAAAGTGAGAGAAACGATCATAACCCTGTCTGTATTTTTTTTAATCTTTGTTGTGCTTACGACCTTTGAATTCTTCATGGTTGGTGAAATGGCAAAGAATCATGCCGAATCTAAAATGGTCATTGATGGGGAAAAATAGAACTACCGATAAGGTCACTATGTTCTCAGTATTGGGGGCCATTCTATTAATCGCAACACCTATTGCATTTTACCCAAAAGAATCCGCTGAATTTATTAGAGGTACCTATTTATGGACCGTGGATATCTTTGGGCCAACGTATATGCTATTTGGTGCATGCATGCTTCTCTTTGTCCTGTTCATTGCTTTCTCAAGATTTGGCAACCACCGATTAGGTGGAAATGATATCGATCCAGACTACTCTTTATTCAGTTGGGCATCCATGCTCTTCTGCTCAGGAATCGGTGGAGGAATTCTATATTGGTCGGTTGTTGAATGGGCATATTATGCGGGCGAAGGTTTATTTGGCATTGAGCCGTTCTCAGATAGAGCTTATCACCTTGCATCTGCTTATGGTGTTTTTCACTGGGGGCTCACGGGATGGGCTCTTTACACCATACCAGCCATAGCGGTGGCTGTTCCATTTTATAAATACAACATTGGATCTCTTCGGCTAAGCTCAGCATTAAGAACCTCAAAAGAAAATGTTATTGAAAAGACAACGATGGGACGAATCGTCGATTTCATATTTGTGATTGTTTTAATTGGGGCATCTGGTGGAACAATTGGGATGTATGTTCCTGTGATTGGAGCAGGTTTCTCAGAGCTTCTGAATATAGATCATGATCTTAATCTTGATTTATCAATGCTCGCTGTCTGCACAGGGCTATTTGCCTTCAGTGTTTATCGAGGAATATATAGTGGTATCAGGGTTATCAGTAATATTAATATCTTGATCTCCATCATTTTTCTTTTGGCAATTTTAGTCCTTGGCCCCGCCACTGAAATACTCACTTTGACTGCTAATTCATTGGTAGAAATGGGCAGGAACTTTTTTGCAATGAATACTCTTGGTATTACAGAGGATTCAGAATTTGCTGAAGCATGGACCATATTCTATTGGGCATGGTGGATAGCACTTGGGCCTCAGGTTGGACTATTTGTAGCCAGAGTCTCAAGAGGGAGAACTTTAAAAGAAGTGGTTTTGGGAATGTTAGTTTTTGGGTCTCTTGGGTGCTTTTTGTTCTTTTCCATTTTAGGAAACTATTCGATGAATTTGGAATTAACTGGGCAAATGAATGTTTCACAAACACTCACAGATATTGGACACCAGGCAACAGCCACTAAAGTTCTCATGACCCTACCCTTTGGTGAAATGTTTGTATTGGCGTATTGCTTGATTGTGATTATATTTATCGCCACATCTTATGATTCAGTTTCATACATTCTGGCATCTCATGTTCAAGAGGTAACAAACGAAGAAACCGAGCCAAACCAAAATAACCGATTGATTTGGGCATTTGTACTCTCAATACTCCCAGCATGCTTATTTTTAATAGACAGTAATCGAATCGCAATGGATGTTATCTTACTCATGTCACCGCCTTTACTGATCTTATTTCCAATTTTTATATATTGCATGTTAAAAACACTTAAGCATGATAAACATCGTCCTCAGGATATAGAGTAATGGTTATGAATCAAAACAAGTTTATTTTCTTTTTAGTTTCAATATTCATATTTTCACCCTTACATGCAGATAATTCATTCAAGACTGAAGACGTATATTCTATGAGAAGTGTCTTTCTTTCTGATGTTTCCAATGATGGAAGTGGTCTCGTATTTATAACCGGCAAGGCAAATAAAAAAGAAGATGATTTTAGAAGAACCCTTTATTTTCTTGATACTAAAAAAGGGAAGAAACTAAAATTATTAGAATCCCTAGGGGAGAAAGGTATGAGTTTCTCATCAGTGAAGTTCTCAAGTGACTCAAAATCAATCTATTTCCTATCATCTGGAATAAGCGAATCTAGAAAAAATAATACCCAAGTATGGTCTCTGAATCTTTCTAACAGAGTTAAAAAAAGAGTGACTCATTTCGATGGAAATATCACTGACTATGATGTATCCAAAGATGAAAAAACAATTGCTTTCATAGGCGTCAAAAATTCTGAGGAAGAGATCAGTGATGAGACGCCTCCCCCAATCGTTATCGATCGTTATCAGTTTAAAAGAGATTATGAAGGATTCCTTGGAAAGAATAGAGATCATTTATTTATTTTTGATACAAAATCCAAGAAAGAAGAACAGATAACATCAGGGCAAAGAGATCATTATCATCCTGCTATTTCTCCTGATGGAAAAAACGTCGCTTTTATGACAAAAGAAGGAGAGTTTGATCGACATAATGACTGGGATATTTTCATAAAAGAAATAAAAGAGGCTAAAGAGCCTAGAAAACTCACTTCTAATAATAGCGAGGATTCATCACCTCTCTCGGGATCGAGACCTCAGTGGAGTCCTGATGGAAGTAAGATTGCATATCTTCATGGCGGTGATCACGCAATGCTTTGGTATGCACTTCAAGAAGTATCAATTATTGATGTAGAAAGTGGCATAACTGATTTTATTACAAAAGATCTTGATCGAAATACGACTATGCCTCAATGGTCAAAAAATGGACAAAATATTTATTTCATTCTCGAGGATGATATGAAGAGTCAACTCATAAAATACTCATTGATGGATAATACTTCTGAAGAAGTGACGCCTGAGAACATGTATTTAGATGGTTACTCAAGGAACTACTATGTAAGAGATGATAAGATTCTCTTCGAATCTTCAACAGCAAATATTCCAAGTGAAATATATCTTTTAAAGGAAGGTCAAATTGATGCTATTACCACAGAGAATGAAGATTTCATAAAAAATAGGTTGGTTGGACCTACCGAGCTTATATCATTCCAAAGCTTTGATAATCTTGTAATAAATGGAATGATGATTAAGCCGCATGATTTTGATCCAAAAAAGAAATATCCCTTGATGATAAGAATTCATGGTGGTCCAGTTTCTCAATATGGAAGATACTTTGATTTTGATTGGCAACTCTTTGCCTCAAATGGTTATGTTGTGATGGTAACCAATCCAAGAGGTAGCTCAGGAAGGGGTTTTGAATTCCAGAAATCTATTTTTGCAAATTGGGGCATTGAAGATTCTAAAGACATAAGTGCAGCATTGGATTTTGCACTCGATCTTGATTATATCGATGATAACAAGTTAGGCATTGGAGGCTGGAGTTATGGAAGTATGCTTACAAACTACGTAATCGCTAAAGATAACCGTTTTCATGCGGCAACCTCAGGAGCAGGAATCTCAAATATTTTAAGTGGGTTTGGGGATGATCATTATATAAGAGAATATATCATTGAGATGGGAACACCTTGGGATAATCTAGATGCATGGCTGAACGTTTCACATCCATTCCTGAATGCAGATGATATCGTAACACCGACATTATTCTTGGTTGGAGAAAAAGACTACAACGTCCCTTTAATTGGTTCTGAGCAGATGTATCAGGCACTGAAGCATCTCAATATTCCAACCCAGTTGATCATTTATCCAGATGAAAATCATGGCTTAAGTAAGCCAAGCTATATTAAAGATAGATTAGATCGATATTTAGACTGGTATGAAAAATACTTAGAAGAGTAAAGACTAATTGAGATACTCGTAATACTCAATTCCCGCATCTTGAAAATCGGTAGATTCTTGTGTACCAATCTTGCTAATGATAAAACCTTTTGATTTTTTGGCTCCCGCACCTTCAAGAACCTTATTTGTCCTAAGTTCTATGTATTGATTGTGATCCAGATTAACTGGCTCGATGAATGCGGCAGAATATTTAATATTCCTCTCATTCTCACAGCAGTTTTGAGTGAAGGAAATAGGAATGACTTCAGCAGCATCGCCACTTCCATAACCGATTAACAATGCTTCTTGGCCATTGAGAGTTTTGCCATTTTTCATTGAATCCTCAATACCCGCTGCCAACCAGGCAAAAATAGAGCCTGAATAGATGTTACCCAATTCTTTCGTTAACTCATTACCCAATTTTAACTTAGACAATACTCGATCCTTGAAAGGTTTTATTTGATGTATCAACTTCAATGCCATATTTGTTTGAGGAAATAAATCTTTATTGATATTCGTTTGAAGAAAAGACATGAGATCAGGCTTTTCTTGAAGCTCTTTTTTAATTTCACCCTCAGAAACATCGGCTTGCGCTATTAAATCATCGAGTTCTTGATTGTCATTTTCGTCACCATTGGCTAATGCATAAAGGTATGAAATAGAAAACGCATTGATGGGCATTTTATGAAAAGGTCTATGCATGAACACAGCCATTGCTTCTTTTAATAATTTGGAAAGACTCTTACCTCTGTTTTCACTCATATTTGATAGAGCTGAAATTGTTCCATCGATGTAACAACTTGCAGAATATTTTCCGTTGAAAATGGGCAAATCTAAGTCTGAAGCAGATTGTCCATTTAAATTTTGAGCCCGATACTGAATTGGCTTTCTAAAATCTATTTGACGATATTCTGAAGAACTTCCAGAAAATGCAGTCTTAACCTCAGCGATCTGAGGATTTGACTCAATTAATGTTGCAACTGCTCCCGCCCCCTGAGTTGGTTCCCCCGATGATCCAATCTGATAGAGTGCAATATCAGAACAGACCACAATCGCTTTCTTCTCAGGCGCATCAGATTTAACGTAACGAACAGCATTCTTTAGTGCATATATGCCTGATAGGCAAGCTTGCTTAAATTCAGGAACTTCACATTGATTGGATATTGGATCCATGCCTCTATTTTTAAGTTCTTCATTAACCATTCCTTTAATGATGACTGTCCCAGCAGAGTTATCGGTACTGGATTCAGTGCCCAGTGCCAAAAAACCGATTTCATCCGGGTTAATCTCATTATCGACAATTAGATTAAGGACGGCATTTGCAGCCATCGTATATATGCTTTCATCAGGGCCAAGCATTCTGAAGCCAGAGCCGATAATTTTACTGATCTTACTCCATGAGCTATTGGTCCAATGACACCAATCCTCGAGCCCAACTCGATAAGGAGGGACATAGGTTGTAATTGCACTGATTCCGACTTTCTGGTTCACGAATTTCTCTATATAGATACTGGGATTGTATTACTTATATTTTCTATCTAAAAGGTCTTTCGGGGTTTTTTCAGATATGGATCAAACGAAGAGAATTTGTTCCTCCGCTCACTCTCAATGGTGATCCAGAAGTAAGCACAATGAGATCCCCAGAATTAAGTATCGAAGAACCAACAAGCTCATCCCTCACATCATCAATCACATCAGCCAAGCTATTGACCATAAATTCGTATTGGTATGAAATGACACCTCTGTAGAGACCTACTCTCCTTTGTGTATCCTCATTTCGAGTAAATGCATATATTGGAATATTTGTTCGATATCGAGAGAGCATCAATGCTGTTGAACCCGACTCTGTGAGAGCAACAATGGCTTTGATTTCCATATTTCTAGCAATGCTCATTGAGCTTATAGCAATGGCTTCATCAATTTTATTGATTTCAGAGAATTTGTATTCTTCATTCTTTGTAATTGATTCTTGGTATGTTTCTGCGCCCTCACAAACTTCATGCATCGCTTTTACAGTATCCACAGGATATTTTCCAATTGCAGTCTCTGCCGAGAGCATCACGGCATCGGTTCCATCTAGTACTGCATTAGAAACATCTGTCATTTCTGCTCGGGTTGGCGTTGGGTTAGAGATCATCGATTCCATCATCTGTGTTGCAGTTATTGCGATTCTTTTTCCTTTAATGGTTTGTTTAATGATGTCCTTTTGAAGGCCTGTAAGCTCACCAGGGCCTGATTCTAGGGCAAGATCGCCTCTGGCAACCATGACTCCATCACTGGCCTTGATTATCCAGAAGAGTTGCTTGAGTGCTTCAAGGCGTTCAATCTTTGCGATCAGATTGATTGTACTTCCTGCTTCAGTCAAAACCTCTCTTGCCTGAGTTACATCGCTTGCCTCATTGACAAAAGATAATGCAATCCAATCAATTCCCAGTTCAGCCAGTCTCCTGATATCTCTTTTATCTTCTTCTCCTAGTCCTGAGCGATGAATTATCTTATCTTCCACCTCAAAACCCTTATTACTTCTGAGCAAGCCCCCTTTATCCACCATACAATTAAGGTTCCTGCCGTCTGCATCGATACTTTTGACATTCAACTGAATAAGGCCATCATCGAGCAAGATTCGATCTCCAACTTCTATTTGTGAAAAGCAATACTCAGCATCGATAAAGATCTCATGGTTATTTGTTTCTTTCTCTTTGGTGAATACAACTCTGATTTCAGATCCGTGCTCTAAGTCAATCGCATGGTCAGAAAAGTCACTGATTCTGATCTTATTGCCCTTAAGATCAACCAATATCGCAACGGGCTTACCAAGTTCTTTGGAAGTCTTTTTGATCAGCTCGATATTTCTTTTATGATTATATTTTTCATCCTCATCCCATGTTCCATGGGCTAAATTGATTCGAATGACATCTGCGTATTCACAAACATTTTTTAATGTTTCCCGATCCGCAATTGATGGACCAAATGTTGCAATTATTTTTGTTCGTCTCATGCGTTAATTAATGTCATTTTTATAAAACGCTTTCGCTACGAAAGACATCTTCATCAATATCATCCTCGGATTTAGCAACAAGAACAGAAACCGTTGCATCCCCAGTGATATTTACCACGGTTCTTGCCATGTCAAGGATTCGATCAAATGGTAGGACAAATCCAACTATCAGTGCGGTTTGTGCATCACTGATTCCTATGACGGATAAAACGGTTGCCAAAAGAAACAAAGATGCCGATGGTATGCCGGCTGTACCTATTGAAGTCAATGTAGCAGTCATTGCAATCAAAAGGTAATCCGAGAGTTCAAGCTGCACACCAAAAATTTGTGCTGAAAAGAGAGCAACCACTCCAAGATAGAGGGCTGTGCCGTCCATATTAATGGTAGCGCCCAGAGGAAGAACGGATGATGCGACTGTTTTCTTTACGCCTAAATTATTTTCAACGCATTGAAGCGTGACAGGAAGTGTTGCAGAGCTGGATGATGTTGAGTATGCCACTGCTTGTGCGTCCAAAATTCCTTTGAAAAATGCTTTAAGTGGCAATCTTGCTCCAAAGCGGATAAGACCTCCATAGACCAAGATCATGTGTAGTATACATCCAACATACAGAATAATAGTCAAAACAAATAAATTTTGAAGTGCTGCCAAGCCCATTGTTCCTGATACCCAGGCAACTAAGGCTAGAACACCATATGGTGCCATCTGCATGACCATGTGAGCAATTTGTAAGATGGCTTCCGCTGCTGAAGAGAACACCTCACCAATCTTTTCTGTTTTATTCCCGCCCATTATGATTCCAATACCTAAGAGTATGGAGAAAAAGATGATCGGCAAAACATCGCCATCTGCCAGCGAACCAATTGGATTGAGGGGCACAATGCCAAACAATCGATCGCTTACACTTTGTGAAGATTGAACTGCACTATATGGATCCACCCCAGTTAAATCAATCCCAGCACCGGGAGAAAAAAGAGTTCCCAATACCAAGCCTATACTGATTGCAAAAAGAGTGGTCAGTAAATATAGAGTAATGGTCTTAATACCGATAGAACCCAGTCTTTTTGGATCTCCCATTGAAACCACGCCCGCGACAAGTGATGTAAAGATAAGTGGCACAACCAACATCTTTATAAATCGAACAAATAGGTCGCCAATCCATTTTGACGATGCAGCAACATCCCCGAAAATAAAACCAAGAATTGCACCAATCACCAGAGCAGTGACAACCCTCACCCATAATTTTAGATTTGTTCTTTGGCCCAAAAAAGCAAGGCCAGTAAAAACCCCTATTAATACAATCCAATACAATATCTCGATATTCATGTCCTTAATTCTAACTTAAAAAGTAAACTAATTATTCATATATGAAACCCTTATAACTTCTAGTATTCTAATAATGATTCAAATCAGGACATTCATTCATGAAAAATAATTCAAAATCAAAAACTGGTTTTTTATTAGGCTTGATCGCAGCTATTGTTATTCTTATTCTTCCGGATACAGAAGGCTTGCCGATCGAAGCTCAAAGAGCTGCAGCAGTTTTTGTCTGGATGGCCATCTGGTGGGCAACGGAAGCAGTTCATATAGCGATAACTGCACTCATTCCATTGGTTTTCTTTCCACTCCTTGGGGTTTCATCCATAGAAGAAACTTCTGCACCTTATGCCAATAAAAATGTTTATCTTTTTTTGGGGGGGTTTCTCCTATCGATTGCAATCCAGAAGTGTAATCTTCATAAAAGAATTGCGCTCAATGTGCTCAATCTAACTGGAACTGCAGGGAGATCAATCATAGCAGGCTTTATGTTGAGTTCATGCCTTCTTAGCATGTGGATAATGAATACCTCGACAACCGTGATGCTTCTTCCAATTGGTCTTGCAATTATTTCGGTTGTGAAAGAATCAATGACAAATTTGACCGATTCCGAAAAAGTAAACTTTCAAGTTGCCCTTCTATTGGGAATTGCTTATGCAGCGAACATCGGAGGTATTGCTACATTAATTGGTACTGCACCAAATATGACATTAAATGGTTTTATGGAAGAGCAATACAATGTCTCAATATCTTTTGTTGATTGGATGAAGGTCGGGGTACCTGTTAGTTTAACTTTGCTTCCACTTGCATGGTTTACACTCACAAGAATAACCTTTCCTGTTTCATTTCAATCATCAGAACAAACTCAAGACATCATTGTAAATATGAGATCTGAACTGGGTAAGATAAAAACATCCGAGATGAGAGTTCTAATAATATTCCTCCTGACAGCAACGCTGTGGATCACAAGAGGCATGATCAATGATATACCTGGATTAGAAGGTTTATCGGATCCAGGAATTGCGATGCTATGTGGACTGATGCTATTTCTGACTCCGAGCAAAAGCACAAATCAAAATCTTTTAGAATGGAAAGATGCACAAGAAGGTGTCCCATGGGGTGTTTTATTGTTATTCGGTGGTGGGTTATCGCTTGCGGCTGCTGCTCAAAGCACAGGCCTTGCCGCATGGATTGGCAATATGATGCCTCTCGGTCTTAGTATGGCGCTCTTAGTCATCATGTTCACGACCTTGATTATATTTCTCACTGAATTGACATCTAATTTGGCGACCACCGCAACATTCCTACCGATCGTTGCCATCATAGCAGCCCAATTTGGTTTTGACCCTCTGATGCTCACTGCATCGGTTGCTATTGCTGCCAGCTGTGCCTTTATGTTGCCAGTTGCAACCCCTCCCAATGCGATTGTGTTTGGGTCAGAATTGATCAAGGTGCCTCAAATGGTTAGAGCGGGCATTGTTATCAATTTAATTGCTATTGTTGTTGTATCGTTCGCAGTCCTATATCTTGTTCCATTATTCCTATTATAAATATGTCTCGAGATCCCCTAGAAATTAAAAATGTTTGCGTCTTTGCAGGCTCAAGCCCTGGAAATAGAAAGACCTATTCTGAAACTGCAAAAGAGCTGGCTCAAAAACTGACAGAAAATAACTATGGAATTGTTTTTGGCGGAGGGAGCAATGGCCTAATGGGAATACTTGCTGACAACGCCATTGATGCCAAAGGTTTTATTACTGGAATCATCACGGAACAATTGGATGAAATTGAAGTCGGCCATCAAGGCTTGAATGAATTAATCATTGTGAAAAACATGCATGAAAGAAAAAAGATGATGGCTGATAAATCTCAAGCCGTGGTCTGCCTTCCTGGTGGAGTGGGAACATGGGAAGAGTTTTTTGAGTCTTTGACTTGGAATCAACTTGGTCTTCAAACAAAACCAATCATTTTGCTCAATATTGGAAATTATTACTCAAAACTAAGGGTGTTCATTGAGCACGCAGTCAAAGAAGGGTTTCTACCTCAATCAACGAGTGAAGAATTGGTTCTAGTGAATAATGTTGACGAAGCAATCATAGAAATTAGAAATTTTACACCTAAAGATACATCAACATGGTATGAAAGGCTTAAGGATTAAGTAATAAGCCTTATCTAATCCTTTGTCTTGGTCGGCCCTGGAAAAAACATATTTGTCTGATCGATGTATTGGTTGTAGCCAGGTCTTTTTTTAGATTGAGGTTTTTCCAACAAACGAATTGTCAGCTTGAAAAAGATGAATAACATCATTGCAGGGGCGGCCACACCTAAGAAAGATCCCGTTGATAAAGATAATACAAAGATTGCAAACCATTGTAGAAAGTCACCAAAATAATTTGGGTGCCTTGAGTATTTCCATAGGCCTTTGTTCATGATCTTAGATGAGTTATTTGGATCTGACTTAAATTTCTTCATTTGCTGATCGGCAATCGATTCAAATAAGAAGCCCATAATAAAAAATATAATCGCCAACACAATTAAAGATGATGATTCACTATTAAGGTTTCGGCTAAAGATCAGAATAATTGGGCAAGAAATGATTGCTTGAAGTGCACCCTGAAGCATGAAAACTCTAAAATAACTGACAATCCTCCAGTCTCTCTTTGAGGCATTCCTCATTTTTGTATATCTGTAATCCTCGCCGTGTCCTAAGTTTCTTCTTGCAAGATAATAGGTTAATCTCAAACCCCAAACAGAGACCATTACTAACAATAGCTCTCGTGTGTCGGTCGATGCCAATCCATTGATATCATTATGATAAGAGCAAGCCCAAGCAATCAGCACAAAGCCAAAACCCCAATAAATATCTATAATGCTTGAATCCTTTATTTTAATGCTGATCAACCAAAGCAAAGTGAGTGCTAACCAGTTGATGAAGTATGCAAATTGGGGCATTGAAGTTTCAAAAAAAATAGTTTCAATCATGCTCTTCTCCTATGGTTGCCTTATGTTATCAATCAACTCTTCTATCTCATAAGGGATCTTAGATGTGAACTTAGAGACCATTATGCTGACAAAAATATTTATCAACATTCCAATAGTCCCAATTCCTTCCGGTGAAATACCCCACAACCAGTTTAACGATGAATTCATTTCTGGATTCAGAAATTTGAAATAGACTATATAACCAAGCGTAAAAATGAGTCCTGCTAACATTCCTGAAACGGCACCCTCTTTGTTTATCGATTTGGTAAAGATCCCCAAAAGAAGTGCCGGGAAAAGTGTGGCTGCGGCAAGGCCAAATGCAAATGCAACCACTTGAGCCACAAACCCGGGTGGATATATACCAAATAAACCGGCAATAATCACAGCAATGAACACTGAAAAACGTGCATAAAAGAGCTCTTTCTTTTCGCTAATGTTGGTGGCTAAAGTTTTTTTAATGAGATCGTGTGAAACAGACGCTGAGATCACGAGCAAAAGCCCTGCAGCTGTCGATAATGCTGCAGCAAGTGCGCCTGCGGCAACCAGAGCAATTACCCATGGTGGTAGCTCCGCAATCTCAGGATTTGCTAAAACCATAATGTCTCGGTCAATATAAACTTCATTGTTTGATGAGACTTGTGAATTATTCACTATGATTCTTTCGCCAAATTCACCATTAGAATCTAGGTATTTTGGCTTGACTGGATCGAACGCATTTCCAGGTGCATACTGAATCAATCCATCATTGTTTTTATCTCTCCATGCGATCAGACCGATGTCTTCCCAATTCTTAAACCATTCAGGAGCTTGCTGATATGAAACATTGTGTGTTGACTCAAATAAATTGTATCTTGCGAAGGAAGAAACCGCAGGAGCGGTCGTATATAAAATGGCAATAAAAATCAGCGCATAGCCTGCAGATCTTCTGGCTGATGCCACATCTGGAACTGTAAAGAAGCGAACGATGACGTGTGGTAATCCTGCAGTACCCAGCATCAATGCAGCCGTGATACAGAAAACATCAATGGTCTCTTTTAATCCACTCGTATATGGCTGAAAACCAATATCAGACATGATCAGATCCAACTTTTCTAAAAGGTAAATATCTTGATCAATTAATCTGTCACCAAAACCGAATTGAGGAATTGGATTCCCTGTGATCAAAATTGAAATGAAGATTGCTGGAACCAAATATGCAAAGATCAGGACACAATACTGTGCAACCTGAGTGTAAGTAATGCCCTTCATCCCACCTAAAACGGCATAAAAGAAAACAATCCCCATGCCAATGATGACACCGAGTTCAATTTCAACTTCAAGAAATCTTGAGAAAACAATACCGACCCCTCTCATCTGCCCAGCTACATATGTAAACGAGACAATGATGAGGCAAATCACAGCCACAACTCTGGCTGTTGTCGAGTAATAGCGAGTTCCTATAAAGTCTGGAACAGTATATTGACCAAACTTTCTCAGATATGGTGCCAAAAGCAATGCCAATAAAACATAACCTCCTGTCCACCCCATCAAGTAAACTGCACCATCTCTACCCATGAAAGAAATCAACCCTGCCATGGAAATAAAAGAAGCAGCAGACATCCAATCTGCAGCAGTGGCCATCCCGTTTGCAATTGGATGAACCCCTTTGCCAGCGATATAAAACTCGTTTGTAGACCCAGCTCTTGATTTAATTGCGATAAATACATAAAGCCCAAAACTGATGCCCACAAAAAGATAGGTCAAAGATTGAATACTCATGACTATTCTTTAATCATCTCTGTCTTTATTGAACTGATGATCTAGATTTTTCATCAATCCGATATAAACAAAAATAATTGCCACAAAGATTAAAATACTCCCTTGTTGAGCAAACCAGAAACCAAGCTTGAAACCAAAGAAACTGATCTCATCAAGGTTGTTTGCAAAGATTATGCCGAAACCGAAAGAGGCCAAAAACCATATAAGCAGGAGTATTGAGACGATCTGGATATTTTTCTTCCAATATCGATCTATATTCTTACTTCGGTTGCTCATGAAATTTCGGTTAATTTCATGGACATCTGCTCGCCGACTTTGGTTAATGCAGAGAAAGGCCTTATAAAGACTGATAGCTTCACCATTTTGTCTTCATTATTCCATTCAATTAAATCAATCCCAGTCACTTCAACATCATCCAACTTTGTTTCAAAAACAAGGCAGGCTTTTTTTTCATCCGTGAACTCTGAGATATATTTAAAATGAGGGTTATTTAAGACATCGTTTGCAGCAACAAGATACTTTGTGACCATCTCAACTCCTATTATTGGCTTGTAAACGAGTGGTGAACAAAATTCTACCTCGTCAACCATCATCGAGGAATCAACAACCTTGTCTTCTATACTGTTATGCCAGCGACTTAAAAATTTACTCATCAGAGTGTTTTTTTGGAAACTTTAATATAAGCATAAACAATCACCACGACATACATGCAACCAGCAAAAATACCTCCGGCAAGATCGCGTGTACTGGGATCTAATAATGCTGCAAAAAGATCGCTCAACGAATTACCAAGAAGTGCTCCGAATAATCCTCCCATTACTCCAGAACCACCTAGTTTTTTATCGATATCAATGCCGAGAATAGCAAGCACTGCCAATACTCCATTATCAACAATGCCGAAAATATCGCCATCAAAAAACACATTCTCCATCTTGTTTTACTCCTCGATTAGATTAATTATTATGACCTAAATAAGTTATTCATATTCTTAAATGCTTTTAATTCAATCGCATTGCCCGATGGATCCCTTAAGAATGCTATGGCTTGCTCACCAACCTCATTCTTAAACCTTATCGTTGGTTCTATCAGAAACTCTATCTTCTTTTTATTGAGATCACTAGTGATACTTTCGAAATCAGTCCAGCTTAAAACCAACCCAAAATGAGGCACAGGAATATCATTTGAATCAACTGTATTTGAGATTTCACTTGGAGATTCTTTACTGAGATGACAGACCAATTGGTGCCCATAAAAGTTAAAGTCGATCCATTCTTCAGAGCTTCTGCCTATTTCACAGCCAAGTGAGTGATGATAAAAAATTTTTGCACTTTCCAAATTCTTGACAGGAATTGCCAAGTGAAATGGGTGGAGAGGGTTATTAGTTTTGCTCATAAAATTCTATGATTGCACCATCTGGTGAAGAAAGCGAAAAGATTGAAATGTCTCCATATGGCTGCAGTTTAACACGATTAATATCGATTGATCCCTGGCCTCTTTCTTTCAGAACTTCTAGTGTTTGTTGAATATCTTCAACTGGATACTTAATGGAAAGCAGGCCTAAATTTGGAGCAAGACACTTGTCACTGTGATCCAAGCCCCTTATATCCATGAACTCAATCATCTCAACCCTACCCAATTCACCTGCAACAGGATAATAAATTGCGGTTCTATATTTTGTCTTTGTGGTGAAATTTAGAGGTATACCAAGCGGTGTTACCGCCTCTTCTTTAGCCGTAAAAGGAACGCCATAGAAAAAAGTATCGAATCCAAGCAAATCAACAAAGAATTGTCGGCTGTTTTCCCTGCTTCTGATCATCTGCATGATATTGAATGGTTGGGATATTCGGTCAAATTCTGGGAAAGCCTTAGGTAAAGGCGGTTTAAGCCTATCGTATCCTTGGATCTGAACACCGTCGGGTCCTTTAAAGATCACTACATCTAGTGTTGATTCTCCAAAAGAAATTTGTGCAACTGGGGTTTCGGTCCACCATCCCATTTCTATTGCTTCATCATAGATGTTCCTCAATCCCTTCATTCTCACCATAAGACTGAAGTAGCATCCTGTGTCCCAGGCTCTAGAGCCTGGCCTCATGGGTTCCTTATAACCCGAATTATCAAAACGAATCAAACGAATAAACCCGACATCAGAACCTTTGGCAGCGAGCAATAATTCCTCTGCACTTGCCTGCGCTGAAAGACCATAATGTTCAATGGAGGAATTACTGGATTGACCTCTAAAAATCTCTTTAAAACCTCCGATCTTCTTGAAGAATTCAGCAGTCCTATCAAGGTCGGTAACGCTGATGACTACTTCCTGCCAGGGTTTTTCAGTTATTGGGTCGAGTGAGCTGGCATGTGCGTTAAAATACCCCGAAAGAAATATAAAAATCAGAATCAGACTCAAAAGTGGAAAGTTTTTCATGGTTTTATTGGTTAAATATTGTTACTTGATCAGGTAACATTTATTGTATACATAATTGTATCGAAAAATCGATTTTATGGAGATCAAGAATGGTAGATATTTATGAATACGCAGTGAATGATAAGGATAACTCTGAAATTAAAATGAGTGATTATAAGGATAAAGTTCTACTCATTGTAAACACTGCCAGTAAATGCGGCTTCACGCCTCAATACGACGGGCTAAATGAACTGCAAAGAAAGTATTCTGATCGGGGCTTTTCTGTTCTGGCTTTCCCATGCAATCAATTTGGAAAGCAAGAACCGGGGTCCAATTCAGAAATACAAGATTTTTGTTCAATAAATTTTGATGTTACTTTCCCTGTCTTAGCAAAGATTGATGTCAATGGGGAAAATGAAGAACCCTTGTTTGGTCATTTAAAATCCGAGCAACCAGGAATAATGGGGTCAAAAGGCATCAAGTGGAACTTTACAAAATTCTTGGTGGGCAGAGATGGCAAGGTTCTGCATCGATTTGCGCCTAAGACGACACCGAGTGAAATTGAGAAAGAAATAGAATTAATTCTCTAGAAGAAGTCATGTCGGGTTATTTTATTGTCAGATGTGAGTACTTTGATGAAGAAGAATACAGAGCTTATGCCAAGCTTGCTGCGGATGCAGTAAAAACATTTAATGGTAATTTCCTTGTGACAGGGAAAGGAGCTCAGAATCAACAAGAATCGGGTTGCCTGCCAAAAACTGTTGTTGTTAAATTTAATTCCTACCAAGACGCACTGTCATGCTATCAAAGTGATCTATATAAGAAAGCTCTGAATTTTATCGAGAAGAGTTCCGATAGAGATTTTGTGATCGTTGAAGGGCTTGATTGATCAAGCGAGTCTTTTGCTTTCCTCTTTGCTTCTTTTTATATCTCTTGAGCGAATATCCATTCTAAATACATTCTCACTCACGCCCTCAAACCTATGAAGAATAGATGGTGGAATATTGAGATCCTTCAAAGAGTGAAAAGTTTTGTCAATCTCTCTGCCAAACACAATGAATCTTGCGTCGTAGTCATTAAAACATTCTAAAGCTTCATTCATAGTGGTTTGATCTTGATAATATTTTTCATCAAAAATTCTCATTAGGGTATCTGTGCCAACGACAAAAGTTGATTTTGGAAATAACTTAATTTTTTGTTGAAAAGTTGGTGCATTTGTCAAAACCCATTGTTGGGTTTGAGAGAATTGGTCAATGGTTTTCTGTATTTCATAGAAACTAAGGGGTGTTTTGTCAACGTTACTGACAGAAATTTCGAAAAAGAGTTTCTGCTGAGTCATTGCTTCAGCAATCTCTTTAATCTTCAGATGACCCTCATGAATGGGGCTGAATGTTCCCGGAAATATTAATCGAGATATCTCTTCTTCGCTTTTGATCAAGTCGATCTCACGATCAATCAATTTTTTCCAATCCTTTTGCGAACTCACAACCTCATATTCGATATTTTGTGAAAGCTTGGGCAGTTCAGAACTAACACCGCATGCGATACCAATCAAAGCTTCAAGGCATTCTGAAACCAACTCTTCCTCTAGGTCTCTTGTCCTTTTTCCTTTTGTGAGATAACAAGAAATCACATGGGTTGCTTCACTGCCGTGGATACAAACAAAGAATCGATGCGACCCAATTTTTTCATATGTGGTCGATAATGTTGCGGTGACAGCAGCACCCAATAAGCACTTTCTTTTTATATCTGGGGCAAGCTTTTGAGCTCTATTGAAAGCAATCATTGCCATATTAATAGTGGTCTGTAATCCACAATAGTGGCTCGGTTTAATTCCCAAATATTCATCCATCGATTCTCTTGAATATGGAATATATGATTCAAGAATTGTATTGCTTGCGCCAGGAACTTTTAAGAAATCTGAAATGGCAGTACTTCCGCCGCCGCTCGATACATAAACCAATTTAAATGGTCCAGTGTGGATTGACTGGATATTTTCTAAATCCATTGATTACTCCAGATCTTTCTTTATTGGTAACAGAACCCTTTCAAGTAGCTCATGTCTTCTGTTCTTTCTTGTGGCCTCGAGATCATCGCTGGGTATGAATTCATCTAATTCTTTTCCAGAAATCATATTTTTATTCTCAAGAGTTCTTTCAAGTGTATCGACTCGATCTCTTAGTACTGATATTTCTTGTGTCAATGTCATGATCATTGCCATGAGATTATCAATTGAGCCATCGTCGAGATACTTTGGCTTCTTGCCTTTAGCAACACGAGGAAGCTTTATTTTATTACTCATGGATTGATTGGCCTTTGGGCAAGATAGACGGGCAACTTCAGATAGAAATCTCCCGTATAGCCTTTGCTATATTTTGCAGCAGCTTCGGCTGATGTGAACTCGATTGTTTCATTGGAAAAACCGGCATCTTGAAAAATCTTTTTCATATTCATATTTCTTAGGGCGCCAGAAAAGTTCTCATTGTTATTGGATACTTCCCAGTCTTTTAGGAAGTCATAAAGAGGATTATTTTCTTTATTATGGAATGGGTAAACATCGAGATGTATCATCCAGCCACCAGGCTTAAGGAGCCTGAAGCATTCTTGTATGATCTTCGGAACAGCATCATGGGATGTTTCATGCAGAAGCAATGTGGATGTAACAAGATCAAATGTTTCCGAATCATAGGAGGTTTTTTCTACATTTTGCTGACTGAAATGAGCCTCTACACCGAGTGCATTGGCCCTGGCATGAGCATATCTTAAACAAGGTAATGCAACATCGACACCGATGACTCTGGCGCTTGGATACTTCTTAGCAAATGGCAATGTTGAATTTCCAATTGCACAACCCATATCGAGAATCTCTTTTGGTTTAACGGTATCCAAATGCTCATCGATATAACGAATAATGGCCTGAGCCAAAAGATCATTTTCTTCGCCCATACCATTTCTTGAGTATATGGGCAAAGAAAAGTCGTAAACAGCTCCAGCTGAAATATCATTTTTGATGCTCTCAGTGTGATAACCGCCTGGTTGCTGATGTATATCATAAGCGGTCAAGTATTTGGGGATCTCCAATGAATCATCGATCTCTAGGCTTCCGATGGCTTGATGATTGTTCAGATCATCAATCATTGTATCCAAATTCCGTTCAACGGTATCAATGACAGAAGTAAACATCATTTGCTGACTTAGCCTTTGCAATAAACTCCAACTTTGATAACCCCTGTCATTGAGCATCAGTTTCTTAACTTCCGATTTATCCTTTGGTTTTCTATCATTGGATCGAAAGAATTCAGGCTCGATATTCTTTTCGTAATGAGGCGTGATCAATGAATATATTTCATCGGTCAAAAAAGCCCTCATATCTGTGACGAAATCTTGTCTGACTGATTCATCGTGACTCGGTCGAGGCTGCATTGTATGTTTTTGTTTAGTCATAACAGTAAACCTAATTCTATTATATGAAAATAATGAATCAGCATTAAATAAAAATCATTGGGTTATTCAAAGGCAAATTGTAAGCTATTAGAAATAACAGACATTGAATTTTTTGGAGAAAAAAATGAAACAAATAATGCAAATGGTGTTTTTTGGAGTCTTGGTCATCAGCACACATTCAGCCTATGGTTCAAGCCATCATGAAAATAAAGTGCTTAAGGCAGCTTCAAGCGGATACGAAGGCAGAGAGGAAATGCTCGGTAGAGCCATGTCCGTTGTTCTTAAGTCTCTAAATGAAACAAAGCCTTATCAGCACGATATTAATGATGCACTCATCAAAATGATATTGACTACGATACAATTCGCTAAAAATAACGACATGATTGATGAACTAATTGAAAATGAGGTTCAAGTCACACTTCCCATGCTTGAAAGAGTCCGAGATAACTATCGACGTACAGGGGAAATAGAAGCTGTGATGGTTGGCATGATAGACCGAACTGCTTGTGCATATCAGCTCTTTCTTGATATTGAGAGAGGAGATGCTGAGCGAAGCTGGACGTCACCTTTTGGTTTGGTCCTGGATCAAACAGTAAGACTGGGGCAGCATGACCTAACTGAAGAAGAGGTTCATGAAATCTGGATCAAAAAGCGTTTTAGTGCGTTTGCTAAGGTGATTGGTGTTGAGCTTGAAATATCTGATATTGGGCAAGATGGAATGGTTTCGATTAGAGTCGTTGATTCAATCTCTTTGGCTCAAAACTAAAAATGGAAATGGCCGGCGCAATCACTGAATATACAATCTATGCGATTGGTGCCCCAATCATCTTAGTCTTAATAATGACAGAGGCGATCATCTCTGGCCTCAAAGGCCTTCAGTACTATAATTATAAAGACTCACTTGGATCAATTGGCTTAATCACTGGGAACGTAGTAATTAATATTGTGACAAAAGGTCTGATCATTGCTTTTTATCTCTATCTTTATCAATTCAAGGTTTTTAATCTCTCGTCTTTGGGATCAATTTGGATAGAAGCATTGCTAGCATTATTAGCAATTGATTTTATTTATTATTGGTTTCATAGAACTTCACATCATGTGAGAATCTTTTGGGCAATACATATGAATCACCACTCAAGTGAAGAGATGAATTTTTTAGTTTCGCTCAGACAAGCCTGGTTTAATCCAATCTTTAGAGTGCCGTTTTTCTTCATACTTCCATTGATTGGTTTCAATCCATTGCTCACCCTTGTTGTCGGTGCTGTCTCCACGCTTTGGGCCGTCATTCAGCATACAAAAATGATCGGAAAACTTGGCCCTCTGGAATGGGTTTTCGTTACGCCATCATCTCATCGTGTGCACCATGGAGTAAACGAAGAATACATGGACAAAAACTTTGGAAATCTACTCATCATCTGGGACAGGATATTTGGGACATATCAACCTGAGGAAGTGACGGTAGTTTTTGGTTTAAAAAGAAATGTAGAAACATCAAACCCATTCAAAATCACTGTATTTACTTGGCGTGAGATTTTCATGGATTTCTCAAATTCAACCAACATAAGAGATAAAATGAAGTCTATTTTTGGTGTTCCAGAATGGAAGCCCAAAGAATTGCAAATCTAAAGGCAAATGAGAAACATCTTCGTAATTGCAGTGGCTATGGTTGTAACCCTCCTGATATTCTATATTCTCAGTTTAATGACACCGCCTTTGGTTGATGCAATCACAAACTACTTATCAGGAGAGTGAGATGGATGAAAAACTAATAGCTGCCATAAGAGCAATTCATGAGCCCGATGAATGGGTTCATTTTTCCTCGATCGGTCCTGATGGGGGTCCTCATGTGACTCCGCTGATGATGGGAATACATGAGAAGGGCTTATTGTTTAGTTTTACAGGAAAACAAAAGAAAAGAAATCTAGAAAGAGATCCAAGAGCTTGTGTATCCATCTGTAAACCAGTAATTATGAGTCATGTGATTGTCTGGGGTAAGGTCGATATCAGGCATGATGTTGAAGCCCAAGAAATGTGGAATGGGATGATCATGGAAGCATTTGGAGAAGAGAGGCTCAATCAAATCCAGAGAGAATTGTCTCTTGAGCAAACAAGTCTGGGCGTGCTCAAGCCAGACCGATATAGAATCTATGACATAGATTAGGCTCTGACCACTTAAGATGAAATCAAATCACTTTTTTTTCTCAGCATTGGCATTAACCTTCTCTTTCATTCTTTGCGCTGAAGAATATCCTTGGCTCTCAAGTCTTGATTATAATAATGATGTCTTCAAGTCTGGTGAAAAACTGATGCGTCTTGAGCATGGACTTTATGCATTAGAAGAGAAGCCAAGCAATGAAGGCTCTCTAATCATTGCCATACATGGATCAAGGAGTCGAGGCTATGAATGGGTTTACCCCTTGAAAACTATAGACACTAGAAACCATGATGTTTATTTTTTTAGATGGAACGATCAAGCTTGCACAGAACCTTCCGCAATAAAACTAAATCAACTAATCACACAAAAACTCGCTTTAAACCCCAGGATCGAGAAAGTCATTTTGATTTCTCATAGCTATGGAGGACTCTTAACATCATGGTTCTATAAAAACTGGTCTAATAAGATTCCGATGGATGTTCATGCCATTGCAACTCCCATCGCTGGCATAGAGTTAGTTAATAATGTCTGCCAATACATTCCACCAAAAGAAATTTCAGAGAATGTTAATGTTAATCAATGGCTAACACAAAAGGGTCTTGATTCTGTATTTAGAGATTTAGAATTTGATCCGCAGATTATTGAACTTGAAGGAAATGAGGCTTATTTACTCCCTTCAGAATATAGAGATCAGCGCTTAGGTCATAACTGGTCGATTAGTTATGTTGCGGATAAACTTAAAGAGAATGATTTCAAATAAACCAGGCAATGACTTGAATTGTTTCAAAATACTCTTATATCAAGATATAAGCTGGTAAAAAAATAATTAAATAAAGACTGGAGCAAATAATGGCTAAAAATCAAAAATGGATACTAAAAGAGAGGCCAACTGGCTTAGTCGATGATTCTAACTTCCTATTCATAGAGGAGGATCTTCCTGAAATTAAAGACGGTGAAATCTTAATACAAACAGAATATCTCTCAGTAGATCCTACTCAAAGAATGTGGCTCACCGATATGCCTGGTTATTTGCCTCCAATTCAAATTGATGAAGTTATTCGATCTGGTGGAATGGGGAGAGTGATTGCGTCTAAAAATGAACGCTTCAACGAAGGTGAACTCGTCAATGGCTTTGTTGGATGGCAAACACACCTTATTTCAGATGGAAAAGGCTTCAGAAAAGTCCCGGAACTTCTTCCAATTCCCACCATGCTCAATGTCCTCGGCCTAACAGGAATTACGGCATATTTTGGTTTACTTGATATTGGTCAACCAAAAGAAGGAGAAACAGTTGTTGTATCTGGCGCGGCTGGAGCAACAGGTTCGGTTGTTGCTCAAATAGCTAAAATTAAAGGTTGCAATGTAATTGGTATTGCGGGCGGTGAAGAAAAATGTGGTTGGCTTGAAGAATGTGGACTTGATCATGTCATCGACTATAAAGCTACGAAGGCAACAAAAGAAATCAGACGTATTGCCCAAAATGGTATAGATATTTATTTTGACAATGTTGGCGGACCTTTATTAGAGGCAGTCCTCTATCAAATCAATCAGAAAGCAAGAATTGTAATATGTGGTGCAATCTCAAACTATGCGAGCACTGACCTGCCGGTTGGCCCTAGAAATCTGAGTAGTTTGATTATTAATCGGGCGAGGATGGAAGGATTCCTTGTTCTTGATTACCTAGAACGAATGGATGAAGCGATTCAAGAACTGTCTAAATGGTTAATGGATGGGAAGATATTACATAAAGAAGATGTACAAGAAGGAATTGAGAATTGCCCGAGTACTCTTAATCGTCTTTTCACAGGACAAAACATAGGAAAGCAGATTCTTAAAATCTGACTTCTATTTAAGCTAAAAAAGTGGGATCACGCTCTATGTTACATTTCGTACCTTCTGAATTCATCATTCCACAAAGCATGGAAACCGACGAGTTTAGATTAAGGATGCTATCAATTGATGATGTAGATAAAGACTTTGAGGCTGTCACCTCAAGCACGAAGCATGTGAGTAAAGTTTGGCCCGACAGTGATTGGCCTGATGGGCTTACGCTCAGGCAAAACTTGATTGATCTTGGTTGGCATGAAAAAGAATTCCAAAATAGAACCTCTTTTGCTTACACCATGGTTACACTTGATGAATCAAAAGTACTGGGTTGTGTCTATTTCCATCCGACAACAAAATCTGACTATGATGCAGAGGTTTTTATGTGGGTCATAGAGAGTGAGCTAAGAAACGGTCTGGATGAAAGGCTTTTTAACGAGGTCCAAAGGTGGCTTGATATGGATTGGCCATTTTCCAATCCTGCTTACCCAGGAAGGACGATCAGTTGGGATGATTGGGAATCTTTACCTGAAGAATAATTTAAATAATCTGAAACAATCATCAATTATACTGTTTTGAAAAAAGGAGAAAAAATATGAAAAATCTTTCAATCTTTCTGGCGCTATTTGCCTCTATACCATTAATGGCTGACGGTCACCTCGATTCTGAAAAAGCCGTATTGGATCTTGTGACTAAACATTGGGAAGCAAGAGATAATGATGACTATCAAGCTCAAGCAGATCTTATGAGCCCTTCTGGCACATATAATGCCAATTCAGATGGCAGTTTTTTTAGATTCAGTGCCGATAATTCGGCTGATTCAATAGAAAAAAATATGGGTGGCCAATCATCCAGTCTGAATGTCAAATATCCTGAAGCAATTGCGCTTTCAGATGATGCTGTTTTGGCTCGGTATTATCTTGAAGGGGTCATCTCAAATCCAGCAGGATCAGTCAGTAATTACAGAACCAGAGTCACGCATATTTGGGTGAAAGAATCCACAGGATGGAAAACAAAGTCTTGGCATTTTTCACCACTCCATGATGGTGGAAGACACATCACCTCAGCGGCTGATTTCCAAGAAGAGTGATTAAAATCTCAACCCCTTGATGGCATTTACCAACGAGGGGTTGAACTTATTTTAACGGGTAATTGAATAACCAGTTTGCTCAAGCACAAACCGATCTTCGGTTAAATTAGCTACTTCAACTACCTTCCCATCTTCATTAAACATAAAACGCGTAACTGTATAGGCCATAAAATCAAGGTCTACTATGTTGTCAGTTTGTATTGCATGAGATAAAACATAGACAATATTATTCTTTGACAGAACTTCAATTATCCTGAATTTCTTTGCTGGCCATGAATCTGCATCGCCCGAATTCATATTCTCTAGGACTTGCATTTTGGTAATCTCACCTCTCACTGTGCCTCTTGCTATGCTGATCTCTAATTTATTTCCATCGCGATCAATGACAGCACTGATTTTTTTACCAGGCAATCCTCTAAATGGAAGCTTGCCAAAATTCTCTGGTGAAACTTTTATGCCTTCAACCTCTAAAAACAGGTCACCAACCTGTAAAACACCATCTGCAGGACTATTGGCTGTCACGCGGCCTATTCTCATTTCGTTTTCCCTTGGATCCCAATTGAAACCAAAACCAACATAGCGTCCTTGAACCGATATTCCGTCATCTGACATATTTTCTTCAACCATATTGATTGCAGTATCTTTTCCTGTATAACCAGCAGTGACCCAATCCGAAGCAATGACTTCATTTCCATTTACATGTCCATGCTCACCAGCTTCATGCCCCCCTGATATTAAGGGCAATGAGATCGTCAAACAGATTAAACTCAATACCTTGAGATATAAATTTCCTTTCATTTTTTTCTCCTAAAATAAAAAATGAGGCCCAATATGAGGCCCCATCCATATCAACAAGCTTATATAATTAAAATCAATTCATCAAATTTCCATAATTTAATTCACTGATTTTAG
The DNA here is from genome assembly GCA_002717445.1 of Gammaproteobacteria bacterium. Taxonomy (GTDB): domain Bacteria; phylum Pseudomonadota; class Gammaproteobacteria; order Steroidobacterales; family UBA11654; genus CACPJA01. Next base: position 30,358 of record PBDY01000002.1, on the reverse strand, counting down.
TAATATACTTTCTACAACATGAAAGAGATTAAGAGAACACCAAAAGAACTCGAAATTGAGGTTAGATGGCCTCATTTTGATCTTGAGTCCGACCTCAAAGAAGATTGGTTTGATGGCAGTGCATTCAAAACAGCTTTTGAGAATGCATTTTCACTGTTATTTCCAGTGGGTGAAAAAGCCTTCATTGAGTCAGTGAGAAATTTTGAAGATCAGATATCTGATCCAAAACTCTTGAAAGAGATCAAAGCATTTTATGGTCAAGAAGGTGCACATAGAAAAATTCATCAGCAATACAACGAGATTCTATGTGAACTAAGAGGTTATGACCTGGCTCACTTAACTAAACCTCAAGCTGAAAGACATCAGAATAGGTATAGCCAACTCAGTTCATTTCAGAGGCTGTCTGCAACGGTTGCAGCAGAGCATTTAACAGCAATATTGGCGGATGATTTAATGAATAATAAGGATCATTTTGCTGATCAAGGAAAAAGTGTTGCGAAACTCTGGTATTGGCATGCATTGGAAGAATCTGAACATAAGGCCGTCGCATTCGATGTATACACGCATGTCGGTGGAACACTCAAAGGAAGAAGAAAAGCTTTAATTCTTGCAACTTTCTTCATCTTAAAAGATACATTCAGATCAATGTTCATCATGCTGAAGAAAGACGGTCAACTCTTTAAGATAAAAACCTGGATAGATGGGATTAATTTTCTGTTCATTAAACCTGGGATTCTAAGAAGAATCTTTATTCCATGGTTGAAGTTTTTCAGAAAAGATTTTCATCCTTGGGACTGCAATAATCTGGATTCAATTGAATATTGGAAAGAACAAGTCCCTCAAAAAAATTCCCTCTAACCTTTGATAAAAAAAGAATACTTCTGTTATATCTATCTGTTATAAAGATTTTAAATATTACTTATTAGGGGAGCAAATATGAATAATATCAAAGCATGGATAGGTCATTTCACGGAAATCGTGGTTAGTTTTATTGCACTTGGTGTAGTGGCTGGCGTTGTTTTTGGTGACGCTCCATTTGTGGGCGCAATTGCAGCTAATTTCGCTGCAACAGTTAATATGCTTGGTGATGCAGGTGCATCGGGTGCGCTCGTTCTTGCAATTCTAGTCGGCTTATACGACTAAATCATCGATCATCTTATGAAAGATTAGAAGAGCCCCATTAAGGGCTCTTTTTTTTATCCAAATTGCACGCTTTCAGTTGAATCTGCCAATGCGGCAACACTGTCTGCTCCAACCGCTTGACTGATTGCATCGAAGTAACCAACTCCAACCTCTGCTTGATGTTTAACGGTTGTGAATCCATGTTGCTGATAATCAAATTCCTTCTGCTGAAGATTGCTGAAAGCCAACATGCCATCCCTCTTATACTCTCTTGCAAAATCGAAGACAGCAAAGTTTGTTGAATGGAACCCGGCAAGTGTAATGAATTGAAATTTATAGCCCATTTTCCCAAGTTCTTTTTGAAACTCTGCTAATTCATTTTCTGAAGGAATATGCTGTTTCCAGTTAAAGCTTGGCGAGCAATTGTATGCAAGCATTTGATCTGGGTATACTCCTCGCACTGCATCTGCAAATCTCTTAGCATCCTTTAAACAAGGCTTAGAAGTCTCGCACCATACCAAATCGGCATACTCTGCAAAAGCCTGGCCCCTATCGCAACCCATGTCTAACCCACCAGTGATTTGATAGAAGCCTTCAGAAGTCCTTTCTCCAGTCATAAACTTTCGATCAATATCATCCACATCAGTCATCAATAGCTTTGCGGCCTCAGCATCTGTTCTCGCAATAATCAGAGTATCGGTTTCTGCTACATCTGCAGCCAATCTGGCTGCGTTCAGATTCCTAATTGCTTGACTCGTTGAGACCAAAACTTTACCCCCTAAGTGTCCACACTTCTTTTCTGCAGATAGCTGATCCTCATAATGGACAGCTGCTGCTCCTGCCTCAATTAAATTTCGTGCCAATTCATATGCATTCAGAGCACCACCAAAACCGGCTTCCGCATCTGCTATTATTGGAGCATAATAAAAACCCTCTCTTCCATCCTGAACCTGAATCTGATCCTGTCTACGGAATGCATTATTGATGCTTCTCACAGCATTGGGTACCGAATCAACAGAGTATAAACTTTGATCGGGGTAAACCTCATTGTTACTATTGGCAGACGCCGCGACTTGCCAACCCGAAACATAGATTGCCTTGAGGCCTGCTTTTACATGCTGAACAGCTTGTTGCCCATTGTATGCACCAAAAGTATTCACATAAGACTCGTTCTCAAAAAGTTCTCTCAACTGTTANTNNGCCCATTTTTGCCAATGTATGCTCAATCCTTACAGAACCCTGTAGAGATTTAACGTGTTCATCGGTGTAGTTTCTTTTATNACCCATCTCGTTCTCCTTGATTAGAGGTGTTTATATGCTGGCAATGTTAAAAATTCATCAAACTCTGAATTCGTTGACATTTCCTTAAATAAATTAATTGCTGGTTGAAGGTAATCACTCTCAAAACCTCTGGATGATTGCAATTGATTCATATCAATTAAAAAAAATCAGTTCTGGTTTATAAATCTAATAAATATTAAATAAAGAAGAGATAATGCAACCTATTATAAGTATCGGATTTCGTTTATTTTTCTTAGGAGCATCTGTTCATGCTTTGTTATTAATGGTTTATTGGGCAGCGATATTTTCTCTAGGCTTGAATATTGATCTTAAGAATATAAGTATCTTCCAGTGGCACGCACATGAAACAATCTTTGGCTATGCAGGTGCAGTGATAGCTGGTTTTTTGTTAACAGCAGTTACCAATTGGACCAATGAGAAGACGCTAACTGGCATGCCATTATTAATGGTATTCAGCTTATGGTTATCAGCACGTTTAATTTGGTTTATCGCACCTGCTTTACAACTCATCTGTGGTCTCCTTGATTTATTATTCTTATTAATGATTTTAATAGCGATTATTAGACCTATCATCAAAACAAAAAAATGGCCTCATTTAGTAATCGCTGCAAAGCTAATTATCATCATCATTGCTAATGCTATTTTCTACGCAGGAAGTTTAGGTTTTCTATCTCAAGGGGTATATCTCGGAATTTATCTTGGCCTTATCATTGAGGTAGCTTTGATTCTAACTATTCTCAGACGTATCTTTCCTATGTTTGCTCAATTAGGTTTAGGCTTGAGTCATCCCCTTCCTTCGCCAGCGTGGATTGACCTAGCAAGCATCATTCTCTCTTTGGCGTGGATGATAATGTTTCTATATGATTCAACTAGTGTGATTACTGCGCTGCTTTCCTTGATGTTTTTTATCATTCTCTCTATCAGGCTTTGGTATTGGTATAAACCTACTTTATGGCAGGTGCCACTTTTATGGAGTCTCTATATGGGGTTAGCATTTATTTGCATGGGATATGCTTTGCTCTCAGCAAGTTACTATCTCCCTTATTTTCATTATTTTGGGATCCATGCTCTGACATATGGCGGCATTGGTCTGGTTACTTTCAGTATGATGGCCAGGGTAAGTCTTGGTCATACTGGTCATAATGTTAGAGCTAAGAATCCCAAATTAACGATTGCATTGGTTATTTTTACGACTGGTATTGTGTTCAGAGTTTTAATGCCTCTCTTTTTACCACAATATTTAGATTGGTGGTTAATGGGTGCCCAGCTTCTTTGGACGTTAGGCTTTGGTTGTTTTTTGGCAATCTTTACACCAATCCTATTAAAACCTAGTCAGTGATTAACAGATTAATTGTATTTATTTCCTTAGATTACTGATTAGACAATGGGTAGAGTTTCAATCTTTGGTTGATAGATATGGTTCAACCTGCTGTGTCAGAAGAGAATCCAGCGCTTGATAAAATGCTTCGATTATTGGTTGGTTATACTTACCCACGGGCAATCCATTGTATATGATCGTGGTGTCATCAATTACAAACTCCCTAGTGTATGGAACGGTCCAATCACTGTATTCAATTGGCTCGTAACGGTCGAAATCCTCAAAACCCTCAAAATTGTACATTGCGTGAGAAAATAAAGTGTCTGTATTCTCTACAAAAAATTCAATCGGTAAGTTGATTACATAATCAAAATTATCTTTCACACCTTCAAGAAATGCAGTATTTGTTGAAAGATATTTACCATCAGGATTGTTGTAGGGGTCTGCAAAGTGATCTTGGCTTTTTACGACTTCAATCCGACTAAAATCATATTGATTTGAAAGTTCTACGACATCGTCCATCATAGGATTAACATATGAGGGTGACAACTCAATCCATGCCTCATTAGGAACCAAGTCCCATGCCATGCCATGAACTGAAACCACTAATTTAACTGAGCTTGCTGTTGGTAATGTATCCAATCGATCCTTAAGCATGGTTGTGTAAGCGGTACGAATAATTGGAAAATGTGAGAGTTGAGGCATCATGATTACCTTAATCTTTTTGTTGTTCTCAGTTTCCCATTTATGGATGTATTCGAACGCGTGCTTAAAGCTACCGTTAAATTCTTCATGGTGAGAATAAACTGGTCTAGGTGGAGCTAGCAGTAAAGTGTCAACTCCCTCATCAAGCAGAGATCTCATTAAGTTTTCAGCAGACTCTGGATTTTCAGCTGACACCCATCGCCATGGAATATCGCCATGCTTATCGTGTACTTTCTTAATAGCTTTTGTTGCGATGTCATAATTGCCTGAACTATGAGGTATCTTTCCACCAGCGATGCCTCGCTCCGAATAATAATAGATATTTGCTTTATTGATTAATTTACTGGATACGGTTGGTAGGCCGGTCTTTTTCTCCTTCATTATGAAATAACCATGATCCAAGTGCCTGGTTTCTGATGGTGGCACCCATTCAATTAAGCCAGTATTGTATTTTTCAATATAAGCAACACCATCGCTATCAAATTCTGCTCCTTCCGAGTCCACAAGTTTGGTTGGGGCAAATTCATCAAATTCATAAAATTTCTCCTCATCCAACATCACAGAACCTCTGTCTTTATCAAATAAATAGCGAAATGGCCATGGAATATATTGTTTGGTTTTCATGGCCAGTGTATGAAACTCAATTGGTACCATTTCTTCAGGCATGATTAGATGCGAAACGAAGATTCCCACCTTACCTTTAATCTGGTAATCCTGATTCTTGTAAATCCTATAATAATTAGGCTCTTTAAGTTGTGGCGGGATCCGGTTCATATACCAAAATGTGGCAATATTGGAAACAACCAATAATAAGATTGTTAGCGCCGAGTATTTAAAAAGCTTTTTTATACGTATTTTCACTAGGAAATCTTGATACTAGTCTCTAAATCTTTTCCTATATATGAAAAGATTATTACAGGGTTCTTGAAAATTAATGCGTGAAGTCTTTTTTATAAGATTTTTAATGACAAGCTTTTCCATACTTTTTTAATCGATAGTAGTTATAAGGCAATGGTGTAATAAAGCCTGCTAATAACATGAAAGGGATTACCCACCAGGTTAATATTGCTCCTCCAGTGAGTAAAATATCGACAATATTCATTGCCACTTCCATGGAAATCATTGAAATAAGGGACATTCCAATTGCCACTTTAAAAGCCTCTTTGAGAATCATTTGTCTTGAAAGGATAAAGGTCTCAAGCATGATTGAAGTAATCAACCCGTTTATAATCGCCAGACTCATGATTAGAGGAACTGATAACCCCCATGGGTTACCCGTTAATTGAAAGAAGGTGATCGTACCAAAGTCACCAATTGAACAGCCCAGAAGGCACCATAGGGTATTCACCGATGCTCTTTTCCATGTATGTTTACACTTCCAGCTTATGCTATTCTTTTCTATTGTTGTTGTCATTGTTCTACTTAAAAATATAATTATTTATAAGCAATTATTATAGGGGAAACTGAATGAAGAGAAAGGCATTTAAGATTATGCATCGTTGGCTCGCATTCATTTTAGGTTTTTTTATCGTTTTCCAATTAACCTCAGGCAGTATTGCTCAAGAGAGTCGTTTACTGATGCAATGGCTTAGTCCTGAAATTTATAGCGTCGCATCAGATCAGGATCCAGCCAGTCCATCCGAAATCATGAATCGTATGAAAGACCTTGAACCTGAGTTTAATATTGCACATGTGATGGTTCCCCCTCCAGACAGAAAAGGAACTGCTTATATTTTAATGGGAGGAAGAAACCCAGAAAATTTACACGAATCATCTCTGTTTGTTAATTATGATCAATATGAGCAGGAAATACTTGATGAGCACCCACTTAGGGAATCAGGGTGGATTGGAACAATGACCATGCTGCATCGCTGGATTTTATTTGGGACAGCTGGGCTTTATGTTGTCATAGTTTTGGGTTTGGCTACGGTATTGATGTCGATTTCAGGAATATATCTCTATATCAGAACTCGAAAGAGTGCAAAAAAATTACCTTTAATCAATCGATTGCATCGTTCATTTGGTTTTATTGCAGCTTTTTTCCTTATCGCAACTTCAATAAGTGGGATTGCAATGAGCTATGTGCATTGGCAAGACCGAGAAGATAATCTATCGGTTTTTGCTAACTTGATGAAGACCGATCACAAAGATCAAGACCACATGCATGAATACTATGTTGACCCTGATGTTGCCTTAGGTACTGCAAAGAATGCGATTCCAGATCGCTTTCATTTGAGTGCATATTCATATGCGGGTGATCATAGTCCAAATTATTGGTTTGCATTCTTTGATAAGCAAATGTTTAGACAAGACGTGATCATAGAGGGTCAAACTGGGAAGTTATTGGGAGTGTATGCTGCTGGAAAAACAGAAAAGGGAGATGGACTTAGAAACTATTTATTACCAATTCATAGTGGCAATTACTTTGGTGCGATTGGTGGTTTCCTGATGTCATTTTTTGGTTTTATTGTCATTCTTTGGCTGCTCTCTGGTTTTGTCATCTATTTCAATAATCGAAGACGATCCTCAAGCTAGTCTTACCACTTTCTTCTCAACCAAAGAATTGGCCCGGTGATTACCATAATGACTCCCATGATTGTAAATAGATCACTGATCCATTTGAATTGCGGATGAATTGCATTCCCGGTATGAACCTCAATCATGAAAAGATATAAAGTTGCAGCTTTGATATCGGGATGTTTCATTTCATCCATTTCAAAATTATACCCCCCCGAGTCTCTGAAAAAACCGCGGCTGTTCTTGATCATAAGGCCATCATCATAAAATTCTGCGTCGTATACAATTGTGGGTATGCCAGTCATTTTAATCCAGGTGTCTTGACCATCTTTTTTTGTAAAAAATTGCCTGAGATTATTACTATAGAAAACATGATCATCAGCCCTAAATAATTGACCTCTTTCTGATCCGGTAATCGGATCCCTGATCCAGTTGAGACCGCCATCTTTTGTATTTAGAACCCCATAGCGGGTGGAGATACTCATTTTCTCAGGCGAATCAGGGTAAGCGACCACTTGATCAATTTCACCCTTTAGAGACTCATATCTCCACACATAAGGTAATTTTGATCGCTCTACGTCGATCTTTTCACCCCAATTGATGAATGTGAGTATGTGATTGAAAAGAATGCCCGTCATAGACAGATAAAGTATTGGGATGATGCCCAGCAATCCTATTATCGGGGCATGCATTCTATAGACTGATTTTGAGAAAATAATTCTTTGATCTCTCGATGGTGCTCGATCCTTTTTTCGTCGCCATCTTTTTTGCATATACCAGCTGAGAAATCCAGTCATAGAGAGAATCATCAAGGCAATCCCACCAAAATCATTGATCCATGTAGAGAGTTGTCTAGAGAAAATTCCATAACCAAAATGAAGATCAAAGAGAAACTTATACATGTTGACATGTTCCGGTAGACCAGTGATCTTTGTTTTATTGAGATCAATGAATTCTATTTTTGACGGTTGACTGATATTCAGTCGAAAAATCTTTTCAAAATTTTCAACACCAATGATCTCATCCTCAGAAGAACCGGGAGAAACCATGCTGATGAATTTTCCCTTTAAAGCAAGCCTTTCTATGTCAGAGTCAAGACCATTCATCGTCCACAAACCATCGTCTGTTGCCAAGACGATCATTTGCCGTTCGTTTGTATTGATTTTTGCTAACCTGGTCACTTGCGGGTGTTGATTGTTTGGAAAGGGCAATTTATTCCAATTTAGCCCTCGATCACTTGTTTTCCATAAACCTCTTTCTGATCCACCTATCCAGTGATTTGAATCTTTCTTGTCGACCACCACATAACGCATAATGGTCGCTGGAAGATACCTCATCATGGATGAGGAAAGCCAGCTTTCTGGGACCTCTGTTTGTTTCAGCCACCTCCATTCATCGTGATCAAGAAAAATTCCTGTGATACCAAGAAGAAAGAGCCAAGTGGCAGCAATAAGGCCAATCCAACGATGAATGCTGAACAAAGATTTACGTTTTTTCATAAATTCTGAGCTTGATAATAAAGCTTATTATAGATACATGTGAGATAATTAAATTCTGATTTACTGTAATAAATTATTGACAGATAAACTACGATTTTTAAACTGTGTCATCTTGACACCATTAGGTCAATTACGGAGTGGTAGTTCAGCTTGGTTAGAATGCCTGCCTGTCACGCAGGAGGTCGCGGGTTCGAATCCCGTCCACTCCGCCAGATCTAAAAGATATAAACAATATTTGAGAATAAAATGAATCAAGCGGTAATTGTAGATAGCCTAAGAACTGGATTATCAAAGTCATATAGAGGTGGTTTTAATCAGACCCGGGCCGATGACATGACCGCTCATCTCATCAATACATTATTAGAGAGGCATCCCCAGGTAGAACCAGAGATGGTTGAGGATGTGATCTTGGGATGCGGTTACCCAGAAGGTTCGCAGGGCAGCAATATTGCAAGGACATCAGCGGTATTATCAAACCTGCCTATTTCAGTCGGAGGAACGACGGTCAATCGTTTCTGCTCATCTGGACTTCAAACAATTGCAATGGCTGCAACCCAGATTCAGAGTGGTTTTGCCGATTGTATTATGGCAGGTGGGGTTGAATCAATCAGCACAACTCAACCCAATAACATCAATATGTATATGTTTGAGAATGAAACGCTTAAGGAAAAAAAGCCAGGGATTTATCACGCAATGGGCGATACTGCTGAGACGGTGGCAAAGCGATACAATGTTACGAGAGAATCACAAGACGAATATGCCTTATCCAGTCAAGAAAGATGCGCAGCTGCTCAGAACGCCGGCGTGTATAACGACGAAATTGTACCCATGAAAACGATCATGAAAGTCTTTGATAAAGAAACAGGCGAGGAGAGCGATATTGAGACTGTGGTTGATCGTGATAATTGCAATAGACCGGATACAAATATTGAAGGACTTTCCTCTCTCAAACCTGTGTTTGACCCAGAAAATGGAACAGTCACGGCTGGAAATTCATCACAGCTCTCTGATGGCTCATCCGTTACCCTGGTGATGAGTGAAAAGAAAGCCGAACAACTCGGGTTAGAACCTCTGGCTTACTTTCGGGGTTTTTCTGTCGTTGGTTGTGAACCTGATGAGATGGGTATTGGCCCAATCTATGCCATTCCAAAATTGCTTGAATCAGCAGGGCTTTCTCAAGACGACATTGATCTTTGGGAGCTAAACGAGGCATTTGCTTCACAAGTGGTCTATATCAGAGACTATCTGGGTCTTTCAAGCGACATTCTAAACGTCAATGGAGGTTCGATTGCAGTTGGACATCCCTTTGGCATGACAGGGTCTCGTTTGGCTGGTTGTTTGATAAAGGAACTCATTCGGAGAAAATCCAAATATGGCGTTGTTACCATGTGTGTGGGTGGTGGTCAGGGTGCCGCTGGTTTATTTGAGTCCATTCAGTAAGGATTGATTAATAATGCTTCAAACCATAAGAGATAAATTTACCGGTTGGATTGCAATTGTTTTCATTGGATTGTTGTCCATGACACTCGTTATCAGTTTCGGAAATATGGATCAAACTCCACTTCAGGATGACGTGGTTATCACGGTCAATGGGGAGGAGATCACCTTGTTTGAATTCCAGGAAGAGTTTTCAAACAAATTGGTTGAATTTCAAGATCTTCTAGGAGATGAAGTTCCCGAAGTGCTCGAGCAGACCATTAAGGAATCAGCAGCAGAAGACTTAATTATCAGGCGCTTACTTTTAGATTACTTATCAAAGAGCGGTTACCGAGTCAGCCCAGAATATGTGGCTGAATTGATTCGCAAAAACGAAGGCTTCCTTATAGGCGGTGTTTTTAATCGTCAAAATTATGAAGCGATACTTGCCAGTCAAGGCATTGTTGTCGATCAATTTGAAAATGATCTAAGACTGCAGCTAGAAGTCGATCAATTAAGAAGAGGATTCATTGAAACGGCATTCATTACCAATACTGAGTTTACTCAATTTATTGAATTACAAATGCAAGAAAGATCGGGGCAATTGCTCACCATTGATTCATCTAGATTTATGGATCAAGTCGAAATCGAGACGTCCGCAGTCAATGATTACTATCAAAACAATCTCGATTTATTTCAAAGCAACGAAGAGGTGGATGTCGAATATCTTGAAATCAATATTGAAGACGTCGCTCAAGACGTTCAATTCAGCGGGGATGACATAAGGCAGTATTACGAAAACAACCTTGATCGATTTATATCCAATGAGGAGAGAAAATCAAGCCACATTCTTGTAGCGATTGATGAAGACACAACGGATGAACAAGCAGCTGAATTGATCGAGGAAATTCAATCAAAACTTGAAACAGAATCTTTTGAAGATTTGGCCAAAGAGTATTCAGATGATCCAGGTTCGGCAGCACAAGGTGGAGACTTGGGTTGGGCTGAAACCGGCCTTTTTGTCCCAGAATTTGAAAGCGCCTTATTTTCCATGAATGTTGGAGATGTTTCAGAAGCCGTTAAAACAGACTTTGGGTATCATTTGATCAGAATGGACGACATCAAAGTTGGGCAACAACAAGTTTTTGAAGACATTGAGTATGAACTTGAGCTTGAATACTCAAAATTACTGGCCGAAGAACAGTTGTTTGAGTTGGCGGATCAGATGGCAGACCTCACACTTCAGTCTTACAATGAGCTTTCATCGGTTGCTGAGAAAATGAGTCTAGAAATCCGTAATTTAGATGCTTTCTCAAGAACGGGATCTACTTTCTTGCACCAAGATCCTGAAATGGTAAATATTCTTTTTAGTCCAGGCTCGATTGAGCTTGGAGAAAATACTCCATTGTTTCAAATTGGTGACAGCGTGATTGTTGCCAGAACCAAGGCACATCGATTGCCATCGACGAAAGAGTTCTCAGACGTTGAGGCAGATATTCAAAGTTTTTTAATGAACGATAAAGCCATGACGCTCGCAAATGATTATGCTGAAGGGTTAAAGAATCAGGATTTGGTCGCTTTTGATGAGTTGTCGGCCGAAGAGGGGATTCAGATTGAAGATTTTCAAATCCTTAGAAATTCAACAAATTTTCCCAGAGGATTGTCAGAAGCTATTTTTTCTGTGAACGGAGATCTTATCAATGATGAGATTGTTGTCTTTTCAGAGTTGGATAATGTTTACTTGGCAAAAGTATCCTCTGTGAACACAGGAAACTTGAGTTTCTTTTCAGATCAGGAAAGAAGCGATGCCAAGTCAGAACTGTCTCAGCAGTATGGTTCACAAGACCTCGATGGTCTTGCTAAATCATTGAGAGACAATGCTGAGGTATTTATAGAGCCCGGTCTTTATGAAGGGTTATTTGATCTCTAATTTAGATCTATTCCATATCAAAGTTCATTCCCAGATTTCGATAACCAGCATCGACGTAAAGTATTTCTCCCGTCATTCCCGCCGATAGATCAGATCCCAAGAATGCGGCAGTGTTGCCCACATCTTCAATGGTGACATTTCTTCTAAGAGATGTTTTTGATTCAACATGCTTTAGCATGGATCTAAAACCACTGACACCAGATGCTGCGAGTGTTTTTATCGGTCCTGCCGATATCCCGTTGACTCGAATCGACTCAGGTCCTAAGTCAGCAGCCATAAAACGAACAGTGGATTCTAGACTGGCTTTGGCTGGACCCATCACATTGTAGTTAGGTACCGATCTCACGGAACCAAGGTAAGTCATTGTCATGAGTGATGCATGTTCGTTCAGCATTGATTTTGCTTCTCTTGCCATCGCGGCGAAACTGAATGAACTGATTTCATGAGCGGTCTTGAATCCTTCCCTGGTGACAGACTCAATAAAAGATCCTTTGAGTTCTTCAGTGGGAGCGAATGCTATGGAATGCACCATGATATCAAAGTTATCCCAACTGGATTTGAGATCATCAAATGCTTTAGAAATTCCATCGTCTGAAGAAACCTCCATTTCTATACAGATCTCTGATCCAAATTCTTCGGCAATCTTTTCAACCCTGGGTTTAAGCTTTTCAGTCTGATAACTAAAGGCCAATTCAGCACCTTCTCGATGCATGCATTTTGCAACACCATATGCAATTGAGCGTTTGCTGGCTACTCCGGTTATTAATGCTTTTTTTCCTTTTAAGATTCCCAATGGATCCCCCTGATTTCAAATTTTTAAGTGCTGCATTTAGTTCTAGGATACAACTCACTCATTTTACATTAAAATGGCTTATTGGATTTCAAATATTTAATGAGAGAAATGAAAAGGATTGAGATTTACACGGATGGAGCATGCAGACGCAACCCTGGGCCTGGCGGTTGGGGTGCTTTACTCAAGTTTGATAATCATGAAAAAGAAATCTCAGGCGGAGAAGAGCATACAACGAATAATCGAATGGAACTCATGGCAGCCATCAAGGCGCTTGAATCTGTCAAGGAGACATGCGAGATCGATCTGTATACGGACTCCAAATATGTGAAGCAGGGGGCCACTGAGTGGATCATTAAATGGAAAGTGAACGGATTTAAAAACTCAAAAAAGAAACCCGTTTTAAATGCAGATCTTTGGGTTCGATTGGATGATCATGCTAACAAACACAAAGTCAATTGGTTTTGGGTCAAGGGCCATGCGGGTCATGAATTCAATGAGAGGGCAGATATGCTCGCAAATAAGGGTTTAGACGATATGTTGGGTGGATCATGAGGCAGGTCTTTCTGGATACAGAAACCACTGGACTCTCCGCAGAGTCAGGGCATAGAGTCATTGAAATCGGAGTCGTTGAAGTCATTGATCGAAGGCTGACTGGAAATGATTTTCAAACATATCTCAACCCAGAGAGAAAAATTGATCCAGCAACATTCCCCGTACATGGAATCACGGATGATTTTGTTTCAGACAAGCCTAAATTTTCAGAGGTATTAACCGAATTCATTGATTATATTGAGGGCTCAGAAGTCATCATGCACAATGCTCCATTTGATTCATCCTTCATCAATAAAGAGTTGGAGCTTCTCGGGTATAAAGATCGGTTAGAGGATCTTTGTGAGATTAAAGATTCTCTCACTATTGCAAGAGAGAAGCATCCCGGACAAAGAAACAGCTTGGACGCACTCATCAATCGATATGAAGTCGATGGGACATCCAGAGATCTTCACGGGGCTTTGATCGATGCAAAACTCCTTGCCAGAGTTTACCTTCTCATGACCGGCGGTCAGGTGGGATTTTTCTCAAAAGACGATGAGAAAAGACACGGCGTGGATTCCTCAAGTGAAAAATTTGATTATTCAAAAAGAAAAATCATTCATGTCTCATCAAGCAAAGATCAAAAAGAAGCACATAAAGTATATCTAGAGAAGCTTTCTAAAGCCTCAAATAAAAAGCTTAATTGGTGACTTTTTATAAGATTCTATATTAAAATCTAGTCTTTATTTTTACATTCTAAGGAGTTTGACTAATGGCAGCAGCAGAAATGGCTCAATGCACAGTTGAAGCAATACCAACGGCAATGAACGAAGGGATGATTATCTCTGGAATCATACTCGCTATAAGTTTTATTGGGATATTTACAGAGACACTTCACGGATTTCACAGGGTAAAAGTGGCGATGCTTGGTGCAGGCGCCATGGTTGTGGTGGGGCAAATGTATGGATTTTACTCCCCTAGCTGTGCTTTCCAGGCAGTGGATTGGAATGTAGTTTTTCTGTTAGCAGCGATGATGGGAATTGTCGCAGTCATGATCAAAACCGGCGGCTTTGAAGTATTGGCATATGAAATAGGTCGATTTGCAAAAGGCAGGCAATTTCTCATGCTGGCTTTGATCGGTACTGCGGTTACTGTCATTTCTCTTCTTCTTGATAATGTCACGACAGTGGTCATATTTGGACCATTGATCGTTTTAATTTGTCAGAAAATGAAAGTCACTCCCATACCTTATTTGATGGCTGCTGCGCTTCTTTCAGACACAGGTGGTGTTGCAACCTTGGTTGGAGACCCACCCAATCTAATGATTGGGTCTGCAAAAGACATAGCTTTTATGCCTTTTCTAGAGAAGATGGGACCAATTGTTGCTGTGGCGTGGATTGCAACGCTATTTTTCATGAGGGTTCTTTTTAAGAAAGAATTGGATGTTAGAGCTGAAGGTGAATTTACAGATACTTTGGATTACAAAGACAAGGGATTATGGAACAAATCACTGATTGTTTTAGGCATAATGGTTATACTTTTTGTCATCCATAATGTCATTCACTGGGATCCATGGATGGTTGCTGGAGCAGGCCTGATTGCTTTGGTATTCATGCAAAAACACTTGGAACTTGAGGACATCATGCACGATGTTGAGATTCCATTGCTGATGTTCTTCATTGCTCTTTTTATGATTGTTGGCGGCGTTGAAGGCAGTGGCTTCTTGGAATATCTAGGAACATTCATCATTCCATTCGTAAAAGAAGATTTCTTGCTCGCATGCATCATTCTTATGTGGGTTGCTGCAATTATGTCTGCTGCAATTGATAACATCCCATTCACGGCAGCCATGATACCAATCATCATGTCACTCGAAGCCCAAGGAATAAATGCTGCCGCATTATGGTGGTGTCTTGCACTCGGAGTTGGAATGGGTGGAAACGGGACACACATTGGCTCAACTGCAAATGTGTTTATTGTGACAGTCTCGGAGAGACTTGCCAGAGACACCGGTGATGAGAGTATGGCCATTACACCACTTTTATGGGCGAAAAAAGGCCTTCCTGTCATGTTATTGACTTTGGTGATTTGCACGATTGTCATGTATGTGTTCTTCCCTTATTACAGCGCACCACTTAACTAATGACCACAGAAATATCCTGCTTCAAGGCCTATGACGTCAGAGGCAGGATACCTTCTGAGCTAAATGAAGATGTTGCCTTTAGAATCGGTGTTGGGGTAGCATCCTATTTTTCAGCCAAATCAGTGGTTGTTGGGTATGACGTAAGACCATCTTCTCTAGAGATTCTCAATGCACTAACAAAAGGCATCAATAGCCAAGGTGCCAAAGTTTGCTGTATTGGTCTCTGCGGTACAGAAGAAATATATTTTGCCACAAATCACTTAAACACCGATGCAGGCGTCATGATCACTGCCAGTCACAATCCTGCCGATTACAATGGATTAAAAATCGTTGGTAAAGGTGCAAGGCCAGTCAGCATGGATAGTGGATTGGGAGAAATTAAAAAGATAGCTGAGAGGACTACATCTGAGCTTGATATTGAACCTAAGATGGACTCCGTCAATATAAAAAATGAATACATTGAGGAACTACTAGAATTCATAGATCCGGATAAAATTAAACCCATGCACATTGTCACGAATGCTGGAAATGGTTGTGCAGGGCCAATTTTAGATATGCTTGAGGACAAACTCCCTATTGATTTCACGAAGATTCAAAATGAGCCCGATGGCAGCTTCCCCAATGGAATTCCCAATCCTTTATTGCCAGAAAATAGAGAGATAACCTCAAAAGCCGTGATTGAAAATTCTGCCGATCTCGGGATTGCTTGGGATGGAGACTTTGACCGATGTTTTTTCTTTGATTCCAATGGTATTTTCATAGAAAACTATTACCTGATTGGTTTACTGAGTGAGCAGCTTTTAAAACAATCGCCAGGGGATAGTATTGTTCATGATCCAAGATTGGTCTGGAATACCGTTGAAGAAGTGGATCGGTTTGGGGGTATTCCTACAATCTCAAAATCTGGACATTCCTTCATTAAGGAAGTGATGCGAGAAAACAACTCAATCTATGGCGGGGAGATGAGCGGGCATCATTACTTTAGAGACTTTTATTACAGCGATAGTGGGATGATCCCTTGGCTATTGCTCATAGAGAATGTATCCGCATCAGGAACAAGTCTTACCGATCTTGTGAAAGACAGGATTGAAAAATTTCCCGTCAGTGGCGAGATTAATCGAACCGTTAATAATCCTGAAGAGCTGCTTGAAAGAGTCAAAGATCATTATCTTTCATGTGATCCAAAAATTGAGAATCTAGATGGATACAGTTTTGATTTTGGAGAGTGGAGATTCAACCTCAGGATGTCTAACACTGAGCCTTTGGTTCGTTTAAATGTTGAATCGAGAGGCGATGGCGATCTTATGCAAAACAAAACTGAAGAGATCTTAGGTCTCATTCAAGAGCTGGGTTGATTCCAAAAGTTATTTAGTCCTTAATTCAATTGATATCGCAATATTCTATTGATATTATATCGATATTATTTTTGGTTATATTGGATATGGGAAACAATAACCCACTGAATTCAGACATTATTTTTCGGCGAACCACACTCATTGTTCGTGACATCGAAGAGTCCCTCAATCTCTATCAGACATGTCTTGGAATGGAATCAATCTATGACCATGTCTACACACACGGTGAAAAAACAATTCGACTCATTTTCCTCAAAACCGTTGATGAATATGTAGGCGTCATTGGACTGGTAGACTATGCTTACGACGATCCAAATGCTGAGGTAAAACAAAAACCCGTTAAGAGAGAAGGCTTTACACCACAGAATACAGTGCTTGTTTTCAATACCAATGATCTTGATTCACGTTGGAATGCGATTACAAAAATGGATTCCATTGAAGTTATACAAGAGCCGACTTTGACAGAATACCCCTCTTACGATGGCAAAGATGTCATTCAGGTCAATGTTTCTAAATTCTATGATCCGGATGGATACTTGGTCGAACTCAATCATATCGTCAGCGGAATGGATAAAGACTGATGAGTAAAATTCAAAAACTATTCACTGATCACCCAAGCTCTGTGGGAGAAACATATTTTGAACACTTAGTGTGTGCTGCCGGATATGGATTTAGAATGATCTTTGCTGGATTTGCATGTCTCATACATTCTATTTTCCCATTTCTTTTCTTAACCACAGCAAGTGATCTGGCGAGAGAAATTACTGGAGACGTTGAATCCAGAAAGAGTGAATGCAGCAGCCCCAAACAGGCTGAAATCTTTGACTAATTTGATACCGGTAATAAGATAATTGGAATCCATAAGCTGTATTCAGAGGATCGAATATCAGCTAAATTGATCCTTACATAAATGGTGTCGCGAATTTATTGGACTCCATAAAACAGCTGACGAGCATCCATTTGAAATTTATTCCAACTCTTGTGATATCGGGTTCAGTGAACGTGTAGCCATTGATTTTATATCCATCATCTGTCCTTTCTTCCGCATAGAGAACCATCACGTCTCTTGTGAAGACCCCGATATGATTATTCAGTTCCCAATCCACCCTCACCAGTCTGAAAACCAGATTTCTTTTTTCATGATCTGTGATGATTTCAAATGCCCCACCTTGATCGTGAATAAAGTACGGCTCGTAACGTTTATATGGAAGATCTCTGCCTCCACTGACTCCAGGAATATCCACATAACATTCAAACGGTCTGGCTTCATTAAGTTTGTATGGTACATCGGTTTTTATTTCGGAATCTTTATCCATTCGAACGAACAGATGTTTTTTACTCAGCGTGTAAACATTGGTCATTCCATCACAGTCACCAGAGCTTTCTCGTGCATAAAATTCTTCAGCTCCACGAATCATCATGACGGTGCAATCTGGATTGCCGTCTAAATTATCCATTGAGAATGAATCATCACTTTTATAGACATCAAGTTGAACTGCTTTTTCACCATTGTTTGCTTCGACATTGATGATCATATGAGAGATTCTTTTATCATCATCAGTGATTGATTTTTCAAAGATATTGGTCGTGATAAAAGTGTCTTTTACACTAAACACATTGCTTTCAATTTCCTGAACCTCAATTTCTCTCCTCAAGTGCCTTTCTTCATCCGGAACTTTTCCACGATTATTGAAATAAACTTGATTGTAGTTACTGTAGAGTCCCGGCAAGAACTCACTGATGATCATTTCGTCTCTTTCAAATTTTGTACTGTCTTCTCCCTGTGCATTAATGAAAGGTGAGAAGGTTGCGATTAGGATCGCAATTATGAATTTTTTCATGCTTATTTAGTTTCCTTTAATTCTTGTAAATAATATTTTCTCATAAAAGGAATCATGATCATTACTGGGGTTCCAATAATCAATGGAACCAATGCCATGGAATATCTAACACCGGCTTCCCCAAATACGTTGTCGTTAAGTATTCCAACAGCGGTGGGTCCAATTAAGAGTCCAGCCAAGCTAATGCACATCAAATAAAATGCAACTGAAATGCCTTTGAGATTCGCAGGAACGACTCTCAAAAGAGTAACCAGGGCTGATGATGATGTGAGTGCTGTTCCAATTGTATTGATGGTGTAGAGGATAAGGCACCAGGTTGGATTGGGCATCAATGGAGCCAAAATCCCTGTTGGGAGGAGAATGATTGCCCCCAAAATCAATACTCTTAAGCCCGCATCATCGTGACCTTTCTTTGCCCAATGATCACAGAGCCATCCGGCACCATTGTTTGAGAGAGGGCCAAATGCGAGTAAAAGCAAACCATTGATATAAGCATAAGTAGACGCATCCATTCCCCATGTTCGCTCAAACATTGCTGGAACCCATGCCTGCGAGTAGGCAATGGTGGTCATGACAGATGCTGGCAGGATAAAGCTGGCATAGACCCACTTTTTCTTAGCAAAGAATTTTAACGCATCTCCAATCCCTTCTCTGAGGTTTCCAGTGGGATTATGTTCAATCGGTCTTTCGGGTTCTTTTCTTAAAAAAACCAGAAGTGAGAGCAGCAAACCAGGTAAGCCAACTATAATGAATGCAAGTTGCCAAGGGGCCATATTACCCAATAATGGAATATCAACCAGGCCTGCTGAGTTGGTCCATGTTAAAACTGCTGCCCCTGCAAGATAAGCACAAGCAGGACCAATGGACATGCCTGTTGTGAATAGCCCGATGGGCCTTCCTCTCTTTTCAGGTGGAAAACTATCATCAATCATTGATAGGGCACATGGGCTAAGCGTTGCCTCACCAACACCGACCATCATTCGAGCGATAAAAAGATGCCAGAACTTTTGTGCAAATCCAGATGCAGCTGTTGCAAGCGACCAAATAAATATACCTATGGATACAATGGTTACTCTTTTTGCTCGATCGGCAAGGTAGCCGAGTGGCAGCCCCATCGTGGCATAAAAGATTGCAAATGCAGGACCAAGGAGGAGGCCGATTTGTGTATCGGTTAAATTCAGGTCAGCTTTAATGGGCTCAATCAGTAAACCAAGTATGTATCGATCAACAAAGGAGAAAATATAAGCAACCATCATGAGGCTTACCATCACCCATGCAGAGGAGCTGTGCGTAGACTTGTGGTTATCGATATTGGTATTTTCCATTTAAGCTTTTTCTATTTTGTAAATGACAACAAGATTTCCATCGTCATCAAGAATTCCAACTTCTTTTCCCTCACGACCATCATGAGTGATCAAGTGGTCATCCCTGTAACAATGAAATCCATTTTCTTTGCATTTGGCAACCGTTTCATCAACATCATTTACCTCAATGACAACCGCGCCTCTTCTGGGCGATGGGTTCTGCTCTAAATTCCCATCTCCCAGAATTGTCAAAGCAAGAACTCTGGGTTGATTTTCATAGCTCAGTAATGCGAATTCCATTGGAATGGAATCATCGATGTCAAACACTTCATAAGAGTAAGAATCCTCTTCAGAGTCTTTCATGAAGTCGAGATTCATCCCCAGTATGTCTCTATAGAGCAGCAAGGCTCGTTCTTTATTGCTTACCAAGTAATTTGCACGTTGAAATCTCATAATCTTCTCCTATCCTATACGCTGATTAACTTCAAAGAAGTGACCATCTGGATCAAAGAGTGACATACCAAGAAAGTCAATCATGTCTCCCGTTGCACCCCTGACAGACCATTCATGTGGTTCGCTGTGAATGACGCTTCCCATGGCAACTGCTCTGTCATGGAGAGCTTTGCAATCATCGGTATCCACAACAAATGTAGGAAGCCCATAATCAACCGCTGTTGGAAGCTCTTCAGGTGCAGGCCAAACTGGATCAACCCATTGGAGCAGTCCGATCATCCCAATTACTGGATCCTGGCACTTAAGTATAACCAAGTGAGTTTTATCTCCTTTTTTCCCGGCCGCCATGCCCGTTCCACTCAAAACAACCTCGTCATCATAATAGGCAGTCATTTCCAAAACTGCTTGATACCATGCTCTTGATTTTTCAATATCCCGAACGATCAGAGTGGTCCTTTTTACTATCGTATTGCCCATTATCCTTCTCCTAAGATAAATCGTCTGATTCAATCACAAGAACATAACAATCTGCGATTCCATCTCTCAGTTTCTTAACTTCTTGGTATTCTTCTGAGTTCCAGAAATTTTGAGCAGCTTCTTTGGATGGCCATTCAGAAATGACCACGGAATTATGTTCATCATCGATGCCCTCTAATGCGAGTGCTCCAGGGGCTCTGACCAGATATTTCCCACCGAATTTTTCAACCAGTTTGGCTGCTTCTGCACCGTAGCCATTGACAAAGCTTTCTCTGTCATGGATTACAGCTCTTACCAACATGTAAGCTTTCATATTTGCTCCTAATTTAATTTTGATATATTTTTCTCAGAATTTTCCCTTAGAGCCCTGAGAAACTCTCGGCTTGAAACCACATCTTTCATTGTGATATCAACGCCTTTGATAAAGACCTCTGTCAGCTTTTTTTGATAGATAAAGATGTCATCGACTTTATCGTTGCCTTTGTTTGAGAGGATCACCAATGGGGATGTTTTATGATTTGGGTTCTTCTTGAGGTTTATTAATCCTCTCTTTTTCATTTGATTGACAGTCGATTGAACGCTTTGTCGTTTGAGCCCTAGATATTTTGCTATATCAGAGACCGTCATTGGACCCACTCGAATTACCGCAATGACTCGCCAAATTGGAACCGTGATCAGATCATCATCCGAACAAATCTTTTCGGCCACTTCCAAGAATGCACCATTGATCCGAATGATGTTTCCAAAGAGGAGCTGAAAATCTGCCAAAAACTCAATGCTTTTTGACAGTGTTTCGTTTTTAGTGACCGGACTCATTCTCGCTGACTGCTCCACCCAACATTTTTTTGAAGTACGTCCAACTGGTCTCATTTCTCCTTTGATCATCAGTCGGAGGAGGCTGATTATAGATGGGATAGTTTTCCTTAATTTCGTCTTTTATGGTTTCCGGTAAATCATTGTAGCTATCAAGTTTTTTACCGAAGGTGTGAAAATAAACAATGCCATCTCTTCCATTCATTTTCATCCAAGGAAGCCAGTATGAGATTCTTTCCCACCCTATGTTGGCTTTTGCAGTGTCTTTGTCATCATCGGTTAAATCAGCAATGCTTCCAGTTGTATTAAACATTTCAGTAGCATGGTACGTTCCGCCGACATACTCTTGAAAGTCTCCCGCGAGCGGGTTTTTATAAAACAGCGGTATGGTTGAGGTGTCCCACCAATCATCACCATGTTTACTCAAATTCATTTCATAAGGGTTGCCATTTCTATCGATCTCATATTGATTGCCCCAATTCACAGGATCATTCGCTACATGAAGCACATCAACTGTTTCTCCAGTCCAGGGGTTGGCCCATTTATCAACAATCTCACCAGTCTCTGGATCTTGGTAAAACAGTAATTCACGGCTGACCATCCTAAAACCATCGCCCCTCTCAGGATCACTAATGCTTGTGCAAGCCCTGATGTTCATTCCTTCAACCCTAAATAGTAATTTGTCTTTTTCGCCTTGAACCCTGCTATACATCCTTCCATACCACCAATAGACTATTGGTTTGTCATCAATGGTTGAGCAGGTAACTTTCCTTGACGCCTTGAGATAGCCAGCTCCAGGGGTTAATTCAAAGGCAGCGCTGTTGGCTGTAATGAAGAATGCAAATAGTGAAAATGCACTCATAGTGAGTAGTGATCGTTTCATTTCATTTCCTCTTTGTATGATTGAGTTTGATTAATTTAAGTAACGACTTATTTCGTCGAAATAGTCTTTCATTGCTTCACCGGATTCAGGCAGAGATTCAGGATCCATGTCCAAGTGATTCATTGGAATTTCTTGTTTATATTGAGAAAAGATTTCTTGCACCATATCCAGCGCATAATGCGGAATGGTCCGATTCTTTCTGAATTCTGCAATTGGAATCTGCGCTGAAATAATGCCATCTTCATGAGTGCTTGGATCTTTAGCCAATAGGTCCCCGTTTGGCGCTGTGATAATTGATTTTCCACCACTATCACTGTAAGGCCCACCGAGTGGAAGCGTGATATTAGCCATTGCGCTGTAAAAATTGTTTGACCAAGACATGGCCCTAACATCGGATTCATCAAAAAGTGTTGCGGTTCGCAACATGATTTCAACACCCTTCATAGCAAACGCAGCAAAGATGAATGGATCGCCTTGTACGGTGGTGACTGCTATATTCCCAAATTCTGTTTTCATGACAGGAAATTCTTCATCAATCCCATACTTTTCACGATACTTGTCTCGGACTGCCTCAATGGTTGTTGTCGGTATTTCTCGATCGGGATAAATTCTTTTTATGTTTCTTGATTTCCAAAATGCTTTCTTTAATTTTCCATCCCTTCCCAGCACAGCATTGATACTGAGTATGTGTTTCGGCCAATCGGGATCCGTTGCATAACTCCCAAAAATTAAATATGCATCACACTTTTTTGCAAGTTTTCCAAGTTCAATAGTCTCTGGCCCAGGGACTTGTATGGTGTATTTTAGCTTTTCAGTTCGACTGCCTGATGAATAGCCAGTTAATGGGAATTCATGATACAGAAGAAAGTCCGGTTTTGGATTTAAGCCGCATGCTTGTTCACCCATATCAATCATATGATCTAGGTTTTGCCTAAGTCCCACTTTGGGATCATCAAAGTCTTGTAATGAATTAATCCCTGTTTGAATCACAGCAAGTGTCACGACATCTTTTTCGAGCGGAACAGTTTTGTAAGAGCCATCTGAATTGACCAATTGAGCATTGGATGTGCTCGCAATTACAAGAGCAAAAACAGAGAGTATTTTTAAATAGGAGTTCGTATAAGTTTTCATTGGTCAATATTGAAGAATTTTTTTATCACTGTCAAATTGACAGCCTCCTGTCTATTTTTGTACTATAGCTGCAACATTCTACTAATAGAGGGTTAAACATGTTTAAAACTAACTTAAGGCCAATCGTCTTTGGATCAGCACTAGCAGTGCTTTTCTCAATGGGATATACGGTCACTCCACTTGCGCAAGACGGTTCTTACGCACTTGAAGAAATCACAGTAACAGCACGGAAGAAAGAAGAGTCTATTCTGGAAACACCGCTTGCCATTACTGCAATCGATGCGGCAGAGATCAAGGCTTCAGGATTCAAGAATATCATTGATATTCAGAAAACTACTCCTGGTCTGTTCATCGAATCAATGAATAATGAGAATGGTCGTGTCGTGGTTATGCCAAGGTTTAGAGGCGTAACGTTTGATGCAACCTCACCTCTGCTTAGAACGGCTTCGGTATTCGTAGATGGCTTGCTAGTCTCTTCAGGACTTCACAGTCTTCCGGTTACGCAAGTTGAGCGAGTGGAAATCATTAAAGGACCTCAATCAGCACTGTTTGGTCGTAATACATACTCGGGTGCAATCAACATTGTTACCGCTACTCCTGGAGATGAATTCCAAGGTTCAATTGAGTATGACTTCGCGAACGTTAGTGGCGCCTCAGCGTCAGGGTTTTTTGAAGGACCCTTGGGTGATAAAGTCGGGGCCAGATTCAATTGGTCTTATACCGACAAAGACGGACATTACATGAACAATAACCCACTGCTTGAAGCAGAACAAAGATTGGGCGATGAGCAGAGTCTTTCCATGGGTGCAATGTTTGACATTAACCCCTCTGATAACTTGAACATTAGAGTTAGAGTTTCTACTTATGAAGACAAAGATGGACCAGGTGCTTACACAGTATCGGGTGGACTTAGAGACCATAACTTTTGTGCTGTAGCAGGGGCTTGTAATTGGGATTATGGTTCTCAGACATGGAGTTTCGCTGGAACACTTGAGTCGGTTTACCAAGGAAATCTTCCAATTCCTTCATCAATAGGCGCTTCGACAAGTACCTATAACTTTGATAGAGCCATGGGTCATATCACTGATGCAGACGGCAACTGGTCAGGTTATTACCCAATTGGTGATCACGATTTTAATGATCTTGGATTTAATGGATTTGGTCTTGTTAAAGACGGAGAGAGAGTGTCAATTGCAATGTCATACGATATTTCTGACAGTATGAATCTGAATATTGCCTATGGTAAGAATGATGATGATTATCTTCTTCACCAAGATTTTGATGGCGATGCAGGGTTTGGTTTTTCTGTAGCAGCTGCAAGAGTGACAGAAGATGAAACCTTTGAAGTAAGACTCTCTGGAAGCAATGACCAATTTGATTGGTCTATCGGTGCAACACAGGTTGATCTTATGACGTTGACACACGGTGGATTCTTTGATGGTCGTTCGCCGTATTTCTCATACTGGTTTGCGGATATCTTTAATCCTGCTGGAGCGTCTGCGCTCAATACAGCTGACACATTTGGTATCTTTGGTTCAATAGACTATAGATTGACTGATAGCATGACTTTGATTGCTGAAATCAGACGTCAAGAAGACAAAGTTGATGACAACAAGATTAATGCATCGGCTGGAAAAAATATTTCTCCAGCAACATTTAAATCAACGTTGCCAAGATTGGTTCTTAAGAACGATCTCTCTGATAACTCGATGATTTACTTGAGTTACAGTGAGGGAACTTTGCCTGGTGGATTCAATCCTGAGGTTGCTGCCAAACTGACCACTGCAGAACAGATTGCGACATTTACTGCGGATGTTCCTGGAATTGGTGAGACATACAACGAGGAAGAATTGACCAATACTGAGTTTGGTTGGAAAAAGACTTCCGATGATGGCCAATTTGCTTTCACGTTAGCAGTCTTTAGTATGGAAAGATCTGATCAGGTTTACTCTGGTTTTGGGCTTATCCCAGCAGATCCTATATGTGCTTCTGGACAAGATGTTCCAACGTGTACGGTTTCATTTAGTGGAAACGGAACTTCATCCGATATTAACGGAATGGAGTTTGATATGTCATGGGCAGCTTCGGCAAGCACAACAATTCAGGCTAGCTTAGCTTACGCCCGAGCAAAAATTGTTGGTTTCCCTGATGGTGCCGATTGTGGCGACTACGATGATGTATTTGGAAACTCAAATTGTATCGGACAGACTGCTGCTCGATATCCAGAGTGGTCAGGTTCATTGATTGCTACAAATGAGCGAGAGACTAGCGTGGGTGAATTGTATTTAAGAAGTGAGCTTTTTTATACAGGAAACTATTACGACGAGGTAACAAACACCACAGTGATTCCTAACGCAACAGAAGTTAATTTGCGTGCAGGCATCAGAATGGACAACGTCAGCATTGAAGCATATATTGCAAACTTGACTGATGAAGATGCGCCAACTGGTGGGAATAACCTAGCCGATACTAGTGACTGGACGAGAACCAATTCTTATAACTATAACTTTACTTCTGAAGGCACGCAGATTCAGCTTAGAGATGGTAGAGAATTTGGTGTTCGAGTAACCTATAACTTCTAATCATTGCTTTATATTAAGTAAAGACTAGAAAATAACTAAAAGGCCCTGTGGCAGATACCAATAGGAATCACCACGGGGCTTTTTCTTTTGGTAAAGGCAATGATGAGTAAGAATTTCTATATACAAACAAAACATGGCCAAGTTCATGCACGAAGATATGGCCAAGCCAATCAAACCATCATATGCCTTCATCCAATGCCCTACAGCGGCAGTTATTACGATACTTTTTGTAATGACCTCATTTCTCAAACAGAAATGGCTGCCATTTCTCTCGACATGCTTGGATATGGCCAGTCCTCAAAGATTGATGAGCCAATCACGATTCAAGATTATGCATTGAATGTCATTGAAGTGATTAAAAGCATAAAAGAGTCCGAAGAACTGACGGGTGAAATTATCTTGCTCGGTTTTCATACAGGATCGGCAATCGCAAATGAGGTCGCAATTCTTGAGCCTGAACTCATCGATAGAGTTATTTTTGTCACTTATCCCTTTTTTGATGCAAAGAAAAGAGGGGAGCTCGTTCAAAGTCAAACCAAAGGATCGATTGATGAGAGCATTGATTGTTTAAAAGGGATGTGGGAGTTTACAATTTCCAATCGCACCGAAGGAATTTCCATAGAGAGAGCATACGAGAACTTCATCGATCAAGTTAGAAATATGCCTGTGAGTTGGTATGGTTTTTATGCAATGTTTAATTACCCTTCTGAGGAAAGATTGCCATTATTGGAACATGAAACACTCATAATAAACGATGTCAGTTCACTAACTGAACCAACCAAAATTGCTGACTCGCTTATCAAAGGGTCAAAGTATTATGAATTGGAAGATGTCAAAGGCGGTATCTTCGAACTCAATACAGATCAGATCATTGATCACATCCAAAGCTTTTTAGGAGCTGACAAGGATCTGCCTCATCAAACAAGACCCTAGAGAAGACATTGGTTAATCGTGCTTTTGTTGTATCGGGTCTCGTCCAAGGTGTATTTTTTCGAGACAGCACAAGAAAAGAAGCTTACAAGTTGGGTTTGAAGGGGTCTGCTGTTAATTTACCCGATGGAACCGTGAAAGTTTGTCTCAGAGGGGAAGATAAGCAGATTGATATCATAAAGGATTGGTTGTCCATTGGCCCAGAATTTGCAAATGTTGAATCTGTGATTGAAGTTGATATTGACCAACAACTGGAGTTAAATGGCTTTAAAGTGGGTTAGTTAATATGGATATTCGATTAAACCTTATCATGAAGATGCCCGAATCATTCCGAAAGCGTTTGATTCGAAATAAACCTATTGAGCGAGATGGCAGAACAATGTCACCAGCAATGCAGATCGTTCTCTATATTTTAGAAAAGAGAAGAATCATCAAGGACATAGAAAATGTGGGAACACAAAAGATCCGTGATTTTTATGATGAGACAGCAGAAAAGCTACAAAAGAGACCCCCAAGAATAAAGACAATTGATCACAAGATAGATGTTGGCAATGGTCAAATCAGGATCAGAGAATATATTCCAAAAGACTTTCAGCCAAACGGTCATTCAATGCTCTTTTTTCATGGCGGCGGTTTTTCAATTGGGAGTCTGAGAACACACGATCCCGTTTGTAAATTCTTTTCAAAAATGTTGGGCTGGAAAATTTTTTCTGTCGAATACCGTCTTGCACCTGAAAACCCATTTCCAATTCCGTTGGAGGATTGTGATCAGGCAATGGATTGGTTGATTGAGCATGCCGATCAATTCGAGATAGATATTAACAAAATTGCAGTCGGCGGTGACAGTGCTGGAGGCAATCTTGCAACTTGCTTGTGTATTAAAAGAATTGAGAATGGGAAAATACAACCAGAGAGACAGATCCTTTTTTATCCTGCGATAGACACAGGAGGAGACCACGAATCCATTAAAACATTTACTGATGGTTACTTCCTTTTGACAAAGGAATTGTTGGAATGGTTTGGCAGTAATTATCTCGATGAAAGTGATCACACAAATATCTATGCGGCTCCATTGAATTATCAAAAACTAAATTTAGTCCCTCCAGCATTAATCATTACAGCTGGATTCGATCCATTGCGCGATGAAGGAAAAGTTTATGCTGAAACGCTTAAACAAGCCGGTGTAAAGGTAGACTATAAAGAGTATCCAAGTCTTATTCATGGTTTTTTAAATTTCACAATTGCCCCGGAATGCTTTGAGGCCATGGAAGAAATCTCAGAGAAAATTAGATCCATCAATTAGGATTAAGCAATGGTTAGAACGCGTTTTGCACCCAGCCCAAGTGGATACCTTCATATCGGAGGAGTTCGAACGGCATTGTATGCATGGTTATATGCAAAAAACCAAGATGGAAAGTTCTTAATCAGAGTTGAAGATACAGATATAGAGAGATCGAGCAAAGAGTCTGTTGTATCCATACTCGAGGGTATGCAGTGGTTAGGTTTAAAGGAAGATGAGGAAATAATCTTTCAGTCTGATCGTTTCGATATTTATAAAGAGCGATCTAAAGAATTGATTTCAGATGGCAAGGCTTATCAATGTGACTGCACCCAAGAACGGCTTAATGACATCAGAAAGCAGCAGATTAATAATGGAGAGAATCCCCATTATGATGGTCACTGCAGAGATCGAGCAGGGGGTATAGATGAAAATCATGTGGTTCGATTTAAATCAGATCGATCACAAAGTGTGATCATTACGGATCAAGTATTTGGCCAGGTTGAAGTGGGGGGTGATGAATTAGATGACTTTATAATCATGAGATCAAACGGTGCTCCAACCTATCATTTTGCTGTTGTGATTGATGACTTTGATTCAGGTATTACGCATGTGATTAGAGGTGATGACCACCTTAAAAATTCAGCGAAACACATCCAACTAATGCAAAGTTTGGGTTATCCAGTTCCATGTTTTGTTCATTTACCTATGATTCTAGGCCCGGATGGGTCAAGGCTTTCAAAGAGACATGGAGCCATGAATGTGCTTCATTACAAAGACGAAGGCTATTCACCAGAAGCAATTCTCAATTATCTAGTGCGACTAGGATGGTCCAAAGGCGACCAAGAAATTTTTAGCATTGAGGAAATGATTGATGCTTTTAACCTTTCTAGCATTAACAAGGCCAGTGCAAAATTCGATATCGAAAAGCTTCTATGGGTCAATCAGCAACATTTAATGAGCACTAGTAATCAAAAATTATTGCACATGCTTAATGAACACCCAGAGCTTACAGCATCGGTGAATCAGGATACGGCATTGAATTTCATTGAAGCTTATAAAAACAGAGCAAATACGATTAATGATTTGGTCGTGAATTGTAATGACTTATTCTCTGAGCCAATCAAATATGATCAATCATCAGCAGAGAAATTCCTTAAACCAAATATACTCAATCCCATGATCGATGTTCATGAATCACTCAAAGAAATTGAGTGGAACAAAGAATCAATTTCAGAGTCATTGAAGACTGTTTGTAAAAAACATGAGATTGGTTTTGGCAAGATTGGCCAACCAATCAGAATTGCCGTGACTGGAGGCACTCAGTCTCCTTCTATCGATCAAACACTCATTTTATTGGAGCAGAGCACTGTTATTGATAGGATTGGTGCAGCAGTTGATTACATAAAAAAAATTTCCAATTAAGGAGTCAAAATGAAAAAAATTATAGCTTTATCTTTAATCCTCCTCTCAAGCTCAGTATTTTCTGGCCACCACTTAAAAGGAGAGATGTCTAATACTGATATCGTAAAGAAAGCGTATGCAACCTTCGCGGCAGGTGATGCAGAAGGCTGGAAAAAACTTCATACAAATGATCTTAAGTTTACAATCTTTGGGGATTTGCCACAGTCAGGAGTTCATGATGGGCCAGATGCAGTAATTAAAAATGTCTTTGAGGTTATCCCTCAGTATTGGCCTTCATTTAAATTGGAACATATGAATATTGATGAAATAGGTGAGACTGTCTATGTTTTAAATCATATGACTGCAGACGGAATGGATACTTATGCAATTCATATGTTTACTTTGGAAAATGGGAAGATAAAATCCTTTACTGCCTTTGATGATACTGATTCAATGCGATCATCAATGATGGAATAGTCAAAATGGGGCTATAGCTCAGCTGGGAGAGCGCCTCGCTGGCAGCGAGGAGGTCGTCGGTTCGATCCCGTCTAGCTCCACCATTTCTATAAATATTCCATTTATTAATTAGTTATTTCTGTTAACATTTTATGCAGATGGATAATCCTTTTA
>PBDY01000001.1 GCA_002717445.1 Gammaproteobacteria bacterium | reverse complement strand
GAGGATGGCGTATGTGTGTAACCGGTTGCCCTTATAAAAAAACCTATTACAACTGGCAAACAGGTAAATCAGAGAAATGCATACTCTGTTACCCACGCATTGAAGCCGGTCATGCTCCTGCTTGTATGCATAGTTGTGTCGGGCGTATTCGTTATCTTGGAGTTCTTCTCTACGATGCCGATCGATTACCTGAGGTGGCAACAGTTGATGAATCTGATCTGGTTGAACAACAAATGGAGATGCTGATGGATCCTTTCGATCCTGAAGTGATTCAACAGGCAGAAAAAAATGGGATCGCTGATTCGACCATCAAGGCTGCTCAGAAATCACCCATTTATAAATTTGTTAAAGAGTGGGGAATGGCCCTACCTTTACACCCTGAGTTCCGAACATTACCAATGCTGTTCTATGTTCCGCCGCTCTTACCAGTCATGGCTTCACTTGGTAAAAAACGCAATGATCAAAAACTAAATGATGTTGCTAAACGCTGGGATGATGAATGGTTATATGACACAAGCACTGAAGAACTGTGGGGAACGATTGAAGATTCTCGATTTCCTATGCAATACCTCGCTAATCTTTTCAGTGCTGGTGATACAGAAAAAGTTAAGAACAGGGTCAAAAAACTTATGGCCGTACGAATTTATCGTCGCTGGAAAACTGTTGGTGATATATCAAAAGAAAAAGCCATTCATGCATTGAAAGATGTCAATCTCACCACAAAGATGGCGGAAGAGATTTATTATCTAACTTCACTTGCGAAATTCAATGACAGATTTGTGATTCCTCCTGCGCACCGAGAAGAGGCAATTGAGTTAACAGAAAATACAGGTGACCGAAAAGGCAGCACTGGATTTGGCTTTAAGGAAGGCACTACAGAGAGGGGCGCATAGCATGTCAAGAAGAACACATTATGAAGCGCTGGCTGATCTTTTTGTGTATCCACAAGCTGATTACCCAGAGCTGGTGAAGACAGCATACTCTGGATTGGAAGGTTCATACCCAGAAGCTTGTGCATTGCTTAATGAGTTCATCAAAATGTTGCCAGATCACGATTTACGAATGTTACAAGAGGTATACACCCGTTCTTTTGATGTGCAAGCGATAACAACTCTGGATATTGGTTATGTTCTTTTTGGCGACGATTATAAGAGAGGACAACTGCTCTCACATCTTAACCGGGAACATCATCAGCATGATGTGGATTGTGGACAAGAGTTAGCTGATCATTTACCCAATGTACTAAAACTAATTGCGGTATTAGAAGAAGGAGATCTGCTTGAGGATATGATTAATGAAATTCTAGCACCAGCAGTGCATCAAATGACGGCTGAATTTAACGACAGCCGTATTCGCAAGAAGCACCAAGCCTACGAAAAACATTATAAGACATTAATTGAATCACCATCAGATGTACCTACTATTAATACTCTTTATCAATACCCTTTAAAAGTATTGTTTGCAGTTTTGAAAAAAGACTTCTCTATCGCTGAAACCTTTGAGCAGACTAGTGATTTCCTAGTAAATATTACCAAAGAGAATCAACTAGAGGACGGCAAGAATGTAGTTAATAAAGGAATAACCAATGGAGAGCAAATATAATGATTACGCTTGATTCTGTTTTATTTATTGCCTTCCCATATGTGTCTATTGGGATGCTCTTGGTGGGGTCTATTTATCGCTACAGAAAACATGGATATAGCATTTCAAGTCTGTCGGTACAATTTCTAGAAAATAAAGTAGGTTTTTGGGGCACCATGCCATTTCATATTGGAATAATTATTTTAGCCCTAGGTCATCTTGCTATCTTTCTTTTTCCCGAAGCGATCCTATTTTGGAATAGTGATCCCACTCGTCTCATTATTCATGAAGGCATTGCTTTTACTTTTGGAGTGGTAGTTTTGGTTGCCATGACAGTGCTCTTAATAAGACGTTGGACAAACCCTAGATTGAGAATGGTGACAACTATTATGGATAATGTAATTGAAAGCTTAATATACGCTCAAATTGTATTGGGTTGTTGGATTGCTCTAGGTTACCGATGGGGTTCTTCATGGTTCGCTGCTGATTTGACACCTTATTTACGTTCAATAGTGACTTTTGATCCCGAGATCTCAGCGATGAGCGCCATGCCTTGGGTGATCAAGCTGCATGTTATCGGTGCATTTTTAATCGTCTTACTTATTCCTTTTTCAAGATTAGCACATTTCCTAGTTGCACCCATTCACTACATATGGCGTCCATATCAAATTGTAATGTGGCACTGGGATCGAAAGAAAATCAGAAGTGCTGATACTGAATGGCAATCCACTCGACCTAGAAATAACTAAGGTAATTATTAGGAGTGACCCTATGATCGACGAAATGATAGGAGTTGAAGAAGGAAATCAGCAAAAACAAGCACTAACATTAAGCACTCTCGCATTTACCTTGTGTTTTGCAGTTTGGACTATTTTCTCAATTATAGGTATTCAGATAAAAGAGGATCTAGGACTGAATGATACTCAATTGGGGTTGTTATTAGGTACGCCAATCTTGACAGGATCTCTTAGCCGTATAGTTCTTGGTATCTGGGCTGATCAATACGGGGGTCGGGTCGTCTTTACAGGAGTTATGTTGGCGGCTGCTTTGGCGACATTTTTACTGACTTTCTCAGATACTTACTTGATGATATTGGTTGCAGCCCTTGGTGTGGGCTTAGCCGGTGGATCGTTTGCTGTCGGTATTTCCTATGTTTCTAAATGGTATCCCAAACAAAAACAAGGGTCTGCCTTAGGTATTTTTGGAGTTGGAAACATAGGTGCAGCAGTGACAACATTTCTAGCTCCTATGGTTTTAGTTGCATTTGGATGGGAAGCAGTTGCAAAGATCTGGGCAAGTGCTTTAACAATCATTGCAATTGTATTCTTTGTGTTTACCAAGGATGATCCGAATCAGGTAAAACGAAGATTGAGAGGTGAAAAGCCAAGGAGCTTTGTTGAACAACTCGAACCTTTAAAACAAGTTCAAGTATGGCGTTTTTCTCTCTACTATTTCTTTGTATTTGGAGCTTTTGTTGCACTGGCACTGTGGTTGCCAAGATACCTTATGGGTGTTTATGGGTTGGACATTAAAACAGCTGGTCTTCTGACAGTCATGTACACTATCCCTGCAAGCCTATTCCGAGCTTATGGCGGTCATTTATCAGATAAATATGGTGCCAGAATCATCATGTACCTGACTTTTGGGGTCTCAGTGATTTGTACATTTATGCTGTCCTATCCTGAGACAGACTATATTATCCATGGCATTAGAGGTCCAATAACGTTTTCAACCAGCACCGGTTTAGTTCCTTTTGTTCTATTAATTTTTGTACTCGGATTCTTTATGTCGCTGGGTAAAGCCGCAGTCTATAAACATATCCCAGTTTATTATTCAGATAACGTTGGTGCCGTAGGGGGTCTGGTCGGAATGGTTGGTGGTTTAGGTGGATTTTTCTTGCCAATTACATTTGGAGTTATGAGTGATATTACAGGTATTTGGACCAGTTGTTTTATGCTTTTATTTGTAATTGTTTCTCTATCATTGATCTGGATGCATTTTGCTATTCGTCAAATGGAGCAAAAAGCACTCCCAGAAAATATGCCTGAATTACCAGAGATGGAAGAAATTCACATCCCTGAGAAACACCGCAAATATGTCAGTCATACTCTGGAAGAGTGGCATCCTAATGATCCTACTTTTTGGGAGACAACCGGTCAAAAAATTGCCAGACGGAATCTTTGGATCTCAGTTCCATGCTTACTGCTAGCTTTTTCTGTGTGGTTAGTCTGGAGCGTGGTCGTCGCGAAACTTCCCTCGGTCGGATTTATGTACACCACCAATCAACTGTTCTGGCTGGCTTCGGTGCCTGGTTTATCAGGTGCAACACTGAGAATATTTTATGCCTTTATGGTTCCCATCATGGGAGGGAGACTCTGGACCACACTCACTACTGCATCACTTCTGATCCCTGCATTTGGCATAGGATATGCGGTACAGAACCCTGATACTCCTTACTTTCTGTTTCTGATTCTGGCATTATTGTGTGGCCTTGGAGGCGGTAACTTTGCAAGTTCGATGGCAAACATTAGTTTCTTTTTCCCCAAAAATGAACAAGGAAATGCTTTAGGACTCAATGCTGGTCTTGGAAATGCGGGGGTAAGTATTATGCAGTTTGCTGTCCCTTTAGTTATTACCTTCTCAGTGTTTGGTTTTTTAGGTGGCGAGTCACAAATAACCACTGACGGGAGCAAGGTTTGGCTACAAAATGCAGGTTTTATTTGGGTGCCTTTTCTAATTATTGCAACCGTTGCAGCTTGGGCTGGTATGAATGATATTGCTAGTGCACGATCATCGTTTCAGGAACAATCAATTATATTCAGTCGCAAACACAATTGGGTGATGTGTTTACTTTACACAGGAACTTTTGGATCGTTCATCGGTTACTCAGCAGGNTTNCCNCTCCTTGCTCAACTTCAATTCCCAGAAGTTGATATATTCAAATATGTTTTCTTGGGTCCATTAATCGGAGCTCTATCACGNGCNGGCACGGGNTGGATATCGGATAAATATGGTGGTGGNAANGTTACTTTCTGGACTTTNNTATCGATGATTGTTGCTGTGCTTGGAGTCATTTATTTCTTGATACAATAAGGATCAACCTTATGCATTCTGGGGATTCTTTTCTATGTTTATATTGTTATTTTTTGCNACNGGTGTTGGGAATGCATCTACATTTCAAATGATACCAACCATTATGAGTAATCAGATACCCAAANTNATGCCCAAATTAAATACGCTNGAACAACAGCATCAAGCAGAAAAAGAATCAGCAGCAATAATCGGNTTTACTTCAGCGGTAGCTGCTTATGGCGCCTTTTTTATTCCAAAATCTTTTGGTACATCGATTAGTGTCACAGGTAGTCCAATGGCGGCACTCTGGGGATTCTTGATCTTTTATCTAATCTGTGTCTTTTGTACATGGTATTTTTACACCAGAAGAAAAGGTCTTCTATATGATCTTGAACGAAATGCTTTACCTGAATCAGAGTTCCAAAATACGGTTAATTAATTCATCAGTCCTTAAGTTATCCAAATGTATGAAAGTCTTTATTGTAAAAGGATTGATATGATTTGGTCGTCATACAGCTTTTATACATGTAAGGTTCATACCTTTTTCAATCTCTTGAACCCCACTAAAAACACGTGCCACTTTACGTGCTACTGCCACTTGACGTAACCTTATTAATATTCAATGATAGGGCTATGAACCCTATAGGATAACGTGTAGGGGATTTTACAAATGCGGAAAACATATGTTTGAACCCAGCCTTACGAAGGTTGAGGTCGCCGGTTCGAACCCGGTTTCCCGCACCACTATATATAAATATAAGAGGAAAATATTATGAAGTACTTACTTATCGTTCCAATTTTATTCGCCAACTTTGCTTTTGCAGAAATCTATGAAGATTATGAGCCAAGCAATCAAGTTACAGAGCTAACGGTTATTTCTGTACAACCAAATTATATGGATAATTACCTAGTCAATTTAAAAAAGACATGGGTAAGAAGTTCTGAGATCCAAAAAGAACTTGGCCACATTGTTGATTACGCTGTCTGGACTTCTGAAGTTGCCAATAGTCCTAATTTATGGATCACTGTTACATATGAAAATATGGGTGCAATGCAGCAAACCCAAGAAAAGTATGATGCTGTAAATAAACTTTTGGCGGAAAGATTTCCAGAGTCTGAAGATGAATACGATACAATTTCTAAAAGTTATGAAGAAATTAGAAAAATGGTCGATCATCAAATATTAAACAGAGTTATATTCAAGTAACTTTGAATAAGAGGAGGGGGATTATCGAATCCCTCCCCTCAATCATTTGATGTCATTCTCACCAGTCAAGCAGTTAACACTCTTTCTTTTATCACTCATTCTTTCTTTGGGGGTTAATGCATCCCCTGAATTAAAACGAATTAATATTCTTGTGTCTGATCTTGACCGATCTCTTGAGATCTATGAACGCGTCATTGGAATGGAGGTTTTTGAAATTAAGATCTCAAAATCAGATTCTTATGCCTATGAGGTTTTCAATGTTCCTTCGAATGCCAAGTTGAGATTTGCAAGTCTTAATGTTGGATCAGAAAAGAGAGCTTTTGCTTTAACAGAGGTCACGAATGCAGAACTTCCAAAACAGGAAGGTATAAAGATGGCCACTGCGGTTATAAAGATCAGTAACCTTAGGGAAATATATGATCAGATTTTAGATATGGGCCTTAAAACAACAAGAATTGATGAAGACAGAACACCGGAAGGTAGTAAATTTCTGGAGTTTTCATTCATTGATTATGATGGCAATCTGATTGTCTTATATGAGTTAAAATAAGCAAATGAATCATAAAAAAATACTAATCATAGCTGCACTTTCAATTGCATCAGTGTTTACTGATCCAGTTTACAGTGCGCCCGATCTGATTGTCATTAATGCAGATGTCAGAACTTCAGACCCCAATCAAAACAGAGCACAAGCTTTCGCTGTTAAGGATTCAAAATTTACAGCAATAGGAAGCTCACAAATGATAAATCAAATGGCCGGTGAGAATACCGTTGTGATTGATGCAGATGGAAAAACCATTGTTCCAGGATTCGTTGATAGCCATACACATTTATCGAGTGGCTCAAAGATCGTAACAGGCATTAATCTAACCGGCATAAGAGAGAAATCCGCTTGGTTAGAAATGATCAATGAAAGGGTTAAGACAATGAAAACCGGTGAATGGTTACTTGGTGGACGTTGGGACTATACTTTTGAGAATAAGGGCTATCCGAATAGATGGGATCTGGATTCAGTGACACCGAATAACCCAGTTGCTCTGTCTGATATTGATGGGCATTCAATGTGGCTGAACTCTAAGGCATTAGAACTAACAGGCATAAAGGCCGATTCCAAGGTACCCATGGGTGGACAAATCATGTTGGATGAGGAGGGCGTTCCAAACGGAATATTGCTTGAAGGTGCGATGGATTTGGTTTGGCGTGATGAGTCATATGTGAGAGATTCCAATGCAGCAAGAGACGAGATTCAACAGGTCATTGATTACGCGACGTCACTTGGTATCACGAGTGTGCATGATATGTCGAGCAGGATTGAACTGAATAAATACAAGGAGCTGGCCGCAGACAAGAAATTACATCTTAGGATTTTTTGGGGCGAACATTCAAAATTCAGCAAAGAGGAAGACAGCACCAATCAAGATAACTTAATCTATGAACTCATTGATCAATATAAAATCAATGATGATGAACTCGGTCCTATGATTGAGTATGGCTTTATAAAATATGTGATTGATGGAGTTTTATCCACCCATACGGCAGCCCTGGTTGACCCATATAGTGATAAGCCCGAAACCATTGGTGAACCTTTCTATATTCAAAATGAGATCAGCCGTTTAGTGAAAAGAGCCAATGCTCTTGGAATGCCTGTTGCCATTCATGCAATCGGTGATCGAGGCGTTGAGATGGCATTGAATGCATTTGAATACAGCAATCATCCTCATCTCGCTAATAGAGTAGAGCACATTGAATTGGTTCAACCAGGCACTGTGGAAAGATTTAAGAAATTAAATGTGACCGCATCCATGCAGCCGAATCATGGAACCGGTGTTATTGGAAAGTACATCACACCAAGAATCGGCACCGAAAGAGAGCCATTTGCTTATGTTTGGAATGACTTTCTAAAGGGTGGCGTTAGGCTTGCTTTAAGCAGCGATTTTGCGACATCTCCATTTTCACCTTTGATACAGCTTTATGATGCTGTTTTCAGAGAGAGCCCCTCAGGCTTGTACGATGGACCATGGTATCCAGAGCAAAGAATCAATTTTGATCAAGCCCTATATGCTTATACGCAAACAGGTGCTGATCTTTCAGGGTGGGGTGACCAAATCGGAAGCATCACCGAAGCAAAGTGGGCAGATTTTGTAATATTGGATCAAAGACTCAATGAGCCTGTGGGAAAAGAGCTCAAGGAGACTCTGGTATCAAATACTTTTTTTGCAGGCAAAGAGGTTTACTCTAAGAATTGAAGATACTTTTTCCATTCGCCAAAAGATTCATTGCTGGAATGGGCATTGATGATTCATCATCCGTTTTTCAAAATCATCTTGATCAAAACTTTAAAGTCATTGCCAACTTAGTTGGAGAGAACTCTCAATCAATAGAAAAAATTAATGCAACCGTTGCAGAATATACAGATCTACTTAATCGGTTTAATCAAGAGGAATTCTCAATATCGGTCAAGCTCAGCTCCATTGGCATGGATTGCTCGTTTGATGAGTCGATAAAGAATTTAACCAAACTGTGTGAGCTGGCATCAAAAAACAGTCAAATGATTAGATTGGATATGGAGGACTCAACATATACCGATCGGACCATAAAAGCTTGCAAGACTATTCATGAACAATATCCAGGCTCAGTCGGCATTACATTGCAGGCCAATCTATTTAGAACCGAGAAAGACATCAAAGACTTAATAAATGATGGGATTTCGATAAGGTTGGTTAAAGGGGCATATTTTGAGAGTGATGCAGTTGCACACACCCAACTGAAGTCAATCAGGAAAAAGTTCTTGGATTACTCAAGAGAGCTGCTTGCAGACAACAAAGCTAAACATTCAATCGCAACGCATGATGAGATATTGCTCGAAACTGTTGCTAAAGAGGATGAGATGAAAAACCACCGTTTTGAGTTCTTGTTTGGAGTGAGAAGAGACTTGCAAAAGGCTTTTAAACAGTCTCATGAGGTAGGAATTTATATGCCTTTTGGGAAAGAATGGATTTCTTATACAGTTAGACGACTCAAAGAATTTAAGAACATTAAGTTTGTTGCACAAAATATTCTCAAAGAGAAATAAAAAAAAGGCCTGCATGAGCAGGCCTTTTAATTGTTTTGCTTTTCGTATTAAAAGCTTCTTTTAATACGAATACCAAATCTCCTTCCATCAGGAAAGTACATCGCATGACTTGTTGGAAGAACAAATGTGCTAGGTCCGTTAGACTTGCCGATGTCGTCCGGTCTTACACAAGGATTTGGATGGTATATGCCTGAACCGGCTCCGGGTCCTGCTACTCCGCAGAATGAAGGAATCGGTAAGACAAACATCATATTCGGGAAGTCAGTAAAACCAAACCCAGATCTTGTGCTTGTGTCATCAAAAGCATTGTCAATGAAAGCCGTGATCTCAAGATTGTCTGTGACGTATCCAAGTCTCAGATCAACTTTATAATAACCTTCTAAGTACACTCTTTTGAATGAATCAATGTATCTGTCATCCTGGAACATGATGTCAGCTTCAGCGACCCATGTTGCTCCATTCGAGGCTTCCCAATTGTAGTTTAGTCCAAGAACCATAGAGTTCGGCGGAGCATTCTCTAGCGGGTTACCGCTGAGGTCTATCGAACAAGTTGATTTACCACCTGAGTCTGTATAAATCGTACAATTCCCTGCATTGGCTAAATTTGAAGCACCTGCAGTCAAGCGTGTAAAGTCTGAATAATGGGCATTCAAATGTGTATATGAAAGTGTTGCACTCAGATTGTCATTGATGAAGTATTGAACATCCAGTTCAAGACCTTTCACTTCTGCTTTTGAAGCATTCGTTGTTCTTGACTGGAGGATACCCGTTTCAGGGTTGACCACTTGTGTGGCTGTTTGCTTATCGGTGAAGTCTTGTAGGAAAATATCTGCATTAAAGCGCATCTTTCCACCCATCATGGTGGACTTCATACCCAATTCATAAACCGTCATTTCCTCAGCTTCGAAACGATTGTCTTCTGGATTATACATTCCAAACCCACCACCGGTCACAGTACTGATACCGCCCGGCTTCTTCGCTTGTGCAAGAGACCCATAGAAAGTGAAATCGTCGGAAGCAAAATGCGTCAATGTCACTTTAGGTGTGGTCATGTCTTCTTCGTGATCGCCACAAATCTGAACAGTCCACATTGATGGGTTGACGCTGCTCTGACCAGGCCCTGCAAAACCGACACCATTGGGATCTACTGTTCCACCACCGTCGGATCCACAAGTTTTCTCATCTTCTTCACTGTATCGAGCCTCTACTGAAAGAGCCCATGAATCGCTTATATCGTATTCAAGCATGGCATAGACAGATTTATGATCGGAATCTCGCTCCCAATAACTTCCGCCCCTGTCCAAACATCCAGCGAATTCACCGCCCTCTGTTCCTGGCGCACAAATTGCTCCTTGAGTGTCACTTGCATCGCCATGATACATTGCGAGCGGTGCATTCAAGAAAGCCGGAGCAAACCAAGGTCTCGTGTTTAGATAAGTAAATGTATTGAAGGATTTATCATCCAATTGCATTTCTTGTTCCCACAACTGAAGCCCTAAAGTCCATTGGAATGGTCCATCAGTATTCGATTGCACTCTGAACTCTTGACTGTTCAGTTCAGTGTGTTGGTCATACCAAATCTCACCAAACTGAGTGGGACCTCTTGTTGTGCCTCTGTATTGAGGATCTTCAAAAGTAAAGACATCGCCTTCCATCAAACCTGTGATCGATGTGAAAGTAACGTTTTCAAATTCTTTTACAGCCGTCATTGAGAATTTTTGAATCTCTCTGTTAGCACCCGGATAGTCTTTTCCTGTCCTTGGGTTAATAGCAAGTTGCGCACCACCTATGTCATCAACATTGGGAAGCGCCCCAACATTCGCCGGCATGTGAGTGACCAGAGGTGATATCACTTTACCGGATGTGTAATAAGCCAAGCACATCGTTGGAGTAGGGATGATACACGTGTTGACAGGTGCAATGGCATTTGCAGGGATCGGCAACATGGTAGTACCAGACTGTTGATACTGAGCAGCAGGCTCAAAATCATCGTCTGTGTATTCAAATCTTGTTACCAGTGAGAAGTCTTCGCTTGGTTCATAATTAAATGTTATCGATCCTGCGATTCCTTCTTCTCCTCCAACGGGTTGGCCACTTACAAGATTGTCGTGATAACCGTCTCTAGACCAAGATGCAAAGTTTACACCCACTGCAGTATTTTCATTAATACCACCGCTCCAACTGGCTCTAAGATCCATTTCACTTTCAGATGCGATCGTTGCAGAGATGCTGGATTGATTTTCTTGAGTGGGTTTTTTCGTGACATAGTTGATTGCACCCGCGAATGCAGAACGACCGTATAATGCACTTTGAGGTCCTTTTACAACCTCGACTCTNTCNAGNTCAAACAACCTAGAGTTAATCAATGAAGTTCCACCACCAATGGTTAGGTTTTCTGATGATAAATCGACACCATCTTGAAGTACGGCTACATTTTGCCTGCCTCTTATTGGAGATAAACCCCTAAGCGTGATTCTTGTGTCTGACTGAGAGAAGCCATTGTCAAAAACCATAGAAGCGGACATCTTCGCGATATCCTCTAAGCTTGTTATTCCAGCCCTTTCTATCTCTTGTGCAGTTATGACATCTACTTGCACAGGAATGTCTTGTAGATTCTCAGCCTTTTTCCTTGCCGTTACTTTAATCTCTTCGATTTGTGCAACCGAAGAAATTGCAAAAACTATTGCAAAAAAAGCCGAAAAAACTCTACTTGAACTTTTGTGTGAGTGTTTCATATTTACCCCTAAATATTATGCTACAACCAATCATGCTATGCCCATTGACCAATTTCAAGCAGAAAAAAGCTATTTTTCGTTGCAAATTAGTTAGAGATGAATGAGTTAATAAAGAAAAACATAAGCTAAATCACGCATCATCGTTGCAATAAATAAGACATCAATGAAGCTAATTTCTAAAGATATGGGTATAATCTCACCCGATATAGGCAAGGTGGCAGAGTGGTTATGCAGCGGCCTGCAAAGCCGTTGACACGGGTTCGATTCCCGTCCTTGCCTCAGGTTTAAGCCCGGGTGGCGGAATTGGTAGACGCTACGGACTTAAAATCCGTTGAGATTTTTCTCGTGCCGGTTCGAGTCCGGCCCTGGGCACCAGACCTGCTAATAGATAAAACCGATTTGTGTTTGCTCT
The DNA here is from genome assembly GCA_002717445.1 of Gammaproteobacteria bacterium. Classification (GTDB taxonomy): domain Bacteria; phylum Pseudomonadota; class Gammaproteobacteria; order Steroidobacterales; family UBA11654; genus CACPJA01. The sequence continues at coordinate 57,760 of PBDY01000001.1, read as the reverse complement.
ACGAAAGACTATAGATGATAGAAAATTATACTTTTCAACCCGATGTATCGCTCTATAAATCCAAAGAAGGGTTTGAGAAGATGATGTCATGGTATGAAAGGGTCTGTGATGAAATTACAGTCGATCACAAAAGCATCTTTGTGGACACTAGATTTGGAAAGACGCACATCATTGAAGCAGGGGATGTCAATCAGAAACCGGTTTTATTGATCCCTGGCGTTGCTGGATGCGCACCATTATGGAGGCATCAGATCAACGCATTTTCAGAACATTTTCGTGTTCTAGCAATTGATATTGTTGGGCAACCTGGAAAGAGTGCCTCAAACCCTCCCTCTGTATTCAACGAAGACTATACAGATTGGTTGGAGGACATTATCCAAAATCTTGGCCTTGTAAAGCCTCATATCGTCGGGGTCAGTACCGGTGGAACAACGGCAATGGATATGGCAATAAGAAAAGCAGACATCATTGGTAAAACAGTTATGTGTGGTCCAACAGGCTTGGCCAGAGCGAGACTTCCTTTTAGGCAATGGTTATTGACCGCAAGAAAGAAAGACGCCGATGTTTTGTCTGATGATTTGACGGCCTCATCATTTTCTAAACCAAGATCTGGAGAGACGTTTGGCTCATTCGATCGACAACTTGCAAGGGGGATGGCCTTGGGTACAAGGCATTACCGTGTTGATAAGTCACTCGGTATCTACAATGAGAAAACATCAAGGGTGGATATCATCAAGGCATTAAGAGTCATCGGTAAATTCTTCTTCTCCGTCGATAAAAATAGACTGAAAAGCTTTAAAAATCAGGGGCTTTTGATTTTTGGTGAATTTGAAGTACTTTACAACCCATGGAAGATCAGTAAACGTTTGAAAAAACTCATTCCTTCTCTCCAAATTGAAATCGTGAAAGACGCGGGCCATGCAGCCATTTATGATCAACCAGAAGCAGTGAATAAATTAGTCTTAGAATTCCTAAGAAAAGGATAAACAATGATGATTAAAACCTTAATATTATTTCTTCTTTTTTTCTCTTCAGTGCTTTCAGCACATGAAGCCCAAAGTCTGCCTTATGGTCCTTTTTTGAGTGGGATCACACATCCGGTGCTTGGGTTTGACCACCTATTAGCAATGGTCAGTGTGGGCATGATCAGTGCACAAATTGGAGGCAGGGCGATCTGGACGGTTCCTGCAACGTTTGTCATTGTTATGTTCTTTGGTGGAATTTTAGGGTTAAACTATTCTGGCTTAACTGGTTACGAGATCGGGATTGCTTTGTCTGTTCTTCTTCTTGGATCAACTTTGGCTGCCGATAAAAAGATTGATGCAAATTTTGCAATGTTGGCCGTGGCAATTTTTGCAATCTTTCATGGTTATGCACATGGCGAAGAAATTCCTTCAATTGCTGAACCTCCGCCATATGTTACAGGTTTCATGACAGGGACAGTGATCCTTCATGTCACAGGGGTTGTTATTGCAGACATCTCAACGCACTATGAAAAAGGTAAAATTTTATTGAGATTATTGGGTGGATTGATTGCACTGTCTGGACTTTATTTCCTAATCGGTGCCCTATAGAGTGAGACAGGTATGAAGATCAAATTGGTTTTGTGGGAAGTTGGCAGCTTTATTTGGGTTGTTTTAGCCGGTTCAGCTCTGCATTTCTCATTTGAATTGAGTGAATTCTGGACACCTTTGGCATTCATTTCTGCAGTCAATGAAAGTGTTTGGGAGCATCTTAAGATGTATTTCTGGCCAGGCTTAGTTTTTGCACTTGTTCAATATACCTATACGAGAGACATCGCTAATAATTATTGGTATGCCAAGCTGGCTTCACTCATTGCTACTCCAGTTGGAATTATTCTCTCATTCTATGGCTATCTTGCTATATCCATACCTCTATACGGGCAAGGCTTCTTTATCATGGATCTTATGACCATGGTATTTGGTTTGGTATTGGCATCAGTTGTTTCATACAAGATTATGGTTAAAGCTCCAATGCGGCTCCCAAGGAAGAAAAATATACTTGTTGGCTATATGGCAATCACTGCCATGTTCTCAACATTTACCTTTTTCCCTCCAAAGATTTTCCTTTTCGAGAATTATTTTGGTTATGAATACAGTGGCGATTTCGGCATTCTTGAGGACTACGAGCCTTATCGAGTTTTCAAAAAAGAATGATTACAGCTCAAAGCTGTAACCAATTCCATATATGGATCTAACATAGTCGTGTTCGGGCGCAGCAGATTTTAGCTTATGCCTCAAATTCTTAACATGAGTATCAACCGTTCGATCCAAAACAATTCTTCCATCTTCGAAGATGTTGTCTAGAATTTGATCTCGATTAAATACCCTTCCTGGGCTTTGAAGAAACATTTTGAGTAATCGAAACTCAACGGGCGTCAAATCCAATCGGTTTTGATTCAATTTTATTGAGTAGGTTTCATCGCTCACTTCAAATGCATCAAATATTTCGCCATGATTAAAATCTGCCTCAGACCTTCTTAATACTGCTTTGACTCTGGCAACAACTTCTTTTGGACTGAATGGCTTACAGACATAATCATCCGCTCCCAATTCAAGACCTATGAGTCGATCAATTTCATCGATCATTGCAGTGACCATAATGATTGGTATTGATGAGAATTGCCTGATTTGTTTGCACAAATCTTTTCCATTGACGTCTGGCAACATCAGGTCTAGAAGGATGATGTTGGGTTGATTCTCTTTGACCCAATCGACGACCCCTTTCCCAGATTCAAAATGTGTGGTTTTAAACTGATCTTTATTTAGATATTCCGCCAGTATATCTGCGAGTTTTTTCTCATCTTCAACAATCAGTACATGTTTCATGAATCACCTCGTGGCAAAAGAATTTGGATCGACAAACCTCCCAGGTCAGATGAAGTTGCCGTTATTTCTCCAGAGTGTGCCTCAACGATTTCATGACATATGGCTAGACCCAGGCCGGCCCCACCTTTTTCTCGTGATCTTGATAGCTCTTCTCGGAAGAATCGGTCGAATATCTTTTCAATCACATCTGCATCAACACCGGGAGCAGAATCACTGAATGTGATTCGTATATTTTCCTTCTCCTCAATCAGATCAATATCAAGTTTTCCAGGTGAGTCTGTGTATCTGAGGGTATTCTCAATGAGATTAGTGAATAGCTGCTCTAATCGATAACTGTCTCCCAAGAAAGTACTGACTTCTTGAATCGATTCAGACAAATCAATTTCAGATGATTTAAATCTATCTCGATAGGGTTCGATCACCGCCTCCAGACAAGAGCTTATGCCCATTTCTCTCATTTGATATTTCATCGCACCCAAATCAGCAAGTGTAAGCTCATAAAGGTCATTGACAAGATTATTGATTCTTTTGACCTCATGAGTGAGTGATTGCAATGTTTCTTTATCAAACTCTCTGACCCCATCTTCGACGGCTTCAAGCTCACTCTTCAATATGGCAATTGGCGTTCTCAACTCATGTGAAATATCTGCAAGCCATTGTTTTTGTGATTCCGAGTTCTTGTCCAATGTTTTTGCCAAAATATTAAAGTCTCTTGATAATTTGCCTAGCTCATCTCTGTTTTGAATTGAAACTCTCGTTTTAAATTCTCCACTGATCAAGCTTCTTGTGCCTTTGCCTAGTTTTCTGATTGGCCCAGTAATATTTATGGTTAAAATAAGAGAAATAATTGCAGCAAATAAAAGTCCAGCGATGGCTGAGAAACGAAGGGTTTTATTATTTGATCGAGCAAAAGCCATATCAATTTCCTCATATAATCTCTCTGATATCAGTAATGCAAGAGTGCCTATTTGCTTATCTTCAAAATTTATCGGAGAAAGAATGAATCGTTCTTTTAAGACCTTATCAATTGCTTCGCTCGCTGAAATCTCATTGAGAACAGTTTCATTACCAATCACGACTTCTAGGTTCTCATCGAGGAGATATAATCTTCCAGCCCTTTCGTTATTTTGTTTATTATTGAATGAAAATCGGAATCTCCTTCTTTCGTTCAAAACATTTGGAAGGATGATCAGGTTCTCATCAAATGAACGTCTTTGTCTTAAGATGAGGTCTGCCATTCTTGGATCCTCTCTGAGAAAGTCCCAAGTCTGGACTTCTGCATAATAACCTTCAATTTCAGATGCAAACGTTTGTAACTGTGCTGTTTCAATTCTGGTTACAAACCGAAATAAATCACGCTCAAATGTATAAGTGCCCACAGCGAAGATCATCAGCGTAACAGCACTAAAGCTGAGCCAATACGAGAGAAAGAATTTTGGAAAAATTTTCACTTAGTAACTCTGTTTATTTAAGTCAAATTATAGATTCATTATTGCAGTTTAATTTTACAATTCATCTTTTCTTCATATTTACTTCAATATTTAAGTTAAGAATGATCAGTAAATAAACATCAAAGGTACAGCCAATGAAAATTATGAAAACTCTCACTTTTGCGATTGGAGCCATACTCTACTTGGGTTCATTGTCTCTCTTAAACAATGCCTATGCCCACGAACATCACGATCGATCGCCAATCAAAATGTTATTCAAGGATATTGATCTAACCGAGGATCAAAGAAGCGAAGTCAGATCAATCATGTCTTCGAGCATCGAAGAAGGCCGAACAATTAGAGCCGAGATGAGAGAAGAGTCAATGGATGCCATGGACGAACTCAAGGAAGGTACGCACGAGCAAATTGCAACAGTCCTCTCACAAGAGCAAATGGCTCAATTTGATAAGAACTCTCAACGCATGGAACAGCGAGCAGAAAGGATGCGCGAGGGGAAAATGAAAGACCACAAAAAAGGAAAAAAAGGAAGAGATAAAAAACGACATAAAGAACATAAGAAAAAGCAACACTAAAAAATTTGCCGCAAAGGCAGAACCGTAGCTGAGGTCAATCCAAACCCCTGACAGGATTGGCCTCAGTTTTTTTAGTTGAGTGACCCCTCAAATCTCAGCAAAACATCACCACCTGTATTAAAATATCTTGTTGAAACAAGACGGAGGTACAGATAAATGAAATTAATAGAATTACATAATTTTGATGATGATGGTTTTCAGCAAGCCGAGAGAGGAACGCCCACTCCATGCATTGGTGAAGTAGTGATTAAAGTGCATGCTGCATCACTCAATTTCAGAGACTTCATGATCGCGAAAGGGCTTTATAATCCAAACATTGAATTACCCCTTGTGCCGCTTTCTGATGGGGCGGGAGAGGTTGTTGCAGTTGGAAATGATGTCACAGAATTTAGTGTTGGTGACCGAGTGACTTCCGTATTTTGGCAAGATTGGAATGCCAATAATAAGAATCGAATGATTTCTACCGGCTCAGATGCAGCCGGAGTTCTCTCTGAGTTTGCTGTTTTACCAAAAGAAGCAGTGCTGCCCATGCCTGATTATATGTCTTATCAAGAAGCATCAACCATACCTTGTGCAGCAGTCACGGCATGGGCTTGCATCAAAGCAGCAAATATTGGTTCCGGAGATTCAGTATTATTATTGGGCACAGGAGGTGTTTCTATTCATGCTTTGCAGATTCTAAAAGCGCTGCAAGCAAATGTGATTATTACTTCAAGCAGCAATGAAAAACTTCAAAGAGCAATTGAATTGGGAGCTGATCAAACCATCAATTACAATGAAAACCCCGAATGGGGCAATGAGGCCTTTGCATTATCAAATGGAGGAGTTGATCTAGTCATTGAGATTGGCGGTGAGTCAACATTTCCACAAACTCTCAATGCACTCAAAATAGGTGGACACATCAGTGTCATCGGGGCACTTGGTGGTTTCAATGTTCAGTTAAATCTCTTGGAGATGGTTTTCAAAAATGTCAATGTCCATGGAATTACAGTCGGAAGCAGAGAAGACCATATGGAGTTAAATCAATTTCTAGAACAACACGAAATTCACCCCATTATTGATAAAACTGTAAGCATGGATCAGGCAATCAATGAAATATACAGCATGCCTTCAGGAGCCCATCTTGGAAAGATTGTCATTGATATCAGTAATTGACATGAAAGAGGCCTGATATTTCCAATCTTCTAGAAATTCAGAATGCATGCCTATATCGAGATGATACTCCAATTTTCATTGACATAGATTTTCATATTGGTTCAGGACAACACGCTCTCATCAAGGGTGCCAATGGAAGCGGTAAGACTAGTTTAATTAGGGCAATATGCGGCTTTACCGAGCTGAATAGAGGGCGAATCAGTTGGAACCAGACATCAATTGATAACATTGACTCATTTTATCAAGAGGGGATAGCGTATCTTGGACACAAGAATGGCTTGATCAGTGAAATCTCTGCCACGGATAACTTGAGTATGAATCCGATTATTTCTGATTTAAGCGGACTAGAAGAATTGATTTCTGGTTTTAATTTAGATTCGGTCATGCATAAGCCAGTAGAGATTCTTTCGAGTGGGCAGGCAAAAAAAGTCGCCTTAATCAGTCTCATACTATCAAGGCGATCCATTTGGATAATGGATGAGCCCTTTGCCAATCTTGATGATGCCTCCAAAGGATTCCTTTCCCTTAAAATGGATTTGCACCTTAAGGCAGGAGGGATGATCATTCGGACATCGAATCAAGGAGATATATCCCAAACGACCGGATTGGAGATTGCCTTGGAGTCATAGTGGATACCTATTTTCAATTATTTATTCGGGAAACAAAGGTTGCAATTAAACGTTGGACCGATGCACTCACAGGCATAATCTTATTCTTCTTGATTGCATTATTATTTCCATTAATCAGCGATTCTGATAAGGATTTCTTATTAAAGATTGTCGGACCGATCATGATGTTTTCTGCTTTTTTTTCATCATTGCTTTCGATGCAAAACATGTATAAACCGGATTTCCAAAATGGAACCATTGAACAATTGTTGCTTTCAAAAAGATCATTCGTTGGATTGATACTCACAAAAACATTTGCCTATTGGGTTTTCACATCCTTGCCTCTAATTCTGATCTCAGGTTTGATTGCGTCGATATATTTTGTAACGGGCAAGGCAATCTTAATCATACAACTCACACTTCTGCTATCGACTTTAACAATGATAAACATCAGTGCTTTTACGTCTGCAATCACATTGGGTATTAGATATCCGGGCGCACTAATGACCTTGATTATTACCCCAATCACTCTTCCAATTTTAATATTCGGATCCAAGGCTATCGAGAATTCGATTTTAGGGTTGGATATTTCTGGACCACTCTATTTTCTTACAGGTATGATGATGCTGAGTTTATTTCTGGGGCCATGGATTACAGCCTCAGCACTCAAGATTTCAATGGATTAGGACATGAGTTTAAAAGCAATATATAAATATGGTTCCCCTCCAAATTTTTATAGATTTGCAATGAAGTTGGAACCGTGGTGTTTCTCATTGGGGGTTTTTCTGATTGTCATTGGAACAATCGGAGGCCTTTTCATAGCCCCTAAAGATTATCAAATGGGCGATGCATATCGAATCATATACTTTCATGTACCCAGCGCATATCTCTCCATGAGCGCTTATGCCGCAATGGGTTTTGCCTCAACCATAGGCATTGTTTGGAGGTCTACTGTCGCCTTTTCTGTAGCCAAGAGCATTGCACCATTTGGTGCATTAATTACCGCCCTCGCACTCATTACTGGGATGCTATGGGGTAAGCCCATGTGGGGCACTGCCTGGGTTTGGGATGCACGACTGACTTCTGAATTTATTTTGTTATTGCTCTATCTGGGCTACATCACGCTTCATGCTTCAATCAAAGAGCAGAAGAGAGCCGATCGTGCGGCTTCGCTTGTTGCAATTTTAGGGATCATAAATTTACCCATCATTCATTACTCTGTCGTTTGGTGGAATACTCTTCATCAAGCTTCAACCATTTCAAAAATAGATGCTCCATCCATTGTCGGTGAAATGCTGTGGCCACTATTAGTGATGATCATTGGGTATTCACTCTTTTTTAGCGCAGTCATTTGCAGGGGTGGCTCGGCAGAAGTATTGATGAGGGAAAAAAGATCAAAATGGGTGAAAGAAATTTGAGGATAGTGGAATGAGTATTTTTGATATGGGTGACTACAACTTCTACGTTTGGGGTTCAGTGTTTCTTTCTTTTTTGATTCTTTTTTTGACCTACATTGATGCAATCAAGAAACATAAAGATGTCCGCAGAGTGATACAAAATACAAAGGACTCAGAATAAAATGTTGCCTCGACACAAGAGATTTATCGGGATCTTGATCACATTGGTTGGAGTGACTGCTGCCATTTATTTAATTTTGACGTCTTTTCAAGATAATCTGCTCTATTATCTAACACCGAGCGAGGCGGTCACAAAAAACATGGATGATCAGAGCACATTCCGAATTGGTGGTTTGGTTGAAATGGGTAGTTTTAAAAGGGCGGATGGCAGTCTCAAGGCTAGCTTTGTATTAACGGATGGGATTGAGAGTATTGAGGTGAATTACACAGGGATACTGCCTGATTTATTCAGAGAAGGGCAGGGCATCATAGTCACAGGCAGGTTTAATAAAACAAAGGTATTCATCGCGAGTGAAGTCCTTGCAAAGCATGATGAGAATTACATGCCTCCTGACATTCACGCTCTAGAAGAGCCGACTTTATGATTCCAGAATTAGGCCAAGTTTTTTTGGTAGCAGCTCTTGCTTCTGCTTTGCTTCAGTTCTTGGGTGGAATCGGTTTATTTTCAAGAAAGAATGAGAACATCGAAGCATTTATCGAACGAATTACCATGTTCCAAACATTTTCTTTGCTAATCTGCTTTGGCTTACTAACCACTGCATTTCTTCAGGATGATTTTTCAGTTTTGTATGTCGCCTCAAATTCCAACACAGCATTGCCATTTGCCTATAAGATTGCAGCAGTGTGGGGTGGCCATGAGGGGTCCTTATTGCTCTGGGTATTGATACTCTCAATATGGACATTTTTACTTTCAAAAGACAGAGCACTTAAGTCCTCGCCAGATCTAAGGATTCAGTCTCTATCTATACTTGGTTTAATCAGTTTTGGGTTTCTTCTTTTCATTCTCTATACCTCAAATCCTTTTGAACGATTACTGCCCAGCCCTATTCAAGGAAGGGGGCTTAACCCACTTTTACAAGACCCTGCGCTAGTGATTCATCCCCCAACACTCTATGCAGGTTACGTGGGCCTTGCCGTTCCATTCTCGCTCGCCGTATCTTCTTTATTGACCGTAAATAATCATCAATGGGCAATGCATGCAAGAACTTGGACCGTTCTCTCTTGGGTGTTTCTCACTGGAGGTATCGCACTTGGAAGTTGGTGGGCATATTACGAATTAGGCTGGGGTGGATGGTGGTTTTGGGACCCAGTGGAAAATGCGTCATTGATGCCATGGTTTTTAGCAACGGCATTGATGCATTCTTTGATTGTCACCGAGAAGAGAGGAATCTTTAACGGTTTCAGTACGCTTCTAGCCATCACTGCATTTTCTTTGAGTCTTCTTGGAACCTTTTTGGTTCGTTCGGGGGTATTGATATCTGTGCACTCATTTGCGTCCGATCCTCAAAGGGGGCTCTTTATTTTAGGTTTACTCGCATTTTTCTCTGGATCGGCATTGATCATCTACTCGATCAAGCAAAAGAAAAATAAACAAGAAAAGCTTCACCCTCTCTCCAGAGAGTCTCTTCTGCTATTAAACAATGTCTTTCTTTGTGCATCAGCAGGCTTGGTTTTGATTGGGACCGTATATCCACTGATACTTGAGATGCTCGATCTTGGTAAGATATCTGTCGGCCCTCCATATTTCAATTTTGTGATTTTATTTCCATTTATCCCCTTATTGTTTTCCATCGGTGTTGCTGTATTTTCAAATTGGAGCAATGATTCAAAAAATTTAATCAATAAAGTATCCCCCATTATTCTCATAGCCCTGATGCTGGGTTTTGCGTTTACTTTTATATATGGTTGGGATTCTTTGCTCACACTGATTGGAGTCTTTCTTGCTCTTTGGACAATACTCACAGGAATATCGCCACTGATAAAGAATCGATATTCAATCAATAAAAGCACAAATATTATACCAATGATGCTTGGGCACATTGGTTTGGGAATAATGATTCTAGGCATCACTGTAACGAGCTCTTATGGGATTACCTTTGATGACAGTATGAACATTGAGCAAACTTCGACCGTCGGTGATTATGAGTTTAAATTGACTGAAATTGGCAAGCGCAATGGCCCCAATTATCTTGCACAATATGCCTCTATAGAAATCAGCAAAGACGGCCAATACGTGGAGACTGTCTACCCAGAAAAAAGAGTATATGACACCTCATCAATGCCAATGACTGAGGCAGGAATAGAGGCAAATCTTTTTAGGGATTTATTCATTGCGGTTGGTGAGGATATCGGCGGCGGTTCATGGAGTATGCATCTTCAATACAAGCCACTGTTAAGATTGATATGGTACGGCCCCATTATTATGATACTGGGCGGATTAATCAGAGTATTTTTGGGCAAGAAACAAACGGAGAGACACCAGTGATTCGGCGTTTACTTCCACTATTCATTTTTCTTTTGCTGTTGGGTTTTTTGTTTCAAAGCCTATACAACAAAGATACAGAGCTTCCTTCTCCACTCATTGGAAAGCCAATTCCTGCATTTAATCTAAAGAACCTTATCACTGAAGAAGAGCACAGCAGCCATGAAATTATTGGCGAGGTTTCATTGATAAATGTTTGGGCTACATGGTGTGTGGGATGTGAAATGGAGCACGAATTTCTCGTTGATCTTAGTCAAGACAAAAGGATTGATTTACCCATCATAGGTCTCAATTGGAAAGACGATGACCGGTTGGCAAAATTATGGTTAAAACAATTGGGAGATCCATACTCTATCGTACTCAAGGATCCAAAAGGTAAGGCAGCGATTGATTTTGGAGTGTACGGTGCACCGGAAACCTTTCTTGTTGACTCCAGTGGCATCATACATTTTAAGCACATTGGCCCCTTGAATAGAGAAATATTTGAGCGAGACATTCTCCCTCTGATTGGAGAATTGAATTGATCAAAAAGAGTGTAATTTGTTTCTTTGTTCTGATTTGTTTTTCAGCCATTAAAGCCAATGAGCTTAATTCAAATGATCAGATCAGGTATCAGTCACTCATTCAGGAAGTTCGATGCTTGGTGTGCCAAAACCAATCGGTTGCAGAATCAAATGCCGAGTTGGCAAAAGATCTTCGTCGTGAGATCAAATTACAAATTCAAGACGGAAAATCGAACAGTGAGATCAAGAAATACCTCCTTGATCGTTATGGCGAATTTATTCTTTACGAGCCCGCCTTTACTCAGAAAACATTGTTCTTATGGTTCTCACCAATTATTTTATTATTGATGTTTTATGGATGGTTCAGAAAGATAGGAAATTAAATGTTTAGCGATCCTGTATTTATTTTTATTGCTTCATTGGTGTGCTTGGGATTGCTTTTTTGCTTGAGTATTTTAATCAATACTCTAGGTTCTAATCTTATGAAAACAACTGCCTATACGATCGCATTGGTGACGATCTCCACATTTGTATACCTCAATTATGAAGCAGTATCCAATCTTACAGAAAGCCAAGATGCAGCAAACGATCAGATGATCGATTCCATAGAAAAACTCGAAGAGTTCCTTGTTAAGAATCCCGAGGATATCAGAGTGATCAAGGCACTTGGATCACACTATATTGAGACAGGACGATTCGAGCTGGCTTATGAAAAATTTCTCAATGGTTTTCAAATACAAGGCGAGCAAAGTGATTTTGAGATCAATCTGGGCTTAATTGAGTCTACACTGATGGTGAGGCCCAGTAATTTCCCATATGACTTAGACCAATTGATTGAAAAGACTCTGGTTATGAATCCTAAGAACACACAAATATTATGGCTCTCTGGGCTCATCGCGATGGGCAGAGGGGATACCCAGCTCACGATCGAAAGATGGTCGGGACTCGTTAATAATCCTGAGGTATCATTGGAAATACAAAATTCGATCTCAGTACAGCTCGATCAGCTGAAAAAAATGGAAGAGGGGATAGCATTACTCGATGATCAGTGAAAGAGAATACAGATACTATCAGCGATTGCATCAGAATCGACTAAACCTAGTGATACATATAATCGGATCAATAATGTTCATCGCAGGAAATATCTTGATGCTGGTTGGATTATGGAATTTTATTGATAGCGGTCAAATTCTTATTGGATTTTCATTGCTTCTCATAGCAATCACCTTGCAGGCCATTGGACATCAATTTGAACCAGAGCAGTTTGGAGGTTTTAAAGGACCTTTTGACTTTGTTAAGACATTCTATTTAGAACTCGTGATTTTCTTTCCTGCATTTCTTTTTTCGCCATATTTTTTGGAAAATTGGAGCAAGAAATGAGCGCCAGATTCTTTGCGTATTCATTTTTGATCGCTTTATTCTCTTTAACATCCATATCGGTTAAATCTCACGACGAACCAGCTTTTGATATCTCAAAACAAGACATTGTCTTTCGAAGAACAACGCTTATTGTTAGAAATATAGAACGGTCTTTAATGTTGTATCGAGATGCACTGGGCATGAAAGTGGTTTATGACAATATACTCAAGTCTTCAAATGGCGATGAATCAAGACTGATTTTTCTTAAAACAAAAGATGAGCATGTAGGTATCTTGGGTCTTTGGGAACTGGATTATGGGAATGCTTCATCAGAGAGAAATAAATCGCCTATAGAAAGAGGGGCTTTTGTGCCTCAGAGCAATATTCACCTTTTTAATACCGACAATCTCGAATCGAAATGGAAGAAAGTAATAAATGTCCCTGGAGTTGAGGTCTTAAGAGAACCCACATATAGAGAATACCCCTCATATGACGGCTCAGATGTCATCAAAGTCAATGTTTCAATTATTTATGATCCCGATGGAAACATGATTGAACTGAACCAGTTATTATCTCCAATAAAATAATGAATAAGTTCTTATACATGGCAGCATTACTATTTTGTTTCAATACAATCTCTGCTGAACTATGGACGGTTAATGATCTCAATGAGTTTATGACGAATGCCGATCACAATCTTGTGCTCCTCGATGTAAGAACACAATCCGAATACCATGATGGCCATATTAATGGTTCAATCAATATACCGCATGATCAGATACTTGAAATGCCTGAACTTGTTTTCGATTATAAAAACACACGTTTGGTGGTTTATTGTCGTAGTGGCGTGAGGGCAGGCAAGGTCATCACAAAACTTGAGGGTCTTGGATATGAAAATATCATTGATATCAGTGGCGATATGTTGGCATGGAATGAAGCAGGATACCCAGTGGAAATAAATAGTGAGTGAATACTCAAAAACATTGAATGCGAAACTGGTCTCAGTGCATGTCGGCACAACGATTGCTTTCGTAAAAGAATCGGTTGGAACAGCACAAGTGGAGTTGGATGGTTTTGTTGGAGATAAGCACAGAAGCTACATGAGGGGTATATATGGGGGCGAACCCTATCCTCCCGGTACAATCAGAAGAAATAATCGTCAGTGGTCAGCGGTCTCAATCGAGGAGCTGGCAATCATCTCAAAAACAATGGATTTGACCGAAGATTTGAGCGCAAGAATTCTTGGCGCCAACCTTTGTTTCAGTGGTATAACCGACCTTTCTCAATTGTCTAAAGGATCAAAACTCACTTTCCCATCTGGGGCGACATTGATAGTTGAAGAATACAATCCGCCATGTCATGACCTATCGGAAGAGCTTTCAAATACCCTAAAAACAAATTCAGGGGATTCTCCTGGTAAATTAGCCTTCCTAAAGGCAGCAAAAAAATTAAGAGGGCTTGTTGGTATTGTCGATGTAGCCGGGCAGATCAATGAAGGGGATGACGTCAAAGTCCAGGTCTTTGACTCAGAGAGAATGCTCCAGTTTCTTTCCAGTTGATTTAACTCAAGATGATCTGATCAATTCTCTCCATTTCATCATCCGACATTTCCCAAGAAATTGCGTGGATGTTTTCAATCATCTGCTCCGGAGACGTCGCGCCAACCAATACTGATGAAACCATTTTTCTCTTAGCAACCCATCCAAGTGATATTTCCAATAGGGACTTATTTATTTCCTTTCCATATTCCTCGATTTGATCGATGAAATCGAACCACTCTTCAGAAGTAAATGCTCCTTTCCATAATGCCAATCTGGTTCCTTTTTTTGCATCTTCTCCTCTTTTTATCTTTCCAGTTAAGAATCCACTTTCCAAAGGAAAGTAGGGGAGAATAGAAACATCGCTGTTCTCGCATACCGGTAGAAGATCGTCTTCCATGTTTCTCGTCAACATGCTGTATCTTGTTTGAATGGATGCAAATTGGTTGATGTTACTTTCTATGGATATTTTAATGCTTTCACTGAGTTGATCAGCATTAAAGTTTGATGCTCCTATGTATCTTACTTTGCCACTTTGAGTGAGATCTTCGAGCGCCCTCAATGTTTCCTCAATATGCGTTTCAGTATCAGGAAAGTGCATCTGATATAGATCTATATAGTCGGTGTCTAGGGACCTGAGGCTGTTTTCTACCGCTTCAATTATGTAGCTTCTGGAACCACCTCCCTTGATGGAACTTCTGCCCGTCGCTGGGTCCGTTCCAAATTTTGTAGCAAGAATGACTTCATCTCTTATTCCTTTAACGGCTTTGCCTGTAATGTCTTCTGATTTTCCCTTCATTCCACCATATGTTGGCGCTGTGTCGATACAATTTACTCCATTATCAATTGCAGCATGAATGGTAGAGATGCTTCTTTGCTCATCGCAAAAGAATCCAAAGTTCAGTGCACCCAAGGTAATTATGGGCAACTCCAGATCTGATTTTCCTAGTTTCCTATATTGCATATTATTTCATCTCCATATTACCAAGGCATTGGCGCGCCATCGCAGTTGACAAAGAGTGGCTCAGTATCAATGGTTAGTTCATCGATATAGCTCAGCATTTTAATGACCGATTCATAAGTGGTGATCATCGGTATTTTTCCTTCTTGAATCATTCGAATCAGTGTTTCAGGTACTATTTTACTCAGCTCTTCTGGAATGGGATCGTCTGGTTTTAGCTCAAGAAAACCCCTTGTGTCGACCAATCCTGGATTGATCAATGAGACGATCACATTCTCTGAAAGCATCTCGTGATAGAAATTATGAACCGCTAGGTGCAATGCTGCTTTGCTCGCCCGATATGAATACAGTGTCACTGGTGGAGCAATTTGAGCAATGGATCCTGCGGCACTTCCTAGGAAGATGATTTTTTTGGTTTCTCCTAATCTAATATTTTCTATCAATTTTTCAGTAATTCGTATTGGCCCTATGGCATTGACTTCAAAACTTCTAGCAAACATTTCATAATCTATTTGACCGAACTTTTGTGGCTCAGGTGGACCCAGATATGCTGCATTATTGATTAAAACATCAATGGGCTCTCCATCCAATTGATCGGATAATTGATCGATACTGGCACTGTCTGTGATGTCCGCAGCCACGATCCTTACGTTTGAATGATCCTTAACAATTGCCTTTAGTTTTAAAGCGTTATCAGGATTCCTGCAGGTGGCAATCACATCCCAACCTCTTTCTCCGTATTGCTTGATGAATTCAAGGCCAATGCCTCGATTTGATCCAGTGACCAACACGGTCTTTGACGTCTGGTCATTCACTTGGCTTGAATCCTTGGTATTGAGGGGTATTGCCACTGGCTCTGATTCTCATGCCGACTCACTGAAGGGACAACGCAGTGCTCTCCATCATCGATCATGTTATTCCAAGCTTTAAAATCAATCTGCCATCCCTGATCTCGCATCTCATGCATCATTTCCCAATACACCTTGACGATGGTGTCTTCGTGTTTACCGACAATGGCTGACATGCCATCTGGCCCATATTTAGGAACCTGTGCTTCGGCAATAACCTTGTCTTCATAAATATTTTTAAGATTTCTTTTGAGTGCCATTTTGTCCATCCATTTGTGCGTCATGAAATTCCTAAAAAAGTAATACCGCATCATTGTTCTGGTCCTGTCTATGGGGGTGGAAAACTCATAAAAGCAAGTGAATTTACCCGATCCAATTGCACCAATCTCAACTTGACCTCGTAAGGTTTGTCCGGCAATGAAATACTTCAGCACGGATTTGACCCGTGTGCCTTTCTCTCGAATATTTGACCATGCACCTTTGCTGTATGTTGATTCTGTTTCAATGAAAGCTGTAAGCCCATAGTCCGTTTTCACGACAGTATGAGGAGGAGGTTGGTAGGGATTTTCATTGTCCTCAAACCTGATCCCATGAACAATAGGCAAGTGAACATAATCTAAATTACTGAACTTTGCAGTATGAAAGTTTGACTCAAAAATTACGTCATACGGAATGACTGTATACTCAGGGTCGTTAAGCTCAGGTATATCTATGATGGGCTTTGCTTTTTCTGGTTCATCACCGAGGAATGTCCAAATCAGACCTTGTTTTTCGATGACTGGATAGGCATCTACTCTCACACCGGGTGCTGCAGTTTGAGGATCATCATCGCCCACAGAGGGTATTTTTGTGCATTCTCCTTCACGATTGAAATGCCAGCCATGGAATGGGCAAATAATCTCACCATTTTTACTCACACTTCCATTGGCGAGACTGTCACCTCTGTGTGGGCAGGCATTGCTTAAGCAGGCTGCATTTCCTTCAGCATCCCGAAAGAGCACAAAATCAGTACCCAGCATTTCTACATAGAGAGGTTTGTCTGTCAGTTCATCACTGCGAGCCGCGACATACCATACGTTTGTATACATCCTTAATCACCCTTGATACATTTAATTACATTAAATATTCATTAAAGAAATAAGATATCTCAACTAACTATAAGTCAATCGCAAAGTGAGTCAAACAGATAATAATAAACTGGGTCCAATCAAACTAATGCCTGGCGTAGGAAAGATTAATGCACTGAGCTTTTTCCCAGTTGCGATGCTGAATAATTCCGTATTTACTCTTATGAATTTTATGCAGCCTTATGTACTCGAGGAGCACTTAGGTATAGCTAGGGAAGTACAAGGAGTAGTGGTTGGTTCTGTAGCAACGATGCAGGAAGTCATGATTCTTTTACTCACGGCCACCATGGGAGTCCTTGCAGACAAGGTAGGCAGAAGACCTGTTTTTGCAATGGGATTATTGATAATGAGCTTGGCTTATTTTTGTTTTCCATTGATGAATGATATTTATCAACTCTACTTAGTCAGGGCAATTTTTGCGGTAGGTGTTTCTGCCGCATCAACAGTATTGCTTATATTTACCGGAGATTATCCTGAGGAGACATCCAGAGGAAGAATGATTGGCATCATGGGAATGTTTCAAGGCATTGGCGTAACTGCCACTTCATTATTTTTGGTGAAGATGCCATCCGTGTTTCAAGAAAGAGGTTTTGATTCTATAGAGTCGGGAACTTATACATTATGGATCGGAACCTTGATCTGTTTGCTTGCTGCGACCATTGTATATATTTCTCTGAAGCCAGGATTGCATCAAAAGAAACAAAATACTTCATCGTTTAAAAAACTTTTCAATGAAGGCCTAGAGGCTGCAAAAAAAGACTCGGATATCCGCTTGGCTTATTTTGCTTCTCTAGCAGCTAGAGGCGATCTGATCGTTGTTGGATTATTCACATTTCTTTGGACATCTCGCTATGCTCTAGATAATGGGATGTCCATAGGAGAGGGTTATGCACGAGGAGCAGTTATTGTTCCCATTATTGCTTCAACAGTAATAGTCACTTCTCCAATCTTTGGTTTTCTCATTGATCGAATTGGACGCATCAATGGAATTATGATTGCCTTCTTTTTTGCAGCAGCAGGATATACAACAATGGGCTTTATTGAAAACCCCATGTCAAATGCTGTGATACCTGTTGCCATTCTTTTGGGGATGGGGGAGGGTGCTGCAATAGTTTCCTCAACAGCATTGATTGGTAAAAGAGCACCTGCCGCTATAAGGGGCACTGTGTTTGGAGCATTTGCGATGTGTGGAGCAGTGGGTCAGATCATCGCAGGCGGTCTAGGCGGAGTGCTGTTTGATTATATTTATACAGCACCATATCTAATGATGGGTTTTCTTAATTTCACTGTTATGCTGTTGGCAATATATACTTGGTATTCAAAGAAAAAGATGAGGCAATCAAATGGCTAGTGTTGTAATAACCGGGAGTACAAAAGGAGTTGGCAGAGGGCTTGCTAATGAGTTTGCCCGCCTGGGACACAATGTTGTAATTAGCAGCAGAAATGAAGAAGACATAGTGAGTGCAACTGAAGTTATGAATGCAAATTCAGACGGTACTATCATTGGCCAAGTATGCGATATCTCAAATAAAAGAGAACTCGAAGCTCTATGGGATTTGGCAAAAAATGAGTTTGGAAAAGTGGATTATTGGATCAATAATGCAGGGTATGCATCAGGCCAGAATCCAGTGCATAAAATCCCAGAAAGCCTTGTTCAAAGCATGATAACGACAAATTCATTGGGGACGGTGTTTGGATCACAGGTTGCAATAAGAGGGTTTAGAGAGCAAGGGAGTGGAAGCCTTTATAACATGCTGGGAGGTAGTTTTGATGGCAAGTTCTTAACACCTGGAATGGGTGTGTATAGCTCTACAAAAGCAAGCATAAATATACTCACTAAATACTTAGTGGAAGAAAATAAAAATACAGGAATTACTATCGCCAGTATTAGCCCAGGCGTTTTGATTACGGAAAACTGGCTCAACGAGCAAAAGAGGTTAAGTCATGATGAATGGGAAAGAGACAAACCCATGGCAAATATTATCTGTGATCATGTAGAAACAGTCACACCATGGCTCGTCTCTGAGATACTTAAAAATGATAAAAGCGGAATCCGAATCGCGTGGATGCCGTTACAAAAGATTCTTCTAAGGTTTTTTAAAGCAAAAGTATTAAGGCAGAAGAGAGACTTGTTCTCAAGATATGGGATCTAATTGCATATTAGGGTAGGGCATTGGTTACCAAGCATCGTAACCACTTCCTCCTTTTGATGTATCTCCTTGTTTGCCCTTTAGTACTGGTGCAGCAGTTACAAAGTCAATACCATCAATACTTATAAATAATTGATTTACATCATTTTTATCAAATAAAGTTTCATCGGTAGTAAGTTTTTTAAGGGCTTCTTTAACTTTTTTTAATATTCCAGTATCGACTCTTGCTCTTCTATGGGCTCCGAATATATAGTCTACTTGGGTTTCAATTGTTACCAATCTATCAATAGAATTCTGATAGTTCTTAATATTGGTCTCAGGAACATATAACCATAACTCGGCATCGTAATAAGTATCACCAGTGAACAGTAATTTTTCTTTTCGATCCAGCAATGCTAAAGAATCAGGGGTATGCCCAGGCACTTGAAGTATCTCAATGATCCTATCTCCAAGATCGATAGTATCTCCATCTTTTATATATTCAGAAGCCTCCCATTGTTTGGTGTAAATATTCTCTAAATCAGCATTTATTGGTGGGTCAATACAGAAGGAATTATTAGTAAAATCTTGAGCAATTCTATTATGTTTAAAGCCAGCCATATTTGCATTTGTGTAAGAAGTATCAATAGCCAAGATATTAGAAAATTCCCAATTACCACCAACATGATCAAAATGTGTGTGTGAGTTAATTACTATGATAGGTAGGTCAGTTATTTGCTCTACAACTGGCCTTATGGAGAATAAACCAATGCCAGTATCAAGCAATATGGCTTTATTTTGCCCAATAATAAGGTGGGATATTGATTCCTGAAATTGATAAGGCTCAACAATAGAGTAAACATTCTGATGTGTTTTATATACCTGAAACCATTCGTCAGAGTAGTCAGACAAAGCAAATTCATCGTTAAAGTTAGTATCACAGGTATGTTTATAGGCTGAATCATCAAAACTAACAGCATTTTCTTCGCTATAAGAGTTTATGGATAGGAGGATTATGATGATTAAAGGTATTTTATTCATAAAGTGGTTCAAGATGATAAGTTTTAGCTAATAATCGCATTCTATAGAGTAAAACTCACATTAATCGATGTTTCTAGTTGTTTCTGGTATGAGACTTGGGTGATTTAGTCATTATCTAAAATTTTAGAATTTTTATTTTTTTATAAAAATAAAAAAGAACAAATATTCACTTAAAAATCCAAATAAATATAAATAACCTTAATAAAATTATATAAGTACATGATATATAAATAGAATAGTATAAGAAAACAAATAATAAAAACTTTACATAATATATATTATACGCATATATATATCAATAAAATAAGGCTTACAGAAGCACACTATTCTTATAAATAAAGGGTTTAATTGGGGTTTAATTGGTATTTAGGGAGTCTTTATTACTGGTTAAAACAACTCTTATGTGCACTTTTTGAGCACAAATTGTCTTTAAAACACATTTTATTGCTGTAATTAGGTGTAATAGTTCTCCATGACTTGATATATCTCAGAACCTTCTATTACTGAGCTACTTGTACAATGGTTTATGATAATACAATCTTTTTTAGCCTTTACTTCCTCAATCACTTGCCTTTTTGAACCATAATTTGATAGCTGCAGTGATATAGCTAGACTCTCTCCCTTTTTTATAAATTCTCCAGGTTTCGCGTAATATTCATAGAGGCCTCCATTGGGCGCATAGTAACTCTTGAAATCTTCAGTCTGACACTTATATTGCTTTTTCAATGGTTCTTGAAAGCCTGACTCTCGAATAATCCCTTTTTTGTAAAGATATTCTAATACCTTATGAGAGTCTTTTTTGCCCTCTTCCAGCGAAATCATTTCTTCGCTTCCTAATTCTAACGTATAAGATTCAAATGGAATTTCATAATCCTTGTCAAGCTTCTTAAATTCTGTTTTTAAATTTACCCAAGGCATGAATGCTGCTTCATCCATTGCTCCATTAAAAATATTTTTAATAATAATATTGTGAACAAAATTTAGTTCCTCACATCTGCTAGAAAGGTATTCAGCTGCATAGAGATATCGTGCTGCCTTTCCAGCTGTATGAAGGTCCAAGACAATATCAAAATTAGCAGCCAGAGATTGAAGGATTAGATTGTGATGTTTATTTTGATTTTTACCATAAGATGATTTTAATTCTTTCTCTTTCTCTAATAACTCAAGTAGTAGCTTCTTGTAACTATTTTTAATTGACTCGTCGCTAGCGTTGATATTATTTTTTGCAAATGTTCTTAGAGAAGGATGGTTGTCTGTATAATTTGAATACAATCTATTCCAGTTATGTCCTGTATTTGGGTTAAATCTTCCCTGAGTGTAATTCCCCGTTTTTGTATTTATTGCCAGTGGGTTTGCTTGAGGTATTATCCTCAGAGACCCCTGAATATCATGGCTTTCAGCATAATCTAAGATGTGATAAATAAGAGCATTTCCTTGATGCTCTGCTCCATGCATACTGGCTTGAATATAGCAGCTTGGGCCCTGGTTATCGCCCTTAATATCAATGACCTTAATGGAGAGAGTATCGCCATTTGGCATTTGGCTGACGGGTATATTTTTAGTGGTTATTTTATTCATATGCGTTCAGTTTTTTTCTTAGTGATTCAAGCTCGAGATTTCCTGGAGAACCTGGAGATCTTTTGCTGTTATTTGTTTTTAAGATTAAATCCTTATCCTTTTTTGAAGACTTTGTCAGTCGGTATGCTTCTCTAAATGGTATGCCCTGCTCAACCAACTTATAAGCATAATCAGTCATCCTCATTTCATCAGTTATGGCATTATTAGAATTCACTGTATTGATATCTATCGATTTAATTAATCCTGGGAGAATTGATAGGGTTCTTCTTGCAGTATTAAAGCTGTGAATTAAGCTTCTTTTCGTCAATTGAAGATCTCTATGGTATCCACTTGGAAGAGATAATAGATTCTCAAGCTCAGAATAGTGACCGGCAATAATTGAATATTTTGCCCTTAATATTTCCACAACATCGGGGTTCTTTTTATTTGGCATTATTGATGAACCAGTTGTATAGCTATCATCAATAGACAATAAATTAAATTCTTCAGTTAAGAATAGACTCATGTCCCAGGAGAATCTTCGGATATCAAGAAGCGACTGTTTAAGTGTGCCAATGACTTCAAGGTCATATTTTCCTCTACTGTTCTGAATATAGAGACTATTTATTTGTTTTCGCTTAAAGCCAAGGATCTTGGTTAAGAGAGATCTATTTAAGGGTAAATTGACTCCATACCCAGCTGCACTCCCCAGAGGATTTGCATCAACCCAATTCATAGTGGAGTCAGTTAAAGCAATATTATCTAAAAAGGACTCAGCAAATGAGGCAAACCACAGCCCCCAACTCGAAGGCATGGCTCTTTGAAGGTGAGTATACCCAGGCATAGGGACATCTTTATTCTTTTCTGCTTGATCTAGAAAAGCTCTAGCAATATCTATATTTAGGTCCTTAAATAATTGAAGATTAGATTTTGTGTAAAGCCTCATAGCGACCAAGACCTGATCATTCCTGCTTCTTCCAGTGTGAACTTTTTTCCCAAGATCACCCAGTTGGTCAATTAAATAGAATTCTATTGCAGAATGACAATCCTCAAATTCAGTTGTTAACTCAAATGAACCATCTTCAAAATCTTTAGAGAGTGATTTAAGAGACTTAAGCAATTTATTGAGTTCACTGCTGTTAAGCACTCCTATAGACTCAAGGCCTTTAATATGGGCTGTAGTTGCTTCTATATCAAAGAGGAATAAGTCCTTGTCGAGTTGAATGTCCTCTTCTATTAAGAATTCATCTATTTGACTAGAAGTTTCGGCATCTTTTATTTTCCATAGTTTCTTACTCATAATTAATTCCAGCTTCTTCGTTTAATTGAAAAGAATAATTTAGGTTTTGAATGCATTGAGTAGCTGCACCCTTTAATAGATTATCCAGGGTACAGCAGATGACGAGATTTAAACCTGAGTCATCAATATCGAAACCACCAATGGATGCATGGTGTTGCATAACATTGTCTGCAACCAGAGGAATAGATTCGGTTATTTTAACGAGAGGTTTGTTTTCATAAAAATCTTTGAATACTCTAAGAATTTGGGATGAGTCACTTGGCTCTTTAAGTTTTATATGCGTTGTCATCGAGATGCCTCTAAAAAAATCTGCAACGTGAGGTGTAAATGAAGATTTCTTATAACAATGAGCTCTGACTTCTTCTTGATGGAGATGATCAGCCAGTGAGTAGGGATAAATATTCTCACGAAGTATATTTTTATCATTTTTATCATGGGGCTTGGATCCTGCTCCACTGTATCCAGAGATCCCAAAAGAGGATGTCTTTCCAACCAATAAATTTTTAATTGGCTCAATGGATAACTGTATTGCAGTCGCGTAACAACCTGGGTTGCTTAATAACTTTGAATGTCCTGAGTTCTTTGTTATTTCAGGTAATCTGTATAACCAATCTTGATTAAATCGATTATCAGAGCTTATATCAATGACGATAATTTCTTGATTAAGCTTTGAGATATATTCCATATAATTTGCAGCGTCTCCATTTCCTAATGCAAGGATAAGGGCTTGGACAGAAGAATCTAATTCGAATGAGTTATTACTCAGTGGTAAGTACTTTAGATTTAAGTTTTTAGTATATTCACTGATCAATGAACCTGCCTGAGATCTTGAGAATGCTTGTTTAAGATTAAAGATCGGGTGTTTATCAATAAGCCTTACAAGCTCTTTACCAACGTACCCTCTTCCACCTATGAGACCAATGTCAATGACTTTATTCATAATTAATTGTTTGTTTATAATTGTAAGCAGACTCTATGCAAAGGGTCAGTTGTTTAAGGTTGGAGACGCCTATCCAATAAATATTCCAGCCATCATATTTCTGAAAACCATCACACACAGAAAGGTAGAATTTATTAATAGGATTAGTGGATCGAGATCTCCAAAATAGTTGATCATGATCTTGTTTCATTTTGTTCCATATTGCTGACCCAAGACCCTCTCCTCTTGCCGAATCTACAACAGCAAATTTATCCATATATGGAATTTCATTTTCATGAGAAACAATGATGGCAGCTCTATTGCAGTCACTTATATAGAATGTTTTCTTAACATCATTATTGAAGTAGGTCTTGTCTAGTTTTCCGTTAAAGGCAGTTTCTATAATAAGAGCGATATTTTCACCTTTTGCTTGATCGATGGATTCAAATTGGTCCACCAAATGTCCCTTTTTAATCAACGTTCCTGAACCAGCATCTGTGAATAGTTCTCTGGGTAGATGGTGTGGTTTGGTAATGGAGACAGATGTAGATGATGGAAGGATATCCAGTAATTTCTTAATTTCTTCTAACTTTAATTTCATTCCAGAATGCAACCATTTCATGCCCATTAAATCATCAAACTGCTCCTTCAAATCAATTGTTGAAATTAGATTATTTTGCTGATCATAGATCCCACCAACTTCACTTAGAAAAATAATCTTGTAAGCTTCGATCTCTTTTGCAATGGAGATTGCTGCAGAATCAGCATTTAAATTTAGCAACTGTCCATCAACTGTCTGACCTACAGAGGCGATGATTGGGATGTTTTGATTATCTAGAATTTTTTCTATTGCTTTAATATTGGTTGAATGAACCTCGCCGACATAGCCCAATTTAGGATTCTTGATTGTGCATTCAAAAATATTATTAGTGACAGATACAGCCGCCACATCACGGTCTTGAAGTGCTTCAACTAATTTAGTATTTTCTTCTCCAAAGATAGTTAATGCTTCATCAAGTACTTCTGAGCTAGTGATACGCTGGCCATCTAAAAAATCAAAGTTAATGCCTTTCTCTTTTAAAGAGCTTGATAGCCTGGGCCCTGCTCCATGGATCACAATAGGCTTTAAGCCCACTTGATTTAAAAAAGATAAAGATGAGACCAGGTTATCCAGGTCATTTTGAATAATTGCTCCACCGACTTTTATGATTATATATCTATGATCAACATTAGAAAATTTTTCAATATATTTTCTAATCTCCTTCTCGCTGCTAATGCTTCTAAGAAGGGTTAAGATAATATTTTTTATAGAATTATTTTTCATAATGAATCACTGAATATTTATCCACAGGATTTATCTTTTATTGATCTCTTTCCACGTAGCCGAACTTTGACCCAAGAGTTTAATAAAGCCTGTCGACTCTCTCATGCCCCAGGAAGCAGATTGAGCATAAATGGCATCTTTACTAACGAGTATCTTTTTTGCATCCACAGATACAGCATCTGCATTGCCTGGGGATAATAAAATAGTTACCTCCCCATTCACATTGGCTTGAATGTCTTTTAAGAAGTTTTCCAAATTTCGGGCAAGAGGGTCAAAATAGAATCCACCATAAATTAAATCAACCCATTGCTGACCAACTTTCGGCTTAAAGACATTTTGCTTGTCTGTGAAAACTGCTTCTTCCAAAGCCCTGTGAGCTCTAAATAGGACCTCTATAGCAGGGGCTTCAAATATCAGCCTTCCCTTGATCCCAATAATCGTATCATTTGCCGTGATTTCTCTTCCAACACCATACTTGCCTGCAATCTTATTCAGATATCGCATCAGTTCTGGTCCTTTGATCTTCTTGTCATTCAGAAGAACTGCCTCACCTTTTTTGAAGCCGATTCTTATTTTTTTATTTTTTGAAGGATATTCTTCTGGTTTTGAACACAAAGTATAGCTTTCATCGGAGGGGGCATCCCAGGTATCAATTTCAGATCCTGAAATCGTAACTCCCATTAAATTTTCATTGATGCTGTATTTATTATTAAGTGATGAAACCTTGAAACCTCTTTCTTCAAGATATTCCTTTTCAAATCCCCTAACATCATTGACTGTATTCTGAATCTCTCTAATGGGTGTAACGATGTTAAATTTGCCTAACGCTTGAATTGATAAATCAAATCTGACTTGATCATTTCCCATTCCAGTGCACCCATGTGCAATGTTTTTTGTTCTTAAAGTCTTACATAGCTTTACAGCTTCTTTGACAATCAAATAACGATCTGAGCATAGGGCGGGATACTTATTCTGATAGGAGGAACCTGACCAAATCAATGGTTTAATTATTTGTGACCAAAATGAGTGCTCTATATTCACATTTATATGCTTTTCAGCCCCTAAATCTTTTGCTCTGCGGGTAATCTTGGTTTCCTCTCTAGAAGAGGTGCCGCCTGTATTTACAAAAATAGTATGAACTTCAAAACCTTTTTCGATCAGGAAGGGAATGCAAAAGCTAGTATCCAATCCACCCGAAAATGCCAAAACAATTTTTTTCATCTTATTTGCCCTTAAGTAAGTTAGTTAGTAATGATTTTTGTACATGTTTTCTATTGCTGGCTTCCTGAATTGCTACACAATAATCAGCATCCATAACACCATCTGTGGCTTTAACATTCCTTCTCAATGGCAAACAGTGGCTAAAAATCGCATTGTTTGTTTTTTTCATTTTTTCTTCGTCAACAATGAAATGTTTATTTTTATGTCTTTCTATCGACTCTTTCTCCGCGTCACCATAATATTTTAAGGAGCCCCAACTTTTTGCATAAACGATATCCGAGCCTGAATAAGCTTGATCAATGTCATGAGTGATGGAGAACTCAGTCTCATTTTCCTCACAATTTTTCTTGGCTTGTTCTAAATATTTCTCATGCAAGTTGTAGTCTGGCGACGGACATAGAAGTTTTACATTCATTCCAAACTTGCTCGCAATCAATATGCTTGAATTTGCAACTGCGGTATTGAGTGGTTTTGGATGGTAAGTCCATGTAAGGAGGTAATTTTTACCTCTTAAATTGCCCAAGTTCTCTTGGAGAGTGAGTATGTGTGCCAATTCTTGACAAGGGTGAGTGATGGTCTCCATATTCACAATAGGCACGGTTGCATACTGAGCAAAACTATTGATCACCCTGTCTTCAAAATCTTCGTCTAAATTGATAAATTTTGGGAAAGCTCTTACCGCTATAAGGTCACAGTAGTTGGACAGCACCTTTGCAACCTCTTTGATGTGTTCTTCAGGGTTTTCATTCATGGTGACTGCAGGCTCAAATTCTATGGGCCATGCATCACTGCCTGGATGCAAAACAACTGCATAGCCCCCAAGCTCCTGTATGCCTAATTCAAAACTAACCTTAGTTCTCATGGAGGGATTGAAGAACAATAAGGCAACAGATTTATTTTTTAATAAATCTTGAAACTTATTTTTCTTTAAGTTTTTTGCATAGTCTAAAATTGCTTGCAGATCCTGCATGGACCAATCTTGAGTTGTAATAAAGTTTTTCATATTTTCATTCAGGTAAAAAAAAACCCAGCTATTATGCTGGGTCTATCATTTGTTTTAGAAAGGAGCAGACGCCAGCTAGATTGCCGGTCTCCTGTTTCTTTCTTTTCCAATTAAATTAAACATGGTTCCATTATTCATATCGTTATCAGTTTGTAAAGATTTTATCTTCATTTATCGAATAAATATTCCTTATTCATTTGCTGGACACTTATTTTTTTCGACATTTCATTTATACCAGCCATTCATCAGCTGTTTTTGTTTGCCGATTTTGCTCTATTTTATTGTTCAAGATGGAATACTCTGCCGCTAAATCATGACATAAAAAATAAGGTATTGAGTTGGTGAATCCATAGGCGCCGGCTTGGGTAAACACAAGCCAGTCACCTACTCTAATATCACTCGCAAGTTCGAATTCGCCTAGGTAATCTAATGCAGTGCATAAGGACCCATGAACACGGAAGGTGGTTAATTTACTTGTGTGGTAATTTTTTACTGTTTTGCATGGGAATGATTGTCCTGTGAAGGCTGGTCTCGAAATATGGTTTATACCTCCTTCAGTGATAAGAAGATCTTTACCTCTGATTATTTTCTTATCTACTACTTTTGTAAAGTAATATCCAAAAGGCCCTGCAATATATCTTCCCAGTTCAAGCCAAAAAGTTGGAATATCGTATTTTGATTTTATTTCATTTAATAAGTTAATGACTTCTTCATAGGAATATTCTTCTTCGTCATTGGAATAGGGAATTCCTAAGCCTCCTCCCAAGTCAATGATTTCTAGTTTGATATTAAGTTCTCTAGACAACTCAATGAGTAATTCAATAGAATGTACCCATAGTGCGTGCAATTGTTCGAGACTGGAAACATTTGTCCATTGAAACACATGGAATCCCATTATTTGAATATTCTCATATTCATCCATATTCAATGTCTTCCACCCATTAGGATCCTCACCGAATGGTGTGATAGATGAACCTCCTAGTAAAGTATCTTCGTAATCTAATGATAATTGAGTTCTTAGAAGTATCTTTTGTTTTTTCTTCAGGGCTTTGCACGACTCATTCACCCATGATAATTGGTTGAGGCTTTCTACAACAATGAGCCCAATGCCCCTCTCTATAAGCATTTCAATGTATTCTTTAGATTTTGCTGGACCTGTACAAATTATTTTACTTCCATCAGTTGTACTTTTTAAGACCTGACGAAGTTCACCTTTGCTGGCAACATCGATACCGATATCATTATCAATTACTGCATTGAGTATTGAGGAAATTGGGTTTGCTTTGCATGCGTACCAAAGTTTAAGAAAGGAAGGGTTCATTTCTGTGACATCTCTCAGCTTCTTTTTTAGACTATCAATGTCATAGAGAAAAAAAGGAGATTTCGATTTTTCAATAATATCGTTAACGTCTTTGTGAGTTTTGTTGGAAAAAATATTCTCAATGCTCATCTTAGAAGCTCCTCGAGTTCAAGTGAAGAGTCTGTTGTAGCATCTCTATATTTCGGAATTATTGCACAATTCATCTGTAATTTTTCTTGGTTTCCCCATTTCAAATTTTTATTGATGGGTCTGGTACCACCAACAACTATAGCGTCCCGAGGGATTGCCTCTCCTCTTTCCAGAACCCTATCATTCACACAATCAAAAACAGGTATGCTTTTAGAGAGGATAACTCCAGGAGCAATTATTGCTCTCTTTGATACTTGGATTCCTTCAACAATAATAGATCCCGCCCCAATGAAAGCATCGTCCTCAATAACAACAGGATTCAATCCTATAGGTTCGAGCACCCCACCAATTTGAACGCCTGCAGAAAGATGCACATTTTTACCAATCTGAGCACAGGAACCAACTAAAACATGTGAATCCACCATTGAACCCGTGTCTATGTATGCGCCAATATTGATGTATGAAGGCGGCATTATTATTACATTCTCAGCAATAAATGAGCCAGCTCGAATTGAGCTTCCACCGGGAACTAACCTAATGTTACGATCTTTATCTATTTGTTGTGTAGGTAAATTATCTTTATCAAAAAAACCGGGATATCCTTTGTTTGTATAGTCAATGACTCTTCCATTCTTAAACGCATCGAGTATTGCGCTTTTCACCTCAATATTAGCTTTCCATTGACCATTCTTAGTTTCTGCTGATCTAATCTCTCCATTCTCAAGTAATGATAATATTTGACTCCATTGTAAATTCTTCATCGTTAATACCTCATATTGCATTTAGATTTTGGAGTTCATCATCAATCACTTGTTGATACTTTTCCTGTAGATGAGTTAGAGGTAGCCTGATTCCTTTTTCAATCAACCCCATTTTATTGAGTGAATATTTTACAGGAATTGGATTGGATTCAATAAAGAGTAACTCATTAATCTTTATGAGCTTATTGTGAATATTGATTGCCTCTGGATTATTATCTTTAATCATCGCACACATTAGAGAGACTAAATCTGGAAATACATTTGATGTTACTGAAATTGTACCGTGCCCGCCTCTATTCAGAAATTCATATGATGTTGCATCATCACCAGTGTATAAAAAGAAATCACCATTCAGTAGCTCTTCACTACAGCTTTTCTGAAGCTCTTTCAAAATAGCCATGTCCCCTGTAGCATCTTTCAGTCCGATAATATTTTCGTGGCTGGCTAGCCTTGAAACTGTTGATGATTCCATATGAACAGCTGTTCTAGAAGGAACATTGTAAAGAATTTGAGGAATGTCTATGGAATCAGCAATCTTCATATAATGACGATACAGACCCTCTTGGGTGGGTTTATTGTAATAGGGAGTTACCAGTAACACTGCGTCTGCACCTAACCCATAAACTTCTTTTGTTAAATGGCAAGCTTCATCTGTTGAATTTGCTCCTGTTCCAGCAATGATTGGAATCCTTCCCTTGACCTTATCTATAAAGAAACCTATTACTTCTAGGTGATCCTGCACATCTAGTGTCGATGATTCACCAGTTGTTCCAACCGCCACTAAAGCTGATATTCCTTGCTCTATCTGCATTTCAATCAGCTTTTCAAGTGAATCATAGTCAATTTGACCTGTTTCCTTCATTGGCGTTATGAGTGCTGTAATTGCTCCTGTGATATTCATGTTTCTTCCTTTTATTTTCATTGATTAATAATTTCTTCAAAATCATGGATTCCATAATCCAATGTATCGATATAATGAGTTGCTAGGACAGCTCCCCTTGCAAACAAGTTTCTATTTTTTGCATCATGAACAATTGTTATTGACTCATCTTCTGTTTCCATCTTGAAGGAGTGAAAACCAACAATATCATTCTTTCTCTCAAAGCTAATTTTGGCTTCTCTATCGATCAGTTTAGAAAAATGTAAGGCAGTACCGCTTGGCGCATCTTTTTTGTTCTCATGATGCTTTTCATGAATTGATATTTCATAGTCTAGAAGTTTTGATCCAGAGTCATTAAAGGATTTTTTTAAGAAGTTATTAATTAAATTGATACCTATGGAAAAATTTGCCGATTTAATCCATTTACACTCATTGTCTTTGACTAGAGTGAAAGTATTTGAGTCCCATTCAAAACCTGTTGTACCTATCACTAGTGGAATTTTTGATTCAATTATTAATGGAATTAAAGATGTAAAGGTGTCTGCATTTACGAAACAAATACCAACACCAAAACTTGCTAACCTTTTAGAAGTGGGTTTATTTTCTGAATCAAAAACCTCATTTTCAGCACCAAGAGAATCTAATTGAGCTTGAACTCTAGATCCAGTTTTACCGTTCCCAATCACTGCATATTTCATATTTTTTCCAAAAAAAACCCAGCCTTAAGCTGGGTCTATTAATTATTTGAAGTAAAAAAAAAGCAGACGCCAGCTATATTGCCGGTTTCCTCTTGCTCTCTTTTCTATTTAATTTAGACACGGAGCACATTATTCATATGAATAGACAGATGTAAAGGATTTATTTATTTACTCAGTTTAAGATTATCTTCAAATTGACCTAGCTCAATTATCTATTGAGAGGGCTTTGTGAAACAATCGACAGAAGGAAGTTTTAGTTACAGTCATTAGAAGAGTTTTTTTAGGTCACTTTTTGTCACCTTGCCCATTGCATTCTTTGGCAATTGGTCTAAGACTTTTATGATTCTGGGTACTTTATAGCCTGACAGGTACTTTGAGCACCACTCTTGTAATTCTTTGGTCTCAATTGAATCTGAGTTCACAGTGATTGCTGCCACCACTATTTCACCCCATTTTTCATCGTTTTTTGCAATGACAGCACATTCTTTAATGTTTTCATTCTTCAATAGAACGTCTTCTATCTCCAGAGCCGATATCTTATAGCCACCGCTCTTAATGATATCAATGGACTCTCTTCCCAGTAATCGATAGTAACCATCCTCCATGACTGCAACATCACCCGTCAGGAACCATCCGTCTTTGAAAGCTGCTTTGGTTTTCTCGGGTAAATTCTGATACCCCTTAAATACTTGTGGGCCCTTTAAGAGTATTTGCCCTATTTCACCCTCTTCCGTGACTTCATTGCCAGTTTCATCCTCCAGTTTGATTTCTACATTCGGCAATGGCTCTCCCACTGCACCGGGTCGTCTTTCACCATCAATCTTATTCGACAGAGCCATGCCCACCTCAGTCATTCCATATCTCTCCAAGATTTTTTGTCCCGTTAATGCTTCCCATTTTTTATGAATTTCAGGTGCCAAAGCTGCTGACCCGGACATCATGAGTCTTAGATTTTTAAAACCATTAAATATTGCTGGTTCTTTTGTTCTCTCTAAATTCTCGATCAAAGAAAAATAAATTGTCGGGACGGCCGTGAATACTGTGTAGTTTGATTGGGCAATCTCTTTGCAAACATTGTCGACATCGAATCCTCCAAGCATGCTTATTTTTGCTCCAACAAAGAGCGGACAGCAAAGCGAATTAATGATTCCATGAATATGATGCAAGGGCAGTATGAGTGGAATGTGATCGTCTTTTGTCCATTTCCAGGCTTCAACCAATGCGGTGATCTGCGCTTCGATATTTCCATGTGTGGTCAATACGCCTTTGGGTTTATTAGTGGTCCCACTGGTGTATATGATCATTGCTTTTCGATCATTGCTTAGTGTTGGCAGTGACATGCTTGGTGCTTCACTAATGTCTTCGATATTCTCAATATTCATTCCGGCTGACTGAGGGATATTTTTTTGCTCTTCACAATCTTTGGATGAAACAATCCGTCTTATCTCAGAGTCAGAAATATAGTGTTCAAGCTCAGACTCTTTAGCTGAAAGGCTTAGCGGGACTGCGATTCCCCCTGCTTTCCATATTCCCCAGAGAGCAATAACATAATTGATATCAGGAGTGATAAGAAGACCAATTCTCTCTTCCTCTAAATCCTCTTGGTCTCCAAGCAGGCATGAAGCAGTTGCAACGGATTTTTCACTGAGATATAAATAACTGAATTCATCTTCAGCACATTGGATGGCTGTTCTGTCTTTATAAATGTCTGCTTTTTTAAATAGATTTAACATTGGAGAATTGAAAGATTTGTTCATATTTTTTCGCAAAAGACAGGACTCTTAAGTCTTCTTTTTTTCTTCCTATGATTTGCATTCCCATGGGCAGATTGTTTTTATTAAATCCAACGGGAATTGAAATTGTTGGTAGCCCAAGCAAACTTGACAGTGTGACGACCTCCATCCAGTGATGATAGCTCTGCATGTCTTTTTCAGAAATTATGCTTGGATAATCGAGTTCTTTATCGAATGGAAAAACTTGTGCTGAAGGCAGTGCCAGAAAATCATTCGCATCGAATAAACGATCTATCTTTTTAGCCAGCACCGATCTTTTTTCCATTGATCGTTTTAAATCACCCTCCGTGACTTGCTTTCCTTTTTTGAGTTCGTATTGTGCTCCTTCGCCTAGATCACTATTATCTTGAAGGTTTGATTCCTTTAAGTATAAGTACACGTTTCTTGATCTCAGTGTTGTCCATGAATCCCAAATCATCGATGCATCGATCTCATCTACAACATCATCAATGCTGAGATAGTCGCCATCTAAATGTTTGAGGGTCGTTTCGCATAAATCCAAGATCCCGTCTTCAAATGAATATTGCCCATTCATGTTTCCCAACCACCCTACTCTCATTTTTGAAAACTCATTTTCATGAAAGTTCACATCTTTGAAGGATCCTTCAATGTCAAAAGAAAATGGATCCAAAGCATGCAACCCAGACACTGCATCAAGGAATATACCCATGTCCCCCGGTGTTTTCGCCAAACATCCTGGCGTAGATAATAGAGGGAACTGAGTGTCTATTTTGAGTACTCTGTCCTCCGGTATCAGCCCCGGTGTTGGTCTAAAACCATAGAGGTTTGAAAATGCAGCTGGGTTTCTGCATGAGCCCATCATGTCTGATCCATCGGCAATGGGAATCATTGATGATGCCACTGCTGAGGCAGCGCCTCCGCTAGAACCTCCGGCAGATTTCTCATTATTAAAGGCATTTGAAGTGGCACCGAATAACTTATTT
This sequence comes from Gammaproteobacteria bacterium, assembly GCA_002717445.1. Taxonomy (GTDB): domain Bacteria; phylum Pseudomonadota; class Gammaproteobacteria; order Steroidobacterales; family UBA11654; genus CACPJA01. Next base: position 23,869 of record PBDY01000001.1, on the reverse strand, counting down.
TTTGTATGAGAGCCCAGTGCCAATTCTGGAATATTGGTTTTCCCTAAAATAAGAGCACCGTGATTGATTAGGCGGTCAACGAGAATGGAATGCTTCTTTGCGATATTATTTTTGAACATTGGAAGTCCAAACGTTGTGGGCAGCTCTTTAACATTAAACAGATCCTTGATTGCCAGCGGGATTCCATAAAGCAGCCGATGCTTTTTCTTTGCCTCATTGCTAAGCGCCTTTGCTTCTTTTTTTACTTCATCTTTGTCTCTCAGTGAGACAATCGCATTTAAAGATGGATTGCATTTGTCAATTTGTTGATAAGAAAAATCAACCAACTCATCAGGGGATAACTTTCCCGATGTTGTTTGTTCTACGGTTTTTTGAAGAGATGTGTCCGGGATCATTTGTTTGTCTATCTCGCGTGCTTAATACTCTTAGAAACCAACCGGTTCATTTCTTCTAAACTGGCTATTCTAGGATTCGTAGCAAAAGCAGAGTCTTTCATTGCTTTTTCAGAGATTCTTTCAACGCAGTCCATTGGAACACCGATTTCCTCTAAATTATTTGGTATTTCAATGCGATCTAGAATTCCATCAATGTTTGAAATAAATGAATCAACAGAACCGTCTTTATATTGCATTGCAGATGACATTCGCTCCACTTTTGCTTCCAACCCAGGAAAGTTAAATCGGGTAATCACTGGGAGCACAATGGCATTGGTTAAGCCGTGATGCGTGTCAAACTCAGCACCGATCATATGTGATATTGCATGCACAAGACCGAGACCTTTGAGAAAAGCAATGCCACCGAGACATGAAGCCACCAACATTCCTCCCCTTGCATGAAGATTATTGGGCTCTTCTACAGCCAGAACTAGATTTTTTGAAATAAGTGACAGGCTTTGCAATGCTGCTCCATCACACAATGGGTGAAAACTTGGCACACAATATGCTTCGATCGAATGTATCATCGCATCCGCACCCGTCCATGCAGTCAATGATTGAGGAAGTCCTAGGGTCAACTCAGGATCAAGAATAGCCATGGAAGGTTTGAGTTCAGGATGGCATATGCAAAATTTCATCCCTTTTTCGACATCGGTAACCATTGCCGTGCCTTCTGTTTCAGCACCAGTGCCTGCGGTGGTCGGTATGCAAATTAACTTTGGAAATCGATTCTCTTTGCCAATGATTGCCGGTTCTTTTTCCCACTCAAAATCCCACAAAGGGATATCATTGTTTGCTGTGAGACCAATGGCTTTCGCACCATCCATGGCGCTCCCTCCTCCAATGGCAATTACCGCATCATGGCCGCCTGACTTGTATGTCATCGAACCATTTGAGATTTCATCGTCTCTTGGATTTGGAGAGATCCCTGCGAAAACATCTGCTTTTATATTTGCTTGATTCAATAATTTCATTAAGCATTCAATAAATGACCGTTCTTTGCTGTTCTTATCAGTAACGATCAATGGATTTTTGATATTGAGTGAATCGCAGATGCTTCCAATCTCATTGATTCTTCCGGGGCCATATGCAATTGGAATTGGGAATGTCCAATCCTGTGGCTCTAGAATATTTGAATCATTAATAGCTAAATTTTTCACTGAGATATAATATATTTTTTAAGGATAAAATTTTAGCCATTTGATCTAAGTCAATCCGACATTGATCCAAATGTATTAAAATTCAATTAAACATTGTCGTAAAAAACTTTTTTCAGGTGGGGAATGAAAGCAATAAGAAACAATCAATCAGAACATTATAGACGTGAACCAAATGAAGCATTTTCTCAGTCAAGGTCGGTTACAAATTTATATGAGCCGCATACCTTAATAAGACAAGAAGGCGATCCTTCGGATTCTATTTTTTTTGTTGAGTCAGGTTTTTTAACTCTTTCAAAAACATCATCTTCTGGCAGAAGGCAGATCCTTAATTTTATCTTCCCTGGCGAATACTGTTGTTTGACCCGTAGAGAAATTTACACCTATGATATTGAGTCGTTGTCTTTTTCATCCATTCGGTCCATAGATAAGGATGAGTTTAATTCAGTGCTTGATCGCAGCCCCAATACCATGAAGCAAATACATGAACAAATGGTCATGTGGATGGACGGTTTAGATGAATTGATTTTCTTATTGGGCACCAAATCATCGACGACAAGGACAGCATCATTCCTGATTTATCTTCACATTAGGCAAATGAGGTATTTGATAAACCCAAAGTATAAAGAGATACCGCTTAGCAGGTCTGATATTGGAGATTTTCTAGGCATGAGAGTGGAAACAGTCTCCAGAACCCTCTCTAAACTCAAAGAGTTAAAAGTTATCGAATCCTATGACAACAATAGGATCAAGATCCTTGATTTTGGAGAGCTTTGCCAGCTTGCTGAAATGGATAATCATTGCCCTTATCATAATTCAAAAACAGGAAAAAAAGACTGTTCGGCTTGTATGGGTAGAGAATTAAGAATTATTGACCAGAATAAAACGTAGCAAATTCCTGAAGATCCTCTTCTTTTAAGGCTGCAACCATCGATGACATGAGGGACGACTGAGGTCCCTTTTTTGTTCCATTTTTATAACCCATTAAGTCACTTAAGATTTTATCAGCCTCTTGCCCGGCCAGTTTAGGCCCAATTCCACCTTCACCGCTTACTCCATGGCACCCTTGACATAAAACGGTTTTTTCTTTGATGTCTTGGGCGTACAGAGGGCTGTTATAGCCGTTAACAATAATAAGCAACAGAGCAATAAATTTAATTGTATTTAATTTCAATGATTTAATTTCAACCTCCCATGCTGGAACGATCAGCAGCTCATTTTTTTTCTTATTCGGTAAAGCGCATAAAAGGCAGCATAGAAAGCTGCAAAGGTAATCATTAATGCAGATGAAATACTTGTTAGGATGATTGCTTCTAGTGTCATTAAAGATGCCTGCCTTATCTAATCAATGCTGTTAAGTGGAATTTTAGGCAACAGTTAAAATGATTCCATGACAAAAAACAACGCCTCAATGACAAAAGACATCACCGGTTTGATGTATATCAATGCAGCAATTCTTTGTGTTGGAATGATGCCTTTGGAATAGATGTAGATTTGGGGAGCAACACCTATTCCTCGGGCATCTTAACTGAGGGAGTACCTCAAGACATTGATTGCATTGCCATCATTTGCAAAGATCGCCAGCATGACTATCAACAAGATTGGCGGCAATAAAATAGTATAAATGAGCGCCACTCTTTCCCAGGCTAGATGCATGAATACAGAGACAATTAAGCCTGCTTTTAATAAGGCAAGAATGGTTATCAGAACCCATCGAACCATGCCCTCTAAATTGACGTAGTCAATGTAATATGACAGAGCGCTAAGAATAAATAGGGCCAGCCAAGCAATCAGGTAAAAGCTGATTGGATGTGAATTGTCCGGTTCTGCTTTTGGATAAAAGCTCGGGTGTTTAAAATTTGTATCATCATTCATTTGTTGCTCCTTACCACAGGTAGAAAAATGCGAATATAAAGACCCAGACCAAATCAACAAAATGCCAATACAGGCCTGCAACTTCAACTATTTGGTAGTCATCGATTCCGTCATAGCGTCCCGCCAGCACTCTTTTTGAAACGATGCTTAAATAAATGACTCCGATCAAAACATGCAATCCATGAAAGCCCGTGATCATGAAAAAGAATGATCCAAATTGTTGAGCGCCAAAATCATTTCCCCATGGTCTGATGCCTTCATCGACGATGAGTTTCGTCCACTCAAAAGCCTGCATACTTACAAAAGCAATCCCACCCAGAACGGTGAGTAACATGAATATTCCTGTTTTTCGTTTGTCTTTTTTATTTGCGGCATTGACCGCAATAGCCATTGTTCCGCTAGAGCTGATGAGAATGAATGTCATGATGGCAATGAGCAGCAAAGGAACATCGGTTCCACCCACATGCAAAGCAAATACTTGGCTGGTATCTGGCCATGAATCAACCACAGTCAATCTTATGGCCATGTATGAAATCAAAAAGGTGCCAAAGATAAAGGTATCACTGATGAGGAATATCCACATCATCGCCTTACTCCAGCGAATCTTGAAAGTGCTTACATCGGAGGACCAATCTTTTACAAGATCATTCATGACTGCTTCCCCCTTCGGTTTCTGCTTCCAATGGAACATTTTGAGGAATGTAATCCTCACTGGCACCCGGGACAGAATAGTCATATGGCCCCCTGTGAACCGTGGGTAATTTATTTGGCCAGTTACCATGACCAGGAGGCATGGTGGTTGTTTGCCACTCTAAAGTGGTTGCTTTCCAAGGGTTTTTTTCAACTTTTTTACCCTTAAAATAACTCCAGACGATATTAAACAAAAAGAGGAATTGGATCAAACCAACCACGATGGATGCCAAAGTGATGAAGACATTCATGTCGTGCAAAGAATCAGAAACATAGGCCAGTCCTTTAAAGTCGTAATATCGCCTTAAAACCCCACCGAGCCCTAAATAATGCATCGGTATATAGATCAAATAGGCGCCAGCAAATGTTCCCCAAAAATGAATTTTTCCGAGAAAGTTATTCATGGTTCTTCCGGTGATTAATGGGAACCAATGATGCACACCCCCACATAAAGCCAATATCGGGGAGATGCCCATCACCACATGAAAATGACCCACCACAAAATAGGTATCTGAGAGCTCTACATCTACACTGACATTCCCTAAAAAGAGCCCGCCTAAGCCACCGATGATGAATGTAAAGATAAAACCAACCGCGTAATACATGGGCACGGTCATGTGTATATCGGCTTTCCATAAAGTGAGCACCCAGTTATAGACTTTGATGGCAGTTGGAATGGCAATAATCAGCGTGGTGGTGGCAAAGAAGAATCCCAAAACAGGATTCATGCCAGCAACAAACATATGATGAGCCCAAACTATAAAAGAAACTGCTGTGATGGCGATTAAAGCCCAAACCATCATTTTATATCCGAAGATATTTTTTCTTGCATGACAACTGATCAACTCAGAGACAATACCAAACATGGGCAATGCAACAATATAGACTTCAGGGTGTCCAAAAAACCAGAATAGATGCTGGAAAAGCAATGGGCTCCCGCCTTCATATTCCGTTCCAAATACATTGGTCACATGCTGTCCAAATTGAAAGATATCTGGCATAAAGAAACTGCTGCCGATGAGGCGATCTAAAAGCAACATTATCCCAGCGACCAGTAAAGCAGGAAACGCAAGGAGTCCGATGACTGTAGCGAGGAAAATACACCAAATCACTAACGGCATCCTCATCAAAGTCATGCCTCTTGCTCTTGACTGCAAGACGGTGGTTACATAGTTGAGTCCACCCATCGTGAATGCGATTATGAAAACTGCTACAGACAAGATCATCATGACAATGCCCCAGTCGTAACCAGGGGTTCCAGGAAGCAGTACTTGCGGAGGATACAGCGTCCACCCCGCCCCTGTTGGCCCTCCTGGAACCAAGTAACTTGCAAAGAGCAATATCACAGATAGCGCGTAAAAATGAACACTCATCATATTCACAAATGGGAATGCCATATCTCTGGCTCCGAGCATGAGTGGAATGAGAAAATTACCGAACCCCCCAAGTAAAATAGCCGTTAAGAGATAGATCACCATAATCATTCCATGCATGGTGATGCTTTGATAATAAGTATCTGGGGAAATATCAAATAACCCCGGGAAGCCAAGTTGCAACCTCATTACCATTGATAAAATGACACCAACCACTCCTGTTAATAACGATAGAGAGAAATATTGAATTGCGACAGTTTTATGATCTTGTGAAAAGACATATTTTGTGAGCCATGACTTCGGATGATGAATCGTCTGACCTTCATAAAAAGTTTGATTGAGCTCGGCATCTTGCATAAATTTCCCCTTATTCATTCGTCTCGTTTAATGTCTCAATGTATTCAACAATCTGATCTAGCTCCTCATGTGACAGACCATAACTAGGCATGATGGGCGGGTAATCCTGCAGAACCTTACTGTTTGGCGATACAATTGATTCTTCCAGATAGTAGTGATCAGCAATAACTTTTTCGCCATTGCTCAGTGTTCGTTCTTCACCGGCCACCCCTTTCCATGAAGGCCCAATTCCATTGGATCCATCAATGCTGTGGCATGCCGTGCAACCCAAACGGATGGACAGCATTTCCCCCGATACAATTTCTTGTTTATCTGCATCGGGAGGCAGGTTCAGCGAAGTGTTTGCAAATATTATTTGTTCCGAGAGCCATTGTTTGTATTTTTCTTCTGACTCAACAACCACCAGACCTCTCATATAAGTATGTTGAAGACCACAATATTCAGCACACAGGATTTCATATTCACCCTCGACAGTGGGTTCAAACCACAAATTTGTTAATTGACCTGGAACCAAATCCATTTTTACTCTGAATTGAGGCACATAGAAGTCGTGTAGGACATCTTTCGATCTTAAAGAAAGGGCAATAGGTTGATTGACCGGTAAATGCAGGGTACTGGATTGAATCAATATATCGTCTTGTGCATATTTGTCATCAGGATCCAAGCCAAAACTATTTTTTATTCCAAAATGTTTCGGGTTGGTTTTTCCAAATGTATTATCAGCACCTGGCAATCGAAAACTCCATGTCCACTGCTCACCGATCGCTTCAATTCTTAACGAGTCTTCTGGCTCATTGATCAGCTGACTATAGACCATTAGCCCCGGAGCTAAGAGTGCAATGACCCCTATTGTAGTCAATGCAATAAGCCACCCTTCGACTTTATTATTTCCGATTTGATATTCTGCTTTGCTGTTTTCTCGGTGCCTAAAACGAATTAGGCAATAACAAATAAATAAGCTTAATACAACAAAGACAATTCCACTGATTATCAGAGTCATTAATGTTGCTGTATCCATATCGCCCCAGTTTGATGCAAGCTCTGGGAACCAGAATTGATTTTCAATGGAATAGTAGTTAAAGAAAACTACCATTATTGTGAACAGGGCAAAAACTATAGAAGCCGCCATTTGAATCCCCTATTTTATAAAATTATGTAAAAGACCAAAAGCCAATCAGAATTGCGACACAGAAAGAGGCAACTATTGATATCCAACTGATCGCATCATCCAACTGTGCATGTTTATATCCTCCGTATTTATCTCCCCAATTCATATTATTTCTCCTCATCAATAAAGTGTTATTTTTTTGTCAGTCTTAAGATGGCTCCATTCTTGGATCGTTCTTTTTTTGTTAAAGGGATCGTTTGAATGGGATAGTTTTTAGATTTATTTCTACCAGGGCCTGGAATTGAAAAAACTCTATCATTGGCATTGGATTGCCTAAAACTCTCAACATCGATCTTCCAACCAAGGCTCTTAAATTCATTCAGCCATTTTCGATATTCAGCAATGGGAGCATCCGCAGGAACAAGAACTTCTTCACTAAATTTTGAAGGGGTTTGTATGGGGGCAACATCCTCTAGAACATCTATGTCTTGTTGAGCAATAGCAAAATTTCTTTCATGGATTGGTTCGTCCATTTTTGGATCCAAAAGAAAATTTCTGTTATTGATGAAAAATATTCTGGTTCGATTTTCATCTATGGGTTGTTCAAAGAAATATTGACGAAATTGTTGCTCAGGCGTGATTCTTATATGAGTGATTACTACATTTGGACCAAAGGTGCCTCCGCCTGCTTGGACTTTGCTTCTTTCGGGTTTTATTTTCCCCCATAGCTCTTTGCCTTGTTTTATTTTCTTCTTGTCATCTTCCAATGGAGGTGAATCAAAGGTGTGCATGAACCAGAAACCCCAACCTTGCCGATGGTCTTCAATATCCATTGGGTTAACTTTGTAGGTTTCTCTGTATTTTGCTGAGAAACCATGCGTTGGGTGCACGAATTCGTTGTGTGCAGGGTCAATGCCATTCTCAATGGATCTTTCGTAATAGTAATCGACATCTAAACAAACGACCTCATTGGTTCTCCATCCTTCTTGATTGTATTCTTCGATCTCCAATATGGGGGGTCTGTCTTTTTCTTCAAGATTCCCAAGAAATGCAAAGACTATTCCATATCTTTCCTGGACTGGATAGCCATCAATTTTTGCTCTTGAGGGGATTTGCTCTGAATCAAATCCCAATGAAGGAATGGTCACACACTGCCCTTTCCCATTAAATTCCCATCCATGGTAAGGGCATACTATTGCGTCATCGATGATTCTCTTTGTTGTCTTATCGCCATTCCATTTCCCACTAAGGGATCCGCCTCGATGACAACACGTGTCGCTGATCACATTAGCCGAACCGTCTGAAGATCTAAAAGCAACCAGATTTGTGCCTAGGACTTTCACTCTCTCGGGTTTATCTGGTAATAGCTCTTTTGTGAGAATAATCGGATACCAAAAATTTATAAACATGTTGCACCATTGAGGTAGTAATTTAATGAATATATTATTCATTCCCAGGATCTATTCATTGATGGCAATCAAATAAGTATTGATTTAAATCAATTGATAACCCTCGGGTCTTTTTATTGGGAAAGAATTGCAACCCATAGGATGATTCGAAATATAAAAATTTAGATCCATTTTCTAAAATGCATTCAAATAACCGTTACAATTGAAATTATTGGGTTTTACATTCTTTTATTGTTTATATTGGGATTGATATGATTAAAAAATTTATTAAAGGAACTTTGAAATGGTCATTTCTGACATTCATATTGGTGATGATGACCACCTTTGTTCCAGCGACATTCGGCCTGTATGGACTCTATTGGGAAAGATGGACAACTTCGATACTAGGTAATCCCTTAAGCCCTAGGTTCTCATGGTACAAGCCATTGGAACTGACGCCTGGGAATTTTGTGGCTCCACTGGAGTCAGGCCCAAGCTTAATCCCTCAAGATGTTTTTGAGGCAGCCAGCAATTATGCCGAAGAAAATAATAGCAATAGCCTAGTTATTCAGCATGAAGGAAAGATTGTTTTCGAAAGATACTGGAATGAGACTGAACCCGATTCACTCTTTGGTCTGCATTCTCTGACAAAGACCATGAATGCAATCATGATGGGGCATGCGGTCGAAGACGGCTATATCGAGTCTGTCGATATGCTTGCAAGTGTTTTTATTGAAGAATGGAGAGGCACTCCTAAAGATTCGATTACCATCCGTGATTTGCTCAATATGGCGGGCGGATTAAAGGAGGACTATAATTTCTCGCCCACATCGCAACGAATTCAAAGAGTGATGGGTTTGGATATTGCCACTGCCAATATTGACATCGGAGTCGATTCCCCTCCCGGCACAGTTTTTTCGCATGTGAATCCCAATCCTCAAATGCTTGGAATCATCATTCAAAGGGCATCCGGGAAGCGATTCAGCGAATATTTCTCGGAAAAAATATGGCAACCACTTGGCGCCAGGGATGCCTTCTTCTTTGTTGACCAGGAAGGTGGCATGGTGCATACAGATTGTTGCATGTGGGCATCGATAAGGGACATGGTTCGTGTCGGTGGAATGCTTATGAATAATGGGGTATTTCAAGACAAAGAAATACTGCCCCCAGGATGGGTTGATGAAATGATTTCGCCTTCAAAGGCAAACCCCAACTACGGCATGCAGATTTGGCTGGGCAACGAGTATCAAGAATTTAGACCCTATGATGCTCGTTTGGAGTCCTTTGCGAATTTTCACGGTGCGCCTTATAAGGCTGATGACCTTTTCTTTATGGATGGGATTGGCAAACAAAGAATCTACATGGTTCCATCAAAATCACTTGTCATTGTAAGGACTGGGGATAACTCTAGAGAATGGGATGATTCGATGCTGCCCAATCTTTTGATTGATGCTTTGGAATAATCGCTCTACTTTTTAGCGGGATAGAACCAATCCGGTCCAACACATCTCTTAGTAAGCTCAACATCAAAGCTTTTGCTTGAATTCGGAAAATCCTCATTGACTGACACTCCAGCATAGTCATTTCTCGATTGCATGGTGCAGTTGATGCCATCACCATCATTGTCGACCCATGCATACACCACTAAACCCGAGTTCCCTTGTCGGTCATAAAAAAAAGTCCGTTCAAAGCTTGTGCCCTGACTCTCAAATGAGTCAATTTCATAAAGAGGATGCGGCTGAAAACCAATGCCTGATTGTGCGTGAAAGATCGAGATGTATAGGGTTTGCCCATCTAAGCTACTGATTGAGGTGATTTCACCTGAAATGGTCATTTGCTCTCTTGTCTCTTCAGGCTCTGAGCATGCCCCAACTATAAAAGCCAATAGAGCAATACTGAATACTGTCCGTGATTTTTTTCTAAACTCTTTCATTTCATTCATTCTAATAAATAAAAACCATCTTGAGAAAAAAATATGTTTATAATTTTGTAATGAATTGGTTACGGAATAAGAACATTGCCTTACTTATTTCAGCGGTCATTTTGTATTCATGCAGTGTTTTAGACATTCAATACGAGCTTTCTGAGCCCCAGTATGAAATCAAGACCGATGAATTTTTCCTCGACTTTAAAAAGCTTAACAAGCAATTGCCAGTAAGAATTTCCTATCCTGTGGGACAAAGTAGGTTTCCTGTAATCGTCTTTTCACATGGCAATGGATCCAAAGGAGACATGTACAAGGGTTTCACAGACTATTGGGCCAGTCACGGCTATGTTGTCCTTCAACCGACTCACGTGGATTCCAAATCCCTTGGATTTGTTGCCGAGCGCCAAAACATGAGAGTGATGTATCAACAGATGCTTTTGGTGACCGATACCCGTCGACAAGACATGAGTTTCATTGTCGATTCGCTTGATGATATTGAAGAAATGTTTCCAGATCTTGAAAACAAGCTTGATGAAAACAAGCTTGTCGCAGCAGGACATTCTATGGGTGCTGCTACAGCCATGATTGTCTCAGGCATGACTCTGGTCAATCCAATGGATGGTTATGAAGAAACGTCCGACGAAGACCGTTTCAAGGTTCTCCTCATGATCAGCGATCCGACCAATATGGCTCTCATGCCACCGCAGCCCTGGAAAGGTGTGAAGATTCCTACCCTGATATCAACAGGGACAAATGATTTTAGCGACGTTGGTTCGGGCAAGATCAACGTGCCATTCAAGTATGAGATACCAAGATCATTGCGCCACTCTATGTCACCGCACCACTATGTGTTGGTGGATGGTGCGGACCATTATATGGGCGGCCTTATGTGTCGCACCGATGTGCCTGGTCCATTGCAACACGATGAGCTTAAGATTGCCGCAGAAACCAGTACGGTTTTTCTTGATGCTTACGTGAAGAATGATCTAGCAGCTTGGCGAAGTTTAAGGTTCGGTGATCTTTCGGCTGAGACAGCTGGAAAAGCGTCTCATGACCTGAGGTAAAAATGCCAGGACTTACAGTCCGAATAAATTTTCAAAGTTGGTTTGTAAGACTGCCTTCATTTCCTCACCCGAATAGCCGGTTGATTCCATGGCTGCAATCGTATTCTCCAGATGGCTCGAGGTATACCCTGGAAACTGAGGCCCATCTGATCCATAGATGACTCGATCAATCAAGTCTTCCTCTTTCATAATTCTTAGGTAATCGAGCAGGATCTCTGAGGCTTTTCTAGAGCCAAGCGCCCCAGGTTCAATAAAGACATTGTCGTATTTTTTTGCCAGTGTGATGCATGAGTCTAGATAGGTCAGCTTGACCCGATAGCTGTCATAGCCACTATGACCCAAAATGAATTTTGCATTTGGATATTTTTTTATCGATGCTTCCAAATAGAGCGGGTCCACATACGGTGGTTCCATTCGGGTGTATGGGTTTGGGCTTGTACCGGTATGAATGTAAAGCGGCTTTTCTAAGCGCTGGGCAATCTCGTAAATGCCATCAAATCTCTCATCATCGAGTCTCATTTGTTGATGTGCATGTGCGAGCTTTATACCGGTGGCATTGTATTTCAATAGATCTTGTTCCAACTTACTCAATTCTTCTTTTCCGTTTAGGTTCCAATGATCGGTTCTGATGCTATAAAAGCCAAACATCCTATCGGGTCGATCTTTGATCTGCTCATAGAGGAATTCATTGCTGGCGATTCCAGTCGTGTCAGGACTGTAGACAGCAAAAACACCGGCTCGTTGGATTCCAGCATTATCCATTTGTTTCAGAATCCCTTCTGTTTTAAGTCCATTGCCAAGGAGATTGGCAATGAGAAATCTGAAAGGCTTTGGAACTCGCTCAGAATAGCGCTCCTTGTAGGGTTCTGTCAGTGCTTCCCAGGTCCCCGTATGGAGATGCATGTCAATGATATCAATTTCGACACCGTCAACCGTGATGCCATATTCAATTTCCGACTCCCCTTTGATGAGATAATTGTATGCAAGCGCTCCAAGAACGATGAGAACAAAACTTCTGACTAAAAACTTTTTCATATCTAAAATATATTACGCCATAGATTCATATTCAAACTTAAGATCATTTTCCATTATCTAATTGGTGGCCTTTTGGTACGGATTATTCAGGCCTGATCTGTCCTGAGCCATTGACCAAGTATTTATAGCTTGTCAATTGTCTGGCACCCACAGGACCTCTTGCGTGTATTTTATCCGTAGAGATGCCAATCTCTGCGCCCATGCCAAATTCACCGCCGTCTGCAAATTGAGTCGATGCATTGCTTAAAATAATCGCGCTTTGTGTATGCTGAAAAAAGTAGTCAATGGATTGATCGTCTTCTGTGATGATTGATTCAGTATGGCCAGACCCATAGTGATTGATGTGATTTACGGCATCTTCAACGTTTTTAACAATCCTTATTGAAACTATTGAATCCAGGTACTCTTTTTTCCAATCCTGATCTGTGGCTTCAATGGCCTCTGGATCAATCATGCATACACGATCATCTCCTCGGATTTCGCAGCCTGCTTCCTTCAGGGCTTTCACGATTGATTTTAGATGGGAATCCATACATTTTTGATCAATGAGTATGGTTTCAGCCGCACCACAAATACCCGTTCGTCTCATCTTTGAATTAACAATAATACGGACCGCGTCCTTTACCTTAGCGCTTTCTTGTACATAGACATGGCAAATGCCTTCTAAATGCCCAATGATTGGAACTTTGGCTTCTGCTTTCACTTTTGCAACAAGGCTTTTTCCACCCCTCGGCACTAAGATATCTATGTTGCCATCAAGCCCATTTAGCATCATGTCTACCGCTTTCCGATCAGTATCTTTGACCAATTGCACTGTATTCGGATCGATTTTATGCTTTTCTAATGCAGATGAAATTGATTGATGAATGGAAATATTTGTATTGATGGATTCACTTCCCCCTCTCAATATGACTGCATTTCCTGACTTCAAGCAAAGAGCCGCAGCATCGGATGTAACATTGGGCCTGCTTTCATAAATGATTCCAATCGCACCCAGTGGGACCGTGACTTTTGAGATTTTTAATCCATTTGGCCTGGTCCATTCTTCCAGTGTTTCTCCTATTGGATCGGGTAATTGAACAACTTCTTCGATTGACTGAATCATCGAATTAAGGCGTTGATTGTCCAATAGGAGTCTATCCATGCTTGAAGAGGGAAGATTTTTTTCTCGTGCTTTATTGATATCAATTTGATTGGATCTTAGGATCTCTTCACGATTCGCATCCAACTGTTTGCCGACCTCTAAAATAAGTTTATTCTTCTCCTCCGATCCAATAGAAGCGAATGCATTCGATGCCTGTTTTGCATCGATACCCATTTTATTCATATATTTATTCAGGGCCTTATTCATCTTTGCTTACTGAAAATATTGTGAAATGATCGCTGTTTCTGATATTTGAGATCGGTTTATCGCTGTTCCCATTTGCAATGATTGTATTGCAATCCGCATTTAAGCAAATCTTTGCAGCCTTTATTTTCGTTTCAATGCCACCGCTGCCATATTCCGTTTTTGATTTATTGCTTAACATTTCTATCTCGGGTGTTATTTCTTCAACTTTTTTAATGAGTTCAGCATTGGGGTTTTTCTTTGGATCGTCATCGTACAGTCCATCAATATCAGAAAACAGTATCAAACAATCTGCAGAGACCAATTCACAAACTCTTGCTGCAAGCTGATCATTGTCACCGTATTGGATTTCTTCAATAGCAACGGTGTCATTTTCATTGATTATTGGTATGACATCTAATTGAATAAGGGTTTCAATCGTATTGCTTGCATTTTGATAACGCCTGGCATTATTAAGGTCATCGAGCGTAAGAAGTATTTGTGCCGCCTTATACGATCTTTTATTAAAAAGCTCTTGGTAGGCATGGGCCAGGATAATTTGCCCGGAAGCTGCTGCGGCCTGTTTTTCTTCTAGCTTCATTTTGGATTTTGGAATTCCAAAGTAATTTCCGCCCAATGCAATGGCACCTGAAGACACGATCAATACTTCGTGTCCCTCTTCTTTAAGAGAGATCAATTCATCTATTAGGCTGCCCAACCAATCGGTATTCAATGACCTATTCTCGTCGACAAGAAGAGACGAACCTATTTTGATGACTATCCTCTTAAAATCGGATAATTCCATATGCTTTTCCCTAATAAGGTTTACGAATGGGACAATGTATTACTGAATCGATGTATATTCAAACTTTAGATCGTTTACATGAGAATCATCATCGAAGGTATTGGCATAGAGGTGGCCGGAATAAATTGCATGCACTACAGCACCAGGTGCGTTTGAGTCTCCAATATTATTGACTGATTTGATGCCATGATCACCGAGTGTGTCCTCAGACATGAGCTCATCGTATAATTCTCTGTGAGGAATTCTATTGCCAACTATTATTAATGTTTCAAAATTGGTTTCACGCATTTCATCAGAGACAAGGTTTTTGGTGATCACATGTCCCGTTTCAATGTTTTGAATGATTTCCTCTTTACTGGTTTCGATATTTTTTTCATGAAGTCTTAGGGCGATTTCATTGAGTTCATTGCTCATAAAGCTCCAAGGAGAAATATTTGGAAAGGGGCTTATGATACTGACATTCTTGCCTTGATTGGTCAGATACTCAGCCAGAAGACCGCCCATATAGTAGAAGTCAAAATCATAAATTAAGATCTCATCCTGTATTTCTGCACCTTTAAAAATATCGTCCGGTGTCACAACATTGGACATCTTGCCGATATTAAACGGAGTCAGTTTTTCATTGAGCAATGAAAGGTTCCACTTTGAGCCAGTTGCTGTAACGACATGATCAAAGCCCAGATCTAGAACATCTTGTTTTTTTAGTTCATTACTGAGAAAAGTCTCAACCCGGTCCGATTGGTTTATTTGACCCAGCCTGTAATCAATCACTCTCTGGTACGAAGACATTCCTGGCAAAATGGATTCATTGTTGATTCTGCCACCCAGTTGCTCTTTTTTCTCTGCAATGGTGATCTGATAACCTCTTTTTGAGAGCGTTGTCGCCGCCTCAAGACCTGCTGGACCTCCGCCTATGATCAGAATCCTAGAGTCTGAGGTTTTCGCTTTATGTTTTTCTGGATGCCACCCTCTTCTCCATTCTTCTCCCATCGTAGGATTTTGTGTGCATCTAACCGGGATGCCACCGTTGTAACATGAGGCACAAATATTACAGCCAATGCATTCTCTGATGTCATCCTCTCGACCTTCTTTTAATTTATTGGGTAAAAAGGGGTCTGCAATGGATGCCCTTGCTGCTCCAACAAAGTCAAGAACTCCATCATTGATTTGTTTAACCATGATATCAGGAGAGGTAAACCACCCTACTCCCACAACCGGTTTTGTTGTAAGTGCTTTTGCAAAACTGTTGTAAGGCCTCATGTGACCGGATTCTGCAAATCTTCCTGCAGGGCATTCCTTGGTCCATTGAGAAAGTTTCAAATCCCATAGATCTGGAAGCTCCCCAATCATCTCGAATAGCTCATGCGCTTCTGACTCAGCATGTTCGCTTTTGAATTTCAGTAATTCATCAGTAGAGATTCTGACAGCAATGGCGGCTTTTCCCTCAGCGGTCTCTTTCATGGCAGAAATTATCTCTGTAATCAGCCGGGCTCTGTTTTCCAATGATCCCCCATAACCATCGGTCCTCTTGTTAAAGTCAGGGTGGAGAAAATGATACGGAAGAAAACCCATGCCCGCATAACAGTAAATGATGTCAAATCCAGCTTTAAGCGATCGTTTTGTCGCATCGATGTGCCATTGGATCAAATTTTTGATGTCCTGATTGTCCATGACTTTCGGTGAGGCAATAGACATGGTATCCAATTCAGGCGGTCTTGGTTGAACGCCAGAGGGAGAAAATGAAGTTAGTCGGCTGTGCCTATTAGGCGTATAGGCGCCGCCATGAAAGAGTTCTATGCCTGCTAGGGCATCATGCTCATGAACCGCTTTGACCATGATTTCATGAGCTGGAATGTCTTCATCAGTCCATATTCTTGCAAATGGCAGAGGCCTGTCATCGCTGGATGGGTGTATCGAGCAATATCCTGTATTGATCACGCCCCACCCCCCTTCGGCTTTTATGCCTCTTTGTGCTGCTCTTGTTTGAGGCATATCGTTGCCTGCCCCCATGGCATGAGGCACCTGATAGAATCTATTCTTTGCAGTGACTGGGCCTATATCAACAGGCTCAAAGAGAATTTTATACCTTTTATTCACTGGCTTCCTTGAACTGAACTTGCATAAAGAATATTACGCCTAAAATGGCAAAAACACCCCCACTATTGAGCGCAATTACCCAGTCGTATTGAGCGACCATGATCGGTATCAATGGAGTCGCCAATACTCCGCCTAAATTTCCACCTGTATTAAGAATGCCACCCGCAGCTTGAGGTTTATCCGATATGAAGCCTATGGTTGACCAGAAAGGCCCTTCTGTTAATTCAATGAACCCATAGCATAGAGACAAAGAGAGTACAGCAAGATAGGGGTTCTCTGTGATTGAACCAAATAGCAAAAAACCAGCCGATGGAATGAGTCCAATGATGATGGGTATCCTATGACCCCAGATGACGCCATAGCGCTTTTGTAATCGATCACAGAGTAGACCGCCACAGGTTGCCCCTACGGCACCCATCAGGAATGGTAAGCTTGCAAGCATGCTTCCCTCTAAAACATTAAAACCTCTTATGTTGACGAAATAAATGAAGATCCAAGAATAGAATATGAAGAAAACATAGTTCATTGACATGTAGCCCAATGCTGTGAATAAAATATTTCTATTGGTTAATACCTCCTTAACCATAGGCCAAGACATCTGATTGTTATTGAAATCAGATTCACCGATCAGCACCAGTTCGCTGCGATTGATGTCAGGATGTTCATTGGGCCAATTTGTTGAATATTTCCACCAAATCAGCGTGCCCATCACTCCCAGTACTGATATTAAAAAAAATGTATATTCCCAACCAAAATACTCGGCTAGATAGACAATGATTGGTGGGGTTGAAGCCGATCCCAGCGCGAGCGCTGTGGAGTTCATTCCATTGGGCAGTGCCCAAGATCCTGAGGGAAACCACCTGGCTACAATGCCTCCAGCCATTGCCGGAAACAATGGACCCTGGAAAGCGCCTAAGAGAAAACGGCATATGAACAGAAGTGGAATCATCAATGCAAGCGAGAAGCCACCCAATACAATAAAACCAGAGATGATCGTGATCAAAGTGCAACCCACGGTGCAAACGATTAACGTGCTTTTTGGGCCTATTTTTTCAGAGAGCAAACCTCCTGGAAACTGAAAAAGTGTATAGCCCCATAAAAAAGATGAGAGCAGCCAACCCAATTCAATCTGAGTGATTCCCATATCATCCATTAAGAATTTACCAATGACTGAAAGGTTGCCTCTAAAAACATAAGCAATGTATCCAAGGAAGAGTGTAATAAAGAGTACTCTCCAGCGAATATTTGAAGCTTTGATTGTGTTTGTCATGGGTTGATGCCTAATTTATCTTGAATATACTTTCGGATATCCAGACTCTCATCTTCCATGGGCGCATAGTAACCGTATTTGAAAGCATTGGATTGCATGCCTTTTTGCACTCGTTCGCATATGCTCCAATCTTGATTATTGACCAAGTCCCAGAATTCTGAAGCATCATCGGGATTAAAATCGGGCTTAACGACTTCATCCGGGTGAAACAAAATTCGACACTCTATCATTGTCTGTGATGGCGATAACGGTCGAAGGATGAATGCCGCAACATGATCCATGGAAAAACTCATCATTAGATTCGGATAAAGTGCTTGACCGAAATGGTTGTCTTTCTCAGATTGATTCAGCCCGGGAAATGGATCCCTATTTGTTGTTCCTGAAAATGTAAAAGTATTTGCACCGGGCCTATGAGGAATACCCTCATCCCAATCTAATTCATTTGCGCCGTTCTCCTTGAATGCAGGAACAATACTAACCAGCTCAGGATGAACTCCAGCACAGTGATAGCACTCATTGTAATTTTCAACGATTACCTTCCAGTTTGCTGAGACTTTATACTTAAAGGATCTCGAAGAAACCAGTTCCCCCATAGGGTAACGAATAAATTGGGAACTGATATCATTGATATATTGCTCAAAAGACGATGGATGATCCCCTAGATTTATGAATATGAAACCACCCCAAGTTTTGCTCTTTACTCGGTTTAAGTGAAACGTTTCATCTTTTGAATCGATGTCTAGATGAGGTGCTTTGAATAAGCTGCCATCAAAGTTGTAGACCCATGAGTGATATGGACATCGGATGTTTCTTTTCAGGGGGCTGGATTTTTCATCTTTAAGAATCTGACACCCTCTGTGTTTGCAAAAATTATGAAAAACCCCAATCTCATTACTTTTATCTCTGATGATGAATAAATTCTCATTTCCGATGGTAAAGATTTTATAACTACCAACCGCATCAACATCCTCTTCCCTGCCACAACATAGCCAATCCGAATAAAAGATATGGTCTAATTCTTGATCATAAATTTCGTCACTGAAGTAGTATTTTTTATCAAGGCTTTTTTCCATTGCGGTTAAAAAACTCCATATCCTGCAGATTTCATTCTATACGATTGACCTTCTTCAAAATTCTTTTCTAGGAATTTAAATTTCTCTATTTCTTGAACCTTAGATTTCTTATCGAAGTTATCCATCGATATGCCCATGGCATGATTTGCTTCTAATAGCTCATTAATATTGGATTTCATTAATTTCTGGTATTGATTCAAAGATTGTATGACATTTTTTTTCTCAAATGTTTCATTCGGCGGCAGAAGGTCCAAAAGATGATCTATGCACTTAATGGTCGTATTCATTCCCTGGCTTCTTCCCGGGTGAAGTCCATGGCAAGCATCCCCCATGAGCACGATGTTATCTTTGGTCCAGTTTTCTGCAATGATCATTGATGGAGGGTAGATCCCGGCAGAATACATTTTTAAGTTCTCATAGATTGGAACCAATCCACCAATAAAATTTTGATGCTCTTTTGAGGTCATCTTTTTCCATTCTTTAATTTCATCACGCCCTATTGTCAAACCAATCTTGCATCCTCCTTTTGCTCTGGGAATCATCGTAACGATTCCTCTATCGGTAAGATAAGTTCTTAGATTATTGAATTCATCGGCCTCATATTCATCAGAGAAAAGAACAGCCAATGCTTTTTCATACCTGAAAGCACTTCTTTCAAATTCAAAAAAGCGTCCCATATTTGATGCAACTCCGTCTGCAATAATGATCATTTTGGTCGCTGCTGTTTGGGTTTCTCCATCTTTAAGTTTGATTTCAAAAATAGACTCATTCGCATTGGTATCAATGTGAGCACACGAAAGGATCGGACATAGAAAAGAGAACCCTTTATTCTCTTCTGCCGATGAAACAAAGACATTACTGATGTCCTCATGATTCATGAACATAAAATATGGTTCGGGTATTTCAAGTTTTGAGACATTTGCATCCATTAAAAAGTTTGCATCTTCATCAAACCACAATGATCCAGCCCTTTTTCTTGCACCATTATTAAAGAAAGCTTCCAAAATGTTCCATTTACCAAGGATTTCACTCACTGCTGGCTGAATATGGTCTCCACGAGCAGTGTCTTGGGGTTTTTCTGATTTTTCCAGCAATAAAACCTTATACCCTTCTTTTGATAACCCATAAGCCGCCGCCGAGCCTGCAACGCCGCCGCCTATGATTAAAATATCAGTATCAATATCCGCCATAATAAGCCTCCATTTAGATTTTTTTAATTTGGAACTTCTTTTAGTCTATTTATGACATAATCTGATTTTAAATGATCCCATCGGATTTTTACAATGATGAAGTCATCGCCCATTGTCCAAACATGAATGGGCGGCCAATTTTTCATCATGGAGATATAAGATTTCACCCGATACTGACCGATAGGGATCTTGAACCATACTATTTATACATATTGATTATGTCGTTGATGAGTTCTATCGCGGTTTTACTGCTTTCAGGCAATTGTTCATCCGATGTTTTAAGGGCATGTGATCGTCCTCCCCAATCCACAATTGCTGCAGCACCCGTAAGACCTCCCCCAAAAGCGAGAAAGAGTATTTTTGAGTTGGGCTTTACTTTGTTATCATCGAGTGCTTCCGTCAATGCGATGGGTATTGATCCGGCCGACGTATTGCCATATTGATCCAGGTTGATAATCATTTTTTCCATTGGGAAATTGCATCGTTTGGCGGTTGCTTCCAAAATTCTTAGATTTGCTTGGTGAGGAATGCAAAGATCAACGTCATCAACCGTGAGCCGTGCCTCCTCCAATGCTTCCTCTGCCAGTCTTGCCATGGTTTTAACTGCATTCTTAAAGATTTCTTGACCCTCAAAATTAATGCCAAAGAAATACCCTTCTTTTGGATCTTTGAGTTCCATGCTCGTGCCAAAGTTTTTTAGCATCAATGCTTCTCCTAGAAATGGATCGCATGCCAGTTTTGAAGAATAGAGTTTTGATTGTGTATCGGTTTTTTCAATTAATACTGCCCCCGCCCCATCTCCAAAAAGCACAGCAGTATCTCTGGCAGTCCAATCAAGAAAGTAGCTCACCTTTTCTCCACCGACCAATAAAACATTATCAAATATGCCTGATTGAATCATCGAGTACGCAGTTGTTAGGCCGTAAACAAAACCGGTGCAAGCTGAGTTAAAGTCAAAAGCAGCAGCAGTATTGTTTCCTATATTCATCTGCACCCTTGAGGCAGTGCTGGGAATTAGATACTCGGGTGTACAGGTTGCCATCATGACTGCATCAATTGCTTGAGGATCCTTGTCGGCCGCAGCCAAAGCATGTTTTGCTGCTATGGTTCCGATCTCGCTGAGAGGCGCTTCAGCTATTCTTCTTTCTTTAACCCCTGTTCTTGAAGTGATCCACTCATCATTGGTATCCAGGATGGTTTCGAGATCGTGATTGGTCAGCACAGCAGATGGTGTGCATTTACCCCAACCTGTGATTTCAATTCCCATGCTATAGACTCCTCTTTATAACCTGTATTTTACATTAATTATCATTCACTCCCAGTCTCTCTTTGAGAAGAGGACTGGTCGTCGTATATTGCAAGTTAACTTTCTTGCCAGGCGTGATAATCGCTTTTGCAGCAAAAGCTGCGAGTGCCGCTTCATGAAAACCACTCAGAATAAGCTTCTTCTTTCCTGGGTAATCCGAGATGTCTCCTATGGCAAATACTCCAGGTATATTTGTTTGGTAAGACTCGGTATTCACTGCGATTGATTTTTTTGTAATATCCAATCCCCATTCTGCTATTGGTCCCAACTTAGGAGAAAGACCATAGAACACCAATAAGACATCACCTTCTATAGTCTGCTCAGACCCATTGGATTGGATATTAAGCATGAATGAGTTTGCCCCATTGGAATCAAAGCCTGATATTTTTGTATTTTCGTAGAGATTAATTCGTTTTGATTTTGCAAGAGAATTTATGGTCTGAATAGACGATACCGCTCCTCTATATTCGTCTCGACGGTGAATGAGACTCACGGTTCCACCGTTTTCTATGTGGTCACTAGATTCGGCATAATCGATTGCCCAATCCAATGCCGAGTCTCCTCCTCCAGCAATGATGATTTTTTTACCGTGGAAAGCGTTCTTATCTTTAACCCTGTAATGCAACCATTTGTTTTCATGCTCATCAATCCCCTTAATCCTAATCTTTCTTGGCTGAAAAGATCCAACTCCTCCGGCGATAAAAACAGTTTTTGCAGATATGCTTTTTCCCTTCTGAGTCTTTATATCGAACGATCCATCTTTTCTTTCAAGCTCAGTAACCTCGTCCCCGAGGATTAAGTGAGGAGAGAAAGGCTCTATTTGTTTTGACAGATTCTCAATCAGTTCTTCCCCAGTGCATACGGGTATTCCAGGAATATCATATATGGGTTTATCCGGATATAGTTCTGAGCATTGACCACCTTTTGATGGCAGACTGTCAATCACCACTGATTCTATACCCAGTAATCCCAATTCAAATACTTGAAATAACCCACAAGGTCCTGCACCAATTATTAATGCATCTGTTTCTATATTCTCATTAGGCATAATCTTTCAGTCCTGACATATCTATAAATAAAGGATTAAGCAGTTTAGTGATGTGAATATTCCAGCTCAGTCCTTTTCCACTATATTTTAATTCTCTCAACCTCATTATGTCATCCATAAGCTTAAAACAACTCTCATGATTGATATTTTGATCCAGCATCCGTGATAGCCCAATGGGAAGGCTCTCGTCAGTGTTTCTTTGCAATAATCTTATTTCAAGGTATCTATACATCCAGCTATAAATCACCCTTAAGTTTAGTTCGATGTCGTCATTTTTCCATGAATCTGAGATTTCTGAGGGCTTGGTTTTGCCATCAATCAGCCCCGTTACTTGTGAAGAAAGCAAATCGATTTGACTTGTTAGATACTCGTGGCCTATATCGTTTAGGAGCACAGGCCTATTTCCAAAGACCGATAGCATTGACGTCCAGTCCCTGTTCTCTCTTGCTTCAAGCCATTTGATTGATTCTTCATTGCTTGGAGGCCCACAATCGATGATTTGAGATCGACTGAGAATGGTTTTGGGTAGTTTCCCTGTCGATTCAGTAATCAGTATGATCATTGTATCCTTGGGGGGTTCTTCAAGTATTTTCAGCAAGCTGTTTGCCGCAGGATAGGTCATCGCTTCTGCGGGGTAGATGATTCCAACTTTGCCTTTTCCTTTTAGGCTGGTTAATAACAATGATTCTTTTAATGACCGAATCTGATCGATGCTGATCGATTTTTTAACCTCAATGGGTGAAACAATGACTTCGTCCTTGATTTCAGATGCGCTGTCTTCATCGCACCCAAGAAAGATATTGCTTAAAAACTTAGCAAGTGCCAAACGACCAATACCGGAATCTCCGTGTATCAAAAATGCATGAGCATTCTTATGTGCTCTGATGTTTTTTTCGAGAGGCTTATATGTGTTTTTTAACCACGGGTATTCTTGAATCATGATTGGTTTCTCACTAAATCATTGATCAAGAGTATAATTTGATTTTGAACTTCTTTGATATCCTTCGATGCATCAATTACCTTGACTCTCTCTTGAAAGGTTTTAGCTAACTCAAGATACCCATTTCTGACACGTTCAAAGAATTTTTTATCCTCGGACTCAAACCGATCGTTTGGATTCAGTTTTCTTCTGCTGGTAATTACTTCAAGCGGTGCGTCCAGTAAGATCGTTAGATCAGGTTCAAAATCTTTTTGGATTAAGGTCTTCAGTTGGTTTACTTTTTCAAAACCCAACTTTCTTCCAAAACCTTGGTATGCAAAACTTGCATCCGTAAAACGATCACAGATAACCCATGTTCCATTGTTTAGGGCAGGCTTGATAATTTCATTGATATGCTTTTCGCGT